>JAUICK010000007.1 GCA_030427865.1 Bacteroidia bacterium | reverse complement strand
ATTTTATTTACGTTAACCAAAGCCTTAAGTATATTGGAAAATCAAAAGGTAAAGGATTTAAACAAAGAATGAGAAATCACTTTGTTACTAAAAATAAAAAAACCTCATCAAAATTAGAAAACATAAAAAAAGAAATAAAAAAAGGGAATAAAGTTAAATTATCTTTTTTACTAACAGAAAAAGAATCTTTAAGATCTGTTATTGAGGAAGAATTAATACTACAATTTAAAAGTAAATTTAACCTTTGGAACCTTCAAAAAGGATAGGGTCTAATTAAAAATAATGTGTTGATAAGCACCAATGTCTGGTGCAGTAGTTCTATCTACTCCTAAAATATCAGAACGAAATGGAGTAGAACTTGCTTTGTTTATAGCATCAGAATCTTGGCCAATAATAAAATCATTTTTTTGCGAATCTCTAAAGTTTGAGTTTCCATTTAAAATGATATTCTGATAAAAAGGATTGGTGAAATTTAATTCATCTACATCTTTAAAAGATTCGTTTGTGTCATTAAATTTAATCATAGAATTATTTACGCTGTAATTAAACAAGCTACCCTCAACTTTATCTAAAACAAACTCAACATTGTTGTTTCCGTCAAAAATACAGTTGGTAAAATTAGCAGCATTAAGATTTCGTGTTTCTGTAATTTCTTGCCCTGCATCATTTTGATAAACAAAAAAGTTATTTATTAATACAGCAGGTAGTTGGCGTAAACTATTATTCCAATAATTTGCAAAAGTACAATGTGTAAAATTGTAAGTGCCTCCAATGGTTGCTGCTAAAGAAGCTTGCCCCGCATTTCCAATAACTAAATTATACCCCTGTATATTGGCTTGTCTTGCTAATACACCATAACTCGAATGGTTGTAAATTTGGGTGTTTTCTAATTTTAAAGTTGGGCTTGTTGGGTCTCCTATGCTATCAACTAAAATTCCAACAACAGCATTTTTTATTAAACTGTGTTTAATTTCATTGTCTTTGCTTCCTGCTCTCATCCAAATAGTTCCCCATTGCCCTGGTACATTGTCAAAAGTATTTTCCAAACGATCTCCTTCGAAAGTTATTTTTTCAGCTAAAGTTCCATTTGCTTTTAATGTTGCTTTATTATCGACAATTAAACCAGAATTATCATGAAAATGCACTCTTGCTCCAGCTTCTACAGTTAATGTTTTATTAGCAGGTACTGCTGCAAAACCATAAATTACTGTAGGTTTGCTTTTACTGAAAGTTAATTCTGAGTCTTTTAAAAAACGCCCTTTTAAAGTGGTTGGTTGTCCGTCTAAAGTTAAACTATCAATTTTCATAGTAATTGCATCTTTACCAGGAAAAATAAAGTTTGCATCTTCTACTAATGTTACTAAGTCTACATCTTGCTGAGCGATTCCATTACCAAATAAAATACGATCTGTGTATAAAGGATTGGTAACTTTAGTAACATCTATTGTAGTTTCTACAAATACAAAAATACTGTCTTTAGCAAGAATATCTATATCCATAAATTCTTTACCAGGAATACCATCTACATTTAGGCGATAATTGGATGAAGATCCATTTTCTAAAGTGATTTTTGGAATAGTAATATTTTGATTACTTCTATTGTATACTTTTAGGTTGTATGTTGCAGAACCAATGTTGGTAAAAACAGTGTCTAAAAAAACAGTGTCTTTAGAGAATTTTAATTGACCAAAACTGGGTACAGTTGTAAAATCTTTTCTACAAGAGCTAATTGTAATTAGAAATATACAGACAAGAAAAGTAAAAAAATATCTCATAAAATCAATTTTGTATAAAAATAGAACTTTTTATTAAGTAGATTATTGTTTTTTTACCAATTCAATTTCAAATAATTTCCCCCAGTTTTTACCAGTAACAAAAAGCCTTTTGTTTTCGGCATCGTAGGCTATTCCATTTAAAACTTCATCTTGTGGTTTTAGTTTTTGAGTTTTTTCCATTTCTTTTTTCAAAGAGTTTAAATTGGCAACTCCTTCTACGATTCCTGTTTCTGGGTCTATAATTACAATAGCATTTTGTTGATATTTGTTCGAGTAAATTTTGCCATCAATTAATTCTAATTCGTTTAAATCTTTTAAAGCATATTTATTGGTATAGACTTGAATCGACTTTTTTTCATTTAAAGTTTTAGGGTCTAAAAACCAAATTTTATGAGTACCATCAGACTTTATCAATTCTTTTTCGTTGTGAGTTAATCCCCAACCTTCAGTACTTTTACCGTAAGAAAACTCTTTTTCTTGTTTAAAAGTATCTAAGTTGTACACAAACCCTTTTTTAGCTTGCCAAGTCAACCAATAGATTTTGTTATTAAAAATTGTCATGCCTTCTCCAAAATATTTGCTGTTTAAATCAACTTTTTGTAAAACTTTACCTGTTTTTAATTCTACTTTTCTTAAAGAAGATTGACCTCTGCGTCCAGTGGTTTCATATAAAAAACCATTGTAATATTCTAAACCTTGAGTGTAGGCTTTGGTATCATGAGGGTATTCGTTAACAATATTGTAATCATAAACAACAGGAGCTTTATTTGCTAAAACTTCGAAAGAGTTGTTTACTTTTTTACTTTTATCATTAAAAAACACCAACGCAGAAACAACATGCCTACCTACACCAAAATCAGTAGAATTTAGAGTAAGAGTATTGCCATTAGCAGAAACTTCTTTTCCATTCACAAAAAACTGAATATTTTTTACGGGCTTGTTATCTTTTTCTTGTAATGTAATGGTAATATTTTCATTAAAAACCACTTTTTTCTTGTGTTCTAAGCTAAATTTATAGGCATCTACACAGGAAATTAGTAATATAAAACAAAGAAAAATAGCTAATACAAAGGATAAATGTTTCATTTTTGGCATTTTGTTTTTCATAGTTCAAATAAAAACAAATTATTTATTTGTAAATTAAAAATTATCGTTAAATTTGCATCCTCAAAATAGTAAAAAACAACTATTTAGAGATTTGAGTAAAACCTTACCAACTTTACTCAGTGCAAACATAACATTAAAGTATTAAAATATTATAAAATGAAAAAAGGAATTCATCCAGAAAATTATAGAATGATGGCTTTTAAAGATATGTCTAATGGAGATGTATTTATAACTCGTTCTACAGCAGACACTAAAGAAACTTTAGAAGTTGATGGTGTTGAGTATCCTTTAGTAAAATTAGAGATTTCAAGAACATCTCATCCATTTTACACTGGTAAATCTAAATTGGTTGATACAGCTGGACGTATTGACAAGTTTAAAAACAAATACGCAAAATTCAAGAAGTAATTCTTTAAAATTTTCAACATATTTAAAACTCCAACATGTATTTGTTGGAGTTTTTTTATGGCGTTACCTTTCAGGTCAGGCTTTCCATTACAATCTTTTTATGCAAAAAATTATTTTAACTCTTTTGTTTTTTTTAATAGGAAGTGAATTTAGTTTAAGAGATGTACAATCAAATTCAGCATAAAAAGGATTTCCATTTCAATCCTTAACGCAACATATTTATAAGCTTTAATGTTTAATATCCAGCTAAAAGTGTATTTTTAAATTCTTTTAAAAGTTTAGCACATAATGAGAAACACCATACTTTCAGTTTTAATTGCCAGTACAGTTTTATGCGGAGCATTTGTATATTTTATTCCGCAAATTGGCACCATAATTTTGTTATCAATTTCTGCAACACTAACAATAATTGCATTTTACGATAGCTTTCAATCTTCACACTCTTTGTTAAGAGCATTTCCATTAGTAGCTCGTTTACGATGGTTTTTTGAAGAAGAAAGAGATAAAATTCAACAGTATTTTATAGAAGATAATTTAAACGGAACACCTATTAACAGAGAAAAAAGAAGTGTGGTGTATCAGCGCGCAAAATTAGAAAAAGATACAGTACCTTTTGGGACACAGCATAATGTATATGCCAAAGGATATGAGTTTGTAAAACATTCCTTATTTCCAAAAGATCATCACAAAATAAAAGGAGAAAGAGTTGTTTTTGGCTCAGACAAATGTATTCAAAAATATGAAAGCTCTATTATAAATATTTCTGCAATGTCTTTTGGTTCTTTAAGTAAAAATGCAATTATGGCATTAAATCAGGGCGCAAAAATGGATAATTTTGCACATAATACAGGCGAAGGAGGAATATCACCTTATCATCTGCAAGGAGGCGATTTAATTTTCCAAGTAGGTACAGGATATTTTGGAGCAGGAAAATCTGTAAACGGAAAACGGACTTTTGATGATGTAGTTTTTAAAGAAAACGCAATTCGACCAGAAGTAAAAATGATTGAAATAAAATTTTCACAAGGGGCAAAACCTGGTCATGGAGGAATTTTACCAGCAAAGAAAAACACACCTGAAATTGCTGCTATTAGAAAAGTAGAAGTAGGGACTCAAGTAGATTCGCCACCAAGCCATTCTGCATTTTCTAATTTTGAAGAAATGATTGCTTTTATTCAAAAAATAAGAGATTTATCCGAAGGAAAACCTGTAGGAATAAAGTTATGTGTAGGAAATAATCACGAAATTGAACAAATGATAGCTGCTTTTGCAAAAGCTAAAAATTATCCTGATTTTATTTCTGTAGATGGAGGAGAAGGTGGTACAGGTGCAGCTCCAATGGAATTTACTAATTATATTGGAACACCTTTAATTGAAGGATTGGTATTTGTAAACAAACTTTTAATGCAATACAAATTAAAGAACCAAATAAAAATAATAGCTTCTGGTAAAGCCATTGATGCTTTTGATATTGTAAAATATTTAGCTTTAGGAGCAGATGCAGTAGGTATGGCACGTAGTTTTATGTTAAGTTTAGGATGCATACAAGCCAGAGAATGTAATTTAGATACTTGCCCTGTTGGAGTGGCTACTCAAGATGAAGATTTGGTAAAAGCTTTGGTTGTAGAAAAGAAAAATGTACGTGTAAAAAATTATCATAAAAAAACCATACAAGCTGTTAAAGAAATGACTGCAGCTATGGGAGAAAACTCAATCTCAGAGATAAAGCCAAACCAAATATTTAGACGCACAAAAGAAGATAAAATTGTTAGTTTAGAAGAGGTTTATTATTAGTTTTTGCTAACGATTAATATCTGGTTTTTACTATTTATTGTATTTGTTTATAGGTAATAAGCAACACCAAACAATATGTTAGAACCATTAAAATTAAAACCAAAAGATTCATTTTTTCTGTCATCTAAAAATTTGTATTTAGATGTAGTACTAATGTATCCAAGTGAGCCTAAGTTTGCGGTCAATGCAAAATGTTTGGTTACAAAATAAACAAAACCGGGTCTAAAGACAATTCCAAGCTCTTGGATATCAATTTCATCATTTCCATTAGTATTGTCTAAATAGACTTTACTAAAGCCCAATTCTCCAATTAAATGAAAAGCAAATTTATCGTTAATTGTAAAATATTGTTTAGCATAAGGTCTAAAACTTATATTCTTGTACTTGTCTTTTGTATTAGAAAATATAGAGGTGCTTTCGCTGCTTCCAAAACCTATACCAAGGCCAATTTCAAAATTTGAATTGGTAAAAATATACCCCACTCTTCCTAAAATTTGTAATTGTTTTGTATTGTTATCAGGTAAATTGTTTTGTGTATAATGTAATTTATCGTATCTCAAACCAAGTTCACCACTAAATACCCAAGTATTGTTTTGTTGCGTAAAAGTAAAAGTAGCTGAAAATAAAATAGTTATAAAAAATAATTTCTTCATCATAATTTTTTTTAAATTTTTGGCAAATAAACATTAAAAAAATCAATTATAAAAAAGAAGAATTGTATTTATTTTAAACAAAAAAACCGTTTCAAAAGAAACGGTTTAAAATATTAAAAAACGCTATACGTTTACATATAATTTTCAATTGGGTTACAAGAACAAATTAAGTTTCTGTCTCCAAAAGCATCATCAACTCTTCTTACAGAAGGCCAAAATTTATTTTCTGCAATATATGCTAAAGGAAAAGCAGCTTGTTTTCTGGTGTAAGGTAAATCCCATTCATCTGCTGTTAACATTTCTTGCGTATGTGGCGCGTTTTTTAAAGGATTGCTAGCATCTTCTTTAGTTGCATTTTTAATTTCTTCACGAATAGAAATCATTGCATCACAAAAACGATCTAATTCAGCTAAACTTTCAGATTCTGTAGGTTCTATCATCATAGTTCCTCCAACAGGAAAAGAAACTGTAGGTGCGTGAAAACCATAATCCATCAAACGTTTTGCAATGTCTACAACTTCAATTCCGTTTTGTTTAAAATCACGACAGTCAATAATCATTTCATGTGCAGCTCTATTCAATTCACCAGAATATAAAGTTTCATAATAACCATGTAAACGTTCTTTTATATAGTTAGCGTTTAAAATGGCATTTTTTGTAGAAGCAGTTAAGCCATCAGCACCTAACATAGTAATGTATCCGTAAGAAATTAAACATGCCAAAGCAGAACCCCAAGGCGCAGCTGAAATTGCAGTAATAGCTTTTTCTCCACCTGTAGCAATTACAGGATTCGTTGGTAAAAAAGGAACTAATTGAGGAGCCACACAAATAGGGCCAACTCCTGGGCCACCACCACCATGAGGAATGGCAAATGTTTTGTGTAGGTTTAAGTGGCAAACATCAGCACCAATAGTGGCAGGATTTGTCAAACCAACCTGTGCATTCATATTTGCACCATCCATATAAACTTGTCCGCCATTATCATGAATAATTTGTGTTATTTCTTTGATCTCTTTTTCGTAAACTCCATGCGTAGAAGGATATGTTACCATTAATGCAGCTAAATTGTCTTTATGTAATTCTGCTTTTGCACGTAAATCTTCTACATCTATATTACCGTTTTCAGCAGTTTTGGTTACTACAACTTTCATTCCAGCCATAACCGCAGAAGCAGGATTTGTTCCGTGAGCAGAAGCAGGAATCAAACAAATATTTCTATGCTCATCATTTCTTGATTGATGATAAGCTCTAATAGTCATTAACCCAGCAAACTCACCTTGAGCACCAGAATTGGGTTGTAAAGAAGTGCCTGCAAAACCAGTAATAACGTTTAATTGATGTTCTAATCTTTCTAAAACTTCTTGGTATCCTTTTGCTTGATCTAAAGGAACAAAGGGATGAATATTACCCCATTGTGGATTGCTTAAAGGCAACATTTCAGAAGCTGCATTTAATTTCATGGTACAAGACCCTAAAGAAATCATTGAATGATTTAATGCCAAATCTTTACGTTCTAATTTTTTGATATAACGCATCATTTCGGTTTCGGATTGATACGTGTTAAAAATTTCGTTTTCTAAAAACGGTGTATTTCTTTGCAGGTTTTCTGGGATAACTTTAATAGGAAGAGGTAATGCTCCACTTTTAAGATTAAAAGCTTCTTCAAAACAATTTACAATTGCTTTTAACTCTTTTAATCCAACAGTTTCGTTAATAGAAATAGAAACATGATGATCATCAACATAATTAAAGTTAATATGATTTGCTTCTGCAACAGGTTGTAATGTTTTGGCATCAACTTCAACCAAAATAGTATCAAAGTAAGAAGAATTCAGTTGCTTAAAACCTAAATCTTTTAAAATAATAGCTAAGGTTTTTGTGTATTTATGAATACCATCAGCAATATATTTTAAGCCATCTTTACCATGATAAACAGCATACATACCAGCCATAACAGCCAATAAAACTTGTGCCGTACAGATGTTTGAGGTTGCTTTTTCGCGTTTAATGTGTTGCTCACGCGTTTGTAATGCCATACGTAAAGCACGCTTGCCGTTTTTGTCTTTGGTAACTCCAATAATACGACCTGGAATGCTTCTTTTGTATTTTTCTTTGGTAGCAAAATAACCTGCATGTGGTCCTCCATAACCTAAAGGAATTCCAAAACGTTGGGTGGTTCCAACAACAACATCAACACCAAATTCTGCTGGAGCTTTTAGTTTTACTAATGATAAAATATCCGCAGCAACGGCTACTTTTATATTGTTTTTGTTGGCTTTAGCAACAAATTCTGTGTAATCATAAACTTGACCGTGTTTTCCTGGGTATTGTAAAATAGCACCAAAAAAATCATCAGAAAAATTAAATTCTTGATGATTACCTACAACCAATTCAATTCCAATAGGAGTAGAACGAGTCTGTAAAACTGATAAAGTTTGCGGTAAAATTGCTGAAGACACAAAAAACTTGTTTACTCCTGCTTTTTTTTGTGTTCTTTCTCTTACATCAAACAACAACGCCATTGCTTCTGCAGCAGCAGTAGATTCGTCTAATAAAGAGGCATTTGCCAACTCCATTCCTGTTAAATCACAAACCATAGTTTGGTAATTTAATAAGGCTTCTAAACGACCTTGTGCAATTTCTGCTTGGTATGGTGTGTAGGCAGTATACCAACCTGAGTTTTCTAAAATGTTACGTTGTATTACACTGGGAACAATGGCTTCATGATATCCTAAGCCAATGTAGCTTTTAAAAACTTTATTTTTCTCAGAAAGTTCTTTAATGTGAGCCAAGTATTCATATTCGCTCATTGCAGGAGCTAAATCTAAATCGTCTTTTAAACGAATATTATCGGGTACAGTTTCTGTAATTAATTGCTCTAAACTATCAGCCTTAATTGCAGCTAACATTTTTTCTTGCTCCTCTTTATTAGGACCAATATGTCTAAGTTGAAACGAATTTGTATTCATTAAATAAAGTTTAGTTAGGGCTTATTTCAATCGATTTAGTTGGTTTTTAAAACAATTAAAATTTAGCGCAACAAAAATAAGGAATTAATAAAATAAGTACTATTACTTTTTGGGTAAATCAATGTTAATTATTAACTAAAAAAGAATGTTATGAACAGAAAGCCTATTTTTGTAATATGAAGATTGTAAGGCTGATTTTTAATTTTTGTATTAATGCAAGCATTCTTGTAGCATTATCTGTATATGCATTTATTAGAATTACTGAAATTTATTTTGATTTACCATACAACGAAAACCTAAATTATTTTGTTTTTTTTGGCACAATTACAGGTTATAATTTTGTTAAGTATGCAGGCGTTGCCAAATTGCATCATAGAAGTTTAACAAACGATTTAAAAGTTATTCAAATATTCTCTCTTTTTTGTTTTTTAGCGCTTTGTTATTATGCCTATCAAATTTCTTTAACAACTCTATGTTATGTAATGCCTTTTTGTTTATTAACCATATTGTATGCAGTTCCTTTTTTAAGTGGTTTTGAAAAAAATTTAAGACAAATTAGTTATTTAAAAATTATTGTAGTTGCTTTAGTGTGGGCAGGTTTTACAGTTTTGATTCCTTTAATTGATGCCAGCAAGGACATTTCTTATAACATTGTTTTGTTAATGCTGCAACGTTTTTTTATTGTAGTGGTTTTAATTTTGCCTTTTGATATAAGGGATGTAAAATATGATGCCATTTCCTTGCAAACAATTCCCAAGAGAATAGGGATTGAAAAAACTAAAAAATTAGGATTAATACTAATGGTTTTTTCATTGGTTTTAGAATATCTTTCTTCAACATCAAATGAAGTAAAAACTCCTTTTATGATTTTCTTTTTTCTTGTTATTATTTTTCTGATGCGAGCAAAAATAGACCAATCTAAATACTACAGCTCTTTTTGGGTAGAGCTGTTACCAATTGTTTGGTGGTTGCTTCTTTTAGGATTTTGATAATTTTTAAGGTTAAAAATAACTTTTTTTACGCTATTTTTTATTAACAGTAGTAAATAAAACGGATATCACAAAACTGCGAGTTTACTTTATAAATCCCTACTATATTTGTAGATTTACACACTTAAATCAACCAAGATTTTAAAGTAATGATTACCACAAAAAGAAATTATATTTTCGATTTTGACAGCACGCTAACGCGCGTTGAAGCGTTAGATGTATTAGCAGAAATTACATTAGAGAAAAATCCTAAAAAAGATGAAATTATTCAAGAAATAATAGATATCACAAATTTAGGTATCGATGGCGAAATTTCTTTTACAGAATCTTTAGAAAGAAGAATTCGATTATTAGAAGCAAATAAAACTGATTTAGAGGCTTTAGTTATAGCTTTAAAAAAGCAAGTATCTAAATCTATAGAAAGTAATAAAGAATTTTTCGAAGAATTTGCAAACGATATTTATGTAATTTCTTGCGGGTTTAAAGAATTTATAGATCCTATTGTAGCTGCATACAATATTCCTTCAGAAAGAGTTTATGCGAATACTTTTGAGTATGATGAAACTGGAAAAATTGTTAGCTTTGATAGCAGCAATCCGCTTTCTCAACACAATGGAAAAATTAAGTGTTTAAAAGACATGAACCTTGAAGGAGAAATACAAGTGATTGGTGATGGTTATAGCGATTATGTAACTCGTAAAGCTGGTGTAGCCGATAAATTTTTTGCTTATACAGAAAATGTATCTCGTGATAAAACAACAGAAAACGCAGACCATATAGCCCCAAATTTAGATGAATTTTTATACGTTAACAAGTTGCCAAGAAATATAAGTTACCCAAAGAATAGAATTAAGATTTTATTATTAGAAAATGTACATCCAGATGCTTTTGCAAAATTATCTACAGATGGATTTTCGGTAGAAACAGTGTCTAAAAGTTTGTCTGAAGATGAATTGATAGAAAAAATTAAAGACGTACACGTTTTAGGTATTCGTTCTAAAACAAATGTTACGCAAAAAGTTGTAGAAGCAGCAGAAAAACTTATGGTAGTAAGTGCGTTTTGTATTGGTACAAAACAAATAGATTTAGAAGCCTGTAAAGAAAAAGGTATTGTAGTTTTTAATGCGCCTTACAGTAATACGCGTTCTGTGGTAGAATTAGCAATTGGAGAAATTATCATGTTAATGCGTTCTGTGTTTCAAAGAAGTACAGAAATTCACAATGGTCAGTGGAATAAAACTGCTGAAGGGTCAAGAGAAGTTCGCGGTAAAAAATTAGGTATTGTAGGTTATGGTAATATTGGTAAGCAATTATCAGTATTAGCAGAGGCATTAGGTATGGATGTTTGTTATTATGATGTTGAAGATAAATTAGCCTTAGGAAATGCTACAAAGATGAGTACATTAGAAGAATTGTTAAAAATTTCTGATGTAGTAACTTTACACGTTGATGACAATGCTGCCAATAAAAATTTCTTTGGAGAAAAAGAAATTACTCAGATGAAAGATGGGGCTTACTTAGTAAACCTTTCTCGTGGTTTTGTAGTAGATATTAATGCGTTAACACATGCTTTAAGAAGTGGTAAAATAGCTGGAGCCGCAGTTGATGTATATCCTTCTGAACCAAGAAAAAACGGAGAATTTTATACAGAATTAAAAGGATTACCAAACGTAATTTTAACACCACATGTTGGTGGAAGTACAGAAGAAGCGCAAAGAGATATTGCAGATTTTGTACCAAGTAAAATTATGGCGTATATTAATTCTGGAAATACAGTAGATGCAGTAAATTTTCCAAACATTCGTTTGCCAAGACAAACCAATGCACATCGTTTTTTACATATCCATAAAAATGTACCAGGTGTAATGGCAAAAATCAATAAAATTTTAGCAAAATACGATTTGAATATTACAGGTCAATATTTATCAACAGACCCAAAAGTAGGATACGTAATTACAGATTTAGACAAAGAATACAACAAAGAAGTTATTGAAAAACTAAGAAAAGTAGAAGGTACTATTAAGTTTAGAGTTTTGTATTAATTTTAAGAATATAAACATTAAAAAAAACTTGATTTTTTTTCGATAATACTTATTGATTTTTTTTCAAATCAACAATCATTTTATCTTTTACACCTAAATAACGCCTACTACCTAAATATCGTTTTTTGTTAAATTCATCATAATGGGGTTGAGTAGCATCCATAGAAGAAATATGCACATTTCCAGAAGCATGAATAAATTCCATTTTGTCATTTCCTAACCAAATACCTACATGAACCACTCTTTGTTTCTTGTTTTTAGTTGCTTTTGATCCAAAGAATAGTAAATCTCCTTTTTGTAAATCAGAAAAATCGAGATTTTTATCCACTATTTTTCCAGCATGTATTTGTTGAGATGCATCTCTTGGGATGATAAAACCGTTCATAAAATACACCATTTTGGTAAAACCACTACAATCCATTCCTTTACTAGAAGTTCCTCCCCATAAATAAGGAAAACCATCCATAGATTTTGCAATTCTTTCGATGTTGTCTTGAGTTACTTCTAAATTATAAATCCAAGTGTCGTAATAAACAGCTTCTTCTCTTTTTACAAATCCTTTTCTTTTGTCTGGATATTCAACTTCAAAAAAATTAAAATCTAATCCTTTAAAACTTAAAACTCCACCTAAGGTAATATCAGAAACAATCTCAGCGTTTTCACTTATGTCTGCATATACATAACCAAAATTTTTAGTGTAAATTATTTTTTTACGATTATTCCATTTGTCAAAATCAGTTTTATTCATTCTAATAATTCCACCTTTATCTACCCAAGAAATATACTTATCTGGAGTTTGAATTCTGTAGAAATCTCCTTTTTTATCCAATACTTTTAGTGGCATTCCCAACAAACCTTGTGTCCCTAATTCAGCAGAATGTTTTGGCTTAGAACGAATGTTAATTACAGAATTTCTGGCTACAGCATACTTTAAATCACCAATAGCAGAATCTGGTAAAACTCTTACTTTTGTAGTAAAATCTATATCAATACTTTTTAAACTATCTAATAATTTTTGATAAGCAAACTCTAAATTTGTTTCTCCAGAAAGTAGAATTTTATTATTAGAATTATCAATTTTAACATCGTAAATAGCAACTCTTTTATCAGGAGCAAATTCTTCTTTTATACTTTTATTAATACCCTTTAAGCGTAATTCTATTGTAGAGTGGTTATCACAAGAATAGAAAGTTGCAAAGCATAAAAGTAACATGCATTTCAACAATTTCATAAATCGTTTTTTAAGTTTTAAAAAAATAAAGATAGGAATTTTTGATGTCAAATAATTCATTCTAAAAATCAATTGTTTTATCTTTGAGAAAATCATTTTTTTCAAATTAATGCAATATCAAAATTCGTTAACATTCGCCAAACAGTTAGACGCAGCAGATAAACTTTCTCATTTACGAAATCGATTTCTTATTCCAAAAGATAAAAATGGAAAAGACTGGTTATATTTTACAGGGAATTCTCTGGGTTTACAACCAAAATCAACTAAAGAGTATATCCATCAAGAATTAGAAGATTGGGCAAATTTTGGTGTAGAAGGTCATTTTGAAGCAAAAAATCCTTGGGTAAATTACCACGAGTATTTAACCGATAAAATGGCAAAAATAGTAGGTGCAAAACCAATTGAAGTTGTGGTAATGAATACGCTCACCACAAATTTACATTTGTTAATGGTAAGTTTTTACAGACCAACCAAAACCAAATATAAAATAGTTATTGAGTCGGATGCTTTTCCTTCAGATAGATATGCAGTACAATCACAACTAAAATTTCATGGTTTTTCTGAGGATGATGTCATTGAGTGGAAACCAAGAAAAGGAGAAGAATTACTGAATATAAAAGATTTAGAAGTCATTGTTGAAGAACAAGGAGATGAAATTGCATTGTTGCTAATTGGCGGTGTAAATTATTATACAGGTCAGTTTTTAGATTTAAAAAGGATTGCAGAAATCGGGCATTCAAAAAATTGTGTAGTTGGAATAGATTTGGCTCATGGAGCAGGAAATATTCAACCTAATTTACATGAATCTGGTGTAGATTTTGCTGCTTGGTGTACCTACAAATATCTCAATTCTGGTCCAGGAAGTTTGGCAGGATTATTTGTGCACGAAAAACATTCAAAAAATAAAGACTTACCACGTTTTGCAGGTTGGTGGAATCATAATAAAGAAACACGTTTTAATATGAGACAACCTTTTGATGTTATGCAAGGTGCAGAAGGTTGGCAACTGTCTAATCCACCAATATTATCTATGGCAGCTATTAAAGCGGCTTTAGATTTATTTGATGAGGTTGGTATGGAAGCTTTAAGAGAAAAATCAGAAAAACTAACGGGTTATTTTGAGTTTTTAATCAACGAAATTGGTTCTAATGACATCAAAATCATCACACCAAAAAATCCAAAAGAAAGAGGTTGCCAATTATCCATTCAAGTAAAAAATGCCGACAAAAATTTACACAAAAAACTAACCCAAAACAATGTGATTACAGATTGGAGAGAGCCAGATGTTATACGTTGTGCTCCTGTGCCAATGTATAATTCTTTTGAGGATGTGTTTAGAATGGTAAAAGTCTTAAAAACGTTAGTTTAGACCTCAAAGGTTTTTAAAACCTTTGAGGTCTTTTCAAATAATAAAAAATGAATAAAAACGATAAAATAGTAATCATTGGAGCTGGACTTTGTGGTTCGCTTTTAGCTTTACGTTTAGCACAAAGAGGTTATAAAGTAGAGGTATATGAAAGCAGACCCGATTTACGTAAAGTAGATATTTCTGCTGGAAGAAGCATCAATTTAGCATTGTCAGATAGAGGTTTAAAAGCCTTGCGTTTATGTGGAGTGGAAGAAAAAGTCAGAGAAATCTGCATACCCATGTATGGAAGATTAATGCATGACAGAGTAGGAAATACATTTGCTTCGAACTATTCAGGTAGAACAGGAGAATATATCAATTCCATTTCAAGAGGCAATTTAAATGCCATTTTATTAGATGAGGCAGAAAAGCACAAAAATGTAAACATTCATTTTAATAGTGGATGTAAAAAAGTAGACATAGAAAACAAAGTAGCTCATTTTAAAAGTTATGAAACTGGTAAGAAATTTAAAGTAAAAGCAGATGTTATTTTCGGAACAGATGGAGCAGGTTCATCGTTACGTAAAAGTTATATTTCAGAACGTAAATTCTTATTTAGTTATGCTCAAAATTATTTAAATCACGGATATAAAGAGCTGGAAATTCCAGCAGATAAAAATGGAAATCATCAAATAAGTAAAGACCATTTACACATTTGGCCTCGTGGCGATTTTATGCTAATTGCTTTACCAAATATAGATGGAAGTTTTACAGTAACACTCTTTTTGAGTTATGATGAAGGCGAATTTAATTTCGAAAATTTAACATCCGAAGAAAAAATAACCGAGTTTTTCGAGAAAGAATTTCCAGATGCTTTGGCATTGATTCCTAATATAAAAGAAGAGTTTACCAACAATCCAACTGGAGCTTTAGGAACTGTAAAATGCAGTCCTTGGTCTTATCAAAAGAAAACCTTGTTAATGGGAGATGCTGCTCACGCCATTGTTCCTTTTTACGGACAAGGAATGAATGCTTCTTTTGAAGATGTAGTAGTTTTTGATGAGGTTTTGTGTCATTTCGAGCGCAGTCGAGAAATCTTTGATTGGGAAACTGTTTTTAAAGCTTATGAAAAAGCAAGAAAAAAAGACACTGACGCCATTGCAGATTTGGCAATTGATAATTTTTACGAAATGCGAGATCACGTTGCAAATCCTTTGTTTAAAGAAAAAAGGCAACTTGAAATGGATTTAGAAAAGCATTTTCCAAATCAGTATTTTTCAAAATATTCATTAGTCACTTTTAATGAAGAAATAGGGTATAATGAAGCAATGAAAAGAGGTAGAGCCCAAGACAAAGCGTTGTTGAATTTAATTGCTGATAAAGACATTTCAACATCATTAGAAATGACCAAAAAAGAACTAAAAATTGTTTTGAACAAAGTAAAAGAAGAAACAGAAGATATTTTAAGGGAAGATAAAATAGCTGGATTGTAATTTTTTTTGAAGCTAATCCTGCTTTCCGCACTCGCTTTTTTTCTGAAAAGAAAAAAGAGCTCAAACAAATGCTTCAATCAGGGCTAAACCTTATTTATAAAAACCATTAATTTATTAAATAAGAAATAGAAAGTTTAAATAAATGAGAAAATACATTGTTTTATTACGTGGCATAAATGTCTCTGGGAAAACAAATTACCTATGGCAGATTTACGTAGTTTATTATACAATTTGGGTTTTCAAAATGTACAAACTTATATTCAAAGTGGGAATATCATTTTAGATGCTGAGGAAAGTAAATCAGTAATTTGTAAGAAAATAAAACAAGAAATTTTAAATAGATTTGGATATACTGTTCCAGTGATTGCTAAAACAATTTTAGAATGGAAAAAAGCGATTGAGAATTATCCTTTTTCAATAGAAAACGAGAAAATAGTAGCATTTATTTTTTTAGACAATATACCCACAAATACAAAAATAGAAATAAAAAATGTTGGAGATGACGCATATAAAATAGTTGATGATTTGATTTATCTCTATTGTCCATCAACCTTTGCGAAAACCAAACTTTCTAATAATTTATTTGAAAGAAAATTGAATGTAACAGCAACCACAAGAAATTATAATACAACTCTAAAATTATTAGAATTAGCAACAAAATAATTATGTCAGAAAAAAAAGTAACACCAAGAGGCGCATATCCACATGTAAAAGTAGTGGGCGATTTTATTTTTGTTTCAGGAACCAGCTCAAGAAGAGCAGATAATACCATTGCAGGAGTGGTTATTATTGATGAAATGGGAACTAAAAAATTAGATGCATATACACAAACCAAAGAAGTTTTACAAAACATTAATCAAAACTTAAACACAGTTGGTGCAAGTTTAAAAGATGTGGTAGATGTTTCTTCTTTCTTAGTAAATATGAATGATTTTGCAGATTATAATAGAGCTTATGCAGAGTTTTTTAATACAGCAACAGGCCCAACAAGAACCACAGTTGCAGTACATCAATTGCCACATCCAGATTTGGTAGTAGAAATTAAAGTAATTGCTTATAAGAAACAATCATGAAAAAAATAATAGTATTATTTACAGTTTTATTTTCGTTCTGTTTTTTGAATGCCCAAGAAAATTGGGATACGAAAATAGACTCGAAACTTTATGAAGTTATAATGAATCATAAAACATTTGTAAGCATACCTAACCTGCCTTCGAATATCAAGAAAATGTATGAAAACATAAGTTGGGTTAAAGAAAAATACAGAAAAGTAGGCTTTCAATTAAAAAACCTTGAATCTTCTACCTTACCAGTTTTATTTGCAGAAAGAATTGTAAACCCTTCATTTAAAACAGTTTTGTTTTACTTTCATTTAGACGGACAAGCTGTAAACACGAAAATGTGGAATCAAAAAGACCCATTTCGTCCGGTTTTAAAAGAAAAAAACACAGATGGAGGATGGAAATCTATAGCATGGTCGAGTTTACAAGAAAAAATTAATGACGATTGGCGGATTTTTGCAAGAGCAGCTGCCGATGATAAAGCACCAGTTGTAATGTTTTTATCAGCCTTAGAATTGATGCAAAAACAAAACAAAACTCCAAAATTCAACATTAAAATTATTTTCGATTTAGAAGAAGAATATGGTTCAAAAGGATTTTTATCAACATTAAAAAAATACAAGAACCAATATCAATCAGATTATATGATTATAATGGATGGTCCTGCACACAATTCGAATCAACCAACATTAACTTTTGGGTGTAGAGGAATTGCAAGATGTAGTATTACAACCTATGGTTCTAAACTTCCTCAGCACAGTGGGCATTATGGCAACTATGTTCAGAACCCTGTATTTAGCCTTTCGAGGTTATTATCTTCTATGAAATCTGAAGAAGGAAAAGTTTTGATTAAAGAGTATTATAAAGGAATTACAATTGATAAAGAAGTTGCTAATATTCTAAATTCTGTTCCAGATAACACAGAAAAAATAAATAACTCACTGTTTATTTTCAAGCCTGAAGCAGTTGGTAAGAACTATCAAGAGGCATTACAGTATCCAACTTTAAATGTGAGGCAAATAGGAACTTCATGGAAAGGAAAAGGTTTAAAAACCATTATTCCAGAATATGCAACTGCGCACATAGATGTTCGTTTAGTGGTAGAAACTGATGGAGCAAAACAATTAGAAAAAATAAAAACACATATAAGAGAACAGGGTTTTTTAGTTTTAGACAGAGAGCCAACAGATAAAGAAAGGTTAGAAAACCCCAAAATTGTTACTTTTAAAGGAAACTCAGGTGTAAATGCATTTAGAACTCCGTTAAATTCACCTTTTGGACAAAAACTAAGAAACGCTTTAACTAGTGCGTTTCAACAAAAACCTGTGAGCATTAGAACTATGGGAGGCACAGTACCTATTATCCCAGCAATTAATGAATTAAGTATTCCTGCTATTATTGTACCAATGGTTAATATGGATAACAATCAACACAATCCAAATGAAAATATTAGAATTGGAAATATTAGACAAGGAATTAAAATTTGTTTATCAATTTTAAATACAGATTTATAAATGAATAAAATCCAAAACTATATTAACGGAAAATTCGAAAATCCAATACATGGAGTATATATTGATAACTACAATCCATCAATAGGAGAAATCTACGGACAAATTCCAAATTCTTCAAAAGAAGATGTAGAAAAAGCATACCAAGCTGCAGCAGATGCTTTTCCAGCTTGGAGCAATACTACTTTAGATGAAAGAAGTAAAATACTATCAAAAATTGCCAATTTAATTATAGAAAAAATAGATGTTTTAGCAGCTGCCGAATCCAAAGACAATGGAAAGCCTATTAGTTTAGCAAAAGCAGTAGATATTCCAAGAGCAGCAAGCAACTTTCAGTTTTTTGCAAATGCAATTACCCAGTTTTCATCAGAAGCTCACGAAAGTGTGGGTTTAAATGCTGTTAATTTTACTTTACGTCAACCACTTGGGGTTGTAGGTTGTATTTCTCCTTGGAATTTGCCTTTGTATCTCTTCACTTGGAAAATTGCACCTGCAATTGCATCAGGAAATTGCGTTGTTGCTAAACCAAGTGAAATTACACCAATAACAGCCTATTTTTTAGGCGAAATTTGTAACGAAGCAGGTTTGCCAAAAGGAGTTTTAAATATTGTTCACGGATTAGGAACTACCACTGGTCAGGCAATTGTTGAGCATCCAAATATAAAAGCGATTAGTTTTACAGGAGGTACAAAAACAGGCGCACATATTGCCAAAGTTGCAGCTCCAATGTTTAAAAAGCTATCATTAGAATTAGGAGGAAAAAACCCAAATATCATTTTTGCAGATTGCGATTATGATGATATGTTGCAAACCACTGTGCGTTCTTCCTTTGCCAACCAAGGTCAAATTTGTTTGTGTGGAAGTCGTATTTTGGTAGAAGAAACTATTTATGAAAAATTTAAAGAAGACTTTATCAAAAAAGTTTCTGAATTAAAGGTTGGAAATCCATCAGAAAATACCACAGATATTGGAGCATTAGTATCTAAACAGCATTTAGAAAAAGTAAAATCTTATATTGATATTTCAGAAAATGAAGGAGGAAAAATCTTGTTTGGAGGAAATAAAGTAGTGGTCTCAGGAAATGAAAATGGGTATTATTTACAACCCACAATTATAGAAGTTCAAGACAACAATTGTAGATTGAATCAAGAAGAAATATTTGGACCAGTAGTAACCTTAATGTCATTTAAGACTGATGAAGAAGCATTAACTTTAGCAAACGGAGTTAAATATGGTTTATCAACAACTTTATGGACAAACAATCTAAATAGAACCATGCAGTTTTCTAAACAACTACAAACTGGAATTGTTTGGGTAAACACTTGGATGTTACGTGATTTAAGAACCCCTTTTGGAGGCGCAAAAGAAAGTGGAGTAGGTAGAGAAGGTGGTTTTGAAGCTTTACGTTTTTTTACTGAACCTAAAAATGTTTGTATAAAATATGATTAAAGAAATCAGAGAAAAAATCATTCTAATTTGTGATGAGAAAATTTTAAAAAAATGAGAAAATGTAGGTGTATCATTCTACGCATTTTTTAAGAACAAAAATGACAACCCAAATTTGTTAATGGAAGTTGCCACTTGGTGGATTGAAACACATCTATTAGATCATTTTGAAAAAGCGGTTAAGATTAAGAAAATGATTATTGAAAATAAATAGTCTTATCGTTCCTGAGCAGGCAGGAATCCATAGCAGAATAACCAAATAAAAATAGATTCCTGTTTACACAGGAATGGCAGAAATATGAATTTAAACATAAAAAACAAAAACGCATTAGTTTGTGGTAGTACACAAGGTATTGGTAAAGCAGCTGCTATACTATTAGCAGAAGAAGGAGCAAACGTAACACTTTTAGCTAGAAACCAAGAAAAGTTAAAAGCTGCTTTGTCTGAAATGAAGCATAATGGCAAACAATGTCATAGCTATCTTATTGCAGATTTCTCTAAACCCAATGAGTTAAAAAAAGTATTAGAAAAGTCAGATTTACAGTTCCATATTCTTGTAAATAATACAGGAGGTCCAGCAGGAGGTCCTATTTTTAATGCAACAATAGAAGAGTTCGAAAATGCATTTACCCAACATTTAAAATGCAATCACATTTTGGTTCAAACGTTGGTTCCGTTTATGAAAAGCCAATGTTTTGGGCGAATTATCAACGTCATTTCAACTTCCGTAAAACAACCTTTAGATGGTTTAGGTGTAAGCAATACCATACGTGGCGCAGTTGCCAATTGGTCTAAAACCTTAGCAAACGAGTTGGGCGAATTCGGCATCACCGTTAACAATGTGTTGCCAGGTGCAACAAGTACAGAACGTCTAAAAGAAATCATTAATAACAAAGCTCAAAAAACAGAAAAATCTTTTAATGAAGTTGCAGAAGCTATGAAAAATGCAGCACCCGCAAAACGATTTGCAAAGCCAGAAGAAGTGGCAGCAGCAATTGTGTTTTTAGCAAGCGAGCAAGCAAGTTATATTAACGGAATTAATATTCCTGTAGATGGCGGAAGAACAAAAAGTTTGTAATTTTTTTAGAAGCTATTTCCTGCTTTTCGCACTCGCTTTTTTTCGTTCCTCAAAAAGAGCTCAAACAATTGCTTCAATCAGGGCTAAACCTGTTTGCAGAATTTAGTAATTAAAAGCCAACAAAAAGAGTTTTTTAAAAAGCCATTTAAAATTAGTAATTTTAAAGTCTAACAATCTCAATATCCAACAATCTAAAAATCTAAAAGAAATGAGCAATTTAGTACAACCTTTAAATTTTAAAAAATGGATTGATGAACATCGTCATTTATTAAAACCACCTGTGGGCAACAAATGCGTTTGGGATAATGGTGAGTATATTGTGATGGTTGTTGGTGGCCCCAATAACAGAAAAGATTATCATTACAATGAAACTCCAGAGTTTTTCTACCAAGTAGAAGGAGACATGATTTTAAAAATCATAGACGATAAAGGCAAAATGATAGATGTAGAAATCAAAGAAGGCGATATTTATTTATTGCCCGCAAAAGTGCCACATTCACCTCAAAGAAAAGCAAATACAGTAGGTTTGGTTATTGAGTATCCACGCAAAAAGAAAATGAAAGATGCCTTAGAATGGTATTGCGAAAACTGTGGAAATCAATTGTACAGAAAGAAATTTAAATTGGATAATATCGAAACAGATATGCCAATAATTTTCGATAAATATTATTCTGATATAGAAAAATGTACTTGCAATAATTGTGGAACTGTAATGCAACCACCAAATAAAGTTAAATAAATTGAAAAAGTTTACAGAAAAATATCTTATTGAAGCCCATGATAGAAGTTCTTCTCATAAAGAAGAAATTATTCGGAATAAATTTTGTGGATGTTTTTATTGTGAAAACCTATTTGAATCAAAAGAAATAAAAGAATGGATTTTAGAGCCAAAGGGTGGAGAAACTGCATGTTGCCCAAGATGCGGAATTGATTCAGTATTAAGTTCTGAATTACCAATTAATGACAAAGAGTTTTTAGATCAAATGAATATATTTTGGTTTTCATAAATTAAGAAAATATGACACGAAGAAAACTACGTATAAACGGACATTCACATTTATTGCCTTATCCAGAAGAAATCCCTCAATTTATGAAGGAAAAAGAAATTTTCTGGGTAGATAATGAGCGTAAACATATGTTGCAAAAAGGTTGGAAACGACCTGTAACAGATTCCAGTTTTTTTCTTAATGAGAAATTGTTATGGATGGAAAAAAACAAAATAGATCATGCAGTAGTGCTAAATCTTTCTCAATTGTATGGTAATGGTTTGCGCTTAGAAGAAATGAAAAAAGCGCTCCGTTTTCAGAACGATTTTAATGCAAAAGTGCAACACAATCATCCAGATAAATTTACCTGTGGTTTTGTAGTGCATCCTGGTTTTATTTATGGTGCGCTATATGAAATGGAACGTTGTATAAACGAATTAGAATTAAAAGTTTTGTGTTTGCCCACGCATTTTATGGATTCTATTGGGCAATGGCGCTGTGTTTTTGATGAAGAAAATGATCGAATTTTTGAACTCGCAGACAAATACAAATTAGCCATAGAAATTCATCCTTATGATGGAGATAAAATGATAAAATTAGAAAACACCAATTGGCGTTTTCACTTAATTTGGATGTTGGCGCAATGTGGAGATGCCTATCATTTTTATACCTTAAACGGAATGCAAGAACGTTTTCCAAATATCAGAACTTGTTTTGCGCACGGAGGTCAATTAGCACAAATGAATTTGGGAAGAAGAATACAAGGTTTTGATGGAAGACCAGATTTGTTTGAAGGAAAAACGCATCCAAGAAAAGCAGTTGGGCATCCAAATATTTTCTTTGACACTTTAGTGCACGATACAGATTCATTAAAATTAATGTTCGAAAGACAGGGTACAAAACAAGTTTTAATGGGTTTGGATGACCCTTATCCTTTAGGCGAAATGGAAAGTGACAAACAATCTTCTTATCCTGGTAAAATTTTAGATTTAGCGATTGAAAAAAACATCATTTCTGAAACCGAAAAAGGAGAAATCTGGGAAGATAACGTCTTACAATGGCTATTTGGTAATGATGAAAAAGCAAAACAAAATTTGGTAAATAAAATTTTGGGTTGATGAAATTTTCTTGTAAACTGAAAACTGTTTTTTTTCTATGGATTTTACTGATTGGCTTACAATCAAATGCCCAAAAAATATTATTTGTGGGCAACAGTTTAACCTATTCCAATAATTTACCTAAAATGTTGGAAGAAATTGCAAAAGAGTTTAATGAGTCAATTAAAACTAAAAGTTTATGTGCACCAAATTATGCTATAATAGATCATTTAAATGAAGGTAAGTTGCAAAAGCTATTGCAAAAAAATAAATTCGATTATTTAGTTGTTCAGCAAGGACCTTCAAGTCAGTTAGAAGGAAAAAAAATGTTGATTGAAGATGGAGCCAAACTTAAAAAGTTGTGTGATAAGTTCAATATAAAATTGGTTTATTTTATGGTTTGGACATCTAAAAGATGGTATTATACTTTTGATTTGGTCATTGAAAATCATACAATTGCTGCTCAAAAAAACAATGCTTTGTTGTTTCCTGTTGGCAAAATTTGGAAAGCTTATAATAACAAAAAAAATAAAGAAGATTTATATAGTTTTGATGGGTTTCATCCTTCTAAAGCTGGGAGTTTTTTAGCAGCTTTAACCATGTTTTATTATTTATATCCAAAGAAAAATCTTCAAAATTTACCATTTAATAAATGGATAAAAAATGAAGATTCTTTTAAGTTAATGATAGATTTAATTCAAAAAAGTTAATACTATCCTTGGCATTGTTTTAAAACTTGTTCTGCTCTTTTTACTTGAAATTTAGGATAAAATTCAATTTCAATTTTTTCTTTTTTACCCAATGCTATCGCCTGTTTTATTTGTTCGCAATAAGGCTTTGTAGATTTTCCAAAGAATTTTGCTGCCCCCATTTCCCATTCTGCTTTTCCTAAAATAACTCTTGGATTATTAGGCGCTATTTTTAATGCTTTTGCATATAGCATATTGTTTTTGCCAGATAATGTCATTCCATATTTTTGTCCGTCAAAAGCAATATAAGCTAAGTTTAATAAAGCTTGTGTAATAATAACTTCTGGGTTGTTTTCAGAATTTGATTTAGCAACATCTAAAAATTCTTGTGCTTTATTTAATTTTGCGGTAAGTTTTGCCTCGTCTTTCATTCCAAAGCTTCCTAAAATCTCTACAGTTGCAGCATAATAAGCTGGTAACCAGTTGGTAGGTTCTGCTTTTGAGATTCTTTCAAATAATTGAGAAGCCTGAGTCATTTCTCCTTTTTCCCAATGTTGAAAAGCTTTTTGCATTCCTTTTTGATACTTTGATTGCGCAGAAATCCCAGTCGCAATGAAAATTGCGATAATAAATAATACTTTTCTCATAATGTTAGTGTTTAGTTTGTAGTTTAAATTGATAGGTAATAATTAAGTAAGCGACTATAAGGTTTGGTATCCAAGATAACCAAGCTACAATTCTGTAGGCAGGTAAGAATCCGCCAAAAATAGTAGACAAAATGGGTAACCAAATTCTAAGAGTTACAGCAGAAAAACAAGCTGCATAACTATAAATCATTAATTTTTGATGTTTGATAATATTGCCGTTTTTGATAGCTCTAAATCCAAAAAGTGTTGTAAAAAACCAAACCAAAGCCATAGAAGTAAATCCTAATTTAGGGCTAATTCCACCTGTTGCATATAGAGCAATATAGAACCCTGCAATACCACTTAATAAACAAGAAATGATATATATCTTTCCAATTTTTCTGTGTAGTTGTATGTTTTTTACTCTCAGTTTTTTATTAAATTGTAACCATCCAATTAATAAGGCAATTCCTCCAAGAATAATGTGTGTATAAAACATTGTATTCCATAATGTATTAGCTAAAAGAGCATCTGTTTTACTTGCCAACAATCCGAATTTTCTATCAATTACAAAATAGATAGCTGGGTATAATCCTATTGCAATGCAGCAAATAGCTAAAACATAATATGAAATTTTTCGAGCTAACATTAGTCTACAGAGATTGAAATTGTTTTGTTTGAATCTAAGCTAAATTTAGCATCTTTATATTTTGGAGGCCCCATAAAACCTGTTGCGTTATTTGAAAATCCGTAAGGTTCTTTTGGAATTCCAAAAATCTTGGTATCCATTTTTTTATTGTCATTTTCATCATGAAATAATGAAATTGCATATTCACCTTTTTTTAATCCTTTAAAATAAGCGACTGCTTTTTTATTTTTAACAATAGCACTGGTGCCTTTGTTGTCTTTACTCGACTTTAAAAAGTTTTCTTTACTATTGTATAAGGCTATAAAGACTTTTCCTTTGTCTGTATCCATTCCAGAAATTTCTATGGTTAAATCGAAAGTTTCTTCTTGTGCTTGTAAGGATAAAATTCCGCTAAAAATAATTGCTACTGTTAAAAATAATTTTTTCATTGTATTGTTGTTTTGATGATTCAAATATCTAATGTTTTCTTGAAGTTTACACAAGAATAATACCGAATTGTTGTTTTTTGTTTCTGAATTGTTGTTTTTATTAAAGTTTTAAAGTTTTAAAGTTTTAAAGTTTTAAAGTTTTAAAGTTTTAAAGTTTTAAAGTTTCAAAGTTTCAAAGTTGAAATGACTTTTTAAATTTATTCTATGTATTGGCAAATATGTTTAGCCCAGATTGAGCGGTCTGTTTGAGCTCTTTTTTAGTGTCTGTTCGAGTGAATTTGAGAAGAATGAACAAATTTGTATCGAGAACAAACTAAAAAAAGCGAGTAGCGAAAGCTGGAAATGGCTTCTAAAAACATTATAAATTATCTAATTGATTCGATTTTTTATCATCACTAATCGTCCAAAAGAAACCTACAAAAAAGAAGCTATCTGTATTAGGTACAATTGCTTGTCTATCAAATTTTCCGTTCATATTTGGTGTGTTTTTGTAATTGTAGCCAAAAACATTTCTGGTGCCTAAAGCGTTGTTTACAGAGAGATATAGTATTTTTTGTTGGTCTATTAGATATGCCCAATTTAAACTTACAGAGTTGTAAGGTTTGGTTTTGTTATTTAAAAAACCAGATTCATTAGGGTTAGTATAGGTTCTGCCTGAAGCAAAATTATAAGTAATCCCTAACTGACTTTTCCAGTCTTCTACCCAATGTTTAGCAACAAAAGAAAAATTATGAGTTGAAGCAAAATTGGGTGTTGCTTTGGTTGGGTAATTTCTAAAATCTCTTTCTGTGTCTAAATATGAATATGAAACCCAGTAGTCTGTATTTTTTATTTTTCCATTTTGCCTCCAGAAAACATCAATTCCTTTAGCAAAAGCATTTCCATCATTTGAAAAGGTTGATGAGAAATTTGGCATTTGAGAATCGAATTTTACCAAATTTTGATAATCTTTATAATACGCTTCTATTCTAAAGATTTGATTTTTTTGGGTATGTTGAAAGTTGGCAATTAAATGTGATGCATTTTCTGCTCTTAAATTTTGATCGAATTTTAAATAGTTATTACTTGGGTTTTGATAAAACGTACCATATGCCAGTGAAAATTGAGAATTTGTTCCTGTTTTATATGATAATGAAGTTCTTGGTGAAATGGAGAATTCGTTAGAAAAACTGGAGTGTTCTGCTCTAACCCCAATTTTAGCAGCTAAATTTTTAGAAAAGAAAATATCAGTTTCTGCAAAAGAAGCGAACAAGTTGTTGTTAAAACCGTAATCAAATGAGGAGGTATTGATTGGGTTGTAAGTTTCATCAAACTTTGTGATAAAATATTCAGAACCAAATGCAACTCTAAATCTACTTGAGAATAGTTTTTTGAATTTCAACTTAAAATGTGCTGAATTTTCACTGTTGTTAATTAAATCGTCAATTATTTTTACAGTAGAATGGTCATTGGTAAAACTCATCCCTGTTTCTATTTTCCAATTGTTACCAAATTTATTTTTGTAAGTACTATTAATGTATAAATTTCTGTTTTCTAATCCGAAACGAAAACCATCATCAAAATTAATATCATCTTGAATTACATCTAAATCTGTATAACTAAAAGCTCCATAAACTTTTAACATAGAATCGTCTTTAAAACTATGTCTATATACCATTTCTCCACTTGCAGATTGATAAGGGCTTAACCAAGTATTTCTGTCTGGAAACAATTCTGTATAGGGTTGTAAATTGATGTAAGACGTATTGATACTAAACGAATTGTTATCCCAAATTTGAGTGTTTCCAACACCTACACCTACTGTCATTAAAGAAATATCGGTCTTTTCTTGGTCAGGTTTATCAGTTGTTGTTAAATCTAATACACCAGATAAAGCTTGTCCATATTCCGCTGAATATCCTCCAGTAGAAAAGGTAATTCCTTTGAATAGAAATGGAGAATAGCGTCCACGAGTTGGAGCGTTGTTTGGAGATGGGCTATAAGGTGTAAAAACACGAACACCATCAATAAAAATTTGAGTTTCTTCTGCATCTCCACCTCTTACAAATAAACGACCATCTTCTGCAGCAGCAGCAGTTCCAGGAAGTGTTTGTAATGCACCTAAAACATCTCCAACAGCACTTGCTGTGGTAACAATATCTAAAGGTTTTAAAACGGTAACTTTGGCTTTATCACCAGCTCTAAATGTTCCTGCATTTATAGTTACGGCATCTAAAGAATTTATATCATCTCTTAGTTTTATGACTAAATTTTTAAGTTTAGAAACATCGTCTATTTTAACAAAAGGCTCAAAAGAAACAAAAGAAACGACTAATGTTTGCTTTCCTTTTTCATCGGTTTTAAATAAAAATTCTCCTTTGTCATTAGTTGTACCACCATCGTAAGTACCATCTAAGTATACGTTTGCCCCAACAATAGGGTTGTTTTTGGTATCTGTAACTTTACCAGAAATGGTAATTTGTGCAACTATTGAAAGTTGATTTATGGTAAAAAGTAAAAATAAAATGCGTTTCATCAGTTTTGTTTTTTTGATGATACAAAGATGTACGAGTTTTATCCTTTTAAATAAAAAGAACTACCGAGTTGTAAATTTTGAATGATGAATTGTAAAAAATTATTTCTCTGTTTTTTGCAATTGATAGAACAGAAATCCGCTTGCAAAGTATAAAATTATATCTATATAGTCTTTTGTATATCTTGCTAAATATTTTGGGAATACAAACTCAAAAAGAATGCTGTATAGTAAGCATAAATAGATAATTATTCCTATACTTATGGTATAGTTTTTATCATTTTTTAACCATTGTAAGATTTGTAAACTTATAAAGAGTACAATGGGTATAATTAAAAAATCATTAACATAATGCCGAATAATTCTTGGTAAATGAATATCAAAATACTTGGATGCATAAATGAAGGTTCCAATAAAAAATGAAATTAAGATGTAGAAAAAAAGAATAGATATTTTCATTAACCTGCTGCTATCATTGCAATAAACCATGCTAAACCTGCACCAATTGCACTCACTATCATAATTGCAGAATATAAAATCCAACCTAAAATTTTATACAAAAAGTAAGGATGTTTTTTTAAACGTTCTGCTAAACTCGGGTTTTCTAACTTTTTAACAGCTTTATCAATTTCTGCTTGTTTTACTTTAGCTGCTTTTTGTTCTCTTTTTTTAGCATCAGATATCAGAGAATTGCAGAATGTGCAATAGTCTGTATTTTTATTAATTGTAGCACACTCAGAACATTTTATAATCTTTGTACCCATTAGAAATTAATCTGCTTGTTTTTCTTTTTATAAGGTCGAATAATTAAGCGCGTTTCTCTGTCAAATCGAATGTAATTATATACCCAATTAAGAAAAACAATGGCTTTATTTCTGAACCCGATAAGAGAAAATAGATGTACAAACATCCAAACAAACCAAGCAAAAACGCCTTGAAATTTCCATTTGGGTAAATCTACAACCGCTTTATTTCTTCCAATAGTAGCCATAGCTCCTTTATCATTATAAACAAACGCTTTTTGCTGTTTGTTTTTTAATTTTGATAAGATATTTTTAGCGACTAATTTTCCTTGTTGAATAGCAGGTTGTGCCATCATTGGGTGTCCATAAGGGTTTTCTTTTGTTGACATACAAGCCACATCTCCCACAGCATAAATATTGGTATAATGTATAACTTGATTGAATTCATTTACTTTAATTCTTTTAGCTCTCTCAACAATACATTCTGCTTCTATACCATTAATAGTTTCTCCTTTTACTCCTGCCGCCCAAATAACGGTTTCTGCTCTAAAATGATCTATTCCATTGGTTTTAACAGTTTTTCCATCATAATCTAAAACACGTAAGTTTTTCCAAACATTTACGCCTAAGCCAATTAAAAAATCTTCTGCTTTTTCAGATGCTTTTGCACTCATTCCTTTCAATAAACAGTCAGAACTTTGTATCAAATTAATTTGCATTTGTCTGATGTCTAAATCTGGGTAATCTTTTGGTAAAATTGCCTTTTTCATTTCTGCCAAAGCACCTGCCAATTCTACACCAGTTGGTCCACCACCAACAATTACAAAATTCATTAAGGCATTTCTTTCATCTATATTAGAAGTTAACAAAGCTTCTTCAAAATTTTCTAAAATTAAACTTCTGATGTTTAAAGATTGTGGAATAGATTTCATTTCCATAGCAAACTTTTGGATGTTAGTATTTCCAAAAAAGTTGGTAGTAGAACCAGTTGCTATAATTAATTGATCGTAATCTAAATTACCAATAGTAGTTTCTAGTGTGTTTTTCTTAGGGTGAATTTTAACTACTTCTGCTAATCTAAAATAGAAATTCTCAACATCATTAAAACGTTTTCTCAAAGGAAAAGCAATAGAATCTGGCTCTAAACCTCCAGTTGCTACTTGATAAAGTAGTGGTTGAAACGTATGATAGTTATGTTTATCTATTAAAACAACTTGTAATTCTTGTTCTTCTAAACCTTTAGCAGCAGCTAAACCTGCAAATCCTCCTCCAATAATTACTACTCTTGGAAAACTTGTTTGTGGAATATTCATATTAGATTTTTGGATTGTTAGCTATTTAGAATTTAAAAAACAAATTTACTGAAAAGTGCTGATTTCTTATTTGAAACTTCTTTTTATTTCTTGGAGAGTTTTGTTAGAATTGATAAACTTCGTAATAATTTTTTGCTGCAAATCTTCTAATGGAATATCAAAATGTTGTGCCCAATTATCATTTTTTAATAAATGATTAATTTGTCGAGTTTTCTTTTGAGCTTCAGAAAATGAAAATAAAAATGTAGTAGAATTGTTTTTTTTTGGTTTAAGTTTTGCTGACTTTTTTTCAAAATTGACTTCTATAAAAAATTGTTTTTCTGTTGAATTGATAGGGTAGAAATCCCTCCATTTTGCAAAACCAATTACAGTGTTTTGGGTTTTATAGTTTTCATTTGAAATTAGCTTCCATCTACAATTGGCAACTCTTCCCCAATGATTGGATTTTCTATACACACCTTTTTCAGTATAAAAATACACACTTTCAGATTTACTTTTGTAATTGGTGTTTTCTGGGAAATTAAAACACTCTACTTGTTTGAATTCACAAAAAGTATGTTTGAAAAAGTTTTTTTGGTCGTAGGTTTTCAAAATTGGAATTTAAAACGTCATTGCGAATGTAATGAAGCAATCTGAATTTATCGCAAAGAGATTGCTTTGTTTCTCGCATTGAAATATAAAAAACGCAACCAAAAATGATTGCGTTTTAGATATATATAGACTCTAAACTAATTTTGTTTAGAAGGATTGCCTTGAATAGATTCCGTTTTTCAACGGAATAAGCGATTCACACAAAATTTCTATGGAAATTTTGGTTCTCTGCTTACTTTACTTCTTCAAAGTCAACATCTTCTACATTGTCTCCTTGCTCTGTATTATTCGCTTCTGGCTGACCTTGTTGTGCTCCAGCATCTGCACCACCTGCTTGTTGTTGAGCAGCATACATTTCTTCTGAAGCAGCTTTCCAGGCTTCATTAATCTTTTCCATAGCAGCATCAATTTGAGCTAAATCTTTAGACTCGTGAGCAGCTTTTAATTCTGTTAAAGCAGCTTCTATTGGCTCTTTTTTCTCTGCAGATAATTTATCCCCAAATTCTTTTAATTGTTTTTCTGTTTGGAAAATCATAGAGTCAGCTCCGTTGATTTTTTCAGCAGTTTCTTTCGCTAATTTATCAGCATCTGCATTTGCTTCTGCTTCTTGACGCATTTTTTCGATTTCTTCTTCAGTTAATCCAGAAGAAGCTTCAATTCTAATGTCTTGCGTTTTATTGGTTGCTTTATCTGTTGCAGAAACTTTAATAATACCATTGGCATCAATATCGAAAGTTACTTCAATCTGAGGAATTCCTCTTCCTGCTGGTGGAATACCATCTAAATGGAAGCGTCCAATAGTTTTGTTGTCAGCAGCCATAGCTCTTTCTCCTTGTAAAACGTGGATTTCTACAGAAGGTTGATTGTCTACAGCAGTTGAGAAAACTTGCGATTTTTTAGTTGGAATGGTTGTGTTTGCATCAATTAATTTTGTGAAAACATTCCCCATTGTTTCGATTCCTAATGATAAAGGTGTTACGTCTAATAACAGCACATCTTTTACATCACCAGTTAAAACACCACCTTGAATTGCAGCTCCTAAAGAAACTACTTCATCTGGGTTTACCCCTTTACTTGGTGCTTTACCAAAGAATTTTTCAACAGCTTCTTGAATGGCAGGAATTCTTGTAGAACCACCTACTAAGATAATTTCATCAATATCAGAAGTAGATAAATCAGCATTTTTTAAAGCTGTTTTACATGGTTCTATGGTTCTTTTGATTAAATCGTCAATTAATTGCTCAAATTTTGCTCTACTTAAAGTTCTTACCAAGTGTTTTGGACCACTTGCTGTAGCAGTAACATAAGGTAAGTTTATTTCTGTAGATGTAGAACTTGATAATTCAATTTTTGCTTTTTCTGCAGCTTCTTTTAAACGTTGTAAAGCCATTGGATCTTTTCTTAAATCCATATTTTCATCAGCTTGAAACTCATCAGCTAACCAATTGATAATTTTTTCATCAACATCATCACCCCCTAAATGTGTATCTCCATCAGTAGCTAATACTTCAAAAACACCATCTCCTAATTCTAAGATAGAAACGTCATGTGTACCACCACCAAAGTCAAAAACCACAATTTTTTTATCGTCGTTTGCTTTGTCTAAACCGTAAGCTAAAGCTGCAGCAGTAGGCTCGTTAATAATTCTTTCTACTTTTAAACCAGCAATTTCACCAGCTTCTTTAGTAGCTTGTCTTTGTGCATCATTAAAGTATGCAGGTACAGTAATTACAGCAGCAGATACATCAGTACCTAAATAATCTTCTGCCGTTTTTTTCATTTTTTGCAATACCATTGCAGAAATTTCTTGAGGTGTGTATAAACGACCGTCAATATCTACTCTTGGTGTATCATTATCTCCTTTTACTACTTTATAAGGTACTCTGTTTACTTCTTTAGAAGATTCAGAGAATTTATTCCCCATAAAACGCTTAATCGAATAAACCGTTTTAGTTGGGTTTGTTACTGCTTGTCTTTTTGCTGGATCACCAATCTTACGTTCTCCTCCTTCTACAAAGGCAACAATAGATGGTGTAGTTCTTTTTCCTTCAGCATTAGGAATTACAACTGGCTCATTACCTTCCATTACAGAAACACACGAATTGGTTGTTCCTAAATCTATTCCTATAATTTTACTCATAATATTTATTTTGTATTAAAATTCGTTTTTCAATTTTACATTTTCTATTAGTCAAATGGTATGCCAACCACTTTTTGACTGAAAAATGTCAGTTTTTTTAAAAAATATTTAAAAATGATGTGACATATTGACACAAAATGTATCTAAGTATTAGAAACAAATCCAATTTGAATACAATTATTATTTTCTTATATTTGGATTGTTCAATAAAAATGAAATAAAACTTAATACATTAAACACAAGATTATGAGTAAATTCGACGAAAAAGTTGCTTTGTACAAAAAATTTATGGACGATAGAAATCTACGTTCAAATACAGAATTATTAGCAGCAGTAACTAAAGGCTTAGGTCCTTCTATTTACAAAGCTGATGCAGAAACGGTTTCTGGTTCTGACCCAAAAGAGTTAGCTACGGTAAAAAACAATTTCTTAATTAAAAAATTAGGTTTAACTGATAGCAAAGAGTTAGACGAAGGGATTGAAGAAGTGATGGAAAGAATTGGAAAATCTGAAAGAAACAAATATAGAGCTTGTGTTTACTATATGTTAGTAAAGAAGTTTGATAAAGAATCTGTTTATGGTTTCTAAAATCTTACCGTTTTAATAAACTATAAAAATCCAACTCATTTGAGTTGGATTTTTTACATTTACAGCATATTTTTTAATCATTTTTACGAATGTCGCAATTTATTAGTGTTTTTGATATGCTTAAAATTGGTGTAGGTCCATCAAGTTCGCATACATTAGGTCCTTGGAGAGCTGCTCAAGAATGGATTCAAAAAATTAGAAATACCCATGTTTTTGATGAAATTGATGCTGTAAAAGTAGATTTGTATGGCTCTTTATCTTTAACAGGAAAAGGGCATGCTACAGATTTAGCTATTTTGTTGGGGTTAAGTGAAGCTGACCCAGAATATATTCCCATTGAAGATATTTTTATTATTGTTGACAGAATTAACGAACAAGAAGAAATCCATTTTAAAGGCGGAAAAAAAATTCCTTTTTTAAAGAATTCAATTGTTTTTAATCGCAATTTTTTACCATTTCATTCTAATGGTGTTACGTTTAGAGGATTTTCTAAAGGGCAAGAAATATCAACAGAGACTTATTATTCTATTGGAGGAGGTTTTATTGTGCAAGAAAATGATAGTTTAGAAGAGGAAATAGAAATCAACAAACAAAATTTTCCGTATCCAATAAATAGAGCAAAACAATTAGAAGAATATTGTGAAAAAAATGATTTGCTAATTTCTGATATTGTTTTAAGAAATGAGTTAGAAATAAATTCAGCAGAAAAAATAGATGCTGAATTATCAAGAATTTGGGAAACCATGTTAGAATGTATGTACATAGGTTGTCATACAGAAGGCATACTTCCAGGAGGATTAAACGTAAAAAGACGTGCATACAATACGCATCAAAGATTGATAAAAGATGGGGTGTATTCCAATCAAAAAGAATGGATTACTGCCATTAGAAATACAGAGGTTAAGTTTAGAGAAATTTTAAAATGGGTAAGCTGTTTTGCGCTTTCTGTAAATGAAGTTAATGCATCTTTAGGTAGAGTTGTAACTGCACCAACAAACGGAAGCGCAGGTGTAATTCCTGCTGTATTAATGTATTATTTGGTGATAGAAAATCACGAAGCAGATTTTAAACACATCAAACAATTTTTATTAACGGCTGGAGAAATAGGTAGTATTTTTAAGAAAAATGCCACAATTTCTGCAGCAATGGGTGGTTGTCAAGCAGAAATAGGTGTTTCTTCTGCAATGGCTGCAGCTGCTTTGACAGAATTATTAGGAGGTACACCAGCACAATGTTTAGTGGCAGCAGAAATTGCTATGGAGCACCATTTGGGTTTAACATGCGATCCAATTGGAGGTTTGGTACAAGTACCCTGTATTGAGCGTAATTCTATGGGTGCCATAAAAGCGATTAATGCAGCAGAAATGGCGTTAGAAACGGATCCCAAAGAGGTAAAAGTACCTTTAGATAAGGTTATTGACACCATGTGGGAAACAGCAAAAGATATGCATAAAAACTACAAAGAAACTTCTGAAGGTGGTTTAGCAATTAATGTAGGTTTAGCAGATTGTTGATTTTTTTAGTCTCAAAGTCTCAAAGTCTCAAAGTCTCAAAGTCTCAAAGTTGGAAAAGTTATTCAATTTCAATCTTTTTACCTAAAAACTTTGGTTCTACTTTAAAAATAATATCTACAAAGACCTTTACTCTTGCTAAATATTCTCTTAATTTTACTTTTAAACCATATTTACCTGAGATATCTTTTGCATTAAAACCAATTGTTTTTATATTGAAATGTTCTGCTAAATAAATGGCTCTTTCAATATGAAATTCTTGAGATATTATTGTTACAGAAGTTTGTCCAAAAATTTCTTTTATTCTAACCACAGAATCTAAAGTTCTAAAACCTGCATAGTCTAAATAGATTTTATTTTTTGGAATTCCAGCTTTTATTAAATCTTCTTTAAAATTTGTTGGTTCATCATAACTCTTTGTGCTATTGTCTCCACTAATTACAATAAATTCTATTTTATTAGATTTAAATAATTGTATAGCAGCCTCCAACCTATACTTGTAATAAAGGTTTATTCTTCCATCTCTTAAATGTTTAGAAGTTCCTAAAACTAAGCCTACTTTATTCTTTGGTACTTTTGTAGTTTCTGAAAAAACTTTTTCTTGCGCATTTTTCTCAATGGCATAGTTTGACAAATAAATACTTAAAACACAGAGAATAATAAGGTAGAAAAAAGCTTTTAAAAAAGTTTTCTTTTTCATTTACCTTGTAAAAACCAAATTATTTCCTTCAGACATTTCTTCAGAAAAACGATAATTTTCAACATCAAAACCTTTTAAATTTTCGATGGTTTTTATGTTGTTATCAATAATATAACGTACCATTAATCCACGAGCTTTTTTGGCAAATGTCATTATGGTTTTGTATTGTCCGTTTTTAAAATCTTTAAATACTGGGGTTATCATTGGTACTTTTAAAACCTTTTTTGGAATCACTTTAAAATACTCTGAACTCGCTAAATTGATGAGTAATTCATCATCAGTCATTTCATCATTTAAAGCTTTGGCAACAGTGTCATCCCAAAATTTATACAAATTATCTCTTCTACCTACTTTTAAACGCGTTCCCATTTCTAATCTGTATGGCTGAATTAAATCCAGAGGTTTTAACAAACCATATAAACCTGATAAAATTCGTAAGCGTTCTTGCAAAAGAGGCAACTTTTCTTCAGCTAAAGTATTTACATCAATACCTCTAAAAACTTCACCCGTAAATGCATATATGGCTTGTTTAGAATTTTCTGGCGTAAAAGGTGTTTTCCATTCTTGATTTCTTTCGTAGTTCAACCTTGCCAAATCATCAGAAATAGACATCAAGTCTGATAATTTCTTTTTAGAAAGTGTTTTTAATTTTTTATTCAATTTTTCCGATTGTTCTAAAAACAAAGGTTGTGTATGTAAACTTGTGGGTACTGTACTTTCAAAATCTAAGGATTTTGCTGGAGATATAATGATTTTCATAAGAAATATAGTGCTTTTAATACATCATAAAAATACAAATGATTTTAAAAATAGTTGAATTATAAATCAAATTTATATCGATAAAACTATTTGTAAAATTTATAGAATTCGTGTAAATCAAAAAATATTTTATAAATTCATCAAACTATTTTGATGTATCAAGGTCAAAAGAGTAACAACTAACAAACCCATTATTTGAGTAAAGACCAAGAACTTGTAAGAAAGTTAAAAGATACTACATTAAAAGACAAAGCTTTTAGTGAGTTGCTTGATGCGTATCAAGAACGTTTGTATTGGCATATTAGAAAATTAGTTACTACGCATGAAAACGCTGATGATGTTTTGCAAAATACATTTATTAGAGTGTATAAAAGCATTGGTAAATTTGAAGGAAAAAGCTCTTTACATACTTGGATGTATAGAATTGCCTACAATGAATCTATGCGTCTTTTAGAGAAAAATAATAAAAAATCTTTTGATAATATTGATGATATTTCAAGTTCTCATTTAGAAGTTTTATTTGAAGATGCATATTTTGATGGCAATGAAATTCAAAGAAAACTCCATACAATAATTGATGGTTTTAAAGAAAAACAAAAAAGAGTTTTTCAAATGAAATACTTTGATGATTTGAGTTTTAGGCAGATATCAGAAATTTTGAATGTTTCTGAGAGCACATTAAAATCTACCTATTATACAGCAGTAAAAATTATTGAAGAAAAAATATTTATATAAATCCAAACTATTTTAAAAAGTTAGGGTCTAACTAATATAATGATGGAAAAATCTACAAATAAAAACAACAAAAACTTTTTAAAAGAAGGTTTTACAGATGTTTCTAAACACCACAAAGAGTATTTAGGAACAGATCTTCCTGATGATTATTTTGCGAAATCTAAGTTGTCTATCCTAAAAAAAATAAAAGAAGAAAGTACTGATAACACCTTTTTAAAAGAAAAGATTTCAGATGTTACTCAACATCATAAAGGGTATTTAGGAACTGATATTCCAGAGGGTTATTTTGCTAAATCTAAACTTTCTATTTTAGATAAAATACAAAAAGAAGAGGTGATTGCAGAAACTCCTGTAGCCATAAAAAAACAAAAAGTGTTTTGGTTGCAACCTCAATTTAGATATATAGCAGCTGCATCTGTAGTTTTTATATTAAGTTTAACCATTTGGTTACAAAATGCTGATAATAATAGAGTAGAGGAGAACAACGTAGAATTGTTGTCTTTTAATGATGATGTGCTAATTAACTCTTTGTTTTTAGAAGATGATGAGTTAGAAGCTTATGCAAATAATACTTTAATCAATGAAATTGTTATTAAAGCAGAACTTTCTGAACAAAAAATGGACGATTTAATTTTAGATTCTATGATTTTAGATGATTCATTATCAGAAGATAAATTCATAGAAACAATAATTTTATAATTTTTTCAAACTATTTAAATAAACGTGGTTCTAAGAAATAGAAACAATTAATAATTAAAATTTACCAATTATGAGAACTACAATTTCAAGAGAAAGTATTTTAAAATCGAGTATTTTATTTTTCTCAATTACCGCATTTATTTTATCAGCATTATTATTTACTTCGTGTTCAGATTCAGATGGACTAGAAACTGCTGCAAGTGATGATGCTTTAATAGCGCAAATAGAAGCTGCATCTACAATAGTTGTAGAAGAAAGCAGTCTACCATCTGCTATAGTAACTGCATTTAATGGAGATTTAGCAGATAGTTTTATAGAAACTGCAGAATTAGCTGTAGGTTTAGGTTATAAAATAACAGCTATTACAGATAATGTGTCTAGAGCAGAAATTAGTAGTGCTATTTTTTTTACGACTCAAGGAAGACAATTAGAAAATACAAATGAAAAAAGAAAAAAGAGAAGGCATAAGTGTTTTCAATTTGTATTTCCTATCGATTTTATTATGCCAGATAACTCATCAATTACATTAAACAGCAAAGACGATTGGACATTAATAAGAGATTGGTATACTGCAAATATAGATGTTACTGAACGTCCAGAATTAGTTTTCCCTGTAGATGTTACTTTAGAAGATGATACTGTACAAACTTTATTAGATAGAGACGAATTAAAAACAATTAAAGATTCTTGTAAAAGAGGAAAAGACAAAAGAAAATGTTTTAGATTAGTCTTGCCAGTTAGTTTTACAATGCCAGATGCAACCCTTATTACAGTTAATCAAAGAGCAGATTTTAGACAATTAAGAAGATGGCATAAAGCAAACCCAGACGTAGATGAAAAAGGAGCTTTAAATTACCCAGTAGATATTACTTATAAAGACGGATCAACTGCTACAATTAATGATGCAGATGAAATGAAAGCTGCCAAAGAAAGTTGTAAAAACTAAATAAAATTTAGTACTTTTAGATGCTATTGAGCAAAATAACAAGAAAATGAAAATGAAAATCATCATATTACAAATTAGCTTTTTGGGTTTATTGATGTTTGGCAATTCTACCTTTGCTCAAGATTCTAATTACAAGTTAATAACCAAAGAACTTACGAAAGAACAAAAGACCTTATTGCAAAAAGAACGTGAAGTTATGAAAGCCAATAGAGAGGCCTTTAAAGCAACACTAACTAAAGAGCAATTGGCTATTTTAAAAGATAAAACAATTTCGAGAAACGAAGTTAGGCAACGCTTAATGAAAACGTTTACCAAAACCCAAAAAGAATTGGTAAAAAATCAGCAAGTACGTCTAAGAAAAACCAGAGAAAGTTTTAGAAAAACCTTAACCAGAGAGCAAAGAAAAATGCTTAAAGAAAGGATAGATAAAATTAGAAAAGCTAAAGATAGAGGTGAGCTAAAAAATGGTCCCAGAGAAAAAAAATCAAACGGAAAAAAGGCAAGACCAAAAAGGAACTAATATGGATAGATGATTAAATTTTATCAAAAAATAAAAACAAAATTACAAGTTTTTGGGTTGCTATTGTTAACAATGGCAACCTCTTTTTGTTCGTATGCACAAGAACGTAGTGATGAAGATATAGATAATATTTTAGATGATTTATTTTTTGACGATAAACAATTTTTAGACGAATTAATAGAAGGAGGGAATTCGTATAATTTTATCTATACTTCAGTAGCATATAATAGTAACACCTACTTTTCTGGAAGAGATTCTGGCACAAATCAATTTAATAGTATTCCTCAAATTTCGTATTACCATTCATCAGGTTTTAATGCAAGTATTTCTGGGGTTTATTATCAAAATTTTTCTCCACAATGGGATTTTACGAGTATTTCTTTGGGGTATTTAAATACTTTTGGGCACAATAAATTTATTTATAATTTGGGGTACACAAAGTATTTTTATTCTGATGATTTTGATGATTTTACGAATTCTATAGACCTTAGTTTGGGTGTTAGAAATAAAAAAAGAACTTTGGGAAGTACATTTTCTGTGTCTTATTTATTTGGTTCAGATACATCATATCAATTTATATCTAACTCTTTTGCAAGAATTAATTTAATAAGAAATTCTACTTTTGCCTTAAGGTTAAGACCAACATTGAGTTTTATTGCAGCAAAACAAGAATATACCTATCTTCAGCGCTTTAGAACATCTCCATTTTTAAGAACAATAACAGAAGAAGTTTTTAGTTTTTTAAATACGCAAATTTTAATTCCACTATCATTTACAACTAAATCTTGGGATTTCGAATTAGGTTACTCACTAAATTTGCCTCATGCAGTTGCAAATGAAAGTAATTTGCCGACTACTAAATTTTTTAGTTTATCTGTTGGATATTTATTTGATTTAAGCAAATAATAAAAAATATTTTTTATTTCAATTATTAATCGTAATATTGCAATAAATAGATTAATATGGGGTTAACCAAATCAGAAATTTTTACAGAAGAGCAAAACAAAATAGCTGCAATAGCTAAAGTATTAGGTCATCCTGCAAGAATTGCCATTTTAGAATTTTTAATCAAACTAAAATCCTGTGTTTGTGGAGATTTAGTAAAAGATATTGGTTTGGCGCAACCCACAATTTCTCAACATTTAAAAGAATTAAAAAATGTTGGAGTAATAAAAGGAAAAATAGAAGGTACAAGTGTTTGTTATTGCATTCATGAAGAAAATTGGGAAGACATAAAAAGCCTTTTAGGCAAATTTTTAAATAAAAAATCGACAGGAAGTTGTTGTTAAAATAAATATTATGAAATTATCAGAGATTAAAAACCATTTAAAAAACTTAGAAACTATTGCTTTTCAACTACCAAATGGAAAGTTAGTGCCATCTCATTTTCATGTTACAGAAGTCGGGAAAATTACAAAAGACTTTATAGATTGTGGAGGAAAAGTAAGGAGTGAAACCGTTATTAATTTCCAATTATGGGAAGAAAATGATTACGACCACAGATTGCATCCAGAGAAATTAATGTACATCTTAGAATTGTCTGAAAAGATTTTTAAGTTTGATGATTTAGAAATAGAAATAGAATACCAAGGCAAAGAAACTATTGGTAAATACAATTTAGATTTTGATGGTAAAAACTTTTTGTTAACTTCTAAAGTTACTGCATGTTTAGCTCTTAAAGCATGTGGACTTCCAACTGAAAAACCAAGAATTAAAATTTCTGATATACAAAGCTCTTGTTGCGAACCAAGCTCTAAGTGTTGTTAAAGTTATGACAGATATCAGTATAATGTAATGATTTAAAATGTTCAAGTTTTACAATGTGGGCATTTAACTCCTTTGAATATAAAAAAGTAAATTAGTTAATCTTTTTATCAATTACAATAAATGTAGTAATACTGAATTTGTAAAATATGTAAAAAAACAAAAAAAGGGCTTATTTAATTTGAATGTTAGACCTCGAATAAATAGTTCTTCTTTGTCAATAGAAAACTCAGTTAGTAGTCTAAGAAATACAAATTTTGGTAACAAAGTTGGCATTGGTTTTGGTTTGGAAGCAGAGTTTGTTTTACCTTTTAACAAAAATAAATGGGCTATAGCAATAGAGCCAACTTATCAAAATTACAAAGTTGAAAAAATTAAAAATTCAGGTAATGTCGTTGGAGGTGAATTAAGAGCAAATATAAATTACAGTTCTATTGAAATTCCTGTAACTTTAAGACACTACCTTTTTTTGAATAAAGATTCTAAGCTTTTTTTAAATACTTCTTTAGTATTTGGTTTACCTATGAATTCATCAATTGATTTTACCAGAAATGATGGCTCAAATATAAGTTCATTAGAAGTTTCTAGTACTAACAATTTAGCCTTTGGTATTGGTTATAAGTTTAAAAGATATGGTGTTGAGTTGCAATATCATAAAAGAGATATATTATCAGATTTCATCTCTTGGAAATCTAATCATGAAACATTATCTATTGTATTTGGTTATTCAATTTTGCATAAATAGAATTTAGCATTTGCTTAAAAACAAACACCTGTTGTAGAGAAATAGAGGGTGTTTAATAATTGTGGTTAATAGCGTTTATTCAATTTCTTCTTTAGAATTTTCAGAATAAGTTCGCCATTTCTCTAAACAATCAGACATGTCTTTTGGGATATTAGAATTAAACTGTAAAAATTCTTTAGTTATTGGATGTGTAAAACCTAATGTTTTTGCATGTAGAGCTTGTCTAGGCAATACCTTAAAACAGTTGTGCACAAATTGTTTGTATTTGGTAAATGTAGTTCCTTTTAAAATATCATTTCCACCATAACGTTCATCATTAAACAGTGTGTGCCCAATATGTTTAAAATGTGCTCTAATTTGGTGTGTTCTTCCAGTTTCTAACTTACATTGCACCAAAGTAACATAAGTTAATCGCTCAAGAACTTTAAAATGCGTAACAGCATGTTTTCCAAAATCACCATCAGGAAAAACAGCCATTTGCAAACGGTTTTTTAAGCTACGACCAATATTTCCTTCAATTGTACCTTCATCTTCCTCGATATTTCCCCAAACCAATGCATAATATAAGCGCTCTGTAGTTCTATCAAAAAATTGTTTCGATAAATGTGCCATTGCAAATTCTGTTTTTGCAACCACTAATAATCCACTTGTATCTTTATCTATTCTATGCACTAGACCAGGTCTTTCATTAGAGTTTGTAGGTAAGTTTTCTATATGATGAATTAAGCCGTTTACTAAAGTTCCAGAATAATTTCCATGTCCAGGATGAACTACCATACCAGCAGGTTTATTAACTACAATTACTGTATCATCTTCAAAAACAATATCTATTGGGATGTCTTCTGCAACTAATAAATTTTCGTGAGGAGGATATGCTAAAACAACTCTTACAACATCGTTTGGTTTTACTTTGTGATTAGATTTTACAACCATATCATTTACCAAAACATTACCCGCTTTTGCGGCTTGTTGAATTTTATTTCTTGTAGCATTTTGTACAAAATTCATCAAAAATTTATCAACTCTTAAAGGTTCTTGCCCTAGTTTAGCTACAAACTTGTGATGTTCGTATAAATCGTCGTTTTCTATATCTTGTGGTAGATTTTCTTGCATTTTTTACTATAGTTTCAAAGTTGAGATTTCTCGACTTCGCTTGAAATGACAGTTGTTAGAATTTTTCAATTTTGGAAACCATAAACTACTAACCATTAATTTCCTCTACCATCACCTAAAACTAAATCTACAATAGAGTTTAAAGGTAATTTATCGCCAGGATTTAATATTTTTCCTTTAAAACGTAATCCACGAACAACATCTTTACCAATGTCATGTACATAAGTAAAATTGGTGCCAACATTTAAACCTTTGGCTTTTAACTGAGAAGTTGCCTGTCTTTTTGTTCTTCCATTCAAATCTGGTATGGTAACATCTCTATATTTAGAAGGGTTTAAAGTTAGGTAAATTTTACGCTTTTCTTTTACAAAATCACCAGCTTCAGGACTCTGTTCTATAACAGATTTTTTAGGATAATCTGGGTTGTAGCTTGCACTATCAATAATTTCGAAACGTAAATGAAGTTCTTTTAACTTCTTATCTACATCTGTTAAAGACATTTTTTGCAAATTCGGTACCTGAATTTTTTGATTATGATTAGTCGTAACTCCTAACCAGTATTTTAATATAAAAACAAACACCAATAAACCCGTAATTGCCAAAGCAACTTGTTTAAAAAAGGATTTACTTTTTACAAACTGAAAAACACTCATTTTTTGATTTTTAGAACACACAAATATATAAAAACTAAACGTTGTCGTTTCTATAATTATTTTGATAAATTTGTTTTATTATTTTACAATCAATGAAGAAAAATATCGCAATTGTTATGGGTGGTTATTCATCCGAAATAAACATTTCTTTAAAAAGTGGAAACGTAGTTTATAATCATTTAGATAAAGCAAAATACAATCCGTTTAGAGTACATATTTTTAGAGAAAAATGGGTGGTTTTAGATGATAATAATAACGAATATCCAATTTATAAAGAAGATTTTTCTTTTGTTCTAAATAATAAAAAAGTAGTTTTTAGCTGCGTTTTTAATGCCATTCATGGAGCTCCAGGAGAAAACGGAATCTTTTTAAGTTACTTAGAATTATTAAATATACCTCACACTTCAGCTCCTTTCTATCAAATGGCTTTAACATTTAATAAACGAGATACTTTAAGTGTTGTAAAAGAATATGGTGTACAAACTGCGGTTTCTGTTTATTTAAATAAAGGTGATGAGATAAATCTTGAAAAAATTATAGCTAAAGTGGGGTTACCTTGTTTTGTAAAGCCAAACAATGCAGGCTCTAGTTATGGAATTTCTAAAGCACATACTTTAGATGAAATAATGCCAGCGATTGAAAAAGCCTATCAAGAAGATTCAGAAATTTTAATAGAATCTTTTTTAGATGGAGTAGAGGTTTCTGTTGGCGTAATTCAATACAAAGGCAAAATTAAAGTTTTACCAATTACAGAAATAGTTTCTGAGAACGATTTTTTTGATTATGAAGCGAAATATGAAGGAAAATCTCAAGAAATTACACCTGCAAGAATTTCTAAGGAAACGCTAATAAAAGTAGAAGAAACAGCAAAAAAAGTGTATTCAGTTTTAAATATGTCTGGATTTTCTCGTTCTGAATATATTTTAGTAAATTGCGAACCATATTTCTTAGAAATGAATACTGTTCCCGGGCTTACAGAAGAGAGTATTTTACCTCAACAAGCTCAAGCAGCAGGGATATCATTAAAAGAATTATTTGACAATGCTATAGAGAGTTCCCTCAATAGCTATAAATAAAGGAAGTAAGCCCTTTGTTTAAGTTATTTTTCTATTTTTGTCATTATTTAATAGTATACTTCAAAGTATAAAAGAGGGTACATGAAAAAAGCAATATTTCCAGGGTCTTTTGATCCAATTACTTCTGGTCATTACGATATTATTACTCGTGGTGTAACATTATTTGATGAACTTATTATTGCTATTGGTGTAAATTCTAATAAAAAATACATGTTTTCTTTAGAAGAAAGAAAAAAGTTTATAGAAGATTCTTTTGCTGATAATCCAAAAATTAAAGTGGTTGCCTACAAAGGTTTAACCGTAGATTTTTGTCAAGAAAATGATGTAGAATTTATTTTAAGAGGCCTTAGAAATCCTGCCGATTTTGAATTCGAAAAAGCTATTGCGCATACTAATAGAGATTTAGCTCCAGTAGAAACTGTTTTTTTATTAACGGCTGCAAGTACCTCTTATATATCTTCGTCAATTGTAAGAGAAGTAATCAGAAATAATGGAGATTATACCAAATTGGTTCCAAAAAGTGTAAGAATATCAAAGCAATAAATTAAAAATAGAACAAAAAATGAAAAAATTTGTAATTACAGCAATTTTAATGATGGTAGTTGGTGTAGGTTTTTCGCAAAATTCCTACTATAAAGTTGGTGATACATTATATTACGTTAATAATAGAGCTACTTATGTTAAGACAAATACATTAGTAATTGTAAAAGAAACCAATGTTGGTAAAAATAGCAATGTCTATAACGTAGAAAAATATCTATTAGATGACTCTAAAAACGAATATGTTTTAGACTCTAAATTTACAACCAATGGTTTACAGCTTTTAAAAGCAAATGGAGACTTTATTTCTTATCATAAAAACGGAAATAAAGCTTCTGAAGGTAAAACTGTAAACGGAAAAAAAGCGAGAGGAATTTGGACCTATTATTATGAAAACGGGAAAAAACGTTCTGAAGAAAAAATGTCTTCAGGAAGTTATTTTAGTGACAAAACTAAAAATTTAATAATAAACTTTTGGGACACAAAAGGAGAACAAACTGTAACAGATGGAGATGGTTTTGCAGAATTTATAAATGAAGAAGGGTTAATAGAAAAAGGGAGCTATAAAGATGGTCTTAAACATGGTATATGGACCGCCTATAAAGGTAAAGTAAAAAAGTATGAAGAAACATACAAAAAAGGAAAACTTTCAAAAGGAACAAGTTGGAATGATGCAGGAGAAAGTTTTTCCTATAAAGAAGTTAGTAGCCCAGCATATTACAAAAAGAAAGACAATAGCGCAGTTAGAAAATATGTAGACAAAAACTTTAATTCAAATACAGCTGGAATTGCTGGAGATATTTTTGTTAATTTTTTAGTAACCAAAGAGGGGCTTGTTGGAAATGTTAATGTAGTTAGAGGGCTTACAGTAGATTACAATACTGAAGTAAAAAGAGTTTTATCTTTAATGAAAGGATGGACACCAGCTCAAAAAAGAGGTCAGCCATACAATTCTACGTATTCTTTAAATCTACGCTTTACAGAATAATTGTATGAAAAAAATAGTTGTATTATTTTATATATTAACTTTTGTTGCGTGCAATAAAAATGATAATAAAGAAAAAGATTTTACAACACTTTTCGAAAAAACAAAAGGAACAGAAACTCCAGAATACAAAGATGTTATTTCTTTTTATAAAGATTTAGCTGATGAATATTCTGGAGTTTCTTTATTTTCTTTTGGGCAAACAGATTCTAATAAACCTTTACATTTAGTAGTATATAGCCAAGAAGAAATTTATAATATCGATGAAATTAAAAAATCATCAAAAAATCGAATTCTCATAAATAATGGAATTCATCCAGGAGAGTCAGATGGTATAGATGCGTCTATGTTATTAGTTAGAGATATTATTCAGAAAGATTTTCTTCAAAAAAAATATAAAAACACTATTATTTGTGTTATTCCAGTATACAATGTTGGCGGCGCTTTAAATAGAAACTCTTATACAAGAGCAAATCAAAACGGGCCAAAAGAATATGGCTTTCGAGGAAATGCAAGAAATTACGATTTAAATAGAGATTTTATTAAACAAGACACTAAAAATGCTGCTGCCTTTGCAGAAATTTTTCACACAGTTAATCCAGATGTTTTTATTGATAATCATGTAAGTAATGGTGCAGATTATCAATATGCAATTACTCATTTATTTACCCAACATAACAAGTTAGGTGGAAATTTAGGAAAGTTTCTTGAAACCGAAATGCTCCCTTATGTAGAAAAATCATTGCAAGAAAAAAACATAGAAATTACACCTTATGTTAATGTTTGGGGCACAACACCAGAACAAGGTTTTTCTCAATTTTTTGACTCACCAAGATATTCTACTGGTTATACAACTCTGTTTCATACCTTAGGATTAATGGTAGAAACTCATATGTTAAAACCTTACAAAGTAAGAGTAGAACAAACTTATGAATTAATGCTTTCTACATTAGATTTTACAGAAGAAAAATCTACTCAAATTAAAAAGTTAAGAAATAAAGCAGTAGACGAAATCTTAAATAAAAGAACTTATCCTATAGCTTATAAAGTAGATAGAGAAAATTCAACCGAACTACAATTTAAAGGATTTGAAGCAGAAATTATAAAAAGTAAAGTAACAACAGGAAAAAGGTTGTTTTACGATAAAACAAAACCTTTTACAAAACAAATAAATTACTTTAATAACTTTGCGGCAACAAAAAAGATAGCAATACCTAAAGCTTATATTTTACAACAAGGTTGGCATAGAATTATTGAACGATTAAAAAACAACAAAATTGAGTTTATAAGGTTCGATAAAGACACAACAATTACTGTTGAGGTAAATCATATTGCAGATTACAAAACAAGAACTTCTGCCTATGAAGGGCATTATTTACATTATAACACAATTGTAAAATCAGTAACTCAGAACATTCAATTTAAAAAAGGAGATTTATACATTCCAACAAATCAGAACGGAATTCGGTATCTATTAGAAACCTTAGAGCCAGAGGCAACAGATTCTTTTTTTAACTGGAATTTCTTCGACACCATTTTACAGCAAAAAGAAGGTTATTCTGCGTATGTTTTTGAAGATATTGCCGAAGAAATTTTAGCTAAAAATCCTCGAATAAAAGAAGCGTTTGAAGAGAAACTAAAAACGGATAAAAATTTTGCTAAAAACCCAAGAATGCAGTTAAATTTTTTATACAAGAAATCTTCTCATTACGAAAAAGCGCATTTACGATTACCAGTTTTTAAGGTTTTATAAATAGTAAATTTCTATCTTACACTAAATAAAACTTAATTATGCTCCTAATATTAATAAACTGGATATATATATTTATAAGTTCACTAAATTTTGGTTTTATAGTCAAAAAAATAGTAAAAATAAATGATGAAAATTTTACAACTCACCATGTTTTAGGGTTGTTTTTAATTTCTGTTTTTGCTTGGATTTATGCACTTTTTTTGCCACTAAATTTTGTTTTTTATATCGTTTTTTTTAGTATTAATTTTTTTAGTTTACTTTTTTTTAGAAAGAAAATTAAAAATCTTCTTTATAAATTTAAGGATACATTCAATTCATTTAAAAAGAAGTATAAGTTAGGTCTTGCAATTGTTTTTATAGCTTCTTTGACAATGTCTGCAAGTGTTCCCTCAATTTTTGATAATGAGAGTTATTACTTGCAAACTATAAAGTGGCTAAATGAGTATGGCTTTGTAAAAGGTTTAGGAAATCTACACATCTTTTTTGCACAAACCTCAAGTTGGCATATACTGCAAGCTTCTTTTACATTTCCTTTTTTTGAAACTAATTTTAACGATTTAAATGGATTCTTATTAGTACTATTTTCTTTGTTTTGTTTTCAAAAATTGCAAAATTATAATACCTCTAAAAAATTATATGACCTGTATATAGGAACTACTTTAATCTCTATACCATTTTTAATTTTCTTTATAAATGCGCCATCTCCAGATTTGCCAGTATTTTTAATAAGTCAGATTCTTTTTTATCTCTTTATAAAAAATTATAAAAAAATAGATTTTTCAACATTTGTAGTTATTTTAATACTCACAATTTTTCTTTTTGTGATAAAAATCACAACCTGTATTCTAATTTTATTACCATTAACTTTATTGATAAAGCATTATCAGAACTTAAAAAATAAATTAATAAAACCACTAATATTATCATGTCTTGTAGTCTTACTTTTCTTAATAAAGAATACTATTCTAACTGGATATTTGTTATATCCATTAGAATTTTTTGATATTGTAGATGTAGATTGGAAAGTACCAACAGAAATAGTTACGTTATTTAAAAATGGTACATATAGTGCTGCTTTTGATTACAAGGAAGTAAAACATCTATCTAATTTTCAGTTATTTATTCTTTGGTTAAACTCTTTTAAAATTAACGGTTTAATAAATGCTTTTTTTATAACTTTATTAAGTTTGTTTCCTTTTTTATGGTATGTTAAGAGTAAAGAAAAACCTCTTTTTTTAATTTATTGTTTTGCTCTATTTCACTTTATTTTAGCATGGAAGTTTTCTCCTCAGTATAGGTTCTTTTTCTTTTTTATGTTGTTTTTAAGTATTCAAATTCTTGTATGGTTTATTAAAAAAGAAAAGATTATCGTTTTATTAATCTATTTTGGCTTCTGTTTTTGTTTAGTTCCTTTTTTTACCGAACTAAAATTAAGCAGTTATACAACTATTAAAAAAACAAATACTAAAACAAGTATTTTAAAACTTGTTAATATTGTAAAACCCAGCCCAAACTCAAGTATGAGTTTAGAATTCAAAGAGTATACAGTAAACAATTTTAGATTCAATTCACCTTCTGAAGAAAGTTATTTCTGGACATCTGGTAATGGAGAATTACCAACGGTTAATAACAAACAAATTCAATTTATAAAAAGAAATTACAGTATTGTACCGAGTTTAAGAACTACCAATCTTAAAGATGGATTTAAAAGTGTTATTTTAGAATAATATTTTAATTGAAAAAATGTAACTTGTAACTCTAAAATATTTACAAGTGAGCAAAATTTTATCAATTAACGGAAAATCTTACACGGTTGATGTACAAGATGATATGCCTTTATTATGGGCAATTAGAGATATCATAGGTTTAACAGGTACTAAATTTGGTTGTGGAGTAGCACAATGTGGAGCATGCTCTATCTTGATTGATGGAAAGCTGATAAAATCTTGCAGTATGCCTGTTTCTTATGCAGTTGGAAAAGAAATATTTACCATAGAAGGGTCTTCAGAAAATTTAGAGTTTTTAAGACAAGCCTGGAACGATGTTAATGTTCCGCAATGTGGGTATTGTCAATCAGGGCAATTAATTGCAGCTACTTCTTTGTTAGATACCGTTCAAAATCCAACAGATAAAGATATAAATGATGCAATGAGTGGTAATATTTGTAGATGTGGAACGTACACGAGAATTCGAAAAGCAATTTACAAAGCGGTTGAACTTAAAAATCAAGCAACATGAGCAAAATTCAACAAATAAACCGCAGAGATTTTGTAAAATTATTTGGTTTAGCTTCTGGTGGTATTTTATTAGGATGTAATTTGTCTTCAGATAAAAAAGAGTTTATTCCACAAATAGAAGGTGTTTTTACACCCAATTTATTCATTCATTTAGAAAAAAACGGAAACGTAACTTTAATTGCTTCTCGTTCAGAAATGGGGCAAGGAATCAGAACTTCTTTGGCTTCTGCAATTGCTGATGAAATGGAAGCAGATTGGAAATACGTTTCTGTAAAACAAGCCACAGGAAATGCTAAATATGGCAATCAAAATACTGATGGCTCAAGAAGTGTAAGAACCATTTTAGAGCCAATGCGTAAAATGGGAGCTGCTGCCAAAATGATGTTAATTACAGCAGCTGCCAAAAAGTGGAATATCCAAAAAGTAGATTGTAAAGCAGAAAATCATTTTGTTATAAATACGCTTACTAATGATAAAATTTCTTTTGGCAATTTGGTTGATGAAGCTAAAAAAATAGATGTTCCTTTAGAAGAAACTATTCAACTAAAAAAAGTTAAAGATTTTAAATACATTGGGAAAACCTTAAAAAGTGTCGATTTAAAAGATTTTACTCACGGAACAGCTACTTATGGAATTGATGTAAGAATACCAAATCTAAAATTTGCAGCAATAGCAAGATGTCCAGTTACTTTTGGAACAGTCAAAGCTGTAGATACATCAGATGCTGAAAAGACAGCAGGAGTAGAAAAAGTAATAGAATTAGACAGAATTGTTCCGCCAGTGGGCAAGTTTTTTGGTGCTTTAGGAGGTGTTGCAGTAATTGCAAACAATACTTGGTCTGCTTTTCAAGGAAAACTAAATTTAAACATTGAATGGAATTATGGAGAAAATCATGCATTTAATTCTGAAGATTTTCAAAAGAAATTAAGAAAAAGAGTTCGTCAAAAAGGAAAATTAGTTATAGGAAGTTCAGGCAATATAAACACTGCGTTTACAAAATCAGAAAAAGTTATAGAAGCTACTTATCAAGTTCCTTTTTTAGTTCATGCACCAATGGAAGTGCCTAATGCAACAGCTTGGTTTCAAGAAAATAAAATTGAGATTTGGGCACCATTGCAAGACCCGCAAACGGCAAGAGCAGAATTAGCACATTTTTTTGAAATTCCTATAAAAAGTATTACTGTTAACGTTACTTTTTTAGGTGGTGGTTTTGGTAGAAAATCAAAATCTGATTTTGTGGTGGAAGCTGTGGCTTTATCAAAAAAAATAAATGCACCAGTTCAAGTTGTTTGGACTCGTGAAGATGATATTAAGCATAGTTTTTATCATGCTACAAGTGTGCAATATTTAAAAGGAGGATTAGATAATAACGGACAAGTGTTAGGTTGGTTACAGAGAGTTGGTTTTCCATCTATTATATCTTCTTTTAAACCGATGTCAGATTATGCTTCTGGGTTAGAATTAAATCAAGGTTTTACCAATAATCCATATAAAATTTCTAATTTTCAATTAGAAAATATTAGAGCAGAGTCGAATTTAAGAATTGGATGGTTACGTTCTGTGGTTCATATTCATAGTGGGTTTGGAAATAACTCTTTTGTTGATGAATTGGCAAGTACTGCTAAAATAGATCCAGTTCAGTTACATCTAAATTTAATTGGAAAAGATAGAGTTGTAAAAGGAAAATCAAAATTTCCCTACGATTCTAAACGAATGAAAGAAGTGTTAAAAAGTACTGCGAAAATGTCGAATTGGGGGCAATCGTTACCAGAAAATCATGGTATAGGAGTTGCCATTCATTATAGTTTTTACAGTTATGTAGCAACTGCTGTTGAGGTTTCTGTAAATAACGGAAAAGTAAAAGTAGAAAATGTCTGGACAACCATAGATTGTGGTTTAGCACTGAATAAAGATAATATTAGAAACCAGTTAGAAGGAGCAGCCATTTTTGGCATGTCAATAGCTTTATATGGTAAAATTTCTACAAAAGAAGGTGCTGTTGAGCAAAATAATTTCTTTGATTATCAAATGACAAGAATAAAAGATGCTCCAAAGATTCATGTTGCTATTATGGATAAAATGCATGAACCGCCAACTGGGGTAGGTGAACCTGGGGTACCTGTGATAGCACCTGCAATTTGTAACGCTATTTTTAATGCTATTGGTAAACGTGTTAGGAGTTTACCTTTAATTGATGAAGGGATGGTTTAAAACTTATACTCTCCCAAAGGTTTAGGAAAATCTTCTGGATTTGCGGCTAAGTGATAACGAGGGTCATCTATATCCTCTTCAATAATATCTGTAAAAATTGGACTCGATTTATATAGTAATAATTTACAATCTTCACTCAAATGTTTTAAAGTAATTTTCTTACCAACTGCGTGATATTTTTCTACCAAAGCAAAAATTGCTTCAATTGCAGAATGATCAGAAACTCTGGCTTCAACAAAATCAATTTCTATATTTTCTGGGTCGTTTTTAACATCAAACTTATCATTAAAAGCAGCAATACTTCCAAAGAAAAGTGGTCCCCAAATTTCGTAAACTTTAGTACCATCTTCTCTGTAACGTTTTCTGGCTCTAATACGTTTTGCGTTTTCCCAAGCAAAAACCAAAGCAGATACAATTACTCCAGAAATTACAGCAATTGCTAAATCAAAAATTACGGTTAAAGAAGATACTAATATTAATACAAAAACATCTGTTTTTGGAATTTTATTTATAACTCTAAAACTAGACCACGCAAATGTTCCAATAACTACCATAAACATTACGCCAACTAAAGCTGCAATAGGAACTTGCTCTATGTAAGATGAAGCAAATAGAATAAACATTAATAAGAAAACAGCAGCAGTAATTCCAGACAAACGTCCACGTCCACCACCTTTTATATTTATAATAGATTGCCCAATCATTGCACAACCGCCCATTCCACCAAACAAACCAGTAATAATATTTGCGCCACCTTGTGCCATACATTCGCGGTTAGAATTTCCTCGAGTTTCTGTTAAATCGTCAATTAAATTTAAGGTCATTAAAGATTCAATTAAACCAATTGCTGCTAAAATTAAAGCATAAGGAAAGATAAATTTTAACGTTTCCCAATTTAATGGAATGTTTGTAAAAGTCTCTAAAACAGGAACAGGAAAACCACCTTTTAAACCCTCTCCACCACCATCTCTAATAAAAGAACCAACTGTAGCCACATCTAAATTAGAGAAAATTACAATTGCTGAAACTACCAAAATAGCAATTAATGCTTCTGGTAGTTTTTTTGTAGCTTTTATTTTTGGTAATCCCCACATAATGAGCATTGTTAATGCAACTAAAGCAATCATATACCATAGAGAGTTGCCTTCTAACCAAACTTTTTCACCATTAACTCTTTGTTTAAACATACCCAATTGAGATAAGAAAATTACAATAGCCAACCCGTTTACAAACCCCATCATTACTGGATGTGGAATTAAACGTACAAATTTTCCTAATTTTAAAACTCCTGCTAAAAACTGAATAATTCCCATCAAAATAACCGTTAAGAAAAGATAGTATAAGCCTAAATTTTCTTCAGGATTTCCCATAGTATTTCCTTCAGATACTAAAGAAACCATAACTACTGCTAATGCACCTGTTGCACCAGAAATCATTCCTGGTCTACCCCCAAAAATTGAGGTTATTAAACCAATCATAAAAGCTGCATATAATCCTACAAGCGGATCAACACCTGCCACAAAGGCAAATGCTACAGCTTCTGGTACTAACGCTAAAGCAACAGTAATTCCAGATAACACATCGTTTCTTACGTTTTTTACACGTTTGGTAATGAATTCGGTCATAATTTTGGTTGTTTTTAGAAGTCGGCAAAGATAGAATGTTTTTTGAGAAAACTATCCTTGTTTATAAGTATCGTAAACTAATTTGATATTTGCATAAGAGTTTTGTAAAATTTCAGAGATTTCTGTTTCATCTTTAAAAGCAACCTCTGTAATACCTTCTTCAGTTTGAGGGATTAATTTATTTACACAATTAGAAGTCATTAAAAACCAGTATGTTTCTTTTAATTTTACACCTTTATAAAAATAAATATGATGTGTTGTTAATAAAGGTTTTATCAATTTTAAATTTGATATTCCGCACTCTTCTTCAACTTCTCTAATCGCTGCTATTTCTTTGGTTTCTCCTTTTTCAATCCAACCTTTAGGCAAATCCCAAACGTTATTTCTATAAATAAATAAAGCCTCTTTTTTTTTGTTTAAAACCAAACCACCAGCTGCAGGAATTACTTCTAAATTTGAGCAAAAAGACTCCCAATCTTTCTCTAAATCAGTAGAATATAAATTTATACCTTTAATTTCTTTACTTTTTAGTTGTTTAAGAATTTTATTAAAACTAATGTTTTTAAAAGAATGTGTAGGGAAATTATTTTCTTTTTGTGAAGAAGAAGTAAGAATTATTAGGGCATCATTTACAAAAACTTTATACATTTGCGATATGATTTTAAACAAAGATACGGCAAAAAAAACAGCCGAACTTTTATTGCAAATCAAAGCAATAAAGTTGAGCCCAAATGAACCTTTCAATTGGGCATCAGGCTGGAAATCGCCAATATATTGCGATAACAGAGTTACGCTATCTTATCCTCCAGTTCGTGTTTTTTTAAAAGAAGAAATTGCAAAAATTGTTGAATTAGAATATGGTAAGCCAGATGTAATTGCTGGTGTTGCTACAGGCGCAATCGCTATCGGAATTTTGGTGGCTCAAGAATTAGGTGTTCCGTTTATTTACGTAAGACCAGAACCAAAAAAACACGGTCGAAAAAACCAAATAGAAGGGCACTTAGAAAGTGGTCAGAATGTTGTAGTTATCGAAGATTTAATTAGTACTGGAAACAGTAGTTTAAATGCTGTAGAAGCTTTAAAAGAAGCTGGAGCAGTTGTTAAAGGTATGGTAGCAATTTTTTCTTACGGATTTGATATAGCTGATAAAAATTTCGAAAAGGAAAATGTAAGTTTAACTACTTTAAGTAATTACGAAAACTTGTTAGAACAAGCTTTAGATAGCAGTTATGTAACTCAAAAAGAGTTAGTTACTTTAAATGATTGGAGAAAAAATCCAAGTAAATGGAATCAATAATATAAGAGAATGAATATAAACGGAAATACGATTACAGTAGAAAAACCTGCAAAAGAAGTGTTTACTTTTTTTTCTGATTTAAACAATTTTAAAGAAATAATGCCAGAGAACATTCAGAAATTTGAAGTTGATGGAGATTCTTTTCTATTTGGTTTACCTGGAATGCCAGAAATTAGATTGGTTTTAAAAGAAAAAACAGAATTTTCTAACATTACTTTAGGTGCTGCAAGTAGTAAGTTACCATTTACTTTAGCTGCAGATATCAATGAGATAGCAGAAAATAAAACAGAAATTCAGTTAAACTTCAATGGCGATTTTAACCCAATGATGGCAATGATGATTAAAAAACCATTAACTAAATTTGTAGATACACTAACAGAAAATATTGGTAAACTTTAAAGAAAAGAAACTTCTTTAATACCAAATTCTTTAATAGAAGTATCTTCTAATTGAATTTGTAATTTGCCATCAGTAGAAATTCCAGTAATTATTCCTATAAAAATCTCATTCCGACAGTTTTTAAACATTGTCGGAATATTTTTTTTATACAAAACTTTCAAATAGTTTTCCTCTAAGATTTCAAATTGATTGTTTTCTAACAATGCTATTTTTTCTTGTATTTTACTTAAAATATCGTTTAGCAAATTATCTAAATTGTAATGCTTAGAAGTTACTAACTTTAATGAGGTAACATTTTTTAAATTATCTGAAAATTTTTCTTGATTTACGTTTAAACCAATGCCAATTACAGAATTTTTAATTCTATCTCCAATAAAAGTATTTTCAATTAAAATACCGCAAATTTTCTTATTTGCTGACAGAATGTCGTTAGGCCATTTTATAGCAACTTTATCGATTTTTTTATTCGAAAGCACATCATAAATTGCTAAAGAAATGGCAAAGTTTAAGTATTTTTTTTGATGAGTTTTTAATCTGTTAAACTTTATAAAAATGCTGAAAGTTAGGTTTTTAAGTGGTTCTGTAACCCATTTATTTTCTTGTTGCCCCCTGCCTTTAGTTTGATTTTTAGTAACTACAACCGTATAATTTTCTAATATAGAATTTTGTGCCAAATCTTTCAAAAAAGAATTGGTAGAATCAATGGCACTAAGTTTGATTATTTTCAACTGTTAAATAAAGTGTAAACTACTGTAATATTACATAAAATAGTCGCAAAAAAATAATAACTTTGCGTTTAATTAGAAAAAAGTTAATGACAAAAACACAAGTAAGTAAAGACAATTTAATTGCAGCAATCATAAAAGGGATTGATGAAGTTAAAGGAGAAGATATTCAATTATTAGACTTACGAGATATAGAGAATACCGTTTGCGATTATTTTATAATTTGCTCTGGTGGTTCTAATACACAAGTAAATGCAATTTCTGGTTCGGTTCAGAAAATAGTAAGTAAAGAACTGAAAGATAAACCTTGGCATATAGAAGGTCAGTCAAATTCAGAATGGGTTTTAATGGATTATGTTCACGTTGTAGTGCATATTTTTCAAAAGCATGTTCGAGAATTTTACGATATAGAGAGTCTATGGGGAGATGCCAAAATAACAGAAATAAATCCAGTTTAATTTTTTGATTTTAAGATAAATGAGCGATTCAAAGAAAGATAATAATTCAAATATGCCTAAATTTAAGTTTAACGCGTACTGGATTTATGCAGCCATTTTTATTGCAATAATAGCAGTTCAATTTTTTAATAGTGGAGATTTAGCTTCAAAAAATATTTCAAAAAACGAGTTTAATGAAATATTAAGAGAAAATGACATAAAAAAAATTGTGGTAGTTAACAACAATTTAGCACAAATTTATATTAAAGATGAAGCTCTAAGTAAAGAACGTTACAAGAAAATGGTAAGTTCTGCTTTTTATTCAAAAGGGTCATCTTTGTTCGAATATAACTTTGGAGATTTACAAAACTTTGAAAACAATATAGAAAAGGTAAAACAAGAAAAAAATCTTGATTTTGACAAAGAAAATATAGAACGTACAAGTATGTTCGAAACCATTTTAGGTTTTCTTCCATTCATCATATTAATAGCCATTTGGTTGTTTTTTATGAGAAGAATGTCTGGAGGCGGAGCTGGAGGTGGTGGCGGAGGTCAAATTTTTAACATTGGAAAATCTAAAGCAAAATTGTTTGATAAAGATACCAAAGTTAAAACTACTTTCGAGAATGTAGCAGGTTTAGAAGGAGCAAAAGAAGAAGTGCAAGAAATTGTAGATTTCTTAAAAAGCCCAGAAAAATATACTTCTTTAGGAGGTAAAATTCCGAAAGGAGCTTTATTAGTTGGTCCTCCAGGAACTGGAAAAACATTACTGGCTAAGGCAGTTGCAGGAGAAGCTGGTGTTCCTTTTTTCTCTTTATCTGGTTCAGATTTTGTAGAAATGTTTGTAGGTGTAGGAGCTTCAAGAGTAAGAGACTTATTTAAACAAGCACAGCAAAAATCACCTTCAATAATATTTATTGATGAAATTGATGCTATTGGTAGAGCTCGTGGTAAAAATAGTATGACTGGAGGTAATGATGAACGAGAAAATACATTAAATCAATTGCTTACTGAGATGGATGGTTTTGGTACAGATACTAATGTAATTGTTCTTGCAGCAACCAATAGAGCAGATGTATTAGATAAAGCTTTAATGCGTGCAGGACGTTTCGATCGTCAAATATATGTAGACTTACCAGACATTAAAGAACGTCAAGAGATTTTTGAAGTACATATTAAACCTCTAAAATTAAGTGATGATGTAAATGTAGAATTTTTAGCACAACAAACACCTGGTTTTTCTGGTGCTGATATTGCAAATATGTGTAATGAAGCAGCCTTAATTGCGGCAAGAAATAGTAAGAAATTGATAGAGCATCAAGATTTTTTAGATGCGGTAGATAGAATTGTAGGCGGTTTAGAAAAGAAAAATAAGGTAATTACGCCAAAAGAGAAAAAAGTAATTGCTTTTCATGAAGCGGGCCATGCAACTGTTAGTTGGATGTTAGAACACGCAGCTCCATTAGTAAAAGTAACAATAGTTCCAAGAGGGCAATCTTTAGGTGCTGCTTGGTATTTACCAGCAGAAAGAATGATTGTGCAAACTGAACAAATGTTGGATGAAATGTGTGCAACTTTAGGAGGTAGAGCTGCAGAGAAAATTATTTTTGATAAAATTTCTACAGGGGCTTTAAGCGATTTAGAAAAAGTAACAAAACAAGCGAGAGCTATGGTTACTGTATATGGTTTAAATGAAGAAGTGGGTAATATTACTTACTATGATTCTTCAGGAAATGATGCCTTTGTGAAACCTTACAGCGAAGAAACTGGACAAAAAATTGATAAAGAAATTTCTAAGATGATAGAAGCTCAATATATAAGAGCAATTGAGCTATTAAAGAAAAATAAAGAGAAATTAACTATTTTAGCTGAACTATTATTAGAAAAAGAAGTTATCTTTAAAGACGATTTAGAAAAAATATTTGGAAAAAGACCTTTTGAAGAAGTTGAAGAAAAAATTGATAATATAATAGAAGAGAAAAAAGATATTCCCTCAATAAATCAGAATTCTGAAGAATTATAAATATCTTTAATTGAATGAATTTTTTTAAGAAACTATTCAATATCCCTATAAAAGAGGATAAGGAAATTCAAAAGCAAGAAGTAGATCTATCTTTAGATGATCTTTTTGTGCATAATTTTGTCGAAAAAGGAGGTAAATTTTTATATTGTTTAAAAAATGAAGAAGTATCTGAAAATTTAAAGAATATTTTAGTTGAAAATTCCTGGAAAGAAGTTACACTTTTAGACGATAATTTAGTTGCTTTTTCAAATAAAAAAGAATTTAAAGTATCTAAAGATTTTAAAGCTACAACTCCTGTGTTTACAACATGCGAACACTTAATTGCAGATAATGGAGATATTCTATTTTCTTCAAACCAGTTAAAAAGCATAAAACTTTCTGAAATGCCCGAAAACTTTATAGTCTATGCCACTACGAGTCAGTTGGTTAAAGATATGGGGCAAGGATTAACTGGTATTAAAATAAATTACAAAGAGAAATTACCCACCAATATCTCTGCCATAAAAAATTATGGAGTTGATAAAAATGACGATAATTTCTTAAACTACGGAAACAGTAACTCAAAAAACTTATATTTGCTGCTATTAGAAGATTTATAATATGAGCAACCTTTTAAGAAGGAGTTTTTCAGGCATTATTTACGTTTTAATATTTTTATCTGCTATTCTTTTTTCAAAAGAATCGTACGTAATTTTAATTTCGCTATTTAGTTTTTTATGCATTTGGGAATTTAGTAAGCTAATACAATTTAAAGGCTTTGTTGGATATATATTTTTTGCCTTGGCATTATTTTTAATGTTAAAAAGACCAGAAAACTATGCTATAAAAGTAATTTTAATAATTACATTATTATCTTCATTTTATTTAATGTTTCAACTCTTTGCAAAAAAAGAAATTACTTTCTCAAACGACAGAGCAAAATTGGGCTTGTTAATCAGATACCTTGTTTTTTCTATGTTATTTTTAGCATTGCTGCCAATCTATAAAGGTAAATATCATCCTAATTTAATGATTAGTATTTTAGTGATGATTTGGGTTAATGATAGTTTTGCATTTTTAGTAGGAAAAAACTTTGGAAAAAATAAACTATTTGTTTCTGTATCACCAAAAAAAACTATTGAAGGTTTTATTGGAGGCTTAGTTTTTGCCTTATTAGCGGCATTTGCAATAAGTAAGTTTAATACGGAATTTACAGTTTTAAATTGGTTAATTATAGCCATTATAGTAAGTGTTGTGGGTACTGTTGGAGATTTAGTAGAGTCTAAGTTTAAAAGGCAGGCAAATATTAAAGACAGTGGAAATATTATGCCAGGTCATGGAGGAATTTTAGATAGATTAGATAGTTTGTTGTTTGTTGCTCCGTTTGTATATTTGTATATTAATTTTATAATTTAAGTATGATTGGTTTTCACAAAGAAGGATATAAAATAATAATTACAGCTTTAATTTTATCTTTAGTAGGTGTTATTTTAGCAGAAAAATTTATTGATATTCCTTGGTTGGTTAAAACAATTCAAATTACAATTATTGTTTTTTTAATTATTATTTTACAGTTTTTCAGAAACCCCAAAAGAGTAGCTCCTTTAAATGACAATGTTTTAGTTGCTCCTGTAGATGGTAAAGTTGTAGTTATAGAAGAAGTAGAAGAACCAGAGTATTTTAAAGATAAAAGACTACAGGTGTCAATTTTTATGTCGCCAATTAATGTACATGTTACCAGGTACGCTATGAGCGGAACCATAAAATACAGTAAATATCATCCTGGAAAATATTTGGTTGCTTGGCATCCAAAAGCATCAACAGAAAACGAAAGAACAACAGTTGTTGTTAATAACACATCTTTTGGAGATATTTTATACAGACAAATAGCTGGAGCTTTAGCAAAAAGAATAGTTAACTACGCTAAAGTAAATGATAAAGTTATACAAGGAACAGATGCTGGGTTTATAAAATTCGGCTCAAGAGTAGATATATTTCTTCCTTTAGGAACTAAATTAAATATTACTTTAGGAGATAAGGTAAAAGGAGGAGAACAAGTTATTGCCCAAAAGTAATAGTAATGGATACTGATTTAGACAAGAAGTTTAACGAAGCTTTTGATAAAATATCAGAATTAAAAAAAGCCATTGCTCCAGATGTAATGCTTAAATTTTATGCATATTACAAACAAGCTAATTTTGGGAATAAATTTACTTTAAATAGTAATTTAAACGTTAGAAGTGCATTTAAATTTAATGCTTGGATGCAACTAAATGGTATGTCATCTGAAGAAGCAAAAAAAGAATATATAAAATTAGCAAATACAGTTTTAAATAACACAGATTAATTATGAAAAAAGTAATCATCTTATCAGTACTAACAGCATTAGTTTTTAATTTTTCAGCATGTAAATCAGAAAAAAAACCCGATTATAGCAAAGAGAATAAAGTTAATCAAAATAAGAGTACAGCTGCTTTTTCATTAAAAAAAGCTAAAAATGAAATTAATTTTACAGCTTATAAAACTACAGAGAAAATACCAGTTGGAGGTCAGTTTAAAAAAGTCGATATTAACTCTGGAGGAGAAGGAAATTCAATTAAAGAAGCAATAAATAATACAGAATTTTCGATACCAGTTAGTAGTATCTTTACAAAAGATACAAGCAGAGATTTTAAAATTAAAAAATTCTTTTTTGCAGTTATGGACAATACAAAACTGTTATCTGGTAAGTTAGTTTTAGAGAACGATTCTACAGGTTATACCAATATTAAAATGAATGGAGTTTCTAATAAAGTACCTTTTTCTTATACAATAGAAAAAAATACTTTTATGATGAATGCAACTATGGATGTTACAAAATGGAATGCAGTAGAGGCTCTAAACTCTTTAAATACAGTATGTAAAGATTTACATAAAGGAGCAGACGGTGTTTCTAAAACTTGGAGTGAAGTAGCATTAAATATTAAATCTATCTTTTAGTTTTTTTATTTTTTTATTTGATTTAAAAAAAAATATATATATTTGGAAAAATTAATAATCAATTAACCCCTAAAATTTAAAAGTTAAGTATTAATTAAATACTCTTTTTGCCCCTAAACTAATGATTAAAAAATTTCCCTACAATTTTTTAAGATTAACAATCGTCTTAATATTTTTTTCGGTAACATTTTCAATATTTTCTCAATCAGATGTTTACATTAATGTAAATTGGGTAAACTATTCTGGAGAGAACAAAATGGAGATTATTAACTCATCCAATACTGTTGTTCTCTCTATCGATCACAATTATGGCAACGGTTCAAATACTTCTTATTTAAATAAAAATTCAAATACTGTAAGTCTTCCAAACGGAACCTACACAGTTAGAGTTTATGATAATTACGGAGATGATTGGAATGGAACAGGTTCTTATGGTAAAATATTTGTAGAAGGAACAGAAGAGTTTAGTTTTAATGGAGATTTTTCAAACAATGCAAGCGCAAATACAGAAATTACATTCGATTATTCATTAACCATAGATTCATTAGATGACGCCTCTTTTAGTTATTCTAAATCTGGTTATTGCCAATCAGAATCAGACCCTACACCAACTATTACAGGAGAAACTGGAGGCACATTTTCATCTACATCTGGTTTAGCGTTAAATTCAACTACAGGACAAATAGACCTTTCAGCTTCTACATTGGGTAATTATGTGGTTACTTATACAACAACTGCTCCTGATCAAAATAGTGCTACAGTAAATGTATCTATTACAGATGGAGACGTTGCAACTTTTGCTTATACTTTTTCTTTTGCCACTCAAAATGATACAGATATATCTCCAACAACAACAGGTCAAAGCGGGATATTTTCATCAACATCTGGTTTAAGCATAAATGCTTCTACTGGTTTAATAGATGTATCTGATTCTACACCAGGGTTTTATACAGTTTCTTATACAACAAACGGAAGTTGCCCAAAAGTATATACATATACTGTTAGAATTGTAGCTTCTACTTATTACAATGCATCAAAAAAATATATAGAATACATACCAGGTACAATGCCAGTAATTATTTCTGCACCTCATGGAGGAACTTTAACAGGAAGCGAACTTGCAACAAGAGGTTGTGGAACTGGAGAAATGGATGACAATACTGATGTTCTAATTAGAGAAATTCAAAAGAAATGTTATGATGAATTTGGAGTATATCCCTATATAATAATCAATAATTTAAGAAGAAATAAATTAGACCCAAATAGAAATAAAAGTATAGCTACTTGTGGAAACTCTTCTGCTGAACCATATTTTGATGCTTACCATGGGTTTATAGACCAAGCAAGCGCAGATGTAACAAGTAAATTTGGAAAAGGGTTATATATAGATTTGCATGGACAAAGTCATTCTATTCCAAGAATAGAGGCAGGCTATAATTTAAGCAGTAGTTCTTTTGATGAAGACTTAAATAATACAGCTACAAATGCATCAGAATTATCTAAAGTTACAATAAAAAATTTAATAAGTAATAACATCCAAAACTTAACATTCGAAGACTTAATTAGAGGTGCAGAAAGTTTTGGAGGATTAATGCAAACCACTGGTGGTACAGAATATGCAGCTTTAGGGCATGCTGGATGTAGTAGAGGCGTGGGGTATAGAACCGTTCCGAGTCATATTAAAACGGGCTCGGATCAAGGTTCTTGTGATGACACAAACCCCGGAAACAACTCTTACTTTGCAGGTGATTATTACAGTAATATAAGACATGGTTCAGGAAACATTGGTACAGCAAACTCAGTTGTTGGTGGAGGAGGTTCTGTAAATGGAGGAGGAGGTACCATAGATGGTATTATGACAGAGGTAAACAGAAGAGTAAGAGATCTAGGATCTGCATATACCTCTGTTTATGGTAGATCTGACTCAAGAAGTGCAACTATACCTTATTTTTCGAGAGATTATGCTAAGGTTATAGAAAATTTTATAGAGTTGCATTATAATGATTTTTCAAAATTTACTTATGATTCAAGTAGTTATTCAACTTTTGGAATAGACCCAACACCAACAATTTCTGGAATTTCTGGCGGAACTTTTTCAAGCACTTCTGGATTATCGATAAATTCATCAACAGGGCAAATAGACGTTTCTGCTTCATCAACAGGTACCTATACAGTTGCATATGTTGCTTTAAATGTTGGAGATTATTATAAGAAAGAGGTTTCTATAACTATAAATAATGATCCTGTAACTAATAGTTTTACTGCTAATTCAGGTAATTGGGCTACTATATCTAATTGGAGTTTAGGAAGACTTCCAATGGCTACAGATAATATTTCTATACCTTCTGGAAAAACAGCAAATTTAAATATGGAAAATATTACTGTAAGTAATGTTTCTGTAGCAGGAACTTTAAATATTAGTTCAGGGAAATCTATTACAATTACAGGCAATTTAACTACTACAGGAGCTATTAATGTTAACTCTAATGCTACACAAAGTGGTTCTTTAATTGTACAAGGAAATTCAACAGGTAATATTACTTATAATAGATATATTAAAGACAATTCAAATTGGCATTTAATATCAAGTCCTGTTGAAAATCAAGATATCGATGCTTTTGCATCAGCAAATCCTTTAGCAGTTGGTTCTGGAAATAATAGAGGGTTAGGTACATATAATAATGTTACTCCAGGTTGGGAATATTATCAAAACGGAACTACTACATCTGGTAATTTTGTTTCAGGTATGGGACATTCTATTAGATTATCTACAGCAGACAATACCACTTTTACAGGAAGCGTAAATACAAATAATGTTTCAAAAAATGTTACTATTGGTTCTAATGGTTGGAATTTAATAGGTAACCCTTACCCTAATTTTATAAATGTTAATGACTTAGCAGACAATGTAAATAATATTTTAGATGTAAATTTTTCTATTCTACAATCTGGTTTTAAAGCGATTTATTTCTGGGATACAGTATCAAAATCATACAAACCTATAAATAATGCTTCAGATGAAAAATACTTAGCTCCAGGTCAAGGTTATTTTGTTAAAGTAAATTCTAATGGAAATGTAGTAATAAATGAAAATATGCAGAGCCATCAAACTGGAGATTATTTTTTAAGAGGAAACTCAGATAGGTTTGAAATTAAACTAAAAGTTAATAATGGAGCAAGTGAAAAAAGTACAGATATTAAATATATTACTGGGACTACTATTGGCTTAGATGAGGGCTATGATGCAGGTTTGTTTAATGCAAATAGCTCTTCGTTTAGTTTATATACTCATTTAGTAATTGGAGATGATGATACTAAATATGCTTTACAAGCACTTCCAGACAATAATTTTAATACTATGGTTGTTCCTGTTGGAGTAAATGCAAAAAAAGATTCTGAAATTACTTTTACTGCAGATTTTAAAAATATTCCTAACGGAATAAAAGTATACTTAGAAGATAAAGAAGAAAATGTTTTTGTAAGAATTGATGAAAACAACTCTGCATATAGCATAACAGTTGTAGAAGATATAGAAGATGGTAAACGATTTTACCTCCACACAACATCTGAAACGCTAACTTCAGAAAGTTTTATAAATAAAACTGCAATAAAAATTTACAAAACAGAAAAAAACTCTGTAAAAGTAATTGGTATTAATACCTTAAAAGCTACTTTAAAAGTAATATCAATTTTAGGAAAAGTAGTTTTTAATCAAAACTTATTAGAACAACAAGTACAAGAAATTAAACTGCCTAACTTAAAATCAGGAGTTTATTTTATAGAAGTTAAATCTGATAGTAAAAAAATAAGAAAAAAAATAATTTTAGAGTAACCCTTAACTTTAAAAAATGAAACAAAAAATAAATAGAGAAGAGATCGAAATTTCAAGGAAAGAAGCTCTTAAAAAAATCGGTAATTATGGCAAATATACAGCACTAACTGCTTTAGGAACATTTATTCTTTTAAGCCCTATGGCTGCTCAAGCTTCATCATTAGAAAAACCAGGTGAAGGTTTTTAATCTTCAAAAAATAAAAATTCCCTAAATATTAAATTAACCCCTAAATTTTAAAAACATGAAAAATTTTAAAAACAAATTATTCTTAACACTTATTTTATTATTTGCAATTTATGTAAATGCTCAAGATTATTTAATGACATTAAACCCAACCTCTTTAAACTTTATAGATAAAGATGCAAAAGAATTTAAAGGTCAGCCTTTGGTAAAAGATAATACCTATAGTTATCAATATGATGGAGGAAATGTAGATGTTATTTTTAAAGGAAATGAACATTACGAGTTTCATAATAACAGAAAGCATTTTATAAAATCTAAACTTTTCTGGGTAGCAGAAGATTTAGTTTATGTTACCATAGAAGACTTTAATCTGCCAAATTTTCCTTTTAAAAGAGGCACAAAGATGAAAATAGAAATTACTAAAGTAGAAAAAAATTATATTTATTATAAATCTACACTTGGAGGAAGAACTTGGCTTGGAAAAATGAAAGAAACCGATTTAAAATAGGTTTATTTTAAATTGATTAAAGCTTTTTCTAGCTTAGAAAATCGAAAAGAATATCTCCCATTCTTTTCGATTTTTTTTGATGACACTCTTGAGCCTTCGAGTAAAATAATAGCCATATTTCCAAAAAAAAGTTTTAATAAAAAAGAAGGAACATTAAGAGGTAAAAAAGGACGTTTTAGCACTTTTGCTAAAATTTTTGAAAAAGATTTACTTGTATGAAATTCTGGGGCAACAGCATTAAAAACTCCTTTTAAATTGTTTTCTATAGCTAAAAGATATAAGTTGCATAAATCATCAATATGTATCCAAGAAATATATTGATTTCCAGAACCTAAAGGAGATATTATGGGAGTCTTCATTTTTTCTAAAGCGCCACCTTTTTTAGTTAACACAATTCCTGTTCTTAGAATGGTTACAGGTATTTGTATGGTTTTAAATTGGTGGGCTGCATTTTCCCAAGCAAAACAAACCTTTCCTAAAAAATCATTTGCCGCATTGTTATCTTCTGTAAAAATAGTGTCAGAAGTTAAGGCTCCGTAATATCCTGTTGCAGATGCAGAAATAAATCCTTTTAAATTTGCATTTAATTCAGTAATTTTTCTAAATATTAAGTTTGCAGATTCAACTCTACTACTTACAATCACTTTTTTTCTTTCATTAGTCCATTTTTTATCTGCAATTCCAGCTCCAGCTAAATGAACTATATAATCAATGTTTTTAAAAGCTTTTTCATCTACATAATTGTTTGCAATATCCCACTTAAACTCGTTGTTATTATTCGGAGTTCTTGTTAATATTCTTACTTCATGATTTTTTTTAAGTAATAATTGTGTAAGATGTTTGCCCACTAAACCTGTACCGCCAGTAATTAATATTTTTGCCATACTGTAAAAATAAAAAAACCGTAATCGAAAAGATTACGGTTTGGATAAATATTATTTATGTATCTATTTAATTTCTTTCATGGCGTTAGTAATTAACGTTTTTAAGTGATTTTTGTGTGCTTTTGTCGCCAAATCTCCTGTGCCATTACTTACCCAAGTTTTTATGTTTTTTAGGTTGTAAATAGCCATAGATTTTGCTGCTACAGTAAACCTGCCACTTGTTCTTCCAGAAATCATTTCAATTAGTCTTTTAGTATAAACCGCTTGTAAGTTTTGACGGAAAGAATTTATACTGCCATAAACATCTGGTTTAAACATCATGTTATTTAAGTCTGACATAAAATTTGACAATTTGTATTTGTTTCCATACAATTCTGAGTTAGACAATCTTTGTAGTGTATTAGGATGCATTAAATGAGATAGTACATAGGTTTGATATCCAATAACTTGCTCGTGTATTTTTGGGTCTTCAGGACCGCCAAAGAAATTATAACCTCTTCTTTGCCTTGCTAAATGATTATATACATCTCTTGGTGCTTCAAAAGCATTAGGAGCAAAAATGTAATTTTTTAAGGCATTCATTGCTCTTTTTTGATCTTTTAAACTTACAGGAGTATAAGGTTGTGTACCTCCTTGTTGTCCAATGTTTGCTCTATCTACATAAACCCCTCCAACATATCTTGCAACTACACCACCTGCAATTGCAGTTTGGTTTTGTAAAGTATAATAAGCTCTTCTTAAATCTTCATAAGTTTCTCCATTTTTTAAAAATTTGGTCTTAAAGTCTTTTAACATAGAGTTAACCAACTTGAACCTGTTTACAGAATAAGATATTGCATCATTAGATAAATCTCCAATCATAACTCTTGGGTCTATACCTCTTGAAGAAGAACGCATATCGTCTGCATCATTACCAAAAATTAATTCTGGTTTTGTAGACTGGTTTAGCAAATTGTTCATTTCAGTTTTAGATTTAAAAGGTGTGTATCCAAATTGAATTGCCCAAATGTCATAAGGTCCAACTGCCATATCATAATACTGTCCTTGTTTACTTCTGTCATTAGTAATGTTAATCCCTGCATAATCCATCACAGAACCAGTTAAAGCTTTACCTTTGATAAAATCTTTATCAGCTAATTGTGCAGGAGAAAATAATTGTGAAGCTTTCATATTATGGTTTAAACCTAAAGTATGCCCAACTTCGTGCATAATTAAAGATTTCATACCTTCTTTTTTTATGGCATCCATATCTAAATCAGATGCATTAGTAGCTTGTAATACTGCTGTCCCTAATTGTAAGTTTTCGTGCATTATATGCCCTGCAGAACAGTGTAAAAGATTGTTTTTCTCTAAAAACTTTTTTGCTTCGAGCTCATCTGTTGTTTCTAATTTCATATTTGTTGCAGCATTATTGTATAGTTTGTCTGCAAAAACTCTATTTGTAAAATGCACAAACTCTAACATTATATCTGCACCAAGAATTTCTCCAGTTCTTGGGTTTACAAAACTTGGTCCATAACCACCAAAAGGAGGGTTTGGAGAAGATGTCCAACGTAAAACATTATATCGTACATCACCAGCATCCCAATCTGCATCATCAGGTTGTACTTTAACAACCATTGCATTTTTGAATCCTGCTTTTTCAAAAGCTTCATTCCATGCTAAAACACCTTCTTTAATAGTTTCTCTCCATTTAAGAGGTGTTGTGTTTTCTATCCACCATGTAATAGGTGTAACTGGTTCAGATATTGCAGCATTAGGGTTCTTTTTAATCAACTTCCATCTATGAATCATATCTCTATAATTAATAGTCTTGGTAGTTGTCATATCGTTTGTTTGCGTTAAGAAGTAACCAACTCTTGGATCATCCATTCTTGGTTTATAATCATCTTTTGGCATATTCATAAACGTATGAAAAACTTTGATTGAAACATTTCTACCATCTGTAACTGCAGCTGAACCTCCATTTAAAACTGAAGGATTGCTATACACATATTCGGTTTTAACATTGGTGTTTTCTGGGTAGTTTTTAATTGCTTCTATTTTCGATTTATTTTTATCAAATCTGCCTAAACTAAAAGCATAAGGAGATGTTCCAGGTCTACGTGGGCGTTTAACTCTTGTAAAAGTTTCAGACAAAAACAAACCATTAGCATCTATTAAGTATTCTCCTTTTTTATCATCAGAGGCTAATATTTTTCCGCTTGCAATTACAGCATCACTTATATTAGCTTCTGCTGATTTAGAAAGAGCGTTGTTTTTATCGAAATAAAAAGAAGTATTTGGAGCATAAAAATCTAATTTGTTAAAATATTTCTTAACATGAAATACACTTGAGCCTTGATAAGCTCCTCTAAACTGACCAGCTTCTACAACTCCGTCTGCTATTTGAGAAAAGTAAATAAAATCTTTATTTAACTGATCTGCTTTAATTAGTAATTTAACAGAACCACTAACTGTGTCTTGGTAAATTGTAAAAAGCCCTTCTATTTTTTTACTACTCTTAGTTAAATCTTTAATAGATTTTCCTTTCTTTTTTGGTGGGGTCTTTTTAGCAGGAGCTGCTTTAACTTCTTTCTTTTTTTTCTTCCAGAATTGTCCATTTACATCTTGTACGCCTAAAAAAGCAAGAGCTAAAAATAGTGAACAAAGAATTTTAAATTTACTTAAATGATGTTTTTCCATATTTGATATAAGTTGATTTTAATAAGCCTACAAGTTAGTTTTTGGGCCGAAATTACATTGTTAAATATTTGATAAAATTATATTTATATGTTAAATGACTGTAATATTTTACAAAAGTTACATTTTTACTCTCGTTTATTTCTTTTTTTTTAATGCTGATGTAGATTTTGAGTTGTTAGAAGATTATACAGATGCGCAATATAAAATGGATTTGATAAAATAAAACTTTTGTACAACTTCTAAAAAGAACATCAAATTAGCGTGAAAACAGAAATTGACTGTTTTGTAAAAGAGTTTTTACTTTTTGGGTTAGTAGAATTTTAAAACTGAGTATATACAGGTTTGCAGAAGGTATTCAATTTAAAGATTTTTATGATAATTTTATTCACAGATTATAAATACTAAAAAGGTTTAACAGATTTAGAGACTTTAATTATAAGGCTTGAAATAACTCTTTGTTTTGAGTATTACCTCTTTTTAAGTTTTCACACAATAACAAAGATTGATCTATTCTTTTCTGTATATTTTTTAATCGTAAAATATAATAAATAATACTTCTTTGTTTCCCTTTTGTTAGCGATTCAAAAATAACGTAAGCCTCATAATCACTTAATAAAACGGCTTCTAATTCTTCTGGAATTTCCACTCCGTATTTAGAAGTATCTTCAAACAATTGTACGGTGAATTTATTACCTAAAGTTAACCCTAATTCTTTTTGCTTTTGTTTGCTAAACATCATTTTGTAATCCTCAGAAACTTTGTCTTTTTTTACTGCTGCATAAAAATTAATCGTTTTTTCTTGATAACAAGCGCTAACTTTTACTCTGTTCATTTTTTTTTCTGCAAAAGATTGATATGCTTCTTTAGGAATTAAAATAGCATAAATATTTGTGTGAATTATTTTTAATGGCTTCGTTTTCATAATTAGCGTGTATCTCTAGATTTGATGTTTTGCTCACATAAAGAAATAATTTTTAATATTCTTCTTTGTCTTGTAGTTTCTCTTTTAGCTTGGTTTAACCAATATAAATAACTTTTTCGGTAGCTTGGTGCAAAGTTTTTATAATTTTTAAAGGCAGTTTTATTTTTATTGAATGCTATTTGCAAATCTTCTGGTATAATACCTTTTTCAACATCATCTAAAGCTGTCCAAGAACCATTTTTTTTGCCAATTTCTATAATTGCTAATCCGCTTTTGTGCATTAAATTATGAGCAGTAAGTTCTTTTACGTATTTTTTATTTAAAGCACTCCATACACTTTTAGGGTTTCTTGGACAGAAATATTGTTTTCTTTTTCCATTTCCTAAACTTTTTACAGTAGAGTCTATCCATCCAAAACATAAAGCTACTTTTACAGCTTCTTCCCAACGCATTGAGGGTTCTAAGTTCTCGACTTTATAAAATATTAGATTTACACCTTTAGAAGAATTGTGGTTTTTAGATAACCATTTTCTCCATTCAACGTCATTTTTAAAATAGAGTTCTTCTTTTAAAATCATTATTTTTAGATTATTAGTTAAAGGTATAAAATGAAAATTGGTACCCCAAATACTGAAGTACCAATTTAATCAACCAAAAATAACAATTTAACTAATGAAAACTTTTTTTAAAAATTTAATACTAATAAATTAAGACTATTCTGTAATGTTTTATCGAGTTCGGTTTTATTGATTTTGTTCAAATAATTATGGATGTTTTTTCCAATTTGAACTTCTATTTTGTCGGTGATTTTATGACTATAATTGAGTTTGTCAGAGAAATCTTTAATATTTATAATTTCTGATTCAGAAACTTTGTTTTCTACTTCAAAACTTGAAGTGAAACGAATTTCATCATCTAATTTTTTTACAATGATATTGTTGATGAAATCTCTATAATTTTCTAAGATGATAGAAATTTCTGAAACTGCTAATTCTTCTTTTTTGTTAACAATTTCAAAAAAAGATTGATAATTTTTTTGATGATTTGAAAATTTTCCTTCAGGATTGTTTTCTATTAAATTATAGAACTCTACTTTTTTTATTTCTTGAAATTGTTGAGTTAATTCGCTATCATTTAATAAATAATTACTGTTAGAATTCGAATTAAATATTTTATGATGTAGTTTGTTTTCTTCTATTTGAGAAAAACTAAAGCTAATTTTAAACAATACGGTAATTAATACAAAATATCTCATATCTAAAAGTTTTACACTGTAAATATAATAGTAATACTATTATTAAAGAGTTAAAAGCTATCGATAAGATTTATTGATGTATAATAGACATCTATAATTCTTTATTTAGCTTAATTAAATTAAGTTTTTTTTAAAATTGTTACCTCCAAATTTTATTTGGAAAAACAACCACACTTTCGTGTCCATTTCTTCCGACAGCAGAAACACCAAAGTAAAAGTTGTCTATAACAATGCCTTCTAAAGTAAATTCGTTAGTTTTAACATATCTACTATTGTCCCAAGTAGGCGAGGTAGTATCTCTCCAATAAATTTTGTAACCTATTGCTTCTTCTACTTTATTCCATTTTAGTTTAACAGAAGGTTTTACTATTCCGCCAATGGCAACTTCTTTAGGAGCTGGAGGAGCCCAAGCTAAACTTGCCAAATTAATGGCATTAACAGCAGTAAGTTTTTTTGCGTATGGGAAATTTACATGCTCAAAGGTATCTCCATAATTTATTCCGTTTTCGGTTCTAATATCTTGGTGCTGTTGTGTATAATTTTCATGTGCTTCCATAATTCTAATACCAGCAAAACCTAAATCGTTAAAAGGTCTGTGATGTCCTCCTCTACCAAATCTATCCAATCTATAAATCATCATTGGATTCATTTCTGGCATGTACGTTTTTACGTTTTTATGCACATATCTTGCCAGCTGACGCGAAATTCCATCTACTTCACCACCATAAAAGCGACGCATTTTTCTTTGTTTTTCTGTTTCATTTGCAGGTACTGGTTCACTAAAAATTCTAAAAGAGCGATTGTCAATTACGCCATCTACACCTTTAATATTTCCAATCATATCGTTATTTAAAATACCAATAATTTCCCACCCTTTTTCTTTTGCATATTTGGCTAATCCAGCGCCTCCAAACAAACCTTGTTCCTCGCCAGATAAACCAACATAAATTATACTATTTTCAAATTTATATTTACTTAAAACCCTTGCAGCTTCAATGGTACCTGCCATTCCAGATGCATTATCGTTAGCTCCAGGTGCATCTGTTTTAAAATCCATAGTATTGCTTGCGCGAGAATCAATATCTCCACTCATTATAATGTATCTGTTAGGGTGTTTTGTGCCTTTCTGTATAGCAACAACGTTTACTACCCATGCATTATGAGGAACTCTACTTCCCATTTCTTTTGTTACAAAATCTTTCTGATAAAAAACATTTAAACAATTGTTACAATTAGAAGAAATTTTATTGAATTCAGATTTTATCCAACGTCTTGCTGCACCAATTCCACGAGTATTAGAAATAGTATCTGAAAATGTATTTCTAGTGCCAAATTCTGTAAGTGTTTTTACATCGGCTTTAATTCTTTCTGCTGAAATTGCTTTGATAATGTTGTAGATTTTAGCATCAGTTTGTGCTGAAAAAGATGCTGAAAAAATTAAGAATAATAGTGTAATTTTTTTCATTGTATTATTGTTTGAAATGCCAAAAAGGAATGCTAATTTCCGTAATTTTAATTGTATCTTTTTTCTTTACTCTCTTTCTTAGTCTTTTTAATTCTAAAGTATGTTTTCCTTCTGAAAGATTTTTAATATTTATATAAGTTTCAAAACCAAATTGTTTTTTGTTATTCTTAGAAATTAAAAAGTTGGCATTAAATTGAATGGTATCTATAAAAATTTGATGTGTTTCGTTAAAAACCGCTAAATACAGTTTTGTTAAACTATCTCTTTTTTTTAGAGATTCTGTTGAATTAAATTTTACAATATCTGTGCTAAAACCTCTTTTGTCGTTTTTAGGCTTTAGTGCTGGATGATAACTGTAAATTCTGTTTTCTACACTTTCTGTAAAAATTCGAAAAAACTTTATATAAGGTTCAGTAATTACTTTAGATTGAATGGTGGCAATTCTTGCAAAATCATCATCTTTAACCAATAAATTCTCGTAATTTCTTGTATCTATGTATGTAGATGATACTTTTTTTGCAGACTCTAAATAATTGGTTTTTTTGTGTTTAAAAGAAATTAAAACACAAATAGCAATGTACGAGGGCACTAAAAAGAAACTTAATCTACGGGTAAACCTATTGTCTAAAAAATTATAGACTAAAGGTCTATATAAAAAGGTAAGTGTAACAAAACTAAATACCCAATAAAAAGGAAAGTAAATTTTAGAGAGCCATTTTTTCTTTTTTAAATAGCCTTGAGTTAAAAAATCTATAAAAACTAAAAATGTTCCAATAAGTATAAATAATATTAAAAAGATTCCAAGAATAGTTCTTGGTGTTTCAGGTAAACTATCATTCGAAATAATAAGAGTTGCAACTCCTACAAAGCAAAGAAAAATTATACATATAGAAATCACATAAAAAATAAGTAGAAAAGAAACAGCAAATAATACACTACAATAGTTCTCTAAAGTTGCTACATATTTATCGAAAGAAACTATTCTTTTTTTTAGATGATTTGTAAATCTGCTATGGTAATTTAATTTTTCGAAATCAATATCACCAGAAACGTAACGCAACCCTAATGCGCCTATCCATAAACCTCTTAAAATTACATGAATCAATAAGTTAAAAACAAGAATAGAACAGGCAACAAAAGCAATTAATAAAGCCGCAAAAGAATATATTTGTCTGTCGTTTTCTGCTACTATCATAGCAGTTCTTATATATGGCATTGCAGTAATTAAACCAAAAATGGCAAACCCTGAAATTAGCAATTCTAATTGCCAACTTTCTTGCTGAAGTTTGTCTAATAATTCTCTAAACTTACTGTCTTTATAGTCGTTACTCATATAAAAAACTTTGTTTAAAGATACAGACCTTTTTAAAAATAAAAAAACCGCTTTAAAGTTAATAAAGTGGTTTTACAAAGTTTAGGTTGCTTAATATATTATTCTTGATCTAATTTTTTAGTTTGATTAAAGCCAATTAATAAAGCGCCTCCTGCACATAAGAAAATAGATGCTGCATAGAAAACCCCCGAATCTACTGCATTATCTGGTCTGTTTTCCCAAGAGCCATTATATCCAAAATAAGAGCCAAGAATTGTACCTAATAATATTCCAACCCCAATTCCCATAGCTAATAGCCCTAAATTTAGAATTAATACTTTCCAGAAAGGAGCTGCGTTTTTTGGTCTTCCTTTCATAAATATACTTGCATCTGCACCTTTTTCTATTAATGCCATTCTTTCTTTGTTTCTGGTTGAAAAATATAAATAGAATATTCCAAAGATGGTTCCAAATATTATTGCTAAAACTGCGATTTCCATAATGTATAATTTTAAAGTTTAAATGATTAATTTTATTGTGTTTGTAGCTTTGACGAATCATTTAAAAAAAAGGTTACAAAAAAATAAAAAAATATTTTTTGAAAAAAATTGTAACCTATTTATATAAAAAGTAGTCAAAGATAAAATGACTAACAACAACGACCAACTATATATAACTAAAGTCATCAATGGAGATACTAATGCATTTGCGTATCTTGTTGATAAATATAAAGATATGGTCTATTCTTTGGCATATAAAATGACAAAAAATAGAGAAGAGGCAGAAGAAATTAGTCAAGATACATTTATAAAAGCATTTAAAAACTTAAATAAATTTAAAGGAGACTCTAAATTTTCTACATGGTTATACAGAATTGTATACCATGCAGCTTTAGATAGTATAAAAAAGAATAAAAACAACAATAGTACTTTTGAAATTAATGAAGTTACTTACAATCAAATTAAATCTGTTGAAGATATTTTACAAGGTATAGAAAGAAAAGAACGAGCAAAAATTATGAATGAATGCTTACTAAAATTACCCGAAGAAGAGCGTTCTATTATTTGGATGTTTTATTATGATGAGTTATCTTTAAAAGAAATAATAGAAGTAACAAAAATTTCTGAAGCAAATGTTAAAGTAAAATTACACAGAGCAAGAAAAAAATTGTTGACTATTGTAGAAAAAAACGTAGCACCAGAATTTATTAATCATTATGGGAGAAAATAAACACATAGAAGAATTAGATGCTTTTGCAAAAAAGTATATTAAAGAAATTCCTAAAGAGAATGTTTCACTTGATTTTACAGCATCTGTAATGAAAAATATTTTATCAGAACATAAAGTTAAAGTGTTTACTACAAAAGCACTAATTTCTAAAAAAGGATGGTTTATTATTTCTTTATTCGTTTTAGCAGTAATTTTTATTCCTTTTAAAAGTTCAGAAAAAAACTTGTTTAATTTCCCAGAATTAGATTTTTCTTTTTTAGATAAAATTCAAATTTTTAATTTATTTGAATCTTTTACTGTTTCTAATACAGTTTTATATGCTATATCTTTCTTTGGGTTAATGTTTATTGCTCAAGTTATTTTCATAAAAAATCATTTTGATAAAAAACTTCATTAATACTTTAGATTATTTTTTTTATGAAACCTCACAGAATGAAGATAACACAGAATACCTAAAATAGCATATACAAACCCAGGAAGTCCAAATTTTAGACCAACTTGAAACTTTGCCAGTAAGAATGAAATTACCCCAACTATTACAAAAATAAAAAAGTGTCTTGCGTAAAAAAGTAATTTTAAGTTTTTACCCTTTTCTTTTTTAAAAGCTCTTAAATACATTAAATGAAAACAGACAAACATTAAAGAAAATCCAATACTATATAATTGAAATATATTAGAAAATTCATCAACAGATATTCTTTCTTCACCAAAACCAGTAATTAATAAAGACCGAACAGGAAAAATATAAAACAAAACGGTAAAGAGTAAAATCATATTTAGAGCAATAATCCAATTGTCTATGTAATTTGTTCTTCGAAAAAAATTATAATGCACTTTCCAAATTGCCATCATTACAAAAAAACTAACGGCAAAACTTATAAAGTTTGGTAGTTCGTCTTTAAATGATGTAAAAGTTGCAGAAGAACCAATATTTACAACCATTAAAGTTGCTGCAAAAGCAAAAACGCCATCACTAACTGCCTCTAATCTATTTTTTGAATGTAAGAATTTCATATATACCTTATATATTATAATCTTATGCTAAGATAAAATTAATTTTATATTATAGCTTTTGGATTGTTAAAACTCTCTATAAATCAACTTTAAAATCACTATTTTTTCTATCTTTAAAAAATATTTATAAGATACATGAATCAAGAAGATTATAAGGTTAAGAGTACTATTAAACTTACCAATTTAAAAACCAAAGAGGTAGTTGAAGATGCTGAAAAAAAGCTGAAGAAAATCCGAAAAAAAATAAGTAAAATTCAAGATACTATGTATGCAGAAGGCAAATATAGTATGTTAATTTGCTTGCAAGGAATGGATACTTCTGGTAAAGACAGTTTAATAAGAGAAGTTTTTAAAGATGTAAATGCACGTGGAGTTGAGGTGCATAGTTTTAAAGTACCCACTGAATTAGAATTAAAACACGATTTCTTATGGCGCCATTATATTGCACTACCTGCTAAAGGTAAGATAGGTGTTTTTAACAGAACACATTATGAAAATGTTTTGGTAACAAGAGTACATCCAAATTATATTTTTAGCGAAAATATTCCTTCTGTTAAAACTTTAGACGATTTAAATGATGATTTCTACCATAATAGAATGGATAGAATAAATGATTTTGAAAAACACTTAACATACAGTGGAACCATTGTATTAAAATTCTTCTTAAACTTATCTAAACAAGAGCAAAAAAATAGATTGTTAAGAAGACTCAATTTACCACACAAAAACTGGAAATTTTCTGCTGGCGATTTAAAAGAGCGTAAGTTGTGGGATAAATATCAATTTTGTTACGAAGATTTGCTAAACAGAACATCAAAAGAAAATGCGCCTTGGTTTGTGGTTCCTGCGGATGATAAATCCACTGCACGTCTTATTTTAGCAGATATCGTTTTGCAAGAATTAGAAAAGTACAATTTTACAGAACCAACCTTAGAGAAAAAAGTTTTAGATCAAATTGATGATTTTAAAGCACAATTAAACAACGAATGAATTTAAACTTAACAAAACCTATTGTCTTTTTCGATTTAGAAACTACTGGAGTTAATATTGCTACAGATAGAATTGTAGAAATAGCAATTTTAAAAGTATTTCCAAACGGAAATAAAGAAAGTAAAACGTGGTTGGTAAACCCAGAAATTGAAATTCCACAAGGAGCTATTGATGTACATGGAATTACCAACGAAAAAGTAGTAACTGAACCCACTTTTAAAGAATTAGCCCCAGAAGTGAGTAAAATGATTGAAGGATGTGATTTGGCAGGATTCAATTCGAATCGTTTTGATATTCCGCTTTTGGCAGAAGAATTAATGCGAGCTGGCATCGATTTTGATATGAAAAATAGAAAAGCGATAGATGTACAAGTTATTTTTCATAAAAAAGAACAAAGAACATTAAGTGCGGGTTATCAATTTTACTGCGGAAAAGAATTAGAAGGCGCTCATGGAGCAGAAGCAGACACCAATGCAACTTACGAAATTTTGTTGGCGCAATTAGAAAAATATGATGATATTGAAAATTCTGTTGATGCTTTAAGTGAATTTTCAACACACGGAGAAAGAGCAGATTTTGCTGGTTTTATTTTGATGAATGAAGATGGGAAAGAAATTTTTTCTTTCGGAAAATACAAAGGAAGAACAGTAGAAGAAGTTTTAAAAGAAAACCCAGGATATAACAATTGGATTCAGAATGCAGATTTCCCATTATACACAAAAAAGGTATTAAGAGAGATTAAAGAAAGAATGTCTGCACCTAAAAATACAATGACAGATGCAGAAAAATTAGCCGCTTTACAACAGAAATTTAATTTGAGGTAATTTTAATAATGAAAATTGAGAAAGAATTAATAGTTAAAACTAAAAATACTGAGTGGGATTTAGGAAATAAAATTTTGTATGATTTATGTAAAAACTACCCTAATCACAATAAGGTAGATGAAATAATAGCAAAATGCTTGTTGATTGGGAGAGCATATGCAGCTGCTTTAGAAAGAAGACCCAAAAAAGGTGAAGAATTAAATGATGATTTTTATCTTGATAAAGTGGGAGTATTTTTAAAAGAAAGTAAAATTGATGATAATTTTACCAATCTTAAAAAGATAAATTTAATAAATGAAAATAATGTTATTAGTATTTTAGAAAAACATAGTTTTTTAAATGATTTGACATTTCAAATTACAAATGGTATGTATAAAAGGTCTTTTGCTTCTAAATATTTACATTTTCATTTCCCAGATTTATTTTTTATTTATGATTCAAGAGCTGTTAAATCAATCTCTAAATTTAAAATCAGACTTTCTTCAAAAACTTATAAAGAAATAAAAAATAAAGAGGTTGATTATGATTATGCAATCTTTTGTCTAAAATGCATTAAAGCCAAAAAGATATTAGAAAATATTTATGAAGAGAAGATTTCATTGAGACATTTAGATAATATTTTAATGGAAATAGATAAAATCTATTCCTTAAATTTATCACTTAAACAAATACGCAACTAAACATTTTAATTATGTTTACCGAATATAAAAATTTACCTAATAATTCTCGCGTTTGGATTTACCAATCTGATAGAGAATTTACAGTAAAAGAAGTTGAATTTATATCAACTAAAGCAGAAGAATTTATAAATCAATGGACACGTCATGGAGATGATTTAAAAGGTTCTTTTACCATAAAATACAATCAGTTTTTAGTGTTGGCTGTTGATGAAAGTTTTAACAATGTTTCTGGTTGTTCTATTGATAGTTCTGTTCGTTTTGTACAACAATTAGAACAAGAATTACAACTGGATTTAATGAATAAAATGAACATTACTTTTAAGGATAATGAAAATATTAACTTGGTAAAATTATCCGATTTTCAAAAGTTTGCAAAAGCGCAAAAGATAACATCAGAAACAATTGTTTTTAATAATATGGTAAATACCAAAGAAGATTTTGAAAACAACTGGGAAGTTCCTGCAAAAGAAAGTTGGCACAAACGCTTTTTGGTATAAAAATTGGTTTAATTGATAATATCAGTTGGCAAACAAGTTGCGTTAGGGATTGAGCGATTTGTTTGAGCTCTTTTTTAGGTGTCAGTTCGAGTGAAATTGAGAAGTATGAACAAATTTGTATCGAGAACAAACCTAAAAAAAGCGAGTAGCGAAAGCCCGTTAAAACGCCCAAAAAAAAAGAAAATTTTAGAATGAAGAAAAATTTACTATTCCTTTTATTACTCTTAGTTGCTTATCATTTAAGCGCTCAACGTATAGATCCGTTAGTGACTAAAGATTACGAAGCGCAAAAAAAATGGGTAGACAGTATTATAAATAATATGACCTTAGATGAAAAAATTGGTCAGTTATTTATGGTGCAAGCGTATTCTAATTTAGATAAAAAGCACGAAGATTTTATTACAGAAATGATTACTAAATATCACGTAGGTAATTTAATTTTTATGCAAGGAACTCCAGAGAAACAAGCAGAATTAAACAATAGATATCAAGATTCTGCAAAAGTACCTTTATTGATTGGTTTTGATGGAGAATGGGGTTTAGATATGCGTTTGAAAAATACCTACAGATTTCCTTGGAATATGACTATTGGAGCGATTAAAAATGATTCTTTAGTAAAACAGTTTGGTAAACATATTGGAGAACATTGTAAGCGATTAGGAATCCATATTAATTTTGCGCCTGTTGTAGATATTAATGTAAATCCAGAAAATCCGATTATTGGAAACCGCTCTTTTGGAGAAAGCAAAGAAAACGTTACTCAAAAAGCAATCGCATTTACACAAGGAATGCAAAGTCAAGGGGTTTTGGCAAATGCGAAACATTTTCCAGGACATGGAGATACTGCTGCAGATTCTCATCATACTTTGCCTGTTTTAAATTTTGATATCAATCGTTTAGATTCTATAGAATTGTATCCGTATAAAAAACTATTTGATGCTGGTGTTGCAAGTGTAATGACTGCACATTTAAGTATTCCAAGCTTAGAATCAGATTCAAGATTACCTACATCTTTATCTAAAAATGTAACCACAGATTTATTACAACATAAGTTAGGCTTTAATGGTTTAATTATTACTGATGGGTTAAATATGAAAGGCGCCACCAATTATGCAACCTCAGCAGAAATAGATTTGGCAGCAATTAAAGCAGGTAACGATTTGTTGTTAATTCCACAAGATGTCCCTGCAACTGTAAATTTGATAAAAAAATCTATTGAATTAAAAACACTTACTGAAGAAAGAATTGATGTTTCTGTACGTAAAATTTTAAAAGCAAAATATTGGGCGGGTTTACACAACTATAAACCGATTAAAATAGAAAACCTACAGCAAGATTTAAACAGACCTAAAGACGACTTATTGCATAGAGAATTGGTGAAAAATTCATTAACGGTAATTAGAAATAGAAAAGCAGATATTCCTATTCGTAATTTAGAAAAACGAAAAATTGCTTATGTAAAATTAGGTGACGCTTCTAATAGTCATTTTGTAAAAATGATGAAAAACTACACAAAAGTTGATGTAATTTCTGATAAAAACTTAGATGGTTTATTAAAAAAACTAAAACGCTATAATTTAGTAATTATAGGCTTTCATAAATCGAATTTACATCCTTGGAAAACTTATAAATTTAAAGATAAAGAACTGGTGTGGTTGCAAGAAATTGCAAGAGAAAAAAAAGTAATATTAGATGTTTTTGCAAGCCCATATTGTTTGTTAAAACTAAAAACTTTTGTAAACATAGAAGGGTTAATTGTTTCTTACCAAAACAGTAAATTGGCACAAGAATTATCTGCACAACTTATTTTTGGAGCATTTAAAGCCAATGGTAAATTACCAGTTTCTATTAAAAATATTTTTCCTGAAGGATCTGGATTAGTAACAACAAATTTAAGTCGATTCGAGTATACCATACCAGAAGCGGTTAATGTTTCTTCAGAAAAATTAAGGAAGATAGATTCTTTGGCAGATGTTATTTTAAAAGATAAAATGGCACCAGGTTTTCAGATTTTTGTAGCAAGAAAAGGTAAAGTTATTTTACAAAAAAGCTACGGCTATCATACAGAAAAAAAAGAAAGAAAAGTTAAAAATTCTAATGTTTACGATTTAGCATCACTCACTAAAATTTTAGCTTCTTTACCCTTAATCATGAAAGCAGAAGAAGAAAAGAAGATTTCATTAAACACAAGATTAAAAGATTTATTGCCAAGCTTTAAAGAAAGTAATAAAGCTTCTGTGTCTGTAAAGCAAATTTTGTCTCATTACGGACGTTTAAAAGCGTGGATTCCTTTTTACAAAGAAACCCAAGACAGTATTACAGGAGAAAATTTAAAAGAGTTTTATAGAGAAAAGAAAACCAAAAAATATACTATTAAAGTTGCTCAAAATTTATACTTAAATAAAAATTATAAAGACAGTATTTATAAATATATAAAAGAAGTAGACCAAAGGGAAAGAGCAGGATATAAGTATAGCGATTTGGGGTATTATATCTTTAAAAAAGCAATTGAAAAAGAATATAAAAAACCATTAAATAAATTGGTGGATGAAGAATTTTATAAATCTTTAGGGGCAAACAGAACAACCTACTTGCCGCTGCAAAAATTTTCTAAAAAAGAAATTGTACCCACAGAAAAAGACGATTATTATAGAAAACAATTATTACATGGTTATGTGCACGATATGGGCGCTGCAATGTTAGGTGGTGTTGGAGGTCATGCAGGGTTATTTGCCAACGCCAATGATGTTGGTAAAATTATGCAGATGTATCTACAAAAAGGATTTTATGGTGGCAAACGTTATTTAAAATCCGAAACCATAGAAAAATTCAACAAAAGATACTATTTTAATAAAAAAGTACGTAGAGGTTTAGGTTTCGATAAACCTCAACTCAACAAACGTATAAAAGCCACTTGCGGTTGTGTATCAGATGAAAGTTTTGGGCATTCTGGTTTTACAGGCACGTATGCGTGGGCAGATCCCAAGAGCGGATTGGTGTATGTGTTTCTATCAAACAGAGTGTATCCCACCATGGAAAATCGCGGATTGGTAAAAAGTAATATGCGTACAGAAATTCAACAACTTATTCAAGATGCTATTTTAGATTAGAAGCTATTTCCTGCTTTCTGCACTCGCTTTTTTTCGTTCCTCAAAAAGAGCTCAAACAATTGCTTCAATCAGGGCTAAACCCATTTGCTAACTTTTAGCCTTCTTAAAAAGCTGTATTTGTTGGAGACAATTTAGAATAGATAAGCACTAAAAGAATAGATGTTAAAAGGTAAACTCCTGCAACATTCCAACCCAAAAACAAACTTAACACCCAAGTTTGTATTGCATAAAAAAGAGGAAAAGTAAAAGCATTTAAGCCAAAACGAAAAGTATCTACAAACTCAATTTCATCAATTTTTTTTGAAACTGTTTTCCAAATAAGGTAAGGTATTATACTATTTAAAATAATAAGATATAATAGCGGTTTTAAAAAGTTTGATTTTGGTGTTTTTTCATCAGGAAACTTATCTTCTTTAATGAATTGATTCACTTTTTTAACCTCAGTAAAATCAACCTGAGCTTTATTTAATTCATTTAAAATAGTATTGTAATTTTCATTATCGGGTATATGAACACTTAGTTTTTTGAGTTGATAACTTACTTCATTTTTTAATTGAACAACAGAAACATTTAATTTCTTAGCATCGTAAAACTCATTTGCAACAATAGGTTCTCCAAATTGTATCGCAACTTTAGATGGATATTGAGATGCATTTTGATACGTTAACCCAACAGGAATAATTTGTATTTTTAAATCAGGGTATTTTTCAAAAGCACCAAAAACAATTCTGGTAAACCCTTTGCTTAGAGGTCTTATGGTTCTTTTTCGGTTATGACTTCCTTCCGGAAAAATCATTAAAGTGCCACCTTTTTTAAAAATATCGTAACAATTATCAAAAATCTGATGGTTTTTCCCTAACTGACTTGCACCATCACGTATTCTGTAAATAGGCATTAAATTTAGGGTGCCTAATAATTTCTTAATTAACGGTTTTTTAAATACGGCTGCTCTTACCAAATAATGATTAATGCGTGGCAGGTTTGTAGTTACTAACAAAGGATCTATTAATCCATTTGGATGATTTACAGCAAACAAAACAGCCCCTTTTTTGGGTATATTTTCTGTACCCACAACCTTTATTTTTTTGGTGTAAAAAAACAAACTTGTTTTAAGAAAAACTTTCCAGAAATAGTACCAAATTGTTTTCAAAAGATTACTTATTTGTTTAATGATGTAACTGTTTCTTTTTTAGCCTTATTTCCCCAATATGTGGCTAAAGCCATACCAGAAAATACATCCCAAATTCCCCAAAACGCCGCCAATAAAGCCATGCCTCCTAAACCTTCAAAGAAACCAAATATTAATAACAACCCTAAACCACCATTTTGTATTCCTGTTTCTATAGCTATGGTTTTACAATCTTTTAGGTTTAATTTAAAAGTCTTAGCAGTATAAAAACCTAAAATAAAAGCAAAAATATTGTGAAAAATTACCAAGAATAAAACATGGTGAATGTGATTGACAAAAACCTCTAAGTTTTGAGAAAAAGCGATAAAAATGAGTGCAATAAAAACCAACATAGAAAGTGGTTTTAAAACTTTTTCAATTTTACCTGCCATTTCAGAGTGGTAATGTTTAATTAGCATTCCTAAAATTAACGGAATTCCTAAAATTAAAGAAACTAACTTAAACAAATCATAAGGGTTTAACGAAACTGTCTTTAAAATTTCGTTGGTAGGTTCGTATAAACTTCCCCAAAACTGTAAGTTAAAAGGTGTCATAAAAATACAAATTAGTGTAGCAAAAGCAGTTAAACTTACTGATAATGCTGCATTTCCCCCAGCCATTTTGCTAAAAAAATTAGAAACATTTCCTCCAGGGCAAGCTGCTATCATCATCATTCCTAAAGCAAAACTTGGATGCGGTTTTATAATTAGAATAGCTAAAAAAGTAGCTGCTGGTAACAAGAAAAATTGAGACAAGACGCCCACAAAAACAATCTTCGGGTTTTTAAAAAGACGTTTAAAATCATCAATTGTAATTCCTAAGGCAACACCAAACATAATAATGGCAATTGCAATATTTAATACCCATAAACCTTCTGTATCGAAGTTTATTTTTATGTCATCTATATCTAAATACGGACTAATTTTTAAACGCATATTCTACAATATTTGCGCCCATTTTCAGGGCTTTTTCTCGAACACTTTTAGGATTGTTGTGTATAATTTCATCTTCCCAACCATCACTCAAATCAGTTTCATAATCATAAAAAATGACTAACCTGCCTTCATAAAAAAGACCAAAACCTTGTGCTACTTTTTTATCATGCTCATGTATTTTAGGCATACCATTAGGAAATTTAAAAGTTTGATTATAAATAGGATGATTAGTTGGGACTTCTTTAAACTCTAACTTAGGAAACACTTTTTTCAGCTCTCTTCTAATAAATTTATCCAAACCATAATTGTCTGAAATATGCAAAAACCCTCCAGAAATTAGGTAGTTTCTTAAATTATTGGCATCATCATCAGAAAACAAAACATTTCCATGACCTGTTAGAAACAATAAAGGAAAGTTAAAAATGTCTTCGCTATTAACTGCAACAGTTTGCGGATTTTTAGAAATATTGGTTTTAATGTTTTTATTAGCAAATTCTACTAAATTCGGAATCGCAGTTGGGTTTGCATACCAATCTCCGCCACCATTGTATTTTAAAATGGCAACTTCTTGGGCATTTGTATTTAGAAATAGTAAAGTGAAAAGTAGAAATAAAAATTGCTTCATTAATTGTTAGTAGGAATTGAAAGCAATATAACAATTTAGAAATTGAGTCTAAAATAAAATAAAATTTATTCATTAAATAAATTTTATAAATTGATTTAGGAGTTCATTTAAAGCAACGTAAAATACCAAAATAGAAAATGTTATGGCACCTAATGTTTTTATGGTTGAAACTTTTCTTTGTTTAATTGTTTTAATTTCAGAGATATGAAATTCTACAATTTTATTGTTTTTTTCTATAACAAAAATATCGTTGTTATAATTAATTATTCTTCCTTTGTATTTTGTTGAATCAATAAGTTCTATTCTTACTTTTTTATTATTTGTTTTATTATAATCTTTAACATATAGAGTTTTATAAGAATAACAACTTTGAAATAAGATTACAACTGATAAAAGGTAGGTTATTTTTTTCAAAATCAAAATCTTTTACCAATTGTAATTCCAACTCTTGGGTACAAAAATCCAATTTTATCAGTGTTTACAAAACTTCTGGCTACACCTGTGTAAATTTCACCTACCCAACCACTTTTGGTCATAAATTTGCCTCCAATAGCTAAACCAAGTCCAAACCCAATACCTCCTTCACTTGATGCATTAAAGAAACTGCCTTGAATTTTTTTCTGTGAAAAGAGGGGTGTATTAGCTTCAATAAAAAAACCTGCGGCTATTTTTTTTCCAAAATAAAATCTGTAATAAGGTACAATGCTATACTTGTAATTAGTTGTTTCATCTATATTTGTTTTACTATCAATAGTAAAACCTAAAGAAATACCCATAGCAGTTTCTTCGTTTAATAATCTTTCATAAGTAAACTCTGGATACTTATCTATGGTCGAAGCTATGTTTATTTTAAATTCATTTTTATTGAAACTAACTTCTTCTTTTACTTGAGAGAAAAATAGTATTGAGTTTAATAGAGGCAAAAGTAGCATACATTTTTTCATAATTAGATTGATTTAAAATTTTAGCCAAATTAAAATATGATGTAAAATAAAGAGTCCAGAATTATTTGATTTTAAAGAATTCTGGACACATTTATATAATTCTGGACACATTTATATAATTCTGGACACATTTTAAAACTAAGAATGTCATTTCGACGATAGGAGAAATCTCTAAAATTGATGGGTCTATTTATTTGTGTAGATTTTTCAATCGTAAAAAACTCATTTCATAATGATAAGTTGAGTTTTAATTTTATTTAATTAAAGATTTCTGATACTCAGTAGGAGTTAAACCTGTATGTTTTTTAAAGGTAGCATAAAAAGAAGATTTCGAATTAAAACCAGATTCTAAACCAATAGAATTGATCGTATAGTTTTTATAATCGCTACTTTTTAATAATTCTTTTGCTAAATCTATTCGAAATTCATTTACATAATCGTTAAAATTTTTACCAGAAAATTGTTTGATAATATTTGATAGTTTTATTGTATTTAAATCTACTTCGTTAGCTAAGAAATCTAAACTTAATTTAGGTTGTGTAAAAAGTTTTTGATCATCAATTAAAAAATTAACTTTATCAAATAGCAATTTTTTATCAGCATCTTTTTCTATATTATTCGTCTTTTTACTTTCAATAATTGGTTTAAAATTTAATTGTTTTCTTAAGTTTTTTCGTTCATTTAAAAGTCGAAGTTGAATAATGGTTTGATAACCTATCCAATAAATTAAAACTGTTGTTAAAACTCGCAAAGGATAATAAGAATAGATAAATTCTGTAAAATCTAAAGCCACAGTAATGGCTAAAGCAATAATCCAGAAAATGTATGTTAATGCGCCTAATTTAAAGAAAGTATAGATCCATTTTAAATTATCATAAGAGAGGATTTTTTGAAACAAGTTTTCTTTTTTTGATAGAATATGAAAAGCATAAAAAAAGATACCTAAGGAAACTATTAAGCTAAATATTTCTTCTATTGATGTGTATTTCTCAAAAAGATATGCTACATCTGCAGAGTTATTATCACTAAAAAAAGAAATAAAACCAATTCTAATGATAATTATAATGATGAAAACTGGAAGAATTATTTTTAACAGGTTTTTACTTTGCTTTTGAATGTCTAAATAATTGATTAAAAACATGTAAAAAAACGGAGCAATTAAAAAATGCCAAGGAATATGAACATAATCTAAAAAGAAATACTCTATAAAAAAGTTTTTAGCTAAAATCCAAGATTGAATATTGTTTAAAGAAATAGTTAATACCAAAAGATTGATAAAAACCATACTTTTTTCTTTTGCATTTTTTGAAAAAATAATAACAAAAAAGAATAAGAAACCGTGTAAGGCACTTATTAATAAAAAGAGATTAAATATTTCTTTAACTGTCAAAGTTTAGCTTTTATTAGCTAATATAAGTTTTTTTGTTGATTGATCAAAGAAACTGTATGTACAGCAACTATAGCAGCAGTTTCTGTGCGTAATCTGCTTTCGCCCAGAGAAATTGGAATGCAATTTTTTTCTATAGCTTTAGCAATTTCTTGAATAGAAAAATCACCTTCTGGACCAATAAGAATTGTTGTTTTTTCTGATGGTTTTACAACAGATTTTAAAAACTTCTTTTTAACTTCTTCGCAATGAGCAATACAAACTTTTCCATCAAAATCTTGATTTATAAACTCATTAAACTTTAAGGGTTCATTCAGTTTTGGAAGCGTAAATTTTAAAGATTGTTTCATTGCAGACTGAATAATTTTTTCAAATCGTTCTAATTTTACAATTCTTCGCTCTGAATTTTGACAAATAATGGGTGTAATTTCATCAATGCCAATTTCTGTAGCTTTTTCTAAAAACCATTCTATTCTATCATTGTTTTTGGTTGGAGCTATGGCTATATGAAGATAATAATTCCAAGGTTTTTGCTTTTCTTCAAAACGAATAACTTCTGCCAAACATTTTTTATCATTAGCCATTATAATTTTTGCGTCAAACAAAACACCTTTTCCGTTTGTAATTTTTAGGATATCATTTTCTTTTTTTCTTAAAACACGAACAATATGTTTGCTTTCTATTTTATCGAAAGTAATTTGTTTGGTTTCTAAAGAGATATCTGTATTGTAAAATAGTTGCATTGTTTGGAACTAGCAAAGTTTTTAAAGTTTCAAAGGTACAAATTTTTAAAGTTGAGATTTCTCAATCGCTTAAAAAAGCTCATTTAGAAATTACATTTTATTAGCGTTTTTTATTTTTGAAAACTTCAAACTTCAAACTGAATTACTGAATATTTTTTCTATAAGTTCTTCGTCTTTTGTGAGTAACAGGATTAAAGTTTTCCCATATTTTCCTTATGGCTTCATTGTCTTCTAATTCTGGAGTTCTGATGCAATTTACAATTCCTTTTTTTTCAAACGTTTTTTGGTATTGACTAAAAATAATGGCATGAACACCTTTGTTTTGATACTCTGGATGTACACCAATCAAATAAAAAGTAACATCTTTTGCGTGTTTTTTAGCTTTTAATAAGTGAAAAATTCCAAATGGAAATAACTTTCCATTAGCTTTTTGAAGTGCTTCAGAAAAAGAAGGCATTACAATAGCAAATGCAATAAGTTTATTGTGTTCATCAACCACAAATTTGATGTACTCAGGATTGATAAAAGAAATGTATTTTTTCTTAAAAAAAATAATTTGTGCATCAGAAATAGGTACAAAAGTGGATAGTTTAGAGTAGGTTTTATTAAAAACATCAAACATTTCATCTACATAAGGCATAATGTCTTTTGTTTTGGTAAAATCTAAGCCCTTTAACTTAAAACGCTTTTTAATGATGTTACTAATTCTATCAAAATAAACACCATCTACATTTTTAAATTGAAATTTATTCTCTAAATATTCTTTCTCTTTAACAAATCCTAATTGTTCTAAGTGATCTTTGTAATACGGGTGATTATACCAAGTAATCATAGTGCCTATATGGTCAAAACCATCAATTAGAACCCCTGTCTTGTCTAAGTTATTAAAACCCACAGGACCTTCAATATATTCTAAATCGTTTTTAAGTCCAATTTCTTTTACTTTATTTAACAGGGCTTTAGATACTTCAATATCATCAATAACATCAAACCACCCAAAACGCATTTTTTTAATTTGTTGTTTTTCTACTTCAAACCAATTGATAATAGCAATAATTCTCCCAACAATTTTTTGGTTTTTATATGCCATATAAAAATGAGCATCTGCATTTTTAAACACAGGGTTTTTATTTGCATCAAAATTATCTATTTCGTCTTTAATAATAGGAGGAACCCAATATTTATTGTCTTTGTAAAGCGAAAAAGGAAACCGTACAAATTGTTTCATTTCCTTTCTTGAAGTAACTTTCTTTAATGTAATCATAGCTTTTTTGGTTGCCTCTTTTTAGTTGCTTCTACGCTTTCTTTTTTGTCTTCTTTTAGTTTTCTTTTTGTCTTTTTTCTTAAAAATATTAAAAAGACGAGAGAAAAAGCCTTCTTTTTTCTTTTTATTGTATCTAGTAATAGGAGTTTCTTTTATTTGTTTTCCATTTTCATCTACTTCTACAAAAGAATCTTGATGTTTATTAATTCTATAAGAAGCCCCTAAACCTATGTAAAAACCAGATGTTTTGCCTTCTAAAAGATATCTTGCAGAGGTGTTAATTTGAAAATCTTTACTAAATAAGTAAGCCAAACCCGTTCCGAAATTTGCATTGTTTTGATATTTTTGAAAAATTCCTTGATTTTCAAAAAATGCAGACCATCTATTACTAATGTTTTGTGTAGCAGTTACAATATAAGAAAATTCTGCAAAATCTGTTCCTGCTTTATCATAAAAAATATTGGTAATTACATTAAACTCTCTGCTTAAATTATTTTGTAATAAAACACCAATTTTTGGAGAAAAATTACCTGTTTTATGAACGTCGTTAACAAAATCAGTATTTAATCCTAAGTAAATTGCTACAGAAGGAATAAACCTTTTTTTATCGAAAGCATTTCTGCGTTTCCAACTCCTTACTTCTTTAGATTTGTCTGTGTATTTGGGTTGAAACAATAAGTATTTAGCGCCAATGGTAAATCTACTTAAGCCAGATGTGTTATAATGAGAAGTAAAAATATTTTTAAAAGCAATTTTATCTTTTTGATAAGTTAATTGTGCATTGAATTCTAATTTTTCAAGAAAAAAACTGGTTCTAAAAAGTAAGTCTAAACCAAAAGATTGTGGCCTTGAAAATGTGGGATCTAAAGAAGTGTTTCTTAAAAACAAATTGCTTTCAAACTGATAAACACCACTTCCAACACTATAAGGGCTTTCAGAAAAACCGGGTTTGTTGGAGTTTATAACCTCTGTATATTGTGCGTGTATAGAAGATATTCCAAAAAGAAAAGTGATACAAAAAAGTTGAAATAGAGATTTCTTCATAAGTTAGAATGCAATTATAGAACTGGTATCTATCATTTATCACAAACATAGGGTAAAAAAGCTATTTTTTAAAAGCAATATCTACTTTTTTCAGTTTGTGAAAGTTTTATAGATTGTTAACGTATTAATTGTGTTCAAAATTGTTATTTTTGATTGATTTTTACAAACATATATTTTAAATGGGTTTACTAAAAACTATTTTTATTATACTTCTATTTTATTATGCTTTTAAATTTTTAGCAAGATTGTTTGCTCCTTTTTTAATGAAAAAAGCCGCAGAAACAATTCAAAAGAAAGCACAGCAACAATATGGAGGGCAGCAACATGATAAAACTACTGTGCCAGAAGGAGAAACCGTAATCGATAAAAAACCAAGAAATCAACAACAAAGCAAGAATTCTGTTGGAGAATATGTAGATTTTGAGGAAATAGAATAGCTATGAAATTTACAAAACTTATACCTTATGTAATTGCTATAACAATTTTTGTTTTAGCTTCTATTCTATATTTTCATCCTGTTTTAAAAGGACAAAAGTTAAGTCAGTCAGATATTACTCAGTTTAGAGGAATGTCTAAAGAAATTGTTGATTATAGAGCAGAAAATAATAAAGAACCTTACTGGACAGGTGCTTCTTTTAGTGGAATGCCAGCATATCAGTTAAGCGCATATTATCCAAACGATTTTGTAAGGAGTTTAGATAAATTATTACGATTTTTACCAAGACCAGCAGATTATACTTTTTTGTATTTTCTAAGTTTTTTTGTGCTAATGTTGGCATTAAAAGTAAAATGGAGACTTGCCATTTTAGGCTCTTTAGCCTTTGGCTTTTCTACTTATTTGATTATTATTTTTGTTCCAGGTCATAATGCTAAAGCACATGCTATTGCTTATATGCCTTTAGTTTTAGCAGGAGTTTTGTGGGTTTTTCAAAAAAAGTATGTACTGGGTTTTATAGTTACTGGAGTTGCAATGGCTTTAGAGATTTATACAAATCATCCACAGATGACTTATTATCTTGGTTTTTGTTTGTTAATTTTAGGAATTGTAGAACTTATACAGGCTTTAAAAGAAAAAATACTACCAAGATTTATAAAACAAGTGGCAGTAATTCTTGCAGGAATTGTTTTAGGAATTGGTGCAAATGCTCCTCGTTTAAAGGCAATGAAAGAATACGCTGACCATAGTACACGAGGTAAATCTGAATTAACTATTAACCCAGATGGAAGCAAAAAGAAAGCTACAAAAGGATTAGATAAAGCCTATATTACAGAATATAGTTATGCAAAATTAGAAACGTTTAATTTGTTTGTTCCTCGTTTTATGGGAGGAGGAACTGTAGAAAAATTAGGCGAGAATTCCAGCTTTTATAAAACTATAGAAAAAGTAGCTGGAAAAAAAGTAGCAAAAGAATATTCTGAACAGGTTTTAACGTATTGGGGAGATCAAACCATTATAGAAGCACCTGCTTATATTGGTGCAGTAATTTTCTTTTTATTTTTCTTAGGAATTTTCTTAGTAAAAGGACGCTTAAAACAATGGTTAGTAGCGGCTACTATTTTTTCTATATTAATGAGCTGGGGACGTAACTTCGAATTTTTAACCAATCTTTTTATAGATTATTTTCCTTTATACAACAAATTTAGAGCAGTTTCGTCTATACAGATCATTGCAGAATTATGTGTACCTATTTTAGGGGTTTTGGCATTAAAAGAATTCTTTTCATCTAAAATTTCTTCAAACGAAAAACAAATAGCATTAAAAAAAGCAGTATATGTTTTTGGAGGTTTAATTGTTGTTGGATTTTTATTAGCTCATGGTTTTTCAACTTTTGAAGGGTTAAGAGATGGGCAATATAGCCAGCTACCAGGATTAAAAGACGCAGTAATAGCAGATAGAAAATCGATGTTGTTTATAGACTCCATTCGCTCTTTGTTACTAATGTTCTTTTCTGCTGCTGTTTTATGGATGTTATTAAAAAACAAACTAAAACAAAAATATGCCATTTTAGCTCTTTTAGTTTTTATATTGTTTGATTTAGTTTCGGTAAATAAAAAATATGTAAATGAAGATGATTTTAAACCATCAAGAAAAATAGAAAAACCTTTTACAGCATCTGATGCAGACAAATTAATTTTGCAAGACAAAACTCATTTTAGAGTAGCTAATTTTGCAGTAAACCCTATGAATGATGGAAGTACGTCGTATTTTCATAATTCTATTGGAGGTTATCATGCAGCCAAATTAGGCCGTTATCAAGAGTTATTCGATTATCAAATTGCAAAGAATAATATGCAGGTTTTAAACATGTTAAATACGAAGTATTTTATTATTGCAGATGATAAAGGCAAAATAAAAGCACAAATTAATCCTGATGCAAATGGAAATGCTTGGTTTGTAAATAACGTAAAAGTAGTGAATTCTTCAAATGAAGAAATACAAGCATTAGATTCTTTGAATACAAAAACGAATGCTGTTGTTGATATAAGTAAAATTGATAGAAAAATTCAATTTAACATTGCTAAAGACACAACTGCAACTATTCAACTAACAGATTACAAGGTAACATCATTAACCTATCAATCAAAAACCCAAAAAGAGCAATTTGCAGTTTTTTCTGAAATTTACTATGAAGATGGCTGGAATGCTTATATAGATGACGTACTAACGCCACATTATAGAGTTAATTATGTTTTAAGAGGAATGGTTATTCCAAAAGGTAAGCATACCATTGTCTTTAAATTCGAACCAAAAGTAATTCAACAAGGAAAACTAATTTCTCTTACATCTTACAGTTTACTATTGTTGATTGGTGTTGGATGGGTTTTTTACGATAAAAAGAGAATAAGAAAAAATGTACACTAAATTACCTACAAAGCGTTACCAACATACATTAGCTTTCTTACAAAAAGTTGTTCCTGCACCAGCCACTATTTTAGATTTAGGGACTAGAAACCCCTTTTCTGAAATTATGGAACAAAATGGATACAACGTTATTAATACTCAAGGAGAAGATTTAGATTTGTTGCCAGAGATAGTAAAACAACACAATGTTGATGCCGTAACTGCCTTTGAAGTTTTCGAACATTTATTAGCTCCATTTAATGTTTTAAGAGCTATCGAAACAACTCGATTAATTGCTACTATTCCTTTAGGCTTATGGTTTGCAAAAGCATATAAGAGTAAAACAGATTTATGGGACAGGCATTATCATGAGTTTGAAGATTGGCAGTTTGACTGGTTATTGGAAAAATCTGGTTGGAAAATTCAAGAAACTGAAAAATGGACAAGCCCAATAAAAAAAATTGGGTTTAGACCGATTTTAAGAAAATTTACTCCAAGATATTACGCGGTTTATGCAACAAAATAAATCGAACAAGAAGAATGTTTTAATGATTGTTGACGGGTATTATCCCGCAGATATCAGAGTTAGAAAAGAAGCAGAATCGTTAGCCTTAAAGCATAATATTTTTATATTGTGTTGTAGGAAAGCTAATGATAAAGAATTTGAAATTATAAAAAATGTAACTGTATTAAGAAAAATTTATTACAAAAGCTTTAGAGAAAAAGGGTTGATTGATATGAGGTTAGCGATTAATTTTATACATCCTAAATTTAAAAGAAGTTTACCTAAAATAATTCAAGAACATAAAATTGATGTACTTCATGTTCACGATTTACCACTAGCAAAAACAGGTTATATGTTTGCTGAAAAATTCAATTTAGTTTCTATTTTAGATTTACATGAAAATTATGCGGCTGCTTTGTTAACTTGGTTTTCTTGGAGAAAAAGTCTAATAATTAGATTAAAAAATAAACTTTTTTTTAATTATCAAAGATGGCAAAATTATGAAAATAGAATCATTAAAAAATATGATAAAATTATTGCTGTTGTAGAAGAAATGAAAGAAAGAATTGTTGCAGATACAGTAATTGATGCACAAAAAATAACTGTAATTACCAATTCAGAAAAAAAAGAATTTGCACATAAATTTATTGCCCAAAAAGATTCTTTATTTAAAGAAAATATAGATAAGTTCATTATTTCTTATGTTGGCGGATTTGGTCCCCATAGAGGTTTACAAACAGCCATAAAGGGTATGCAATATATTGTAAAAGAACAACCAAATGTTTTGTTGGCTTTAATTGGCCCTGTAAACAAAGATGTAAAAGATTATTTAGAAAATTTGATTGATAAAGTTGGGGTTCGTAAAAACGTAGTTATCTATAGAAGCCAGCCTTTTGAAGAAGTAGTTCAAATCATGAAAAATTCAGCTATTAACATTATTCCACACATTTCTAACCCACACACAGAAAGTACAATTCCTCATAAATTATATCAAATACTACTTTCAAATAAACCATTATTGGTTTCTGATTGCTTACCGTTAAAGCGAGTTGTAAAAGCGAATAAAATTGGTTCGGTTTTTAAAGCAGGTAATGCAAAAAGTTTTGCTGATGCTGTGTTAGACATCAATCGAAATTATAAAAAAGCAATTCAAAAAGCAGAAAAAGGTTATGAATTAGCTTATAAAGGTAATTTAAATTGGGAGTTTACTGCAAAAAAACTCCTACATTTATACGATAATTTATCTTCTTGAAAGTTTTAATCATAACATATTATTGGCCACCAGCAGGAGGTTCTGGCGTTCAACGTTGGTTGAAATTTGTAAAATACCTGCAAGAATTTAGTATAGAACCTGTTGTTTATACAGTAGATAATGCAAACTATCTTAAAGAAGATAATTCTTTGGAAAAAGAAATTCCAGATCATATAAAAATTCTAAAACAACCCATTTGGGAACCAACAGATTTGTTGTTTTGGAAGAAGAAAAAAACGAGTAAAAGCGGAATTTCTAATCTTAGTAAAGGCGGGATTTTATCATTTATTAGAGGAAATTTCTTTATTCCAGATCCAAAAATATTTTGGATAAAACCTTCTGTAAACTTTCTTCAAAAATATATTAAAGAAAATAATATAAAAACAATTATTTCTACTGGGCCACCTCATAGTATGCACTTAATTGCCTATAAGCTAAAGCAAAAAAATAATTTAAAGTGGATAGCAGATTTTAGAGATCCATGGTCAGATTTATATTATCACAAAGATTTTAACCAACTTTCTTTTGCTAAAAAAAGAAATAAAAAATTAGAAAATATAGTTTTGCAAAATGCTGATTGCGTTTTAACGGTAAGCAATACTTTAAAAAAAGCGCTTTCTAAACATGCAAAAAGAGTAGAAGTTATTACCAATGGTTTTGATGATGAAGTTGAAAGTTTAAAACCAATTCTTTTAGATACCGAATTTTCTATTTCTTATGTGGGTTTGCTGCCTCAACAAAGTAATCCCAAAGTGTTTTTTAATATTTTATGCGAAATTTGTTCTAAAAATACAACTTTTAAAAATGATTTAAAACTAAATTTTATTGGAGATATTTCTGATGAAGTAAAAACAGAAATTCGAAAGAATAATTTAATAGAAAATTCATGTTTTGTTGGTTATGTTCATCATCAAAAAGCAATAGAATACCAGAAAAAAGCTCAGGTTTTATTATTGTTAATTCCCAATGTAAAAAAATCTGAAGGAATTTTAACAGGAAAATTATTTGAATATTTAACAGCAAATAGACCTATTTTAGCATTAGCTCCAACTCAAGGAGATTTGTCTAAAGTTTTAGAAGATACCAATTCTGGAGTTGTTATTAATTTTGATGATAAAGAAAAGTTAAAAACAAAAATTTTAGAACTTTATCAGCAATATAAAGAAGAAAATTTAGTTGTAAAATCAACAAACATTCAACAATTTCATAGAAAAGAATTGACAAAAAAATTGGCAAACATAATTAAAAGTTTACATTCGTAACATGGGAATTGTACTAAAGCAATCGTTTAGAAATACCATAATTATTTATGGAGCTTTTTTAATTGGAGGTATCAATACGATTGTATTTTATCCAAGAATTTTAGAATCTGAATTCTATGGAATGGTAACATTTTTGTTATCTGCATCTAATTTAGTAATGCCGCTAACTGCTTTTGGAATTCAATATACCATTGTAAAATTCTTTTCATCCTATAAAACCAAAGAAGAAAAAGATAAATTTTTATCATCAGTAATTTTCTTACCCTTATTTATTGCGATTCCTCTTGGATTTTTATGGGATTACGCGCACGATTGGATTATGAGTAGAGTTACTAAAGAGAATCAAATAATAGAAGATTATACGTTTTCTATTTATTTAATAGCAATTGCATGTGCTTATTTTGAGCTTTTTTATTCTTGGACCAAAGTACAGTTACAAACCGTATTCGGAAATCTATTAAAAGAACTTTGGAACAGAGTTGTTGTAATGTTGCTTTTATTGGCTGTTTTCTTTGATTTTATTTCAAAATCTGAATTTATTTTCTATTTAACAGGTGCTTATCTTTTAAGAGTTTTGGTGATGATGATTTATGCGTTTTATATATATTTACCTAAATTTTATTTTAAACTACCAAATAACTTTTCTGAAATTATAAAATACTCTTTATACATAATTTTAGCAGGTAGTGCTGGTGCTATTTTGTTAGATATTGATAAAATAATGATACCAGGAAAAGATACTATAGAAAAAGCTGCATATTATTCAGTAGCAGTTTTTATTGGCTCTTTTATAGAAGCACCTAGTAGGGCTATGACACAAATTTTACAACCTTTAACCTCTAAGTCTCTTAATGAATTTAATAACAAAGAAGTTGAAAGTTTATATAAAAAAAGCTCTATTAATTTATTTTTGGTTGGTGGCTTATTCTTTTTACTTGTTAATTGCGGTGTAAGCGAGCTATTTAAAATTATGCCAGAAAAAGGTTATGCTGGAGGAGAATATGTAGTTTTAATGATTTCTTTAGCCAAATTATATACCATGTTTTTAGGAAGTAATGGTGCAATTATCAATAATTCTAAGTTTTATAAAGTTACTTTACCTTTAGCGTTAGGCATGTCTTTATCTGTATATCTTTTAAATAAGTTGTTTTACTTTAACCTTGAGTATGGAACTAATGGTTTGGCTTTGGCAACATTATTAACAATTCTTACTTTTAATACAGTTAAATTATGGTTTGTTTACAATAAGTTTAAAATTACACCTTTTACATCTAAATCTTTTAAGATGTTTGGTATCATTTTAATTTTATTGTTTGGCTTCTATTTTTGGGATTTTAATTTACCAACTATAGAAATAGCTAACTTTTCGATAACGCCTATAATTAATATTATCTTTAAAAGTATTATTATCTTAGTGTTATATGTGTTTTTAGTTTTAAAACTAAAAATATCTAATGAGTTTGATAACCTTTTAAAGAGATTTTACAAGTAGCAATCTATATAATCTGTAATCATATGAAATAGCAAAGCCAAACATATGATTCTTGTTTTCTTAAAAAATAATCCTAAAAAATAAACACCAATTGCAAAATAAGAATGTAGTGGATGAAAATTAATACTGCATCTATTTTTATCAAAAATTGGGTTAGCCAATAAATGATCTAAATCAACTAACATCGAAAGAAAAAAAATCAAATAAACGACCTTCCATTTATATTTAAATAAAAAAAAAGCAATAAAAACTGGCGCTATAAAATGTAGACCATAATGAATAATAAATTTTGTAGACATAAAATAAAAAAAGGCTTATTAAAAATAAGCCTTTATATAAATTGTTAGTATAACAATAAATTGGGGGAAATAATACTTAACAAAAGTAGCATTTTTCATTTTTATAGAGATTAACATATGTTAATTGAATATTTTATTTTGAGTAAATTTCTTTTCGAATTCTACTTAACTGAACAGGAGTAATGTTTAAGTAAGATGCAATATGATACTGTGGTATTAGATTTTCAATATCTGGAATTTGTTTTTTTAATTTTAAATACCTCTCTGTGGCATTTAAAACAGATAAATCATAAATTTTTGATTCTAAAGTTAAAAATATAATTTCTAATATAGATGAGTATAAATTAGAAAGCTCTTTGTCTTTTTTCGTTAACTCTTTAAATTCTTTAAAATTAATGGCATATAATTCGCAATTAGATAAACAATCATAAGAAAGTCTTGAAGGCTTGTCTAAAATTAATGCTCCAAGAGCACCAGTAGCTCTAAAAGGTGTAAAAATATGCCTTATGTATTCTTTTCCTTTTTCATCAGTGTAAAAAGACCTAACAACTCCAGATTTTAGAACGTAAACATCATTAGGTATTTCACCAATTTTAGCAATAGTATCTCCTTTCTTTAATTCTTTAAATCGAATTAATGATAATAGCTTGTCTGTAGACTTTTTGGGTATACCTCCAATAGAGTCTATAAAATCAGTTAAAAACTTCATAAAAAACGTTTTACTCTTTACAGAGTGTTTTTTAAGGGGGGAATATTGTGTATAAAGTTAGTGATTTTTTTATTATAAATAACTTATTGCGTTTGGACCTTCCATAAATAGTAAATCTAAGATAGATAGATTTGGAAAAAAACCATGTTTATCATCAAACATTTGGATGTATCTTTCGAAGTTTTTTTTAGGTCGATTTTTTACAGAAGCCAAGTCTCTAAAATCATCATCAGAATCAACTATATATTCTTTAGTTTTTGTATAAGTTTGATTGATTTGGAGTGCATCTGTAATACACAAATAAGTATCAATATTTACATCTTGTAAAAAAGTGTATTTTTTAGTAAAAATAGGTAGTAAATCATCTTCGTAAAACTCATAAAAAGGAGAATTTCTATAGGCATTTTGTAAAGATTTGAGATGATGATCTTGCCAAGAAACATTATTCTCAACCAACATGTCTTTCGTCTTTTTTCTATTTAAATGGCCTTTTTTACTGTCTTTTACAGGAATGTTTAACAATTGTTTTCCATTAGAGTTATAGATGTAACAACGATTTCTATAACTCTGTTTCTGAAAATTGTCTTCCATTTCAAAAATTACTTCATTGGTTCTTACTATTTCTGAGTATTGAGAAATAGGAGAGAAGTAAGTAGGAATAAATAGAGACATCTTTTTATTTCTTAGCAGATTTCTTTTTTCCTTTAAAGAAACTATAACCAATGTAAATTGCAATTAATGCAAAAACTAAATATCTATACGAAACTGGTTTTCCATCACCATGAACGGTGGTAAACATTCTATCCCAACGAATCGATTTTAATTTTGCGCCAAAAGATGGTGCATCTGCATCCCAACTAAACCATACCATAACTGGTTTACCTAAAACGTGGTCAAAAGGTACATACCCCCAATAACGAGCATCTAAAGAGTTGTGTCTGTTATCTCCAATTAAATAATAATAATCTTGTTTAAAAGTATAAGAGTCTACTTTTTTTCCATTGATAAAAATATTGTCACCTACAATTTGTAAATCGTTGTTTTCATAATTTTTGATGATTTGCTCATAAAAAGGCAAAGAATTCTTATCTAATTTTACGGTTGCTCCAGCTTCTGGTATATAAATTGGACCAAAATTATCTTGACTCCAACCTAATTCTTTAACATGTGGAAAAATGGCGTTGTCTGAACCATGATTAACTTTAATAACAGATTTTGTTAAGGGATACTTCTTTAAACGAATTACTTCTTCATCAGTTAAGTTAATGTTGATTTTATTATCAACTGATATCATTTTTAAACGTCTTGCAAAACTTGGATTAATTCCACCAACAACTTCAGTATATAAAGAATCAGCTCCAATTTTAGATAAATTTCCATTTTCTTTAATGGCATCTTGTACTTTTGGGTTCTCCCAATATTCGCTTAAAATTTTATAAACACCTGTTCTTTCTTTATCAAGTAAAAACTTAGGATAAGTACTTTGATTTATTGGTTTTTTAGATTCGTAAGTGTAGTAGAACTGTAATTTAGCTCTGTCTGGTAATACATTCTTTTTTCCATTAATGTAAAAATATCCATCTATCATTTGTATAGAATCTCCAGCAATACCAATACAACGTTTTACATAATTTGTTTTTTTGTCTACTGGTTTATAGGTAAATTTCCCAGAGTTATCTCCCCACATAGTTGCCAAAGTATCTGCGGGCCAATTAAAACAAACAATATCGTTGTTTTTAATTTTTTGTAAACCTGGTAAACGTGTATAGGGTAATTGAGGTTTTTTTAGGTAAGATGCAGTTCCTGTAAAAGGTAAAGAATCATGCACCATTGGTGCTGCTATTACTGTAGATGGAACTCTTGCTCCGTAATGAAATTTACTAACAAATAAATAATCTCCAACTAATAACGATTTTTCTAAAGAAGAAGTTGGTATCGTAAAAGGTTGCATAAAATACGTATGTACTAATGTTGCTGCTATAATGGCAAAGGCAATAGAGCTAACCCACTCTCCTAGTTCAGAACGAGGTTTTAAACTTCTGTTTGCATTATAATTAGCGTTAGTTGCATAGTTGATGTAAAAAATATATAAGCCTAAAGTAATAATAACTAAAAGTGAATCTAATTTTTTGTAAAAACCAAAAGTTCTTATAGTTTCTATCCAAATAACAGGAAACATTAACAAGTTTACCACAGGAATAAATAGTAAAATTATCCACCATTTAGGTCGATTTATCATTTTCATTAAAACAACTCCATTATAGATAGGAATAGCAGCTTCCCAAGCCTTTCTGCCTGCCTTTACATAAAGTTTCCAAGTTCCTAAAAAATGAATTACTTGTACTATAATAAAAAAAATAAACCATTGTGTAAATGTCATAATTGTATACTTTAATTTTCTCTAAAGAGAAGAATTTTAATTTCTATTAGGCGTTTTATGATTAAAATGTTACAGTTTTTAACGGATGTTTAACACATCTTTCATTGAGAAAACTCCTTTTTTTCCAATAATCCATTCTGCAGCAACAACTGCACCCAATGCAAACCCTTTTCTGCTATGTGCTGTGTGTTTTATTTCTATCGAATCTACTTCAGAATCATACCAAACTGTGTGTGTGCCCGGAACATTAGGAATTCTTTTTGCCACAATAGGGATGTTTTCTGCTGATGTTTTATCATCTAACTTCCAATTTTCTTTAGATGTATTTTCTATAATTCCTTCTGCTAATGTAATTGCAGTTCCACTTGGAGCATCTAATTTTTTAGTATGATGAATTTCTTCCATAGAAATATTATAATCTTCTAAATTGCTCATCATTTTTGCCAATTGCTTGTTCAATTCAAAAAAGATATTTACACCTAAACTATAATTCGAAGCATAAATAAAAGCACTATTTTTTTCTTTGCATAGAGCAACTGCATCATGGTATTTATCTAACCAACCAGTAGTTCCAGAGATAACAGGAACATTATTGTTTATACAATTGCTAATATTATCGAAAGCAGCAAAAGGAACGCTAAAATCTATAGCTACATCTGCTAAATTGATGTTTATAATATCATTAACATCTTTTCTAATAACAATTTCATGTCCGCGAGAAATGGCAATCTTTTCAATTTCTTTTCCCATTCGTCCATAACCAAGTAAAGCAATTTTCATTTTAAAAACTATATTTTAGTGTTAATCCTACTTTTGGAGCATCTATTTTTATTGGGTCGTTAATAAAAGTAGGCTTAAAGGATAAATTATCATCTGTGTTAAATTGTAATAAATGCGCATTTACACTTGCTTCTACAACCTGCAAAACGTATAAAATTACGGTTGTTAACAGCGATAAATCTCTATTTTCTCTGAGTTGTTCTTGAGCTCTTTCTAATGTTTCTAAAGAAACAGATACATTACCAGAATTGTCAGTGAATTCATCTTGTAAGCCGTTTTTTCTAAGTTTATAAGCGGTTCTATATCTTTTATATTCTTTATTGTTATCTAAATAGAAATAAATACTTGTGCCCAAAGCTCCCCAAACAATTGGTGCTTTCCAGTATTTTTTATTGTAAACTTGCCCCATTCCTGGAAAAATTGCAGAATAAAAAGCAGCTTTAGAAGGTGCTAAAGCATTGTAAATCCCGCCTTTTTTTATTTTGATATCACCCTTAACTTTAACGTTTTTTACGTTTATAGAATCTTTTTGAGCACATACGTTTTTTGCAAAAAAGATGAGAATAAAAACGAGTATGATTTTTTTAGAATACACTTATTTTAATAAGTTTTTTATTCGATTAAAATCTTCTTCAGAATGAAAAGGGATAGAGATTTTTCCTTTTCCATTATTGCTTACAGTAACCTCTATTTTATGTCCAAAATATTCACTAATATCTTTTATGCTCGATTTAATATAACTTGGAACTTGTTTCTTTTTAGGCTTAGGAGTTTTTCCAGATTTTAAACTCTTTACTAAATCTTCAGTTTGTCTAACAGATAGCTTTTCTCGTAAAATTTTTTCATAAATCGCTAATTGATCTTCTGTGTTTTCTACATTAATCATAGCTCGTCCATGCCCCATAGAAATAAAACCATCTCGCATACCCGTTTGTAGAATTGGATCTAATTTTAACAGACGCAAATAGTTGGTAACAGTAGAACGTTTTTTACCTACTCTTGTACTTAATTCTTCTTGGGTTAATTGTATTTCATCTATTAAACGTTGGTAAGATAAAGCCACCTCTATTGGATCTAAATTTTTACGCTGAATATTTTCAACCAATGCCATTTCAAGCATTTCTTGGTCGTTAGCAATTCTTATGTAAGCTGGTATGGTTTTGTTTCCTATTAACTTAGATGCCCTAAAACGACGTTCTCCAGAAACTAATTGAAATTTATTTCCTTCTAATTTTCTTACTGTAATGGGCTGAATAACTCCCAATTCTTTGATAGAACTTGCTAACTCTCTTAAGGCCTCCTCATCAAAATATGTTCTTGGTTGATATGGGTTTACATCAATAGATTCTAATTCTATTTCAATAATATTACCAACAACTTTATCTGCATTTTTATCAGATGCAGAATTGATGTTGGATGATTCTTGTAACAAAGCAGATAGTCCTCTTCCTAAAGCCTGTTTCTTTGTTGCTTTTGCCATTTTATGAATTCTTTTTTAATAATTCTTGTGCCAAATTTAAGTAATTTACAGCACCTTTACTTGTTGCATCGTAAGCAATTATACTTTCTCCATAACTTGGTGCTTCTCCTAAACGTGTGTTTCTGCGAATAATTGTATCAAAAACCATAGAAGAAAAATGTTTTCTAACTTCGTCAACTACCTGATTAGAAAGGCGTAATCGAGAATCGAACATGGTTAATAATAAACCTTCTATGTCTAACTCTGAATTATGAATATTTTGAACGCTTTTTATAGTATTTAACAATTTTCCTAAACCTTCTAGAGCAAAATACTCACATTGAATAGGAATTATTACAGAATCTGCAGCAACTAAAGAATTTAAGGTAATTAAACCTAATGATGGTGCACAATCTATTAAAATATAATCGTAATCATTTTTTATGGTTTCTATAGATTTCTTTAGCATGTATTCTCGGTTTTGCTTATCCACCAATTCAATTTCTATGGCAACTAAATCTATATGTGCAGGAATGATATCTACATTAGGAGAGTCTGTTTTTACTATGGCGTCTTTTGCAGATACAGTATGCTCTAGCACCTGATAAGTACCGTACTCTACAGACTCTACATCTATGCCTAAACCTGAAGTTGCATTTGCTTGAGGGTCAGCATCAATAAGTAAAACCTTTTTCTCTAAAACACCTAAAGAAGCTGATAAATTAACGCTTGTGGTTGTTTTTCCAACACCACCTTTTTGATTTGCAATTGCAATAATTTTCCCCATTATAAAAGTTCTCTATATTAAAAGTAAAATTACATTTTTTTCTGTTTTTTTTAAGTGAAAGATGTTAACAAAAATATAAATTATTAAAGTACTGATATTTAGAGGGTTGTTTTGTTTTTTTTAAAGTTTTTAAACAAATTTTTGCATAAAAAAACCGAAGTTAAAACTTCGGTTGTTGTTATCTGTTGAAGTGCTATTTCTTAGGAGTATTTTTAAGAATTTCTAACAAAAACTTCCAGAATTTTTGTGTAGATGAAATTTGTACTCTTTCGTCTGGAGAATGTGCGCCTTTTATATTTGGGCCAAAAGAAACCATATCTATATTCGGATAATTTTGCCCTAAAATTCCACATTCTAAACCAGCATGACAAGCTGCAACATTGGCTTTTTCTCCATGGAGTTTTTCATATAAATTAGAAACTACTTCTAAAATTTCTGAATTTACATTGGGTTGCCAACCAGGGTATTCGCCTGAAAATTCCACATCAAAACCAGCTAATTCAAATGCAGATTTTAAAGAGTTGGCTAAATCTAATTTATTACTTTCTGATGATGAACGTGTTAAACATCCAATTTTACTAGCTCCGTCTTTTACAATTACCCTTGCAATATTGTTTGAGGTTTCTACCAAACCATCTATATCTGGGCTCATTCTATAAACTCCATTTAATGCAGCATAAATAGATTTAATGAAATTTCTGCTAAAGTTTGTGTTTAATGATTTCTTAGGAACATCTACCGAAGAAAAAGATATTTGTAAGTTAGGCTCTAAAGTTTTAAATTCTTCTTTAATTTTATCAATTTCTTCAAGAAAAGAAGACTCTACACATCTGTTATTCTTGCAATCTGTAATTACTATTGAAGTACTTTCTCTTGGAATGGCATTTCGTAAACTTCCTCCATCAATTTCGCAGATGTTAATTGCATTTATAGCCGAATAATGAATTCGATTCATAATCTTATTGGCATTTCCTAAACCTTTACTAATATCCATTCCAGAATGTCCTCCATTTAATCCTTTTACTTCGATTTTGTAAGCAATAGAATTCTTAGCAACCTCTTCTTCAATGTAAGTTTTGGTTGCGGTTATATCGATTCCGCCTGCACATCCCATTCCAATTTCATCATCTTCTTCTGTATCTAAATTTAAGAGAATATCACCTTTTAAAATTCCACCTTCTAAACCCATTGCACCTGTCATTCCTGTTTCTTCATCAATGGTAAAAAGTGCTTCTATATTAGGGTGTTGAATATTGTTAGAAGATAAGATGGCCATAATTGCAGCAACACCTAAGCCATTATCTGCACCTAAAGTTGTTCCATCTGCTTCTACCCAATCACCATCAACCAACATTTTAATTCCTTCTTTGTTAAAGTCGAAAATAGTATTGTTGTTTTTTTGATGAACCATGTCTAAATGACTCTGTAAAACAACAGTTTTTCTGTTTTCAAAACCTTTTGTTGCTAATTTTCTAATGATAACATTTCCTACTTTATCAACAAAAGTTTCTAAGTTTAAATTGTTTCCAAAATCGACCATAAATTGGATAATGCGTTCTTCTTTTTTTGAAGGACGAGGTATTGCATTTAAATCTGCAAAATGATTCCAAACAATTTTTGGTTCTAAATCTCTTACTGCTTTACTCATATATTTATTAAAAATTTTAGATGCTAAATTTAGTTTATTTCTACGATTGTTTCTTCAGTTTGTTTTCTAACTTTTGGTAAATCTTTCATATAATCGTCATTTGCTCTAAATCCTACAGGTAAAACCAAAACAGATGTTAAATTTTGTTCATTTAATTTTAAAACTTTATCATATTGTTCTGCGATAAATCCTTCCATAGGGCAAGCATCAATTTTTTCTACAGCACAGACTGTTAATAAATTTCCTAAAGCAATGTAGGCTTGGTTTTTGTTCCATTGAAATAATTCTTCTTGTGTTTTTTTGTTGAGTTCTGCTGTTAAAAACTCTTTAAAAGGATTGATAACTGCATCTGGAGTGTTTCTTGTTTTTTTAACCAAGTTAAAGTATTTTTCGGCTTCATCTGCACCATATTCTTTTGGGATGCAAATTACTAAAAGATGAGAGGCTTCTATAACTTGAGGTTGATTCCAAGAATGTACAACCAATTCTTTTTGTAGGTTTTTATTTTGGATAATAATCAATTTTAAAGGTTGTAATCCGTAAGAAGTTGCTGTTAAGTTGAAAGCTTCTTTTAGGGTGTTTATTTGTGATTTAGAAAGTTGTTTTTTTATGTCAAATTTTTTTACAGCGTAACGCCATTGTAAACTTTTTATAATATTCATACTATTGTTTTAATAGCGCAAAAATACATCAATATAAATAGAGAAAAAATACAATTTGAGTTTTAAAATTGATGGCTTAATTTATAGAGGCTTTGTAAGTGTCTATAATTTTTAAGAAGGTTTCTGGTTCTGGTCTTACGCGATAATTGTCTGTTAAATCTACAAAAATTATTTTATTGTTTTTATCAGTAATAATAACTGTTGGCAAGACTACATCAGAATCGTATCCTAAAACTTGAAAACCCGTGGGTAAGCCATTTTTATGATACACCCCAATTTGTTTAGCTACAGTATTATTAACATCTACTAAAAACTGAAAAGGAACCTTATATTTTAGGGTAAGATTTTGTGTAAATTTATGAGGTTGAGAACTTACTAAGAATAGATTTACATTTCTTTTTTCTAATTCTTTGTATTGTTGTACCACTTCTTTTATTTGTGCCATACAAAGCGGACACCAATTGCCTCTGTAAAATAAATAAATGCTAAAATCTCTTGTAAAATTTTTAGTGGAAATTTGTTCTTTTTTTCCGTTTTCAAAATTAAAATATGGTAAAATACTACCAACTTTTAAAGTGTTTATTTCTCTTTTTTTAAAAGTTGAGTACCAAGTTAAATAGGCTAACCAGCCTAAAGCTAATCCAACCGCAATAAGTGTGTTTTTTTGCTCAAAATTAAATACGTTTGCTGCTACTCCTATAACAATTAAAGCAGAGTAAAAAGTTAGCGTTCTAGAAGTTCTTGCTACAGGTTTTAAAAATAGCATACTAAAAAAAACAATAATGGCTAATGAAGAAATTAATAAGCCAATATCATTTAAATAAAAGTTGGCATTAATAATTGTTTTTACAAAAACAACTAAAGCAATTACAGGAAAACTGCTAATGAAGATAGATTTTAAAATATTTTTCATAAATTAAGAGTCGAAAAAAAAAGATGAAATTACATTATTTAATTTGCAATGAAAGAAGATTTTTTACATTATGTTTGGCAGTATAAGTTATTTGCTTCTAAAAAATTAATTACAACAAAAAATGAAGAAATTTTAGTTCTTAACACTGGAACACATAATAAAAATTCAGGACCTGATTTTTTAAATGCTCAATTAAAAATAAAAAACCAATTATGGGTTGGTAATGTAGAGATTCATTTAAAATCATCTGATTGGTATGCTCATTTTCATGAAGTAGATAAAAATTATGATGCCGTAATTTTACATGTTGTTTGGGAAGACGATGTAACTGTTTTTATGAAAAACAATGCGCCTATGCCAACATTAGTTATAAAAGATGTTGTTGTAAAATCTGCACTACAGAATTATAAGAACCTATTTTCTAAACAACAACGTTGGATTCCTTGTGAAAAGGAAATTACTACTGTAGATGCATTTATTTTTACTCATTGGAAAGAGCGTTTGTTTTTTGAGCGATTAGAACGTAAATCTGATGAAATGAAATTAGTATTAGAAGAAAATAAAAATGATTTTGAAGCTGTTTTATTTCAATTATTGGTAAAGAATTTTGGCTTAAAAGTTAATGGTGAGGCGTTTTTTAGGTTCGCAAAATCTATCGATTATGCAATTTTAAGAAAAGTTAGGTTTGATGAAAATCAACTGTCGGCATTATTGTTTGGACAAGCTGGGTTTTTAGAAGAAGTAATTGAAGATGAGTATTATTTACAATTGCAAAACGAATATGAGTATTTGAAGCATAAATATAATATAACACCAATTTCTAAAAATGTGTTTTCTTTTTTTAGAATGCGACCTCATAATTTTCCTACGATAAGAATCGCTCAATTGGTGGGTTTGTATCATCAACATCAAAACTTGTTTTCTAAAATCTTAGAAATAACTTCTTTACAAGATTTTTACGTTTTGTTTCATGTTTCTGTAAATCCGTTTTGGAAAACGCATTTTACATTTGATAAAACTTCAAAATCATCCACAAAAAAAATAACTCAATCTTTTGTTGATTTGCTGATAATTAATACTATAATGCCATTAAAGTTCTTGTATTATCAGCGTAAAAGCGAAATAGATGCTGCTGATTTTTTAGGCGTTATTCGAAACATAAAAGCAGAAAAAAACAGTATTGTTTCTAAATTTAAAAATATTGGTGTTAAATCGGAAAATGGATACGACACACAAGCTCTATTAGAGTTAAAAAACAACTATTGCACAAAGAAAAGATGTTTGTATTGTGCAATAGGTGTTCAATTATTGAATAAATAATTACTTACTTTGGTTCTAAAATATTATTAATTCTTGAAACAATATCTTTATAATGATATTTAGTTATTGTATTTATAGCTCTTTTGCTGGCGTTATTAACTAAGTATTTTAGGGTAGATAATTCTCCTTTTGCAATAGAAATAACATCAGAATTTTTTGCAGATTTGTCTTCTAATAATAAACCAATTCTATCTATAAAAGCTTTTTGTAGATTCCTTCTATTTACATCTATATTTTTTGTGATGTTAACCTCACTAAAGATTCCTTTACGTAAATCACGCATCATTTCATAAGCGGTGTATGATTTTTTATTTATGGTTTCTGTATCAATCATTCTTTTGATTCTATTAGTATTAATCAATTGAGATAAAAATCTGTTTTGATAACGTAGCATAAAATCCGCATAACCTGCCTCATCAATTTTATTTAAAATATTCTTATCTAACAACCAATTTTGAGTTTCAAAAGCATTTTTATGCAACCAAGCTATAGATTCTTTTTGTTTGTTTTTTGACATTGGTATATATACTGCGCCAGTTTGACTTGGTTTTTTATTGTATTCAAAAACACCGCCAACATTACTTATAACATGCCCAACATATCTACCCCAAACACTCATCATTTCTCCATATAATTCAGCTAAGTCACCATAATTGTTAGTTTGGTTAGATGTCCAATTGGGTAGGTTTTTAGCAACAATTTTTAAGTTTTTAAGTCCGTAAGTACTTGCTTTTACATGGTCGTTACCAATATCTTCTGTTTGAGATTCTGGGTCGAAACCACCTCTTCTTTGAAATCCAAATTTATACATTGGATTATCGGCTTTATCTTCAATCCATTTATCTAAAGTTTTTACTTCATCTTCTGGTGTGTTTGCATTTGGTATAACTCGATATCCCCAATTGATAGAATAGTGATCGTAAGGTCCTAATTGGCGAATAAAACGAATGTTTTTATCTCCTGGTTGAGCTACATAATTATAACGGGCATAATCCATAATAGTTGCTGCTATTCCGTATTTTTGAGTAAAACTTCCAGAACGAAGAGAGTCTACAGGGTAGGCATAACTTGCAGCCATATTATGGGGTAATCCTAATGCGTGGCCAATTTCGTGAGAAATTACCATTCTCATCATTTCTCCAATTTCTTCAGCTGGTGTGTCTAAAGTTCTTGCAGAAGGATTTGCAGCGGCAGTTTCTAATAAATATCTATTTCTGTAAGAGCGTAAATGATTGTGATACCAAATAATATCGCTTTCTATAATTTCTCCAGAACGTGGATCAGAAACACTTGGTCCCATAGCATTTCTTGTAGTACTTGCTACATATCTTATAGAAGAATAACGGATGTCTTCCATACTAAAGTCTGGGTTTTCTTCTTTAGTTGGTGGCATTTTTGCCATAATAGCATTTTTAAAACCAGCAGTTTCAAAAACTTTTGCCCAATCATCTACTCCTTGTTTTATGAATTTTCTTAATTTTTTTGGAGTTGCTGGATCTAAATAATATACAATTGGTTTTTTGGGCTCAACTAGTTCGCCTCTTTTATAGGCTTCTATATCTTTTGGTTCTAATCGCCAACGTCTTATAAATCTTTTGTCGTCTGCTTTTAAGGCTTCTGAGCTATAATCTACATTTCCGACAGAAAAATACCCAACTCTTTTGTCGTAAATTCTTGGCATCATTGGTTTTTCTGGTAGCAAAATCATAGATTGATTGATGCGTATTGTAATGGTATTTGTACTTTGATTGCTTGGAGGTGCATCAGCATCAAAAGTAAAATCTTGTACAACTTCTATATTTTTTGGATAACTTTTAATGGAGTTGATAAAACTTCTAGAGGCATCTAATCTTCTAACTTTATATCTTTTTCTAAAAAATGAAGGCAATCCGGTAATGGCTTTTACATCTGTTGAAAAGAATTTTGTTACATCAACCAAAACAGCTGTAGAGTCTGTATTGTGAGTTTTAATATCAAAAGAATATATGATAGGTTCTAAATTGTTAGATTTTACTGATTTAAAAATAGGTAAAGAGTCGTTAGCAACAGCATTATAGGATTTTACTTTGAGTAAAATTTTATTTTTAAAATGCTCCCAAACTACAACTTGGGTATTTATTTTAGAACCAGCATTTACATAGCCACCACCTAAATTAGAAGGAATATCTTTTAATCTGGTTACCAGTAACATTTCTTTACCTAAATAAGAATTCGGAATTTCGTAAACGTATTTTTCTTTTGAATAATGTACTTTGAATAACCCATTATCGGTTTTTGTGTTTTTATTAACAAAATCTGAATATTTTGGTTTAGTGGTTTTTCTAGATTTTAGAGTATTTGGCTCTATTTTTTTGTCTTTAGATTTTTTTCTTTGAGCTTTTATAGAAATTGGTAATATAAAAGAGGCGATTAATGAAAAGAGAACTATTTTTTTCATACGAAATTAGCTATTGATTAGTTTGCCTCTAAAATAAAGAAAGTGTTTTTATTGCTTCTTATTGTTTTGTTAAAAAAAAACACTCAAGGCATATTATCTTGAGCGTTTGTATATCTATTAAGATTTAGTTTTAGTATAGACTCTTGTATTTTGATGGATTAAATTCGTGCATAATTTCATAAATTTTTTCAAAAATATCTTCAGCAGATGGTTTAGAAAAATAATCGCCATCTGTTCCGTAAGCAGGTCTATGAGCTTTAGAAGTTAGCGTAGAAGGTTTACTGTCTAAATAAACATATCCGTTTTGTTTTTCTAAAATTTCTTGTAGTAAATAAGCTGAAGCTCCTCCAGGAACATCTTCGTCTACAATTAGTAATTTATTTGTTTTTTGAAGACTTTTTACACAGTCGTTGTTTATGTCAAAAGGTAATAAACTTTGCGCATCTAAAATTTCTATATCTATACCAACTTGTTGTAATTCTTTGGCAACATCTTGTACAATTCTAAGTGTAGAACCATAAGAAACAACTGTAATATCTGAACCTTCTTTTACTGTTTCTACAATTCCAATAGGTGTTTTAAAATCGCCTAAATTTAAAGGTAATTCTTCTTTGAGTCTATATCCGTTTAAGCATTCTATAACTAATGCAGGTTCATCAGCCTCTAGTAATGTGTTGTAAAAACCAGCAGCTTTGGTCATGTTTCTTGGTACTAAAACATGCATTCCTCTAACATTATTTATGATTCCGCCCATAGGTGATCCAGCATGCCAAATACCTTCTAAACGATGTCCACGAGTTCTTATAATAAGTGGCGCTTTTTGTTTTCCAAAAGTTCTGTAATGAAGAGTAGCCAAATCGTCGCTCATAATTTGAAGAGCATATAACAAGTAGTCTAAATATTGTATTTCTGCAATTGGTCTTAATCCACGCATAGCTAAACCAATTCCTTGTCCAATAATAGTTGCTTCTCTTATTCCGGTATCAGAAACACGAATATTACCGTATTTTTCTTGAAGACCTTCTAAGCCTTGGTTTACATCTCCAATATAACCTGCATCTTCACCAAAAATTACAACATCTGAGTGTTTTTTTAGAATAGCATCAAAATTATCTCTCATAATAATTCTTGCATCTACTAATGCTTTGTTTTTAGCATACACAGGTGCATTAGCGGTAATATTTAATGCGTTTAAATTAGACTCGCTGTATAAATGAGATGAGTATTTTTCTAACCCCTTTTTAAGTGAATTTTTAATGAAGTTTTGTAGTAAAACTTTTTCTGCAAAATTTTCATCTTTTAAATAACGAAGAGATTTTCTGGCAATAGACAAAACGTCTTTTCTGCTTGGTTCTGCAATTGTTAATAAATCTTCTCTAAACTTAGAGATAAAAACACTGTTTTTACTTTTGGTGGTAATTTTTTCTAAAATTTGAGAGGCTGTATTTAGTTCTGTTTTTATGTCGTTTATGTATGCATTCCAAGCATTTCTTTTGGCATTTACAACTTCTTTTTTAGCTTCTTTTTCTAATAGAATGATTTCTTCTTCAGAATCTACAAAACGTAAGATTTCACCAGATTCGGTTTCTAATTCAAAATCTAATATCCACTTTCGCATTTTAGTAATGCAATCATTTTCCTTTTCCCAATTTAATCTTTCTTTTTGCTTATATCTTTCATGAGATCCAGATGTAGAATGTCCTTGGGGTTGTGTTAATTCTTTAACATGAATTAAAACTGGCACATGCTCTTCTCTTGCAATTTTTGCAGCTTTGTTGTAGGTGTCTATTAATTGTACATAATCCCAACCGTTAACAACAAAAATTTCAAAACCATTATTGTGAGAATCTCTCTGAAATCCTTTTAAAATTTCTGAAATACTTTCTTTTGTTGTTTGATATTTTGCATGTACCGAAATTCCATATTCATCATCCCAAACGCTCATAACCATTGGTACTTGTAGTACTCCAGCAGCGTTAATGGTTTCAAAAAATAATCCTTCGCTTGTACTTGCATTTCCAATTGTTCCCCAAGCAACTTCATTACCATTTACAGAAAAATTAGTTTTGTGCTGAACACTTTTTTCGTTTCTATATATTTTTGATGCCTGAGCAAGCCCTAATAGACGAGGCATTTGACCTGCAGTTGGAGAAATATCTGAGCTTGAATTGTATTGTTTGGTTAAATTTTTCCAAGTACCATCGTCATGTAAACTGTGTGTAGCAAAATGCCCTCCCATTTGCCTACCCGCAGACATTGGATCTGCTTCAATGTCTGTATGAGCATATAAACCTGCAAAAAATTGTTGAGCAGTTAATTCGCCTATAGCCATCATAAAAGTTTGATCTCTGTAATATCCAGATCTAAAATCTCCAATTTTAAATGCTTTAGCCATAGCTAATTGAGGAACTTCTTTTCCGTCTCCGAAAATTCCAAATTTAGCTTTACCGGTTAAAACTTCTCTACGACCTAATAAACTACATTCTCTACTAATTTTTGCAATCTTATAATCATTAAGAACTTCCTCTTTAAAGTCATTGAATGTAATTTCTTGAGAATTTGAGGCAGCTGTTTTTTGCAACATAGTTAGTTTTTTTACTTTTTGCAAAGATAGTTTTTTTAATTGATATTTAAAAATATCTTATATAGTTAAGAATATGGTAAAAAAAGAATAAAAAATAAGCTTTTTGTTAATAATATCACAAAAATAGAATTTTTGTTAGAATTTTATAAAAAGCCTCTTCTAAAGAAATTGTAAATTGAACTTAAATCTGCAGATAATGTAAATCTAATTTTTTGAGGATAAGCTTTTTGAGTAGCTTCCCAACCATTGTTTGAGTAAAGAGGAAAATAAACTTCTAAAATTTCATGAACAAAATTAAAGCGAATTCCGTTTTCGTAAGCAAAATATAAAGGTTGATTTTTATTTTTTAAAAAAGCAACATCGTTATAAAACTCTATCCATTTCCATAAGCCAATGCTAGAATTAGTAGAAATCATATATTGATTTGCAAATCTTGTTGGTAAGATAGATTTGAAGCCTCCTTCTGTAATAATAAATTGTTGGCTAAAAAAACCAGAACTTTCAGAACGTCCTAAATAATTTAATTGAAACAAGTAATCATTGGCTCTGTCTAATCCAAAGCTAAAGTAATTTCCTGTTGTATTATTGTTAAAGAAAGTACCTGCAAAGAATCTAAAGTCTAATTGTGTGTCTGAAGTTGTTAATGTTCTAAATCTAACATCTAAAGCTGCTTTCGAAAAGTTTTTGGCAAACTCGGTATTAAAGCTGTATCTAAACTCTTTTATAATATCTGGTTTAATATAGTTGTAACTTAAGCTAAAAACACTGTAATTATCTTGTGGTGTTTTAAGGGTGTTTGGAGAAACTTCTTTGTCTATATGTACTAATTTAGCTCTTAAAGACTCTGTAGTAGCGTCTCTTAAGGTTTTTCTTTTAAATATAATATTAATATAAGGGATAAAAGATTTGTAAGATAAGTTTGGGGCATAATCAAGTGTGCTGCCAGCAATACCATATGCTATTTTATAAATCTTAGTTTTTTCGAAAAATTGATTGTAAAGAAGAGAAAATTGCCCAATAACAGATTTGCTTTTAGTAGCATAATAGGGAGCCACTTTAAATTCGAAATTTCTTTTTATAAGTGGTTTATTATGAAGTTTTAACCCCAATATTAATCCGTTATAAAAATTATAGTTTATGTCTGGTTGGTAGAATAATTGATTAGTGTTAGGATTGTCTACGTCTTTTAAAAAAGAAAATTTAATAGGTTTATTAAATATTTTTTTATCAACTTTTTTCCAGTTATCTAAGGTGTTATATTCTGGATAAAGGTTTTCGTAGTTAAGTACAAAAGTATCGTAGTTTCCTTTTTTAAATTTTACAATTTTGGTACTATCTACATTAGAAACCCATTTTTTTAATTGTACTTTATCGTCTTTAATTGCATAAATGGCTAAAGGCGTTGTAATGTTTCTTTTATTTTTAATTGTTACAGATATACTATCTTTCTCTTTTTTTACATCTTTAATGGTGTGATCTATTTTTTTGTTGGTGTTTATAAAATCTGTAAAAAACCAGTTTAAATTTTTTGAGGTTTTAGAAGAAAGTAATGTGTCAAACTTTTTACTTGAAATAATTTTTAGTTGGTTACTTTGGTAAAATTCTTGAATAGTTTGGTTTAAAATGCTATCTCCTAGATAGCCTTTTAAGAATCTAAAGCCTAACCCTGCTTTGTATTTACTAACAATTTTTCTGTTAAAATTAGATAAAGAATCTGCGGGTGTGTTAAGTGCTTGGTCTAAAAATTTTCTTGCCGTAAATTGGTAGATAAAAGGGTATTTGTCATTAAAATCTAACTTAGAGATGTTAAATGTTTTTATTAACCAAGAGTCTGAAGCTTTTCCAAGTAATTTAATTTCTGGATAAAATTTTTCTATATATTCTATCATTAAATAATTTTGAATACCATCAATTAACCAGTAATCTTTTCTTTTGTTAAGTAAAATTGTATTTTCAATATATCGTTTAGTTAATGCCTTAAACATTGTAATATCCCATTTAAAGGTGTCTGAGAATGGGCGCAAGAATTTTGGGAGTTGATTTAATCCAAAAATTGGATTTTTCCTTTGAGTTGCTTTATCAATATATATTTCTAAATGAGGGTATTTTCCTAAATATTTTTGAATAAAAAGGAGTTCTCTATTTAAAATGCTCGTTGTTAAATTAAAATCTAATTCTTTAGAAAATATATCTGTATAAACCGTAACTGTTTTGGTGGTGTAAGTTTTTAATTGGGGTTTTTTATTTATGCCTAAAATAATATCTGTTTTATTACTGCCAACAATGTAATAGTTATTTTGGGTTTCTTTTTTTGTTTCGTATTGATATAAATTAGATTCTAAAGTATATTCTTTGGGTATAGATAAATTAATTTTAAAGTCAGTGTTAGATTCATACAAATCATCTAAGTTCAAATTACTCATTAAATGCCAACCTTTATCGAAAACAGCAGGAGTAATATACCAATATCTTAAATGGTAACCGTTTTTAGTTTTACCATAATTGGTGAATTTTGCATTGGGGATTTTAACTATATATGTAATTGATATATTAACTTTTTCTTTTGGTTGCAATGGGGTGTTAAGTTTAACTTCTATAATATCTGCTTGTTTTTGCAGTTCTTTAAAGTTAACATTTTCGAAATTTACAGAAAGTGTTTTAACTTTTGAGTAGCCCAAATCTTCTTTTTTAGAAAAATACAAATCTTTTCTAAAATCTTCTATAAATCTTTTAGAGAGTGGTGTTTTTCTGTCTCTATAACTGTTAGCCCAATTGTGTAGAAAAATGCTTGTTAAAACTGAATCAGAATTATTGTGGTAAATTATTTCTTGTTGAATTTTTAATACATCTTTTTCAGTATCTAATTCAGATTTTATATTAATAGCATTTTGCTGAGAAAACCCATAAGTAGATACAAGCAAAAAATAAAGCAGTATGTGAAAGCAATTTCTCAATTAAATTTTTATAACTTTTTTTGATTGATGAGAATCGGCTCTAATATAATAAACCCCTTTAGATAAGAAGGATAAATCGATAATCATTTTAGTTTGATTGTTAAAAGTAGATATTTTTTTTACAATCTGTCCTAATTGATTTAAGATAACAATATATTTTATGTTACTTGGTATTTTAATAGATAAATTATCTGTAACAATATTAGAGTTTGTAAAAGCAATAGCTCTGTAATTACTTGTTGATAAGGTATTTTCTGGAGTTTCAATCTCTAAAGCGATTGGAAGATGATCGCTAAATTGATATAGAGCGTTTCTAAGAGTTTGAGAATAGTTGCCAGTACATGTAGCGCTGCTTACAAAAGAATTGTAGCAATTAGAATTGTTTCCTATGGTTTTGTAAGATCCGTTTTTATAAAAAAGAGTTGAATTGTTTTTTAAATTTTCTGAAATCATGATAAAATCAAAACGATCGTCCATACCACCACCAGCACCATCACTTAAGGCAGAAGTACGAGTAGATTGAGAATGAATATCACTAAAAGAACTATTGTTCCAAAAATAAGTGGCATCATAATCTGCATCGTAATAATCTTTACCGTCATTGGGAAATTCAGGGCAAAGCCTATTAATAGGGTCTACTATTTTAATAACATTTGAGGTATCTATTAATTTAACAAAGCCTTCTTCGTTGCTGGTGTAAAAATTAAAGTCGCCAGCAAAAATAACATTGCTGTTTGCTGGTAACCTGTCTAATTCTCTAACAAAACTTTCTACAGAATTTAATCTTTTTTGTCTGTTTTCGCTTCCTCTCGAAGCTTTTAAATGTGTTACAAAAACTTCAATTCTTATTGGGTTTGTATTTACATTTTCTGTGTTTATTTTAAATGTATAATGATTAATATCTCTAATTCCAGTAGGAATTACAGTTGTAGATTCTAAAATTAACTTTTTAGAATTGTAGTACACCATTTGTAGTAAACTTGTTGCTGGCGATTGGCTATATTTAAATGGTGCTTTGTTAAAATTAGAATTGTAAGGTAAAATAGCGTTGTTAAACATGTAATTAGAAGCTATTTCATTTTTCATTTCGCAAATCATAAACAAATCGGGTTGTACAGATTCTAAAATGGTTTTTAAATGCGGAGTTCTGTTCTGGCTTTCTGTATCTGAATTATAATTTAAGGTATTGTAAAACATTGCTTTTATATTGGTTTGTCCTAATATTGAGGCATACCAAAAACATAAAAAAAGAAGTAAAACTTTTTTTAAAAGCATTTTAAAAGTTAGGTTTTAATTGATATTTAGAATAGAATTTGTTTAGGTGTGCTATAGCCTCATCAGCAGTATCAACTAGCCTAAATAAGTTTAAATCTTTTTCGCTGATATTTCCTTCTTCTAAAAGCGTATTTTTAATCCAATCTAATAAACCTCCCCAGAATTTTTTTCCAACCAATACAATTGGAAAACGCCCTATTTTATGAGTTTGAATTAAAGTTATAGCTTCAAATAACTCATCCATTGTTCCAAAACCACCAGGCATAACTACAAACCCTTGAGAATATTTTACAAACATTACTTTACGAACAAAAAAGTAATCGAAATCTAAGCTTTTTCCTGGGTCAATCCAAGGATTGTCATGTTGCTCAAAAGGAAGTTCTATATTTAGTCCAACAGAAGTTCCTTTTCCTCTATGTGCTCCTTTATTACCAGCTTCCATAATTCCTGGCCCACCACCAGTAATTACCCCATAACCATTTTGAGTTAACTTAAAAGCAACTTCTTCTGCTAATTTGTAGTATGGATGATCTGGTTTTGTTCTTGCTGAACCAAAAATAGATACACAAGGACCAATTTTACTCAAACGTTCGTAACCATCTACAAATTCTGCCATGATTTTAAAAATAGCCCAAGAATCGTTAGTTTTTATTTCGTTCCAGGTTTTTGGTTGTAGTTTTTCTTTTATTTTTCTGTCGTCATTTGTCATAATCTGTAAAATTTAAAGTTTTTTCAAAAAAAATCAGCCTGCTAAAATAGTTCTTTTTTTAAAAACTTAGCAGTGTAGCTTGTTTTATGTTTTGCAACTTGCTCAGGTGTTCCTGTGGTTAAAATTTTTCCACCTTTTTTTCCACCTTCCATACCAACATCAATAATGTAATCTGCGAGTTTTACAACATCTAAATTATGTTCTATAATTAAAACAGTGTTACCTTTGTCTGCCAATTTGTTTAATACATCCATTAACACTCTAATGTCTTCAAAATGCAAGCCAGTAGTGGGTTCATCTAAAATATAAAACGTATTTCCTGTATCTCTTTTAGAGAGTTCTGAAGCTAATTTTATTCTTTGCGCTTCTCCACCAGAAAGTGTAGTAGATTGCTGCCCTAAAGTAATATAGCCTAAACCAACATCTTTAATGGTTTTTAGTTTTCTATAGATTTTTGGGATGTTTTCAAAGAAGTTTGTAGCATCTTCAATAGTCATATTTAAAACGTCAGAAATGGATTTTCCTTTGTAACGAATTTCTAAAGTTTCTCTATTAAAACGTTTTCCTTGACAGGTTTCACATTCTACATGAACATCAGGTAAAAAATTCATTTCTATCACACGAACTCCTCCTCCTTGACAAGTTTCACAACGTCCTCCTTTTACATTAAAAGAAAATCTCCCAGGTTTGTAACCACGAATTGCAGCTTCTGGAGTTTTGGCAAATAAACTTCTAATTTCATCAAAAGTTTTGGTGTAGGTTGCTGGGTTAGAACGTGGAGTTCTACCAATTGGAGATTGGTCTATATCAATAACTTTATCTACATGTTCTAAGCCCTCAATCTTTTTATAAGGCATTGGTTTTTTAACTCCTCTGTAAATATGAGCGTTTAAAATTGGGTATAAAGTCTCGTTGATTAGTGTTGATTTTCCACTTCCAGAAACACCAGTTACACAAATCATTTTTCCTAAAGGAAATTCAACCGAAACATTTTTTAAGTTGTTGCCAGAAGCACCTTTTAGTTTAATGGTTTTTCCATTTCCTACTCGTCTTTTTTTAGGAACTGCAATTTCTTTTCTACCAGTTAAATAATCTGAAGTAAGCGTTTTATGTTTTTTTAATTCTTTAAAAGTTCCTGCACTTACAATTTCTCCTCCATGTCTTCCTGCTCCAGGTCCAATATCAAAAACAAAATCTGCATGTTCCATCATGTCTTTGTCATGTTCAACCACTAAAACAGAATTACCAACATCGCGTAATTTAAGTAAAGAATCTATCAGTTTTTGATTATCTCTTTGATGTAAACCAATACTGGGTTCATCTAAAATATATAAAACTCCCACCAATTGAGAGCCAATTTGGGTTGCCAAACGAATTCTTTGTGCTTCTCCACCAGAAAGTGATTTAGAGGTTCTGTCTAAGGTTAAATAATTTAAGCCAACATCTAATAAAAACTGAATTCTGGTTCTAATTTCTTTTAATATTTCTGATGCAATTGTAAGTTGCTTTTCAGATAAATTTGTTTCAATATTTTTAAACCAAGCAGCCAATTCAGTTACATCCATTTGAGCTAAATCACTGATGTTTTTATCTGTAATTTTAAAGTGAAGTGCTTCTTTTTTAAGACGTTTTCCAGAGCAAGTAGCACAAGAAACTTCATCCATAAAACCTTTTGCCCATCGTTTTATAGAAGTACTTTCTGCATTGTTGTATTGACTGTTGATAAAGGCTACAATTCCTTCAAAATCAATTTTATAATTTCTGGTAACTCCAACTGTTTTAGATTGTATCTCAAAAGATTCATTGCCACCATTTAAAATGATGTCTAAAGCTTCTTTTGGAATGTCTTTTATGGCGTCTGTTAGTTTAAATTTGTAACGCTCTGCAATATTTTGTAATTGCTTAAAAATCCAGCTATTTTTTTGCTCACCTAAAGGGATAATTCCGCCATTTTTTATAGAAACAGAAGCGTCTGGAATTACTTTTTTAAGATTGATTTCATTTGTAATTCCTAAGCCATTACAAGAATTACAAGCTCCTTTTGGAGAGTTAAAAGAAAACGTATTTGGCTCTGGATTTGGATAAGCAATTCCTGTTGTTGGGCACATTAATTCACGACTAAAATAACGTGGATTATGATCATCAACATCAATTACCATCATTATATTGTTGCCTGAATATAAAGCCGTTTTTATGGTTTCTTCTAAACGTTTTTCAGCGGTTTTATTTACAACTAATCTGTCAATAACCACTTCTATATCATGCGTTTTATATCTATCTAAACGCATTCCTTTTTCTATTTCTTTGATTTCTCCATTAACACGAACTCGTACAAAACCTTGCTTAGAAATTTGCTCAAACAATTCACGATAATGCCCTTTTCTAGATTTGATTAAAGGTGCTAAAATGGCTACTTTTTTATTGGCAAAATCTTTTAAAATAAGTTGCCTGATTTGCTCATCAGAATAACTCACCATTTTTTCACCAGTGTTATAAGAATAAGCATCTGCAGCTCTTGCGAAGAGGAGCCTTAAAAAATCGTAAATTTCTGTAATGGTTCCAACAGTAGAACGTGGACTTTTATTGGTGGTTTTCTGTTCTATTGAAATTACAGGAGAAAGGCCATCAATTTTATCAACATCAGGTCTTTCTAGTCCTCCTAAAAATTGCCTTGCATAGGCAGAAAATGTTTCAATATAACGCCTTTGACCTTCAGCATAAATGGTGTCAAAAGCTAAAGAAGATTTTCCACTTCCACTTAAACCAGTAATTACTACTAATTTTTCGCGCGGAATTTTTACATCAATATTCTTTAAATTATGGGCTCTTGCTCCGTAAACTTCAATGTATTCTTGGTCTTTCAAGTGAGGTGAATTTTTCAGAAAAACGCAAAGTTAATCAATAGTAATTAAAAAACAGATAATAAACGATCTCTTAAATGTTAAGGTTTTCTTAGTTTGCAGTAAAGAAATTTGAATGTTTAAGTATTGAAATCAATTGATAAAATAGTATCTTGCATCTTAATATAGTTAAGATAAGATGATAGATAGTATTCGCCATTTTTTTGAGAGAAACGGATTTCATGTTTCGGCAAGATTAGCAGATAGGTTAGGTATGAGAGCTTTAAATGTGCGTTTATTTTTTATTTATGTAACTTTTTTTACTGTTGGGTTATCTTTTGGGTTTTATTTAACGTTGGCATTTCTATTAAAACTAAAAGATAAGTTATACACTAAAAGAAGCTCTGTTTTTGATTTATAATTGATGAAAGTATTAGAATCTAAAATTAATAAAACACTATTCTTAGTGGGATCCATTTTGGCAATGGGAACATTAGGGTATATGATGCTTTCGCATTATTCTTTTATAGATTCGCTATATATGACCGTAATTACGGTTACCACGGTTGGTTTTGGAGAATTAAGACCTTTTTCACCAGAAGAAAAAGTGTTTACAATATTCTTAATTTTAACAAGTATTACCGTTTTTGGATATGCTATTTCAGCTTTTTCAGAATATTTAGTAAGTGGTAGATTATTTGAACATTTTAAACATAAAAAAGTGGAAAAACAAATAGCAAATTTAAAAGGGCATACTATTGTTTGTGGTTATGGTAGAAATGGAAAACAAGCAATTTTAAAATTAAAAAACTATAATGTAGATTTTGTAGTTGTAGAGCATAAAAAAGAAATGTCAGAGTTGTTAGATTCTGAAGAGTTATTAAATATTAATGGCGATGCTACTTTAGATGAAACGCTATTAAAAGCTGGTATTAATAAAGCCTCTTATTTAATTACAGCTTTACCTTCAGATGCAGATAACTTATTTGTAGTTTTAACAGCAAGTCAGTTAAATAAAAACTGTAAAGTAATTAGTAGGGCATCTAACGAATCTTCTTACAGTAAATTAAAAATTGCGGGCGCAGATAATGTAATTATGCCAGATAAATTAGGAGGCGATCATATGGCGTCTTTAGTAACCACGCCAGATGTTATTGAGTTTGTAGATAGGTTAACTATAGAAGGAGAAACAACAGCCAATTTAGAAGAAATAGATGTAAATGATTTGCCTAAAAAATATTTAAATAAGACAATTTTAGATTTGGATTTAAGAAAGCAAACAGGTTGCACTGTAATTGGTTTTAGAAACCCTGATAAAGATTATGTCATAAACCCAGAAGCAGATAGCAAATTAATTGAAGGTTCTCATTTAATAGTTTTAGGAAGACCAGAACAAATAATTAAACTTAGAGAATTATTTTAGTATACTGTCTTTTCTACGCTGGAAAACAATCTCAACAATTATAAAGATAAATGAATAAAGTAGCAATTACAGGTAGCAACGGTTTGTTGGGGCAATCCTTATTAAATTTATTATTATTAGAAAAAGAAAAATACCAAGTTTTTGGACTGTCAAGAGGGAAAAATAGAAGTGGAAGATCAGACTTTTCTTACATCTCTATTGATATTACTGACGAAAAAAAACTGAAAAAGATACTCTTAGAAATACAACCAAATTTTATCATTAACACAGCAGCCATGACACAAGTTGATGATTGCGAAATCAACAAAAAAGCGTGTGATGTTTTAAATATAGATGTTGTAAAATGGTTGGCAGAAGTTTCTAATAAAATAAATGCGCATTTAATTCATATTTCTACAGATTTTATTTTTGATGGAAAGAAAGGATATTATAAAGAAACTGATGCTCCAAATCCTTTAAGTTATTATGGATTGTCGAAACTAAAATCAGAAGAAGTTTTATTAACTTCAAAAACTCATTTTACAATTTTAAGAACCATTTTGGTTTATGGAAAAGTATTTGATATGAGCAGAAGTAATATTGTACTTTGGGTAAAAACAATGTTAGCACAAAATAAGCAAATTACAATTGTAGATGACCAATTTAGAATGCCAACTTATGTTGAAGATTTAGCATTAGCTTGTAAAATTTCTATAGATAAAAAAGCAACAGGTATTTACAATATTTCTTCTAACCAGTTATTAAGTATCTATAAAATAGCCCAACAAATAGCAGATGTTTTTCAGTTAAATAAAAACTTAATTAAGCCCATTTCCACATCAACCTTAAATCAAAGGGCAGCAAGACCAACAAAAACAGGTTTCGACCTAACAAAGTCAAAAACAGAATTAGGTTTTCTTCCAAAACCTTTTAAAGAAGATTTAAAAAGATTTAAAGAAACGTTGAAGTAAATTCACTTTTAACTATGAAAACTTGTTAAAAGAGCATTTTTTTATGATATTGCGAGCTACTAATTAAAAAACTAATCACTTACATTATGAAGAAAAAACTTCTGTCGTTGTTGTTTTTTGCAGCACCATTATTAGCATTTGCACAAGAAAAAGGTTTAGACCAACAGATAGATGAAGCATTTGGAAATGCAACAGGATGGTTTGTAGAGTTTGTTTTTTATCAAATACCTTTTACAGATACTATTAGTGTATATTGGGTGCTGTTTCCATTAATTTTAGGAGCAACATATTTTACTTTTTATTTTAAGTTTATCAATTTTAGCGGTTTTTTTACCTCAATAAATATAGTTAGAGGTAAATATGATGATTTAGAAGGAAGAAAAGATCATAAAGTAGAAATCGCAAAATCAGAGTTTACAGACGAAGAAGATAATCCAGATACTATAAGAGTAGAAGGGCATGAAGGCGAGGTTTCGCATTTTCAAGCATTAACAGCAGCATTGTCTGCAACAGTTGGTTTGGGTAATATTGCAGGAGTTGCAATTGCAGTTTCTATAGGGGGTGCAGGTGCCACTTTTTGGATGATTATTGCAGGTTTCTTAGGAATGGCATCTAAGTTTGTAGAATGTACATTAGGTGTAAAATATAGAGATATCGCTGAAGACGGAACAGTTTATGGCGGGCCAATGTATTATTTAACAAAAGGCTTAAAATCTAAAACACTTGGTAAAATTTTAGCAGCATTATTTGCGATTTTTGTAATTGGAGGTTCTTTTGGAGGCGGAAATATGTTTCAAGTAAATCAAGCTTTTCAATTAGTGCAAAATATCACTGGTGGCTCAGAATCTGTATTAGCAGGCAAAGGGTGGTTATTCGGTTTAGTAATGGCGGTTCTTGTAGGAATTGTAATTATTGGAGGGATTAAAAAAATAGCGAAAGTAACTGATAAGATTGTTCCATTTATGGTAGCTGTTTATGTTGGTGCAGCATTATTTGTAATTTTTGCAAATTACGATATGATTGGCTCTGCATTTGGACAAATTTTTAACGGGGCTTTCTCACCAGAAGGAATTGCTGGTGGAGCAGTTGGAGTGCTAATACAAGGATTTAGAAGAGCAGCTTTTTCTAACGAAGCAGGTATTGGTTCTGCTTCTATTGCGCATTCAGCTGTAAAAACAAAATATGCTGCAAGTGAAGGAATGGTAGCTTTATTAGAGCCATTTATAGATACTGTTGTGGTTTGTACTATGACAGCTTTAGTGTTAATTATTACTGGTTATGTAGACCCGCTAAACCCTCCTGCAAATGATGCACAAGCAATCTTATTAACATCAAGTGCGTTTGCATCGTCAATCTCTTGGTTTCCTTATGTGTTAACTGTAGCTGTTGTTTTATTTGCCTTTAGCTCAATGATCTCTTGGTCTTATTATGGTTTTCAAGGTTGGGTATATTTATTTGGAAGATCTAAAAAAATGGAATACACGTATAAAGTAATTTTCTGTATTTTCGTAATTATTGGAGCAGCTGCAAGTCTAGGGTCTGTAATAGGATTCTCTGATGCAATGGTATTTGCCATGATGGTGCCTAATATGATAGGTTTAATTATTCTTGCGCCTAAAGTAAAAGAAGAATTAACTAAATACATGAAAGCGATAAAAAGCAGAGAAGCATAAAAGTAAATTTATGAAAAAATTTAAATCCCATTTTTGGTACAATAAAAGCCAACGAAATGGGATTTTTTTATTGGCTATACTTATAATAGTTTTACAATCGTTTATAGTTTTTGGTGATTTTTCTTCGGATGAAAAAATAGCTACAAACCCATTAGAAATTTTAACATTTCATAATCAAATAGATAGTTTAAAAGCTATCGAAATTGAAAACAGAAAACCTAAAGTTTATCCCTTCAATCCAAATTATATCACAGATTATAAAGGTGAGCAATTAGGGATGTCTTTAAAAGAAATTGATAGGTTGTTAGCATTTAGGGAAAAAAATAAGTTTATCAATTCCAAAAAAGAATTTCAACAAATAACAAAAATATCAGATAGTTTACTCAATAAAATTGCACCTTATTTTAAATTTCCAGATTGGGTTGTAAAAAGAAATCAACAAAATTCAAAACGAGGAATCATTTCGAGCGAAGTAGAGAAATATCGTTATAACAATTCTTATAAAAAGAAAGCAATAAAATTATCAACAACAGACATTAACAAAGCAACAGCAGAAGATTTGCAAACAATTAGCGGAATTGGTCCCACTTTTTCACAAAGAATTATTAAGTATCGTTCTAAATTACAAGGATTTTCTTTTGAGAATCAACTCAATGAAGTCTGGGGTTTAGAAAAAGAAGTGGTAGATAAAATTTGGTCTGTTTTTAAAATTGAACAAAAACCCATCATAAAAAAAATAAATGTAAACACCGTTACTTTCAAGGAGTTGCTTAAAAACCCATACATAAATTACGATTTGTGTAAAAAGATTTTCGATTATAGAGATGAAGTTGCAGAACTTCAAGATATATCAGAATTAAAAAATATCAAAGACTTTCCTTTGGAGTTGTATGATAGAATAGTCTTATATTTGCAGGCAAAATAACAAACAAATTTCGAACCTAATGAACAGTATGTACTTTACTGAAGAACACGAATCCTTTCGTGCAAGTTTCAAAGAATTTTTACAAAAAGAAGTAGTACCTCATGTAGAAAAATGGGAAAAAACAGGAACCATAGAAAGATTTATTTGGAAGAAATTTGGCGAAATGGGTTATTTCGGATTAAACACGCCAGAAGAATATGGAGGGTTAGATTTAGACCTTTTTTATACAGTTATCTTCTTAGAAGAATTGCAAAAAATAAACTCTGGTGGATTTGCAGCAGCAATGTGGGCGCATGAATATTTAGCAATGACACACTTAAACAAAGAAGGTAACGATTTTCAAAAGAAAAAATATTTAGCACCAAGTGTAGAAGGAAATATGATTGGTTGTCTATGTATTACAGAACCTTTTGGAGGAAGTGATGTTGCAGGTATGCGATCAACTGCCATTAAAAAAGGAGAAAAATATATTTTAAATGGCTCAAAAACCTTTATTACAAACGGAGTATATTCAGACTATTTAATTGTTGCGGCTAAAACAGATCCTTCAGATAAGTATAAAGGAATCAGCATATTTGTAGTAGATAGAAATTCTAAAGGAATTTCGGCAACAAAATTAGATAAATTAGGCTGGAAAGCCTCAGATACCGGAGAAATTGCTTTCGATAATGTAGAAATTCCTGTAGAGAATTTAATGGGCGAAGAAGGAAAAGGATTTCCTTATATAATGCAACATTTTGCCTTAGAAAGATTAGTTATGGGTGTTAATGCCCATGCAAGAGCAGAATATGCATTAGACTATGCTATTAACTATATGGAAGAAAGAGTTGCGTTTGGTAAATCTTTAGATAGATTTCAAGTGTTAAGACATAAAATTGCAGAAATGGCAAGTAGAATAGATATGTGTCGAGAATACAACTATTCAATCACAAAACGATTAAACGACGGGCAATATGTTGTAAAAGAAGCAAGCATGTCTAAACTACTCTCTACAAAAATGGCAGACGAAGTTATCTACGATGCACTACAATTATTAGGGGGTTATGGTTACATGGAAGAATATCCAATGGCACGCTTACTAAGAGACAGTAGATTAGGACCAATAGGAGGAGGAACTTCTGAAATCTTAAAAGAGATTATCGCAAAAATGGTAATCGATAAGAAAGAATACAAACCAGCAACATAATTTTTTATTTTTAATCACTAATTAGGGCGTTCCCTAAAGGGCAGGCTATCACTACTCGCTTTTTTTGAGAAAAAACAAAAAAGAGCTCAAACACACCGTTCAATCCCTAACGCAAAAGCTTACTTATAAAAGAAATTGCAAAATAAAATTGTAATTCATAATTAATAATTATCTTTGCAGTCCAAAAATTATAAATCAACAGTTTATACTGTTATAAAAATACTAAAGATACGTATGAAAGGAGGTGCCAACTTATGTTAATTATACCTGTAAAAGAAGGAGAGAATATAGATAGAGCTTTAAAACGTTACAAACGAAAGTTTGACAGAACAAAGACTATGAAAAACTTACGTAACAGAAAAAACTTTACAAAGCCATCTGTTGCTAAAAGAGCTCAAAGAATAAAAGCCTCTTACGTTCAAAGATTAAGAACACAAGAAGAAGTAGGTTAGTGAAACTCAATTTTTACAAGTCTAAAAGATAAAGTAAAAATTGTAAGTTTAACTAATTCTGATGAAAATCAGTATCTAATTCTTAATAATTTAAATCTCGTATCATTTCTTTGATACGAGATTTTTTTATGCTCAAAATTTTGTAAATTTACTAACAACTAACAACTAACAACTAACAACTAACAACTAACAACTAACAACTAACAACTAACAACTAACAACTAACAATTGATAAACGCATTCTTAGATTATTTATCTTTAGAAAAAAAATATTCAGTACATACAATTACTGCATATAAAAACGATTTAATTTCGTTTAAAGATTTTTTGGAAACAGAATTCAATCAAGAAGATTTTTTAGATGTACATTATAATCAAATAAGAAGTTGGATAATTTCTTTAGTAGACTTAAAAGTATCAAACAGAACAATTAATAGAAAAGTTAGTTCGCTAAAGTCTTTCTATAAGTTTTTGCAGAAAACAAATCAAATTGAAATAAATCCTTTAGCGAAACACAAAGCATTAAAAGTTGCAAAAAAAGTACAAATCCCATTTACATCCAAAGAAATTAATGAAGCTATAAATATTTCAACCGATAAAAATGATTTCACATCTGTCAGAAATAAATTAATAGTTGAGTTGTTTTATTCCACAGGAATTAGAAGAATAGAGCTAATCAATCTTAAAGAAAAAGATATTAGTTTTTCAGATAAAACAATTAAAGTTTTAGGAAAAAGAAATAAAGAACGTTTTGTTCCTTTATTAAGTTCAGTTTTTAAAACACTAAATGAATATTTAGAGTTAAAAATAAAATTAGCTTCAAATAGAGAAGAACTTTTCATTACAGATAAAGGAAATAAAATATATGAAACTCTTGTTTACAGAGTTATAAATTCTTACTTTAGTAGGGTGTCATCAAAAGAAAAAAAAAGCCCACATATATTAAGGCATTCTTTTGCAACACACTTGTTGAATGAGGGAGCAGATATGAATTCTGTGAAAGAATTATTAGGGCATTCTTCCTTGGCTTCAACACAAGTCTATACTCATAATAGTCTTGATGCTATAAAAAAAGTGTATAACCAAGCTCACCCTAAGAGCAATAAAAAATGAATGAAGTATGAAAGTATTCACACAATCAGTTAACTTTAACGCAGACAGAGAATTAATTAAGTATGCAGAAGACAAAGTTTCATCATTAACAAAGTTTCACGATAAAATTGTAGATGCAGAAGTGTTTTTAAAAGTGCAAAATACCAGCGATAAAGAAAATAAGGTAACAGAAATAAAAATTAATATACCGGGTAGCGAGTTAATTGTAAAAAGAGAAACAAAAACATTCGAAGAAGGTGTAAATGCTGCTGTAGATAATTTAAAAAGACAATTAAAAAGATCAAAAGAAAAACATAGAGATTCTTTAATCTCATAAAAAAGTAAAAAAATAATTACAAAAAGTTTTAGAAATAAAAAAAACTTTATACATTTGCAATCCGTTAGAAATAGCGGGTTGTTTTTTTGTAGTAAAAAGCCGATGTAGCTCAGCTGGCTAGAGCAGCTGATTTGTAATCAGCAGGTCGTGGGTTCGAGTCCCTCCATCGGCTCTAAAAGAAGCGTAAAGTTCATTAAAATAGTAAATTACAGGGGAGATACTCAAGCGGTCAACGAGGACGGACTGTAACTCCGTTGGTTTCACCTTCGCAGGTTCGAATCCTGCTCTCCCCACAATTTACATTTTGCGAAAGTAGCTCAGTTGGTAGAGCGTCAGCCTTCCAAGCTGAATGTCGCCGGTTCGAACCCGGTCTTTCGCTCAAAAAAAACCAACAAGCCGGTGTAGCTCAGTTGGTAGAGCGCATCCTTGGTAGGGATGAGGTCGTGGGTTCAAGTCCCATCGCTGGCTCAATTAAATACGTATTATTAGACACTAAATATATTTAAACTAAGAATTAAAATTAATAATCATGGCAAAGGGAACTTTTGACCGTTCGAAACCACACTTAAATATTGGTACAATCGGACACGTAGATCACGGTAAAACAACTTTAACTGCTGCTATTACAAAAGTATTAGCTGATGCAGGATTATCTGAAGCAAAAGATTTTGATCAAATCGATAATGCTCCAGAAGAAAAAGAAAGAGGTATTACAATTAATACTTCGCATGTAGAGTATCAAACAGCTAATCGTCACTATGCACACGTTGACTGTCCAGGTCACGCGGATTATGTAAAGAATATGGTAACTGGTGCGGCTCAAATGGATGGTGCTATTTTAGTAGTGGCTGCCACAGATGGTCCTATGCCACAAACTCGTGAGCATATCTTATTAGGTCGTCAGGTAGGTATTCCAAGAATTGTTGTTTTCTTAAACAAGGTGGATATGGTTGATGATGAAGAGTTATTAGAATTAGTAGATATGGAGGTTAGAGAATTGTTATCTTTCTATGATTATGATGGAGATAATGGGCCTGTAGTTTCTGGTTCTGCTTTAGGCGCTTTAAATGGTGAGCAAAAGTGGGTTGACACTGTAATGGAGTTAATGGAAGCTTGTGATACTTGGATTGAAGAGCCATTAAGAGAAGTTGATAAAGATTTCTTAATGCCGATTGAGGATGTATTTTCAATTACAGGTCGTGGTACTGTTGCTACTGGTCGTATTGAAACAGGTATCGCTAATACTGGAGATGCTGTAGATATTATTGGTATGGGTGCTGAAAAATTAACTTCAACGATTACTGGTATTGAAATGTTCCGTCAAATCTTAGATAGAGGTGAGGCTGGAGATAATGCAGGTATCTTATTAAGAGGTATTGCTAAAGAAGATATTAAAAGAGGTATGGTAATTTGTAAACCAGGTTCAGTTACACCGCATGCTAAATTTAAGGCTGAGGTTTATGTTCTTAAAAAAGAAGAAGGTGGACGTCACACACCATTTCATAACAATTACCGCCCACAGTTTTATGTAAGAACTACTGATGTAACAGGTACAATTAACTTACCTTCAGGTGTTGAGATGGTTATGCCAGGTGATAACTTAACAATTACTGTAGACTTAATTCAACCAATCGCATTAAATGTTGGTTTACGTTTTGCAATCCGTGAAGGTGGTAGAACAGTTGGTGCAGGTCAGGTAACTGAATTATTAGACTAATTTTTTAGTTTTTTAATTAATAAAATATAAGGGTGTTCCGTTTTTAACGGAACGCCTTTATCAATGAATAAAAAACGGGTTTAGCTCAGTTGGTAGAGCACTGGTCTCCAAAACCAGGTGTCGGGAGTTCGAGCCTCTCAACCCGTGCAAAACAAAGAAGTAAGATGAACTTTATACAATATGTCAAAGATTCTTTTGAAGAGCTAAGTAATCATATGACTTGGATTTCTAAAGAAGATGCGCAAAAAACAACAGTAACTGTTGCAGTTTTTACAATTATTTTTGCACTAGCTGTTGCCGGTATAGATTATGTTTTTCAAACTGGATTAGATAACTTTTTTAAATTATTCTAAGAATATAAATTATGGCTGATTCAGTAATGAAATGGTATGTTGTAAGAGCCATTGGAGGACAAGAAAATAAAGTTAAATCTTATATAGAGACTGAGATTTCAAGAGTTGGGTTATCGGATTATGTAAATCAGGTAATTGTGCCAACTGAGAAAGTTGTCCAAATTAGAAACGGAAAAAAAGTTAACAGAGAAAGAGTTTATTTTCCAGGCTATATTATGGTAGAAGCTAACCTTTCTGGAGAAGTTCCACATGTAATAAAATCGATTACTGGAGTTATTGGTTTTTTAGGAGAAACTAAAGGAGGGGAGCCTGTACCAATGAGAAAATCTGAAGTAAATAGAATGCTAGGTAAAGTAGATGAACTTTCTGTTCAAGATGAAAATATTGCAATTCCATACAGTGTTGGTGAGACAGTAAAAGTTGTAGATGGACCATTCAATGGTTTTGATGGAACTATAGAAAAAGTAAATGAAGAAAAGCGTAAACTTGAAGTGATGGTGAAAATATTTGGTAGAAAAACACCATTAGAATTAAGCTATATGCAAGTAGAAAAGATATAATTGTTACACAAATATATACCGATTTGTTTTTGTGCTTCCAACTATAAAACAAATCATTAAACATTTTAAAATGGCAAAAGAAGTTAGTAAAGTAGTTAAGTTACAAGTAAGGGGAGGCGCAGCGAATCCATCGCCGCCGGTTGGACCCGCTTTAGGTGCTGCTGGTGTTAACATTATGGAGTTCTGTAAACAGTTTAATGCAAGAACGCAAGACAAACAAGGTAAAGTTTTACCAGTTGTTATAACTGTTTTCAAAGACAAATCGTTTGATTTTGTTGTAAAAACTCCTCCTGCAGCAGTTCAGTTACTAGAAGCGGCCAAAATTAAAAAGGGTTCAGGAGAACCAAACAGAAAGAAAGTAGCGTCTGTTACTTGGGATCAAATAAAAGTTATTGCAGAAGACAAAATGGTAGATTTAAATGCCTTCGAAATTACTTCGGCAATGAGAATGATTGCAGGAACAGCTCGTTCTATGGGTTTAACAGTTAAAGGCAATGCACCAGCATAAACTTTATAAAAAGTAGTAAAATGGCAAAATTAACAAAAAAGCAAAAAGAAGCTCACGCAAAGTTAGATAGCTCTAAATCTTATGATTTAGCAGCAGCTTCAGCGCTAGTCAAAGACATTACTAATGTAAAGTTTGATGCATCAGTAGATTTAGCAATTCGTTTAGGAGTAGACCCTCGTAAAGCTAATCAAATGGTTAGAGGTGTGGTAACTTTACCTCACGGTACAGGTAAAGATGTAAAAGTTCTAGCATTAGTAACTCCAGATAAAGAAGCAGATGCTAAAGCAGCAGGTGCAGATTATGTTGGATTGGATGAATACCTTCAAAAAATTAAAGGAGGATGGACTGATGTAGATGTAATTATTACAATGCCAAGTGTAATGGGTAAATTAGGTCCTCTAGGAAGAATTTTAGGACCAAGAGGCTTAATGCCAAACCCAAAAACAGGTACTGTAACAATGGATGTATCCAAAGCCGTTCAAGATGTAAAAGCTGGTAAAATCGATTTTAAAGTTGATAAAACAGGTATCGTACATGCTGCAATTGGAAAAGTATCTTTTGATGCTAAGAAAATTGAAGAGAATGCAAACGAATTATTGCAAACTATTATTAAATTGAAACCAACAACTGCAAAAGGAACTTATGTAAAAAGTGTTTACATGTCTAGTACAATGAGTCCTTCTATTGAAGTTGATGTAAAAGCTGTTTAATAAGTTAAAACTTATATCATTATGACTAGAGAAGAGAAATCACAAGTAATACAAGATTTAACAGCAACATTGGCCGAAACTAATACACTGTACATAGCAGATATTTCTGGATTAGATGCACAAACTACCTCTAATTTACGTAGAGCTTGTTTTAAAGCAGGGGTTCAGTTATCAGTTGTTAAAAATACATTACTTGCAAAAGCAATGGAAGCTTCAGATAAAGAATTTGGAGACTTACCAACTGTATTAAAGGGTAATACATCTATGATGATTGCTGAAACTGCAAATGCACCAGCAAAATTAATCAAAGAATTTAGAAAGAAAACAAAAGATAGACCTTTATTAAAAGGTGCTTTTGCAGAAGAATCTATTTACATTGGTGATGATCAATTAGATGCTTTAGTAGACATTAAGTCTAGAGAAGAGTTAATTGGAGAAATCATTGGATTATTACAATCTCCAGCTAAGAATGTTGTTTCAGCATTACAGTCTGGAGGACAAACACTTTCAGGTATTATTAAAACATTATCTGAAAAAGAATAAGCGCACAAATAAACTAAAATAAACAAAATTTTTAAAAACAATTAAAATGGCAGATTTAAAAGATTTCGCAGAGCAATTAGTTAACTTAACAGTAAAAGAAGTTAATGAATTAGCTACTATTTTAAAAGACGAGTATGGTATAGAGCCAGCAGCAGCAGCAGTTGCAGTAGCAGGTCCAGCAGCAGGTGGTGGAGATGATGCAGGTGAAGAGCAAACTGAATTCGATGTAATTTTAAAAGCAGCAGGTGGTTCTAAGTTAGCAGTTGTAAAATTAGTTAAAGAATTAACTGGTTTAGGATTAAAAGAAGCTAAAGGTATCGTAGATAGCGCTCCTGCAGCAGTAAAAGAAGGTGTATCTAAAGATGAGGCTGAAGGTCTTAAAAAATCTTTAGAAGAAGCTGGAGCTGAAGTAGAGCTTAAGTAAGCTATTACTTCTCGATTTTCGAACAAGGATTCGAATTCGAGAAAACAAATTTAGGTTTAGGTACTAAGAACTATGGTTTTTAGGCCTAAACCATTTTGTGTATATATTCGTTCTTTATTTTAATTCAGATTTTAATCAAAAAAATATTCTCTTTTGGCAACGAAAAACACTACTGAAAGAATCAACTTCGCAACTTCTCAAATGATTAAGGAATATCCAGACTTTTTGGATATTCAGGTAAAGTCTTTTCAAGACTTTTTCCAACTTCAAACTAAGGCAGAAGAAAGAGGTGAAGAAGGTTTGTACAAAACCTTCATGGATAACTTTCCAATTACAGATACAAGAAATCAATTTGTATTAGAATTTTTAGACTACTTTGTAGACCCACCAAGATATTCAATTCAAGAATGTATAGAGAGAGGTCTTACTCATAGTGTACCTTTAAAAGCACGTTTAAAATTATATTGTACAGACCCAGAACACGAAGATTTCGAAACAATTGTACAAGATGTATATCTTGGTACAATTCCTTACATGACAAACTCTGGTACCTTTGTAATTAATGGTGCAGAGCGTGTGGTAGTTTCTCAGTTACACAGATCACCTGGTGTATTCTTTGGGCAATCTTTCCACGCAAACGGTACAAAATTATACTCAGCAAGAGTTATTCCTTTTAAAGGATCTTGGATAGAGTTTGCTACCGATATCAATCAAGTAATGTATGCTTATATTGATAGAAAGAAAAAATTACCAGTAACAACATTATTCAGAGCTATAGGTTTTGAAAGAGATAAAGATATTTTAGAAATTTTTGACCTTGCAGAAGAAGTAAAAGTTTCTAAAGCTGGATTAAAGAAAGTATTAGGGCGCAAATTAGCTGCAAGAGTTTTAAAAACTTGGCATGAAGATTTTGTGGATGAAGATACAGGAGAAGTAGTATCAATCGAAAGAAATGAAATCATTTTTGATCGTGATACAATTTTAGAAAAAGAACATATTGATGAAATAATTGAAGCAGGTGCTAAAACGATTTTACTTCATAAAGAAGATAATCAAATGGCAGATTATGCAATTATTCATAATACATTACAAAAAGATCCTACCAATTCAGAAAAAGAAGCAGTAGAACATATTTATAGACAATTACGTAATGCAGAACCGCCAGATGAGGAGACTGCAAGGGGTATTATAGATAAGTTATTCTTTTCTGAACAACGTTATAATTTAGGTGAAGTTGGTCGTTTTAGAATGAACACCAAACTTCAGTTAGATGTTGATATGGATCAAAAAGTATTAACAAAATTAGATATTATTACCATTATTAAATATTTAATAGAGTTAATTAATTCAAAAGCAGAAGTAGATGATATAGATCACTTATCAAACAGACGTGTAAGAACTGTTGGAGAACAATTAGCAGGTCAGTTTGGTGTTGGTTTAGCGCGTATGGCAAGAACAATTCGTGAGCGTATGAATGTTCGTGATAACGAAGTATTTACACCAATAGACTTAATTAATGCAAAAACATTATCATCAGTAATTAACTCATTCTTTGGTACCAACCAGTTATCTCAGTTTATGGATCAAACCAATCCATTAGCAGAGATTACACACAAGCGTAGATTATCTGCACTTGGACCTGGAGGATTATCAAGAGAAAGAGCAGGTTTCGAAGTTCGTGATGTACACTATACACACTATGGTCGTTTATGCCCAATTGAAACACCCGAAGGACCAAACATTGGATTAATTTCTTCACTCTCTGTTTTTGCTAAAGTAAACAACTTAGGGTTTATTGAAACTCCATACAGAAAAGTTAATAATGGTGTTGTTGCAAAAGATGAGCCAATTTATTTAAGTGCAGAAGAAGAGGAAGGTATGAAAATTGCTCAATCTAATTTAGAATTAAATGAAGATGGAAGTTTTGTTCCAGAAAGAGTAATTGCTCGTGAAGAAGGAGATTTTCCTGTGGTAACACCTCAAGACATTCAATATATGGATGTTGCGCCAAATCAAATTGCATCAATATCTGCATCTTTGATTCCTTTCTTAGAACACGATGATGCAAACCGTGCTTTGATGGGGTCTAATATGATGCGTCAAGCTGTACCATTATTGCGTCCAGAAGCCCCAATTGTCGGAACAGGATTAGAAAGAAGAGTTGCTAAAGACTCAAGAATTTTAATCAATGCAGAAGGAGAAGGAGAAGTAACTTATGTAGATGCAAATAAAATTACAATTAAGTACGACAGATCAGAAGAAGAAAGATTAGTAAGTTTTGATTCTGATGAAGTTTCTTATGACTTAATTAAATTTAGAAAAACCAATCAAGGTACATCTATCAATCTAAAACCTATAGTAGAAAAAGGCGATAGAGTTACAGAAGGACAGGTACTTTGTGAAGGTTATGCAACACAAAAAGGAGAATTAGCTTTAGGTAGAAATATGAAAGTAGCCTTTATGCCTTGGAAAGGGTATAACTTTGAGGATGCCATTGTAATTTCAGAAAAAGTAGTTCGCGAAGATATATTTACATCTATTCATATTGATGAGTATTCTTTAGACGTAAGAGATACAAAATTAGGAACTGAAGAGTTAACTAATGATATTCCTAACGTTTCTGAAGAAGCTACTAAAGATTTAGATGAAAATGGAATGATAAGAATTGGAGCAGAAGTAAATCCTGGTGATATCTTAATTGGTAAGATTACACCAAAAGGAGAATCTGACCCAACTCCAGAAGAAAAGTTATTACGTGCTATTTTTGGTGATAAAGCAGGAGATGTAAAAGATGCATCATTAAAAGCTTCTCCATCATTAAGAGGGGTAGTAATCGATAAAAAATTATTTAGAAGAGCTGTAAAAGATAAAAATAAGAGGTTAAGAGATAAAGAAGCAGTAGCTACTTTAGAGCAATCTTTTGTGTCTAAGTTTGAAGGTTTAAAAGAGCAATTAATTGAAAAATTATTCACTTTAATTAGCGGAAAAACATCTCAAGGAGTATTTAACGATTTAGGTGAAGAAGTATTGCCAAAAGGTAAAAAATACACGCTTAAAATGTTAAATTCTGTAGATGATTATGTGCATTTAACAGGTACTTGGACAACTGATGAAGATTTAAATAAATTAGTAGGTGAACTTGTTCACAACTACAAAATCAAAGTAAACGATTTACAAGGTTCTTTGCGTCGACAAAAATTTACCATTTCAGTAGGAGATGAATTACCAGCAGGAATTTTAAAATTAGCTAAAGTTTACATCGCCAAAAAACGTAAGTTAAAAGTAGGTGATAAAATGGCTGGTCGTCACGGAAATAAAGGTATTGTTGCTCGTATTGTAAGAGCAGAAGACATGCCTTTCTTAGAAGACGGAACCCCAGTAGACATCGTTTTAAATCCATTAGGGGTACCCTCTCGTATGAATATTGGTCAAATTTATGAAACTGTTCTTGGTTGGGCAGGTCAAAAATTAGACAAAAAATATGCAACACCAATTTTTGATGGAGCATCTTTAGAAGAGATTAACAAATATACAGATGATGCAGGTGTACCAAGATTTGGTCATACGTATTTATATGATGGTGGAACTGGAAAACGTTTTGATCAACCAGCAACAGTTGGGGTAATTTATATGATTAAGTTAGGTCACATGATTGAAGATAAAATGCACGCGCGTTCTATTGGACCTTACTCATTAATTACACAACAACCATTAGGTGGTAAAGCACAATTTGGAGGTCAGCGTTTTGGAGAGATGGAAGTTTGGGCACTTGAGGCATATGGGGCATCAAGTATCTTAAGAGAAATCTTAACTGTAAAATCTGATGATGTTATGGGTAGAGCTAAAACATACGAAAGTATTGTGAAAGGCGAATCTATGCCAGAACCAGGTTTACCAGAATCGTTTAACGTATTAATGCATGAACTGAAAGGTTTAGGATTAGACGTTAGATTAGAAGAATAATTTTTTAATAGTTGTTAGTTGTTAGTTGTTAGTTGTTAGTTACGCTAATCACTAAGAAGAAAGGTAAAACTGATTACTAAAAACTAAAGACTAAAGACTAAAGACTATAAGAAAGACATGGCAAGAAAACAAGAGAAGTACACTGTAAAAAAGTTTAACAAAATCTCAATTGGTTTATCATCACCAGAAGCTATTTTAGAAGTTTCTAAAGGTGAAGTTTTAAAACCAGAAACTATAAATTATCGTACACATAAACCAGAACGTGATGGTTTATTCTGTGAGCGTATTTTTGGTCCTGTAAAGGATTATGAATGTGCCTGTGGTAAGTACAAAAGAATTCGTTACAAGGGTATTGTTTGTGATAGATGTGGGGTAGAAGTAACAGAAAAAAAAGTACGTAGAGATAGAGTAGGACACATCAATTTAGTTGTGCCTGTAGCTCATATTTGGTACTTTAGATCATTACCTAACAAAATGGGATATCTTTTGGGGTTACCATCTAAAAAGTTAGATATGATTATTTACTACGAACGTTACGTAGTAATTCAACCAGGTATTGCAAAAAATGTAGAAGGAGAACCATTACAAAAAATGGATTTCTTAACAGAAGAAGAATACTTAGATATTGTTGATGAGTTACCACAAGACAATCAATATTTAGAAGATTCAGACCCTAACAAGTTTATTGCTAAAATGGGAGCTGAATGTTTAATTGATTTATTAGCTCGTATTGATTTAGATCAATTATCTTTCGATTTAAGACACAAAGCAAATACAGAAACTTCTAAACAACGTAAAACTGAAGCGTTAAAGCGTTTAAATGTTGTAGAAGCATTTAGAGATTCTCAAAAGAACAGAGAGAACAATCCTGAGTGGATGATTATGAAGGCAATACCAGTAATTCCACCAGAATTACGTCCATTAGTGCCTTTAGATGGTGGTCGTTTTGCAACATCAGATTTGAATGATTTATATCGTAGAGTAATCATCAGAAACAATCGTTTAAAAAGATTGGTTGAGATAAAAGCTCCTGAAGTTATTTTACGTAATGAAAAACGTATGTTGCAAGAATCTGTAGATTCATTATTTGATAACACACGTAAATCATCTGCAGTAAAAACAGAATCTAATAGACCTTTAAAATCGTTATCAGATTCCTTAAAAGGTAAACAAGGACGTTTCCGTCAAAACTTATTAGGAAAACGTGTTGATTATTCTGCACGTTCTGTAATTGTGGTTGGACCAGAATTAAAATTGTCAGAATGTGGTATCCCAAAAGATATGGCAGCTGAATTGTACAAGCCTTTTGTAATCCGTAAATTGATTGAAAGAGGAATTGTAAAAACAGTAAAATCTGCAAAGAAAATTATCGATAGAAAAGAACCAGTTGTTTGGGATATTTTAGAAAATGTAATTAAAGGTCATCCAGTTTTATTAAACAGGGCTCCTACTTTACACAGACTTGGTATTCAGGCTTTCCAACCAAAATTAATTGAAGGAAAAGCAATTCAATTACACCCATTATCTTGTTCTGCATTTAATGCGGATTTTGATGGAGATCAAATGGCGGTTCACTTACCACTAGGACCAGAAGCTATTTTAGAAGCACAATTATTAATGTTAGCTTCTCATAATATCTTAAATCCTGCAAATGGTGCACCAGTTACAGTTCCTTCACAAGATATGGTACTTGGGTTGTATTATATGACAAAAGAAAGAATTTCTACTCCAGAAGTACCAATTAAAGGAGAAGGATTAACTTTCTATTCGCCAGAAGAAGTAATTATTGCTTTTAATGAAGAAAAAGTAGACTTAAATGCTTCTATTAAGGTAAGAACTCAAGATATAGACGAAAACGGAGAACAAGTAACTAAAATTATAAAAACTACTGTTGGTAGAGTTTTATTTAACGAAAAAGTTCCTGCTGCTGCTGGTTATATCAATGAAGTACTAACTAAGAAAAATTTACGTGGAATTATCGGTGGAATTTTAAAAGCTACAGATATTCCTACAACTGGAGAATTCTTAGACGAGATAAAAAATATGGGATATAAATACGCTTTTGAAGGTGGTTTATCATTCTCATTAGGAGATATCATTATTCCTGCCGAAAAACAAGCTATGATTGATGAGGCAAACAAAGAAGTTGATGGTATTGTAATGAACTATAACATGGGTATGTTAACGCAAAAAGAGCGTTACAATCAGGTAATTGATATTTGGGGTAGAACCAATAACCAATTAACTGAATTATCTATGAAACGTTTACGTGAAGATCAACAAGGATTTAACTCTGTATATATGATGTTAGATTCTGGAGCAAGGGGTTCTAAAGAGCAGATTCGTCAGTTAACAGGTATGCGTGGATTAATGGCAAAACCTAAAAAATCTACAGCTGGTGGTGGAGAAATTATCGAAAACCCAATTCTTTCTAACTTTAAAGAAGGGTTATCAATTTTAGAATACTTTATCTCTACTCACGGTGCTCGTAAAGGTTTAGCAGATACTGCTTTAAAAACGGCAGATGCTGGTTACTTAACGCGTCGTTTAGTTGATGTTTCTCAAGATGTTATTATTAACGAAGAAGATTGTGGAACATTAAGAGGATTAGAAGTTACGCCATTAAAGAAAAATGATGAGATTGTAGAATCTTTATCAGACAGAATTGAAGGGCGTATTTCTTTGCACGATGTATATCACCCAATAACAGAAGAATTAATTCTTGAAGCAAACCAACCAATTTCTTCTCAATTAGCATTAGATGTTGAGAAATCTGGAATAGATAGATTAGAAGTAAGATCTGCATTAACTTGCGAATCTGCAAGAGGTATTTGTGCAAAATGTTACGGACAGAGTTTATCTACTCGTAACAAAGTACAAATTGGTGAGGCTGTAGGTGTAATTGCTGCACAATCTATTGGAGAACCAGGTACACAGTTAACATTACGTACATTCCACGTTGGTGGGGTTGCAGGTAACATATCAGAAGACAACAAGTTAATAGCTAAGTTCGATGGAAATGTTGCTATTGAAGATTTACGAACTGTAAAAGGGAAAGATAATGATGGAAATGAAGTTGATATCGTAATTTCAAGAACTGCAGAAATCAAAATTATCGATAAGAAAACAGGAATTACATTAAGTACAAATATCATTCCTTATGGTTCTATTATTTTTGATAAAGAAAGAAAAACCATTAAAAAAGGCGATGTTGTTGTACAATGGGATCCATTTAATGGAGTAATTGTTTCTGAATTCTCTGGAAAAGTGAAGTTCGATAATTTAGAACAAGGTATGAACTACGCTGTAGAAATTGATGAACAAACTGGTTTCCAAGAAAAGGTAATTACAGACTCTAAGAACAAGAAAATCATTGCCTCTCTAATTATCGAAGATAATGATGGTAACGCATTGCGTTCTTATAGTTTACCAGTTGGAGCCCACTTAATGGTAGATGATGGAGAAACAGTAGAAAGCGGAAAAACATTAGTTAAAATACCAAGAAAATCTGGAAAAGCAGGAGATATTACTGGAGGTTTACCACGTGTAACAGAGTTATTTGAAGCGCGTAACCCTTCTAATCCATCTGTAGTTTCTGAGATAGATGGTGTGGTTTCTTTTGGTAAAATTAAGCGTGGTAATAGAGAAATTATAGTTGAGTCTAAAACTGGCGATGTTAAAAAGTATTTAGTTAAACTTTCTAATCAGATTTTAGTTCAAGAGAACGACTTTATTAAAGCTGGTATGCCATTATCTGATGGAGCTACAACTCCTTCTGATATTTTAAGAATTAAAGGACCTTCTGCTGTACAAGAATACTTAGTAAACGAAATTCAAGAGGTTTATCGTTTACAGGGTGTAAAAATTAACGACAAACATTTCGAAGTTGTTGTTCGTCAAATGATGCGTAAAGTTAAGATTATAGATTCTGGAGATACTTTATTCTTAGAGAATCAATTAATTCATAAAAACGATTTTATCGAAGAAAATGATGCAATTTACGGAATGAAAGTTGTCGAGAATGCTGGAGATTCAGAAAACTTAAAAGCAGGTCAAATTATTTCTGCACGTCAATTAAGAGATGAGAATTCTTTATTAAGAAGAAACGATCAGAACTTAGTAGAAGCAAGAGATGCAAGACCAGCTACAGCAGAACAAGTTTTACAAGGTATTACAAGAGCTTCTTTACAAACTAAATCGTTTATTTCTGCAGCTTCCTTCCAAGAAACTACAAAAGTATTAAACGAAGCAGCTGTAAGTGGTAAAGTAGATACTTTAGAAGGATTAAAAGAAAATGTTATTGTTGGTAAGAAAATACCTGCTGGTACAGGTATGAGAGCTTACGATAATGTTATTGTAGGACCTAAAGACGAAATAGAACAAAGTTTTTAATTCATAATATAAAGCCTCTAATTTTTTAGAGGCTTTTCTTTTTAAAATATATTCTTATGGAAGAAAATCAAAATCAAGATGGTCAAATAAACATTGAATTAGATCAAGAAATTGCAGAAGGAACATATTCTAACTTAGCAATTATAAATCATTCTATGTCAGAGTTTATTGTAGATTTTATCAATATTATGCCAGGTGTACCAAAGGCAAAAGTAAAATCGAGAATAATTTTAACACCTCAACATGCTAAAAGATTAACTCAAGCTTTGGCTGATAATGTTCGAAAATTCGAACAACAACATGGAGAAATAAAAGATTATGAGCAACCTCCAATTCCAATGAATTTTGGGCCTACTGGTCAAGCTTAAACTAATTTACAAGAGGCTGTCTGAAAAGTTGATTTAACTGTCATTTTGAGCGGAGGCGAAAAATCTATATAATTGATTTTCAATAAATAAGATTTTTCCATTACAGTCGAAATGACAAATAC
>JAUICK010000022.1 GCA_030427865.1 Bacteroidia bacterium | reverse complement strand
GAAAAGATTCATTTTTTTTATAATTTTTAAAAACTTTTGCGTTTAATTTGTCTACGGTTAATTATTAAGATTACTAATTTCTTCAAGAAGGTTTTTAGCATCTTCATTTCCATTTTTTTCGATTGCTTTTTTCAAATCTATAATAGCTTTTTCTTTTTCGTTAATTTTTAAATAAATTCGTGCTCGATTGTAATAGTGATCTGAAAAACTACTTTTAGAATCTGGATTAATAGATAGGTTTGAATAATGTAAAGCATTTGTGTAATCCGCTAAATTATAATAAGCAAGAGCTAGTGTGTCACAAGTATATTCATATAACTTATGTTTTTTATCCATTTTAGGTAATAAAACATCAATTGTTTTTTGATAATTCTTTTTTTCGTTAAAAGAACAGCATAAATTGTTTATTCCAGCTAAACCAAATTTATTATAAAAATCATTTATAGCTAAGTCTTGTTCTTTCTCATTTTTAATTTCTAATATTCTCGGAATCTCTTCAGAACTCTTCACTTCTTTTATCAGTTCTGCCATATGAGAAGCGATACTAATACTGTAATGAGATTCATTTAGATTAAAATCTTTAAAAGCTTTTATGAAGTGACCTTCAATGTATGATCTACATTTCAATTGTAACAAAGAAATATGGGCATAAATTATTGCATGAGTGTGTGCTAACAAAAATTCACCAATCTTAAAATATAAGCTTTTTGTAATGTTAAAATTTAAATCTAATTCATTCGTTCTTTTTAAAGCAGTATTTAATTTATTGTATATGTCAATAAAGAAAATTAATGGAGGTTCTAAGGTTTTAATAATATGCTCTTCACTAAGTAAAAAATCTTCAGTATAAGTTTCTTTATAATTTTTAATATTAAATCTCTGCCAATCAAGTTTATTATTAGGATCAAAGTCAAAATCAACTATATGATTCCATGCACTCATGCATATAATTTCAAAATAATTATTTATATCAACATCTTTTTCAATAGCGTATTTAGTTTGATAATCATCTTTACTGAATTGTTGAATTTCATTAAATAATTTATTTTCAATATCTTGGCATAATTTTAAGTATTCTGAGTTTTCTTCTATTGAATCGTTTGAAAGATTTTCATCTCCATTGTTTTGAACTACACTAAAAACTAAATAAAAGGCTTGAAAAAAAGATTGATATACTTCCTTTGGATTATTGGTTTCAAGGCTATTCTTAGTTAATTCATCTCCAACCGAAATCATACCTATTAATTCACCAATATTATTCTTTTCTTCTATAAGTTCATCGTTTTCGTAAAATTGATCTTTAGCTATCATCCCAAACTCAGTATATATTAATGTTCGCCCGTGTTGTAATCCATTTACAAAAAAACCTTTCTCTCGGATTTGACCAGTCTTATAATATTCAATTTGCAAACCTTCTAATTCACCACCTTTATATATATTCTTTCTTTTTATATTTTCGTTTTCAAGGTATTCTGTTAATGGACCGTTTAGCTCTCCGTTTTTAAAATATTTTATAACTTTAATGTTATTATCAGAGTTAGAGTTGAAAAACTCAGTAGCTTTTCCGTGAGGTTTCCCATTACTAAAATTAACGATGAATTCTATATTTCCGTTCTCAAAGTATGATATTGATTCTCCATATTGTTTTCCTTGCTTATAATTTCTTTTAGCTCTAATATTGCCATTCTCATCAAATTCTGTTTCTTCACCAGACTGTATACCGTCTACATGCTGCCATGTTAACTCTATTTTACCGTTTTTGTGTAGAGACCTAAATAGCTGTGTTCTTTTATCTATAAATTTGCTTTGTCTCCTTATTTCACCAGTTTCATAATACATGTCAGTAGCCCAACCATATTCGTTATTGTCCTCAAATTGTTTGCTTGAAATTTCAACATCATTCTCATAAAAAACTTCACTTTTTATTTGACCGCTCTTATAATAATATTTCCATAAGCCATCTCGCTCATTATCTATGTAATTCCCTTTAGACTTTATAACATTAGTAACTAATTGAGATTTCGAGTTTAAAAAATTTAAATGATCTGACCATAATTCTTCTAAACTATCATAATCTTTCATGATGTCGTTTATATTAGAAGGAAGCTCGTTATGACTTCCATTAGGGTAGTATACAATCCAGAAACCCTGTTTTTTATTTTCAATTATTTTATTGGTTTTTTCAAAATTCCCGTTTCTAGTTAATTCTTTTGCGACTCCAGTTATTACATCTTTATGAATATAGTTGGTGTTCTCTGGAAAAAATAATTTTAATCTGTCACTAAATACCTTATCATTTTTAAACTTTTCAAAAAATAATTCTTCATTTATGTTTAGATTATTTATTTCTTCCTTATTTTCTTGGGTATTGTTCTTTTTTTCGTAATCTACCCAGACATTTTTTAATTTGAATTTGAAAAAAAATTTAAACACTGCAACTATAAAAATAATGGAAAATGCTATAATTGGTATAATAAAAAGTAAGTCTATCATTGTTAATTTATTTAATAATGCCAAATCTCATACAAAAAGATTTCTTTGTCATTGTTTCTCCAAAAACTTTATTTTCTTTTCTGTATTCATCAGCAACTTTTGTGTACATAGGATTCCCTTTTCCAAAATTAACAAATCTTACATTAGTTGCCGGGTAAGTACTATAAAAATTTAGTAAAAATTAACCCCTTAAAATCTTTGTAGTCTGTGGCTCAATTCCTACTTTGATTTAATGCAAGCATCATTAGCACCTGCAAAGCCACCATATCTGCGCACGCATTCATCATACTTCCATTTATCAGTGCTTTTCATCATACTTTTGGGTGTTGATAGCCATCTTTCTGAACATTCACAGGCATTAATAGATGATGATGATGATGATGATGATGAATTTGATAATTGAGTTATTATTAAAACTAAAATAAATATACCTCCAAAAATCAATAATTTATTATTTTTTTCTTTCTTATTTTTATCTAAATAATTTTCTATATTTTCTGAATTACTTTTGCTATTAGAGCTATTATTTTTTTGATTTTCAGCAGTTTTTATTTCATTTTTATTTGATTTGTTAATAGCATTAGTTTCGGTTGTAATATCATTAAATGATTGATTAGTTTTTATTGTAGATTCGTTTAACACCTCTACTAAACCAATTATTTCTTTGTAAAACTTTTCAGCTAGTTTTTGTTTTCCAAACTTTGGAAATCTAATTTCTTTTATAATACCAAATGATGCGTTAGTAAAACCTTCTTTCTCTGTAAAAACAACTTTTACAACTGCATTAGTACCCCACTGCAATCCTTTACCAAGTGCTTTGTAAGTTATACTATCTGTAACAGGGTTAACTTCTATATCTTTATAATCTAATTTATCACAAGCAATTTTGAAATTATTTATTAAATCATTTTTTTTTATTTTAAATACTTTATCCATAATATTTTAATTTGATTATTTTAATTTTACTTTAAATATGATAAACTAAAAATAAGTTTATTCCGGTGGTTCTTGTTTGATTTTTTATAAAAAACATATACTTTTTTGGTTATATTTTTTCTTGACTTTCACTTAAAATATGTTCTCTGTAAAAGTTCAAAAGAATATTAAAATTATTTCCCGATCTTGGACTCGGTGAAGGACAATTTCTAATAAAAATGATTTCGTGCTCATTGCAAAAGATCTCTAAATCATTAACTTGGTTCTTGAATATGTTTGGATTGTTTCGCATACCCCAAGTATTAATGACTTTTTTTATTTTATTGTTTATTAAATAATTTTTTATTTCTTCAAATTGATAAGTTGCTATCACTTCTCTCAAAGTAAAAAGAGCACTATCTGAATATCCATTTCCACAAACTTTATTTCTATAATTTTCGTTAATTTTAATTGATTTAATAATGTCTGTACAGCCAAATTTGTGTTTTTCCATAACTTTCTTCTTCCTACTTAGATTATTATGAAAATAATAATTTTCATTTAATGTTAGGGCTTCTAAAGCTCTCCAAAATCGGTTTCTTATTCTACCGTAAAAGTAATCTGTTATTTCTCCACATTCTGGATTGAATGTTCCAAGAACTAAAGTTTCTATCTTCCAATTTGGTAGAAAAAATTCTTGATCTAAAAGTTGATGATTAATTTTCAAAATGAGTTAAATTTCACTAATTACTTTTTATAATATATAGATGGTGCTTTGTTGTCTAAATCAATATAAATAGGTTGTGCATATTGGTTAAATGCTTTTTTTAAGGACTCTAAATCCTCTATATTGCTAAATATATATCTGTAATATTCTTTGTTTTTATTTTTTTGAGAAATGTAAACTTCTAAATCTTGAATTTTTAGGTTATAAGATTTATTATATTGTTTTACTATTCCACTAATATAACTTGAATATTTTTCTGAGCTTTTCTCAGATGTAAGTTCTAATTTTAAATCCTTAAAAAATTCTAATTCTAAGTTTTTAGTTGTTTTTTTATTTTCAAATTCTAGATTTTTATTGTCACTCTCCAAGGGAATTCTTAATGTTTTTAAGTAATCACTATATAATTTATTTAACCTGTTTTCTATATCTTTGAAATCTTTAATTTCATCCTTAAATTCTTTTATGAATTTATTTTTGAAATCATCAAGATCTTCTGAATATTCTAATAAGGATTTAATTGAAAGAGGGTGTTTTTTTAGAAACTCTTCTTGTTTAGCTTCCATTTGTTTTGTTTTTTGATCTTCTTTTTCTTGCAATTCCTTTTCTTTTTGTTCTGCTAATTGTATTAACTCTTCAAAATTAGCTTTATCATAATTGTTAGTTTTATGATTCCATACCCATACTTCTCTTACATTTGTTCTACTATTTTCAATTATTTCTTTGCATGCTCTTAAATAGTCTTCAATGGTAATAATATAATCAAAAAAGTCTCGAAGGGATAAATATTTGTATCCATCTTCTTTTCTCCAAGGCAATGATGAAGCATCACCTTTTATGTGTTTAGAAAATGTTTTGTTAGATTTAAATATTTCAAGAAAGGGTTTTAGTGTATTATGATAACTAAAACTAATGACCTGAAAAGTATGAAAGTCTTTATTTTCAGAAATATATTTTTCTAATTCATTTATGTCCAAAATACTTTTATAACCTTCATTTTTTAAATAATTATAAACAATTACTAATAAATTTGTTTTTCTATGGTTTTTGAAATTACCATATCCATTGCGGGAAGGAATATTAGTACTTAAAATATGACCAAAATTGTCTTCTCTAAAAATCGTGTATAAACCATTATTATCTAACTCTGATGGTACAGCTCCTGTATTGATTGTTTTTTTTCTATAATAAATATTTTTACTAGCAAACTCTTCCCATGTATAAATTTGCTTTCCACCTATAGCAATTATACCATTTGAATTAGTTCTTCCAAGATATTCTTTATATGTTTTACCTTTCTTCCATTCTTCGGGGATATGATTGTCATAATATTCTTTTAATTTTTCGTCCCGAAAAAGAGGGATATAGAAATAATTGTAATCATTATGCCTTTCATCCCATTCACTAGGTGCTTTAAAATCTTCTGGTGCTTTAAACACTATAAAACCACTGTTTTTCACGAATTTATAGTTAATTTTCCAAATCTTATTTTCGTTGAATAAACTATCTATCACTATTCCATTCTTATCATAAGACACATATGATTTTACAATACCGTTGTCAACATTTAGCCTTGCGTGCCAACCATTTTTATTTCCTATAAATATTTCCCCATCCAATACACCATTCTCATTATAGGTTTTAGTATCTACTAATGTTTTAGTAAATTTACCTGTAGTATATGTTTTTACATCTCTAAATCCTAAACCAGCCCCAGCAGCAACATACCTTCTTGTAGAATTCCAATCAACTTTATTATATGTTTCTTCGTAATGGGCATACGTTTTTACTTCGCCAACTAATCTTCCATTAATTACATCACCATATGTAATTTTAGTGTTTTGTTTATTATGATTGTATGTGTACACAGAAGGCGAGTTTGCCTCTACCAACATACAGTTTAAACAATTTAAAACGCCTTCTTTAAATGAACCTTTATTTATAAGGTCATAAAACTCTCCATCTGGTAAGCCTGTATCTGGATTAAATTTAATTGAGAAGATAAGTTTTCCTGTTTCATTAAATATTTCAGTTTTAACCTTTTTTAAATTTTCTGTTTCCAGGTAGTCAATAAACATTGGCTGTCCGTTATCAAAAGCTTTTGATATCTCTTTCAATAACTCCTGGGAGTTTGATGGCAATATTGTTGCTAAAAAAAATATTGCTAGATAAATTGTTTTTCTCATTTTTAAAAAAATCAATAATATTCATATTCTCTTATAGAAATAGCACCTGGTTTATCTAGTATAAAAGCAACTCTTTTAGTCCAATTATCATTGTTATCATATTCATATTCAAAATTTAAACTCCTTTGTATTTCATCTTTTTCATTATAGTATGTTTTTTGAATTACATTGTTTTTTTCATCATAAACATAGGTAGTTTTTTCATCAGCACCTTTTTCAATTATTATTATGTTTCCTTTATCATCATATTTAAAGGTTTCTACGTAACTATTATTTTCACTTCTATGGTGTTCTTTTTCTATTAAATTTCCTTGCTCGTTATATTTAAAATGAGTTTGCCACTGAAGTTTTTTGGGGTCAGCCGTCCAGGAACTATAATCGATTAAATTTCCTTTATCATCATATTGGTAATAGTCTTCCATAAAGAACTTTTCATTTCTGTAATAGTTTATCTTTGTTAATTTACCTTTGGTGTTGTAGTGATAAGTTTGCTTACTTTTTCCATATTTATTAGGGAGAGAGGAAGATTCAAATAAGTTTCCTTTCTCATTATATTTATAAATCAACTTATAATGTAATTGACCTTTTGAGTTAAAATTATTCTCCTCAATTTTATTTCCATTTTCATCAAACTTATAAACGATTCTAAAAGTATCATTTACAAGAGAAAATGAATCATCTGGTTCAATAATTCCTCCATTAATTTTTCTTCCCATTATAATATTCTCATTTCTTACTTTAACCTCATAGCTTTCCTGTGAAAATGATTTAACTTTACCTTTTAGGTTAAATTTTGATAAATCATTTTCAGGTTTATCATAATCATTTTCAGGTTTATCATTACAAGCAATAAAAGATAAAAACAAAATTAGTAGCCCTGTATTATTAATTTTTATATTAGTTAATTTCATTAGTTTTTTTTCAAGTTCTTTAATTAATTCATTACACATTTCTCGGGAATTTAAAGAGGTTTTCCTTCCTGTTTTACGATCAGAAATTTCAAAATCTCTAGCAACTGATTTACTTTGCACGAGTTTATATGTTTGGTATTCGTAATTATTATTTTTATCATCATAATATCTGTAAATGATATAGGTATTACCACTTTCTGATGTTTGTTGGTAAATTTCCATTTTAGTTTGGATCATTTCCTATTGAATTTAATGTATTTATTAAAAAAAAAAATGATCATCGTTTAAGATTTATTACTTAATTGAAACTATTTTGAAATTAACCATATTGAGGTATACCGTTAATCACATTCATTGCATAATTCAAGTTTTTCTGAAAATTCGCTTTCTTTCTTTCCTTTATTATATTTAGTTTTTATTCTAACATAACCACCATAATCACCATCCCATTCATCTTTTATCCATAAACCATCTTTTTCACCATAATAATAATTACCTTCTTCATAAACCTTATTGTTAGCGTAAAACTCCTGATATAACCCGTGAAATTCATAGCGATCATCGTAAAATTTGACGTTGAATTTTTTTAAAATTTGACCTTCTGGGTAATAAATTTCAGTCGGATACTTTACAATTTCGTGAATGTTTCCTTTAAAAAAACCTTTTTTTATTAAATTTCCTTCTTCGTTAAAGGATTCATATTTACCATAAACATTCTGTTCGTTTTTTGTAATTCCCTCTGTGATTAATGATTCAATTAACTTACCGTTTTCATAATATTTTTTGTAAAACTCAAAAACATCATTATTTTTGCCATATTTAATTTCTTGTTCTAAGTTTCCATTTTGATAAAACTTCTCTGATAGTCCGCTTAACTCACTTTTTATGAATTTTTTTTTAGAATAGTATTTACCATCTTCATAGAATATTTCCGACAGACCGTATAATTTACCGTCTTTATAATTTGATCTTTTTTCAACATTTCCATTCTCATAATTTTTAAATAATTGCCCGCTAAAAGGCACACCCTTGAAATATAAAATTCCATTGCCTAATACATATTCATTAGGAAAATTATAAATTGTTTTTATTTTTCCTCCTTTTTTTAGTTCAAAATAATCTTTTTCAAGATCATAGTTTACTTCTTTTTTACAACTTATTACACTGAATACTAGAATTAGTATTAATAAAGTATTATTTAACTTCATAATTATTTGATTTTATTTAAACTAAACGGATTTTTAAATTTTAATATTGTTTATTTCTTCCATAGACACCGTCTTTATAACCCATCTTATAAACAGGGTAGTCTGCTTTAGAAAAATTATAACCACGTGCCATATAAAATTCTCTAGCAGATGCTCTTTCTGATGCAGGTAGTCCATATCCAGTTTTCCCTTCGGCATAGCCTTGTCTATAAACTTTTTTGGAGGTCTCCAAACTTGCATTACTACTATTAATAGAACTATTTTCAGTTGAACTACTGTTAGTACTATTACCACAACTAGTCAAAGTCATTGTAGCAAATAGAATTACTAAGAAAATTTTTATTAGTTTTTTTATTTTATTTGATTTTATATTTTGTTCTTACTTTTTAGATTACTTTAATTTTTATTTATTTTATTAGTATCCACCTTTTTTCAACTTTCATTCATTAAAAATTCTTCTATATAATATTCCCTGTTACCATTATTTTTTTATGATAATTTTTTAAAAGTAGAATAAAATTTCAAGTTTAATACTTTAAATATTATCCTTTAAATTAAACCCTTCTAAAAACTTATTCTCCCAATATCCTTTTAGGGATTCAATTTTTATGACACTTCTAGAGTTTGGAGCATGTATAAACTTATATTTATCTATCGCAATTGCAAAATGTAATACCTCTGAACCATTCGTTTTAAAAAAATAAAATATTTCCAGATTTTATCGTTGTTGTTTTTTTTGAGTAAAAATTTTTCCGTAAATTTAAAAAAAAATAATTTTAATTTAAATTGATTTATTATAACTAAGCTCAGGATTTTTTTTTATTTGTTCTAATATGTTCACTTAAATAGAATCATTTCTTTCCTAGATAAATAAGATGTAATTGGTTTCTTTTTCAGGTTGACAGTACATATACTTAGACCATTAATTTGTTCATCCCAGAGTTGTTGACGAAGTACAGCTATTATCGGAGTATTAAACTCTTTTATCTCAGTAATAACGGCTGGTAACATTTCAAATTGATCACCTACTATTAAAGGAATTCTATTTATTTCAAAACGATTAAACTCTTCCAAGTCTGATACAAGATCAATCCATTCAGAGATAAACTCAAAACCTAAAAATTTATCATCCTCTATATAGTGTTTAAACCTTACATTTTTAAAACGGTCATCCTTCATGTATGAAGTAATCCACTCTAAGTTTTTTGGTTTGTATGTTAACGCCTCTTTAAGTGTGTATAGTTTTGTAGTTTTCTTTAACAGTTTTAAGTATTCTTGAACTACTTCTTTTATTTTTTCATAACCATCTGACTTTTCTGTTCCTGATAGGTATAGCTTTCTGTTCACCTCTAACATTATAGACTGAACCCTTTCATCCTTTTTATAATATTCCATTGGAACTATAGTGCCGCTATAAGGCTCGTCAATACCCAAACTATACCCTAGCTCCTCAAAGTACCTCTTAGATATTTCAATAAGCTTCTTTGGGGTGTGGAAACCGTCTGTTCCAATATTAAAGTCAGGTCTAACAGAGGACTTATTTACAGCGCAATTAAAGGATTCTTCAGGGAAGGAATGACAATCCAGAATCAAACATTTCCCCTTAGTTTCGAGGCTTGATTTAACAAGGTTTAAGAGCTTTTCGTGGTGCTTTCTGTAATAGCCTTGGAGTATTGTTTTACGTAGCTCTGGAGTTACTATACGAAGCGTATCGCCATCATCAAACTTCTCATAGAGCACGCCCATGCCAAACTTCGCCATTTCCTCTTGGCTATCGTCTTCAAAGCGTTCTACATCGCAGAATATTCTAGAGAATGGTGTTATAACCTTATCGTCAGTCTCGGTTCCAAATAGATCTTCGGTATACCAGTCAGTTAATTTATCAATCTCTTTTTTGATTTTTTGTTTGTCATCGACATATCCGTCAAAGAATGGGATAGTGGTTGATGAGTGTGGAATGTGTAGTATTAATTTTCTCATACAAATAAATTTTACTTCAAATTCTCTTTAAATATAATATTAAAATCAAAACTTTTAATTAGTTCTCTAGATAATAAAATAATCTCCGAATCTACTTTTGATGTTTTCGATTAAATTCAAATCAAATGGTTTATCTAAAAAGTAAATTTCGTTCCAATATTGAGACCACCCACTACCTTCTGAATCACATCTAATTAAAACCCATTTATTTCTAAATTGATATAGTTTTCCTAATTTATCTTCTGGAACCTTCAAAATTGTAAATGTATGATTACCTGAACAGTGGTTATACTTAGATTTTGGTTTAACTCTTATTGAGGTAGCTAGATGTTTTTCTAGAAATTGATTCACTTCTTTAAACTTTTTATGCTTCTGTTTTGTCCAAGTTGATAGATGTATAAAATCTTCATACAGATTTAGAAATATCTCTAAGTTCATCGGTTTCTTTTTCTTCATTTTTTAAATTTTTAATTTGACAATAAATATAGTATTTAGTTGTGTAATTTTATTGCATATGTTAATACGTTTTTCTATTTTTACCATAAATGCCTCAGAACAAAAACTTCCAAAAACGTATTACTATATTAGATGAATGTTTCTCTAGTAGGACAGGATCTTTTACTTTAGAACGGCTTATAGATGTTGTTCAAGAAAAGCTAGGTACAAGTGTTTCTAGAAAAACCATTCAAAACGATATTAAATACATTAGAGAGACAATTGAAAATGAAAAAAGTGCTTCGATTGATTTTAACGAAAATCCTGTTTTTATTCCAAGGTTATTTGAAGGCAAGAAAACAATATTCAAATATGCAGATGTAAGTTTAGCTTTAGGTAACCAATTACTTTCAAAATCAGATCAAGAGCAATTAGAAGAAACATTAGCTATTCTTTCAAGATATAGAAACCGAGAAGATTTTTTTTGGTTAGATGAGCTTTTTCCCAGAATAAAAACTGCTTTTAATATTGTCCATGAAGACTATAATGGTTTAATAAGTTATCAAAGTAATCGCGATTATTCTGGTCAATCCTGGGTTGGAAAAATATATAATCAGTTACTACGAAAGAAGGTGCTGATTATTGAATATAAAGGCTTTAAGGATGAAAGTAGTTATTTACGTAAAATTCACCCATATCACTTAAAACAATACAATAGCCGTTGGTTTTTATTCGGACTAGAAGAAAGTGAGAAATATACAGGTATTACTAATTTGGCATTGGATAGAATCCAAGAGATTACAGAAACAATAGAAGAGATAAATCAAGATACGATCAATTGGGGTGATTTTTTTGATGAAATGATTGGTGTTTCAAGACCACAAGATCAAGATCCTGTAGAAGTAAAATTGAGATTTTCAAAGAGCAGGATACCATATGTGCTAACCAAGCCCATTCATGGAGCTAGTCAAAGAATAGATAAATCAGATCCAGAAGAAAGAACAATTAGTATTAATGTGTTGCCTAATAACGAATTGTATCAAACCATACTCTCTTTTGGTGATGATGTTGAGGTTTTGTCACCTGATATTGTTAGAGTTGAAATGCAGAAAATAGTAGTAGAATTAAATAAAAAGTATTTATAAATTAGATGCGCAATTACATTTCATACCATAAACATACATTTGTAGGGTTATTAATTTTAAAACCTTAGTTATGAGCAAGAACACAACAATAGAATGTCCAGATTGCGGAAGTAAAATCGATGTAAATGAAATATTAAAACATCAATTAGAAGAAAGTATTAGAAGTGAATATAAAAAAGAGGCTGCCGATTTAATTAAAAAGCAGAAAGAAAAGGAAGCTGCTCTAGAAAAAGAAAAACAAGCTTTTGAAGCAAAAAAGGAAAATGAAGAAAAGTTGTTTCAAGAACGCTTGGAGAAAGAAAGAAAAGCTGCTGCAGTAGCTATTGAAAGTAGGTTAAAAGCAAAATTATCTTCTGAAAATGAAGATCGTTTAAAAGCGATGCAAAAAGAACTATCCGAAAAATCAGATAAGTTAAAAGATCTATTTAAAAAAGAAGCGGAAATAGAACGATTGAAAAGAGAAAAGAATGAGGCTGAAGAACAAGCAAAATTAAATGCTCAAAAAGAATTGAGTAAGCAGCTGCAAATAGAAAGAGAGAAAATAAAACGTCAAGCTGAGGAATCATCAGAATTTAAATTGAAAGAGTTAGAAAAGCAATTAGCAGATCAAAAAAAACTAGCTGAAGAAATGAAGCGAAAACATGAACAAGGATCTATGCAGTTACAAGGTGAAGTAATGGAGCTGGCAATTGAGGAATGGTTATCTGTACAGTTTCCCCTAGATACTATTGATGAAATCAAAAAGGGAACAAATGGGGCTGATTGTTTACAAATAGTAAATACGAGACAGCAAACGAATTGTGGAACCATTTACTACGAGAGTAAACGAACAAAAGCATTTCAACCTACTTGGATTGAAAAGTTTAAAAACGACATTAGAGATAAAGGAGCAACGATTGGGGTTTTAGTAACCGAAGTAATGCCTTCAGACATGGATAGAATGGGGTTAAGAGAAGGAATATGGATTTGTACCTTCAACGAATTTAAAGGGCTATGTGCAGTCTTACGTCAGTCGATTATTCAATGGGCAGCTGTAAAAGGGCAACAAGAAAATAAGGGCGATAAAATGGGAATGTTATATGATTTTTTAACCAGTAATGAATTTCGTTTACAAATGGAAGGCATTGTGGAAGGATTTACCCAAATGCAAACGGATCTGTTAAAAGAAAAAAATGCGATGGCACGTATTTGGAAACAGCGTGAAAAGCAAATAGACAAGGTGGTTAACAATGCGATTGGTATGCATGCTTCAATAAAGGGGATCGCAGGTAATGCTATTCAAAGGATTCCTGCTTTGGAGTTAGGTGATGAATTGGAATCACAAGATTTATTAGAAAATTAAAAACTGATTATAAATATAACTTTATTTAAAACAAAAAGGTAAATTATTATGACAATAGAACAATACACATCTATAATGTATTCACTTTTTAAAACTAATGCAAAGGACACTGATTCAACTTTAGATACTTTAATTTCTCAGTTCGGACTTTTGGACTCTGAAAAAGAATTTACAAAGCAAAAAGTTTTAAAGGATTATAATTTAGGGATATACCATCTAAATCCCAGACAGTTTGATAATTTAATCAATATGGTCAAGGATAGAACTTTAAATGAAAACGAAATTTTGAATAAACTAAATTTTTATGAAATAGATACAAAATATCAAAATCATATTGTTACTTTTCTTAAAGGCTACATACAGTCTAAAAAACAAATTGAAGTTTCTGAAATGGATTCTAATTTTAAAGGGGTTCAAGTAGCTACAAATGATGATTTTAATGAAATATTAAGATGTGGTTATACTGGCGACTGGGTAATTGATCCAAGAAATGTTAAGCCACTTAGAATTCAAATAGCTTCAATGAACGAAACAGGAAGCTATACAAGAGGATACTATATGAATGCTGATATTGATAGAATGGAAGCTATTGAGTATGAAGAGAAAATTAGGTATCGTATCTTTCTTAAAAATCCTATAATAGTAAATAGCGGAAACAGGAATATTAAATTTAGTACTAATCCGGTAAGATATATAAAATAACTTTAGATTTTTCATAGTCTATAGTTATGCGATGATTTTAATAAATATTGATATTATATTTACACAAGAATAGGGCTGAAATAAATATTGAGAGAATACAGTAATTATCTTTAAATAGAGAAAAAATTAATGATTAAGAATACTAAATACGATGCCAATTTTACTGCTGGAGGAATCTTTTTTAATGAGTTTTCTAACTTAAAAGAATACTTGTTAAATGAAGATTTTGAAGAAATTGTAAAGAATGATATTGAGGCAAATGCTATCCTAGCAATAGATACGTTGTCAGCTAGGAAAAGAATTGTTTCAGAAATTATACGAAGACATCAAACCATGTCTTTGAAATTTTGGGAGTTTTTCCAAAATTTACAGGATAAAGAAGTAAAACTAGCCTTGTTTTATGTGTGCTTAAAAACATACCCAATAGTTTTTGATTTGCATTTTCAGGTTACTGTACTAAAATTTAAATTAGGCTTAGAATTGACAGAATATGATATACAAATGCGCTTAGATGAATTATCAGCCAACTCAAATGAAGTAGGCTCTTGGTCATTGTCAACACTAAAAAAAATAAATACACAATACAGAAAAGCGATTAAAGATACTGAATTGCTAAACTGTAATATCTTATCCAAACCAAATGGAGTCCGTGATTTCTTTTGGGATTATTATAAAGAGAATGAAGATGCATGGTTTTTAGAAGCCTGTTTTATTTAGAAAAAGAACTATGACTATAGAGGAATTATATACCCATTTAGAAAATGATGATTTTAAAGATCAAGAAACTGGAAATATCTTTTTCCCAGCGTATATGTATATGTACGATGCCGAAAAAGAATATCAGGTCGATAAAGAAATCTTAGAAATTAAAGAACGTTTGTATAGACCATCAAACTATTTGGACGTAATGGTATTAGATATTTATGAAGAGTTTATAAATTTTCTAAAACAACAAAGTTTTGCTAAGTCTAACAAATTTGACTTTTATACAAATCATGAAAAACTAAAGCCTGAAGCTGTGCATAAGTCTTTAGATAAAGATGCTTATGATCCAAGGTTTTTGAAATATTTGAATGATAAGATACAAGCACATTTAAAAATAGAAGATACCTTTTTAAGGTCTTATGTGTTTTTAAAAGGATTTGGAAATGCGTTTCCACATATTAGAACCAGTCGTTTTTTTAACAACTTCGAGAAATATGTAAAGGGTTACAAGCTGATTATGTTTTATCCAGGTTCAGCAAAGGAGTATTACTCTCTTTTTGGGTTGCTAAAAGATGAAAATTTATACAGAGCTATTAAATTGATAAATGAATAAAAAAAATATGTTATTAAAAGATATTTACGAAAGAAGTATTAGTAGAGATATTAATCCTGCAGTTGTGGTGAGCAACAAAAATCAAGAAACCATTAATGCAGAAATTAAAGAATATGTTTTTACCAAAGAGCTAATTGAAAAATTATACTTGATGGTAGACACCATTTTAAATAAAAAATCGGGGAAATCAGGAATCTGGATCAACGGATATTATGGTTCTGGTAAATCGCATTTTATCAAGTACGTACATTATTTATTAGATGTTAATACTTCAGAAATTGCTTTTGAAGCTTTTGAAAAAGCGGTAAATGACGAATACGATGCTATGGCTGCAGGAAACAATCAAGATATTACTGTGAGTAATTTGAGATTGTTGCAAAAAAGAGTGCAAAACTCGAACTGCGATAACATCATGTTTAATGTAGAAGATGAAACTGATGATGGTAGTCAAGAACGATTAACGCGTATCTTTTTAAACATGTTCAATAAATTTAGAGGGTTTAACTCTAATGATATTCCTCTAGCTATTTTGTTAGAAAAACAACTGGATAAAAAAGGTGTTTTTGCAGAGTTTAAACAAAAAGTACAAGAAGATACTGGCTTTGATTGGGAAACGGATGCAGCTGATGCAGCAGCTTTTCAATTGGATGATATTTTAGATATCGCGAAGCACTTTATTCCTGAATTAGACAAAGTGTCTTTGCATAACAAATTATCGAATCCAGAAAACTATAAAGTTGGTATTAATGCTACTTTAATACCAGAACTGCAAGAATATTTAAAAGAAAAAGACAAGAATTATCGATTGTTGTTTTTAGTAGATGAGGTATCACAATACGTGGGTACAAACAAAGAAATTCTATTAAACTTCCAAAATATTATTGAGCGTGTTAGTAACGATTGTAATAACCAAGTATGGATTGCTTGTACAGCACAACAAACCTTAGATGAGGTTTCTAGTAGCACAGACGGAGTGACAGATGTACAGGATGAATTTGGTAAAATTCTAGGTCGTTTTGATACCCGAATTTCTTTACAAAGTAACGATGCTTCTTACATAACACAAAGAAGAGTTTTAGATAAAAATAGCAAGGGTACAAAGTACCTTTCTGATTTATATGAAACACATAAAGATTACATAGACAATCAATTTAAGATCAATCATGAGTTGTATAAGGGTTATACTTCTGCAGATGAGTTTATCATAGGCTATCCTTTTGTGCCTTATCAATTTAAATTAATTGCACATGTATTTGAGGCGTTCCAACAATTACAGTTTGTCATCAAACAGGTAAAAGACAACGAACGTTCTATATTGGGAATCACACACTTTACTGCAAAGGAACATGCTGATGATGAAGTAGGTGGATTTATGCCTTTTGATGCTTTTTACAACGGTTCTTTTAAAACCAGTTTAACCAATAGAGGGTACAAAGCCATACAGAATGCTTTAGAGTTGCCTTACGTACAAAACAATCCCTTTGCACAGCGTGTAGTAAAAGTGTTGTTTATGATCTCTAATTTATTAGAAAATCAAAGACAAACCTTTCCTTCTAATGTTGAGAACCTAGGGGTTTTGTTAATGGATGCTTTAGATCAAAATAAAAAAGGTTTACAGAAAGAAATCACTACAGTTTTAGATAGACTCTTAGAAGAAAGTATTATTAGAGAGGAAAAAGGAAGTTACTTTTTCTTTAATGAAGATGAAATGGACGTGCAAAACATCATTAAAAATCAAGCTATCGCTGTAGATGATCGTTTTAAAACATTCGATGATCTGTTTAGACCACTACTAAAAGTAACCAACAAAGTAAGTTTTGGTTCTAATGATTTTAGAGTAGGCTATGCTATTGAGGGAAAAGAAATTTTAAGAAACGGAGATTTTGACGTAACCGTTTTATTAACAGATAATAGTTCTTTAGAACAAAAAGCACTAGATGTAAATAAGAAAGAGATTATTGTTGCCGTTAACGAATGGTTTAACAAAGATGTACAGTTAAAAAAGGAGTTCGATTGGTATTGTAAAACCAACAAATACTTTTTAAATACAGGTTCCGGTGGTACAGGAGACAGATCTAGAACCAATGAGAATTTTAAAGTACGTAACAACCAACTAAAAGATAAAATTGTAACCAGTTTTAAAAATTATTTTATAGAAACACGTTTTGTTTCTCAAAACAATGTGTTAGAGGCTAGTGATATTAATGGAACTGCACCTGCAGATCGATTTAGTAATGTGATAGACCTTCATTTAAAAGGGATTTATAAAAACCACCACTTGTCTTCTGGGTATGCACGAAACCAACAGGAGTTGAAAAAATCGGTGGCAGACAACCAAGTGTTGATGGAACATTTAGAGCCAGCAGAACAAATGGTTAACGATTATATTTCCTTAAACAACAATCAAATTACCGTTTATGATTTAATAAATCATTTTGAAAAAGAACCATTTGGTTGGCGTTTTGAAGCGGTATTAGATATTGTGGTGCATTTAGAGAAAAAGAAAAAACGAGAGTTTAAATACAAGGGAATAGAGCGTTACAATCGTATCGATTTTATCAACAAAGCCGTTTCTACAGCAGAACGTACTTCTTGTGAGGTGGTGGCTACCGAAGAAATAGATCAAGATACCTTAGCCAATGTACTTAAAGCGTATAAAAATAGTTTCAATGAGGCTATACAAGGCGATCAAATAGCAACCGATCAAAACAAGTTGTTTGATGTGTTAAAAGATGGTTTGGCTAAAAAAGAGCGTTTGTTCTCTGAGCTTGAATCGAACTATAAAGCCTATGCCTTTAGCAGTGCTTTTAGCAAGGCTAAAAAAGCAATTGCACAATACAGTACTGCTAATGATCTTAAAAAACTATTCAAGAATTTTATTGATGATCAAGAGCAGCTAAAAGAAACCATAGATAACGCAAAAGCCATTGAAGAATTTGCAACTTCTAGGTTACAGAAATACGATGAAATCAAATCATTTACGAGCATCAATAATGATAATTTTAAATTATTGGCTTCAGAAGATCTGGATAAAGTAAAAAATGTGAATGCCTTTTTTAGTCTAGAAGATCCAAGAACGGCTTTTAGACATATCGTTAAAGCTTATGAAGAATTAAAGACTGCCATCTCTGTAAAAGTTGATGATTTAAAAGCGCAAAACACGACTACGTATACTGCAATTTTTGAAGAGTTGGAACAAGAGGCTACCAAAAGAAAAGTGGAACAGAATGTTTATGCAGATAAAGAATATACCTTAGAAGGCATAAAAAACTTAAATTCCATTGCTTCCTTAAAAAGTAAATATTTAGAGGCTGGTGATTTTAAAGCGAAGGAATTAGAAAAAATCATTAAAGCTACACCAGTAGCTGCAGGTAGTAAAGCTGCAGAATCGTCTATTTATTATGTAACCAAAGGCACTTCTACCATTACCAACGAAAAAGAATTGGAAGAATACTTGTTAAAATTGCGTAGAGAAATGTTACAATTGTTAAAAGACGATAAAAACATTATCATAAAATAGCTATGAATACAAAAATATTTGCACAAGAATCTCGAAGAATATTGATGCAAGGGGTTGCTAAAAAACTCTTGTATTGGGGATTTACAGAAAAAGGAGAAGTACTAGAAGAACCTCAAGAAATATCAGGAGGGTATACTTTTAGAGGCGAGGTTTTTGACGATCCTTCTGTACCGAATTTATGGAAATCTTTAGAATCAGCCATCAAAAATAAAGGGATTGAAGTAATAGTAGAAGAAGCTGCCTACACTTGGTTCAACCGTTTTATGGCATTGCGTATTTTAGTAAAAAATGGTTACGAAGAACCACAATTAGAAGATGCTGCAGGGTTAGAACATACGCCTATTATTTTACAAAAAGCAAGACAAGGAAAAAGTGATTTTTTAAACCCAGAAGAAAAAACAAGGTTACATAAAATACTAACCGATTACAGTAAAGACCAAGAAGCCTTTGCTATTTTGGTAAAAGGGTATTGCCATAACCACAATACCTTACAACGTGTTTTTGGTAAAATAGACGATTATACAGAGCTATTACTACCCGATAACATGTTGCAAACTGATGGTTTTTTACATCTATTAAATACCACAGATGCCATATCTGATGAAGACTACCAAAAGGTAGAACTTATTGGTTGGTTGTATCAGTTTTATATTTCAGAGAAAAAAGACGATGTATTTGCATCCTTTAAAAAAGGGAAAAAAGCAGAAGCCAAAGACATACCAGCAGCCACTCAAATTTTTACACCCAACTGGATTGTAAAATACATGGTAGAAAATACCGCAGGTAAAATTTGGTTAGACAAAAACCCAAATTCTCAATTAAAAACTTCTATGAAGTATCTAGTTGAAAATGAATCTGATGTCAGTTTGAGCGCAGTCGAGAAAGCTATTATCCAAAATATAGAAGACCTCACCCTAATAGACCCAGCAGCAGGCTCAGGTCACATATTAGTAGAAGGTTTCGACCTCATCTACAAAATGTATTTAGAGGAATATTACGAACCTGAAGAAGCAGTAGCTTCCATACTACAAAACAACCTATTTGGTTTAGACATAGATGATAGAGCTGCACAATTAGCCACCTTTGCTATTTTGCTAAAAGCAGCAAAAGTATACCCAAAAGTTTGGGAACAAGATTGGTTGCCAAATGTATATGCCATGCCAGAAGCAACAGACTTTAGCCTGCAAGAAATTAACGACTTTTTAGGTGAAGAAGGTGCAGCTTATGAAGAAGAATTAGACACTGCTTTACGCTTAATGAAACAAGCCAAAAACTTGGGTTCTGTAATGAAACTAGAACTTTCTGAGGAAGGAAGATCTTATATACAAAAACGTTTTAACGACCTAAAAGTAAGCGATTATAGAGATTTTACCACAGAACTCATTTACCAAAAAATACAGACTTACATACCAGTTTTACAATTACTGACTCAAAAATATTCTGCTGTGGTGGCAAACCCACCTTATATGGGGCAGAAAAGTATGAATACAGATTTAAAGAACTATGTAAACAAAAATTACCCAATTACAAAGTCTGATTTGATGACCATTTTTATGGAGGTAATTCCTAATATGACGCAAGATAATTCTCGTTTTGCACTCATTAATTTACCTTCTTGGTTGTTTTTATCTTCTTTTGAAAAAATTAGAAAAAACTACATAGATAATTTTTCATTTGATAGTTTATTACACATGGGGCGTGGAATCTTCGGTATTGACTTTGGTTCTGTAGCATTTGCTGTAAAAAAAACAAAGACTGAAAATGCTATTGGTAGTTATTTTAGATTGCATGAACGCAATTTCCAGCACATTCTATACAAAGACATCGAAAAATTATTTTTATATAGTAATGGAAAAGTAGATTATAAATACGATTTTAAACAATACAGAGGGGAAGAAGGTATTACTGAAATACCAGAAAAAGGAACAGTAGAAGGTAAAAAACTATTTTACCTGAATATCCCCCAAACCAACTTTGCTAAAATACCTGGGAGACCAATTACTTATTGGTTAAGCGATAATGTGGTTGATTTATTTGATAAGGAAGAGTCATTTGAAAATAATTTTGAAACTCGAATAGGTTTAGTCACAGGAGACAATAATTATTATATACGGAATTGGTATGAGGTTAGCTCTTGTAATACATTCTTTAATTGTATATCACAAATAGATTCAGAAAAATCAAATAAAATTTGGTACCCTCAAATAAAAGGTGGGGATTATAGGAAGTGGTTTGGAAACTATTTAACTGTAATTAATTGGAAAAATAACGGTAAAGAATTAAAGACAAAGTTACATAAAGGAGGTAAACGATTGTTAGCTCACAACTTTAATTCAGATTATCAGTTGATAAGTGAAGGACTGTCTTGGACAAAAATTTCTTCTGGAGGTTTTTCAGTAAGGAAACAAGAGAAGGGGTTTATTTTCAATGATGCCAGTGCAAGTGCCTTTGCAACTAATAGTACTTTTCTGAATTTTGGTATTGCTTTTTTAAACTCTAAAACAGCATTTAAAATATTACGATCAATAAATCCTACTTTAAATATTTTACCAGGGAATATTTCCAAATTACCATTTATAATAAACTCTTCAGATTTAGTTTTTGAAATTGTTGAAGGAAATATAAAAACCTCAAAAAAAGACTGGGATTCCAGAGAAACTTCTTGGGATTTTCAGCAATCACCATTATTAAATACCACCAATTCTTTAGAAGAAGCCTATATTGCTTGGCAACACCAAGTAACCAAAGATTTCTTTCAACTACATAGCAATGAAGAAGAACTCAACCGTATTTTTATAGATATTTAT
>JAUICK010000042.1 GCA_030427865.1 Bacteroidia bacterium | reverse complement strand
AAGAATCTTTACAAGGAAAAGAACCAAGAAATCATTGGGAAAAAATTAAAGAAAAAGGCGTAACTTTTATAGAAAACCATGAAATAAAAAGTATCGATGGAAACAAAATTATACTAAAAGACCTTTTGGTAAATAACATAAACATTAATTATAACTGGCAAGCTAAACCATTTTATCTATTAGAAAATGTTGGTGTAGAAGATATTTATTTCAAAGCAAACTTTAAAGATACGTTTAAGCATCATAAAAATTACATTCATGACAATGCTTGGTCTATAATTGCAATGCAAAGAGTTGCTAATTCTTGGGTTAGAAGATGTAAATTTAGTAATGTTACAGGAGCAGTTTCTATAAATAATAGTTATGCATCTTCAATATTAATGTTGCTTGTAGAAGGAAATAGCGGGCATAAATTAACCAATGTAACAAAATCTACTAGAGTTTTAACGGGCTTAATAAATGACGCCTCAAATTATGGACAATTTCATGGTGCAGCAATGTCTCATAAAACATCAGGTTCTGTAATTTGGCGTGTAAAAACACCAAAACAAGGTTGGGATTCTCATGCAGATATTCCTAAAAATAATTTGGTGGATTTGTACGAAGGTTCTAAAATGACAAATCACGGTGGCTTCTACAAAAACGAACCTCATCACTTAAAAGGTTTAACACTTTGGAATTATAAAAGAGTAGGAAAACCTAAAGAAAATTATGGTTTTTGGAATCTTTCTGGCAAAGGAATGTATTGGGGTTTTTCTGTGGTAAATCCAACAGTTGTTGGTTTGCATGGTTCTAGTATATCATTAAAAGAAGAAAGTATTGGTTATTTAGAAAGTTTAGGAACTAAAGTTTTACCAGCATCTTTATACGAAGCACAACTTAAACAAAGGTTAGGAAAATTACCAAAATGGGTTTGTAAAACTCTAAAAGAATGGAAAAAAATGGAGGAGAAATATATCAAAAACAAGTCGTAGTTATGTCTGACAAAATAATATTCTCAGTACTGTTTTTCACATTTTTTCTACTTTTTTCTTGTAATCAGAAAAAAACAAAAAAACAAAACATAAATAACTCTACAATTAACAAACCTAATATTGTGTTGATTATGACAGATCAACATCAAGCAAAAGCATTAAGTATTGCTGGTAATTTAGATGTAAAAACGCCTAATTTAGACAAACTAGCAAAATCAGGAACTCGTTTTACAAATGCGTATGTTACGTTTCCACTTTGTAGTCCATCAAGATCTAGCATATTTACAGGTAAAATGCCACATAATATTGCTATAAACTCTAATAATGACAAAACAATTGCTGCTAAATTTAAAAATAAGAATTTAGCACACACACTAAAAAAAGCAGGTTACCATACTATTTATGGAGGAAAATGGCATGCGCCAGAAGTAGAATTACCAAAAGATACTGGTTTTGAAAAAATTGCAGAATTTGGTGATATTCCTTTAGCAGAAAAATCAATCAATTATTTAAAATCAAGAAAAAATAAAACACAACCTTTCTTTTTGGTAGCTTCTTTTGATAACCCTCATAATATTTGTGAATATGCAAGAAGTCAACCTTTACCTTATGGCAATATTCCGCAAGTTTCTTTAGATAAAACTCCTGAATTACCTATAAACTTTGAGCAATCAACAACTTTTCCTGAAGCTTTACAAATAGAACAAATTGCTAACAAAAAAGTATATCCTACACAAAATTTCACTAAAGAAGATTGGAGAAAATACAGATATACTTATTATCAATTAGTAGAAAAAGTTGATACCGAAATTGGTAAAATAATTGATGCCATAAATGATTTAGGGTTGAGAGATAATACCATTATAATTTTTACAAGTGATCATGGAGATGGAAATGCTTCTCACGGATGGAATCAGAAAACAGCATTGTTTCAAGAAAGTATTAATGTGCCGTTTATTGTAAACTATCTAGCAAAAAACTCATCTGAAGAAAAAATAAATACCTCTTTAATTTCAAACGGATTAGATATTTTTCCAACCATTTTAGATTTTGCTGGTGTAAAAATTCCTAATGATTTATTAGGTAAATCTATAAAGCCTATTATAGAAAATAAGCAACAAAATTTAGATAGAGATTTTGTGATTACAGAAACAAAGTTTGAAGGAAAACAAGCTTATGGAACAACAGGAAGAGCTGTTATTGGTAAGAAATTTAAATATGTTTTATATAGTTGGGGTAAAAATAGAGAGCAATTTTTCGATTTAGAAAATGATGCTTTAGAGATGCATAATTTAGTTGCATCAACAAAACATCAAACAGAATTAGATAATTATCGTCAAATATTAATGGATTGGTGTACAAAAACAAACGACACTAAATTCTTAAAGAAAATTATGCTACCAAGTAACAGCAAAAAAACATCTAATGAGTTGTTTTACAAACCTTATTAATCATCAAAAAAACCAAATTTTAATCTATGTTTTTTAAAAATTATTCTTTCATAAAATATGCTTTACTTGTTTTGTTAATAGTAAGCTGTAAAAACAAATCATCTGACAAAAAAGATACGAAAACAGAAGCAAAAAAACCAAACATCGTTTTTATTTACACTGATGATTTAGGTTATGGAGACGTAAGCGCTTATGGGGCAACAGAAATTAAAACACCAGCAATAGATGCCTTGGCTGAAGAAGGAATTTTATTTAATAATGCCTATGCAACCGCTGCAACTTGTACCCCTTCTAGATATTCTTTATTAACAGGAAATTATGCGTGGCGTAAAAAAGGAACAGGTGTCGCAAAAGGAGATGAAGCGCTTTTAATAGACACAAAAAGAACAACATTACCAGGAGTTTTACAATCAGCAGGTTATAAAACAGGCATTGTTGGTAAATGGCACTTAGGTTTAGGTGATGAAAATGGACCAAATTGGAATGGTAAAATTAGTCCTGGACCATTAGAAATTGGTTTTGATTATTCGTATTTAATTCCTGCAACTGGAGATAGAGTTCCTTGTGTTTTTGTTGAAAACCATCATATTGTAAATTTAGATCCTAATGATCCTGTTACTGTAAATTATAAAGAAAAAGTTGGTAACTGGCCAACAGGTAAAGAAAATCCTGAGTTGTTGAAAATGAAAACTTCTCAAGGTCATAACAACACCATTGTAAACGGAATTAGTAGAATTGGATATATGACAGGAGGAAAAGCTGCTTTGTGGACAGATGAAACTATTCCAATGGAATTGGTTAAAAAATCTAAAAAATTCATCAACTCTAATAAAGATAATCCTTTCTTTCTTTTACTTTCTACACACGATATTCACGTACCTAGAATTGCCAACAAAATATTTCAAGGTAAAAGTGGTTTAGGTCCAAGAGGCGATGTTATTTTACAATTAGATTGGACAGTTAATGAGATTGTGAAAACCTTAAAAGAACAAAATTTATTAGACAATACTATTATTGTTTTCTCTAGTGATAATGGGCCAGTTGTAGATGATGGTTATCAAGACCAAGCAAGAGAGTTATTAGGAAATCATAAGCCAACTGGAGGCTTAAGAGGAGGAAAATACAGTGCTTATAATGGAGGAAGTAAAATACCATTAATTATTCGTTGGCCAGATGGAAAAGGAAAAGGAACAGTTTCTAATGCATTAGTAAGTCAAGTTGATTTTTTAACTTCTTTTGCTGATTTAACAGGAATTGATAAAGTAAAACAAGATGTAATTGACAGTCAAAATAGATTAGATGTCTTTTTAGGTGAAAATAAAATTGGGCGAACTGCAATTGTGCAAGAAAGTTTTATGGGGCCAGTTTCTTATTTAGAAGGAGATTGGAAATATATTGAACCCTTAGATGGTCCTAAATTAGTGCCTTGGGGACCAATTATTGAAACTGGTTTTAAAACAGAACCACAATTGTATCATTTAAAAAATGATGTGAATGAGCAAAACAATTTAGCATCAAAATATCCTGAAAAAGTAAAAAATTTAAGAGAAAAATTGTTGA
>JAUICK010000041.1 GCA_030427865.1 Bacteroidia bacterium | reverse complement strand
GAAACTAAAACTTTTGAGCAATCACATACATATTTCAACACAGGAAAAACGGATTTTAACGACCACAAAGAATTTTTATTTCTAACAAAAAAATATGACAAATAAAAACAAAGCATTTCGTTCACCTTTATTTTATGTTGGAGATAAATACAAACTCTATCCAAAAATTAGTAAATATTTTCCAAAAACGATAAATCGTTTTATTGAGCCATTTACTGGTGGAGGTTCTGTTTTCCTTAATGTCAATGCAAACGAATATTTGTTAAACGATATTGACTCAAATGTTATTGAAATTCACAACTTTTTGGAAAGACAGGCTAAAAATCCTGATTTGTTTTTCAAAAATGTATTTGAAATAATTCAAGAATACAAATTATCACATTCATACATAAAAGACATTGTTCCTCAAGAATTGAGAGATAAATGGAAAAAAACTTATTACGCAAAATTCAACAAAGAAGGCTTTAATAAACTTAAAAAAGATTATAATTCTGGTAAGGCAAATTCAACTCTTCATTTGTATGTTCTTTTGATTTATGGCTTTAACCGTATGTTAAGATTTAACTCAAAAGGAGAATATAATCTACCTGTTGGAAATGTTGATTTTAACAAAAACACTTTAACTGCATTAAATAATTATTTTGATTTAATTAAAAAAAAGAATACAACTTTTCACAATTTAGATTTTCTTGACTTTTTTGAAAACATAAATTTTCAAGATGATGATTTCGTATATCTTGACCCACCATATTTGATTACGTTTAGCGAGTATAACAAATTATGGAATCAAGAAACAGAAGAAAGATTACTCAAATTTCTTGAATATTTAGACGAACAAAATATAAATTTTGCAATATCGAATGTAACTCACTATAAAGGAAAAATAAATGAACAGTTTTTAAAATGGAGTGAAAATCATTATTCATTAGATATAAAAAGTAATTACATTAGCTATCACGATAACTCTAATAAAGAGTTTAAAGAGGTTTTAATAACTAACTATCAACCAAATAAATCTGTATCTCAAAAAACAATGAGTGCAACAGAAATCTACACTTAATAAATGGCAAAAAAAAGAATAAGAAGAAAGCCAACTTATAAACAAATGGCTTTTGAGACAGCAGTTAGGAATCCAGAGAGATATATTGATATATTAAGTGCTGTTTCTGAATTTGAAGGTACAATACTCAATGATAAAAATCTACTAAAAATAGTTTCAAAACTATATCTAAATGGTATCGTTTCAAGTAACGAAATTGAAATTACTGAAAACACAAAACTTGAAGATATTCAAGACCAAGTTATTGAAGTAAACAGCACACGAAGAGCAGATGGTGGTTTTCCAGCTGGTTACACTTCACGCTTTTGGACTTATATGCGAACACCTTCAGAATTAGGTTTTGTTTATGCTCAATACAATGAGCCTTTTAAGCTTTCAGCAATTTGTAAAAAATTAATCTCATCAGAAATTGATGAACAAGAGGCTTTTTCAATTCAAGCAATAAAATATAATCGTAAAAATCCTTATCGAAACGTAAGTAATGATTTTAACTTTTTCGTGTTTATTTTGAATGTTCTACTTGAATTGAGGAAAAATGGAAAATCTTTAAGCTACGACCAATTCATTGTAGCAATGTTTAGCAAAAATGGTAATGTAAAAGAGTTTCTAACATTATTAGAAAATAATAAGTTTAAAGATTATGATGCTGTCTTTGATTTTGTAAAAAACGAATACAAAGTCAACACGAAGTTTAAGACTATTACGCAAGATTATCCAGATGTTGTACGCAGAGTTTTTATAATTTCAGGTTTTATTTCTATCCGATTTACTGGTAAAAAACTAATTCAAATTAACGAAAGTAAACTCACATATATAGAAAAACTTTTGAAGTTTGATTTCAAATTAAGTGAGGATGAAAAATCAGTTGCAATTAAATATTTTGATAAACTTAACACTCAAAATGACGAATTGTTTGAACTGATAACTTCATTTAGAAAAGAAGACGTTATTGACGGAGAGCAATATGTCAACAAAATTTACAGTATAATTGAAGATTACGGAATTAACGAAGAAATAATTGTTGAGAGTATTGAGAAAATCGGAACAAGGAGAACAGTCATTGATGAGTTTAAAGAAATTCCAGAACCTTTAAAATTAGAGTTTTTTATTTCAATTCTAATCGCACTAAAATATGGAAAAGAATATGCTATTAGACCAAATTATAAAGCCGACCATATTGGAAAACCATATTCTCACGCACCTGGAAACAAAGGAGACATAGAGATTTTCTCTAAAGAATTATATTGGTTGATAGAAGTAACATTAATCAGAAATAAAACCCAACAATTAAATCACGAAACTGCAAATGTTATCAGACATTTGTATTCAAATGAGGAGTTTGATGATAGATTAATAAAATATTTATCATTTGTAGCACCAACAATTCATCAAGACGTCCGAGAATTCTTTGACTTTTCAATTGTAAGAGGTAAGTCAAACGAATATGATGTGAGTATTAAACCTTACGATTTGAAAGAGTTTGTAGATATAACTATGGTTAGTGAAAATTTTGACGATATGAGAAATTACACAAACAATGTGATTGAAAATTTTAAAAATAATCTGAATTAAGCCAACGCTCAAAGCCATACACATTCGCAATTCGCCACAGCCAACGCTAAACCCAAAATTGCAAAAGAGTATGTCTTGCCAACTCTCACATTTGAACTAAATAACAAACATCGGAAAACCAAACTGAATGAAAAAAGCACTACTTACAACAACGTATATAAAAAATAGCGGTTTAGTCGCTTAATCGAAAGAAAATGAATAAATTAGAGGTCAGTTATAAACCGAAAAATTAGTGTTTAAAATCCGCTACTTTTCATATACAAGACCGTTGGACAAAATATATTGGAATGAATAAAATATGAATTTATTTAATAAACTATATCAAGTTTTTCTATCTGAATACGCCAAAAAGCGGATTGAAAAAGTAATACTTTATGTTGCGCTAACAGGGTTTTTTATTCACTTAATTTTAATTTACCTATCAAAATTAGGCATGATTAATTTTCTTTCAAAATCGGAATTATTTAAAAATCCGATATCAGCAATTTACACCCCGTTCTCTTTTATACTTATCTATGAAGTTTACTTACTAATATATTACTTACCAAAGTCATTTACAAGCTACATAACCAAACAGTATGAAATTATAACACTTATTATTATTCGAAAATTATTTAAGGATTTATCTGGTCTTGAACTGTCATCAGATTGGTTTAATATAAAAGGAGATTTACAATTCACCTATGATATTTTGGCATCAATCATTCTTTTCTATTTGATTTTTCAGTTTGTAAAACAAGGAGCTCGGAAATCGCAGATACCAGATGTAAATCAATTAAAAATTGAAAGATTCATCCGTAGAAAGAAGATAATTGCGATTGTTTTAGTTCCGATATTTTTTACAATGGCTTTAATTACACTTTTTAGTTGGACTTCTGATATCTCATTTACTTCAAATAACTTACCCAGTTTTGAAAAAATTAATAATCTATTCTTTGATGAATTTTTTACAGTTCTAATATTAGTGGATGTTGTTCTTTTGTTAATTTCCTTCTTTTACACAGATAAATTCCACAAAATAATTAGAAATTCTGGATTTATAGTTTCAACGATTTTAATCCGTATGTCATTCGGAGTAAGCGGATTAATTAGTACAATTTTAATTGTAGTAGCTGTCCTGTTTGGATTGGCAATAATAATAATCCATAATAAATATGAAAAAAATACTTTGCCTAACATCGTATAAAATTAATTGCTGCTATTAGCCTATTTACGAAAGTCCTAGCGGACTTTCTATCTGTGATTTATTTGCTAAATTAGGTGATTAAACACGACACTAATCTTATACAACAACGTTGGCACTCATTATGACCAGTCCTTAATAAATTTCATAATATAAAATATTATAAATGATAATCTGTAATCGTAGATTACATGAAAAACAAAAAAAGCATCTCAAATGAGATGCTTTTTGCGGTCTGGACGGGATTCGAACCCGCGACCCCCTGCGTGACAGGCAGATATTCTAACCAGCTGAACTACCAAACCGTTGCTAATTGCGGATG
>JAUICK010000021.1 GCA_030427865.1 Bacteroidia bacterium | reverse complement strand
AAATTATATTGCAGGTTTTGGAAAAAATGGGAGCCGTAACGCGTATTTTTCTAATGGGAAGCTATGCGAAAGGTATTGAATCTGATACGATTTCGATTGTGGTAGAAGGCTCTAATTTGAATGAAGAGTACCTAAATTTCTTGTCAAAAAAGTTGGACAAGGAATTGAATAAAATCGTTCTTATTACCACAACTGTTTTGTTTGAAGGGCAAGGCTTGTTGGTGTTTGAACGTTGATAGCCCTTTTCTGGGTATTTTATATGCTTACTGCGTTTCACAGGTGTGTGACTCGTGCGGCGAAGCCGTTGAAAAAATAAAGATGACCATAAAAAAAATGGTGTTTTTATCATAACATAAATAAGCTGACTACCGGTGGTAGTCGAGAAAAAATAACTCATGAAAGTAGGAATCACCTTTTCAACCTTTGATCTTTTTCATGCCGGGCATTTAAAGATGCTGGAGGAAGCCAAACGTCAATGTGATTATTTAATCGTTGGTCTGCAGTTAGACCCTTCGATTGATCGCCCAGAAAAAAACGGACCTTCACAGTCCATCATAAAGCGTTATATTCAGCTCAAAGGATCTAAGCATGTAGATGAAATTGTACCGTAAGTTTCTGAACAAGACTTAGAAGACATCTTACGTTCTTTTAAATTGGATGTTCGCATCATTGGAGATGAATACCAAGATAAAAACTTTACGGTTAGAGGGTATTGTGAGGAAAAAGGAATCGAACTCTATTACAACTCTAGAGATCACAGATTTTCCTCGAGTGGACTTAGAAAGCAAGTGAAATCAGTTGAAGATAATAAGAAATGAATAAGACTACTAAAATATATATAGCTGGTCACAGAGGAATGGTGGGTTCTGCAGTATGGAGAGCACTAGAATCCATAGGGTATTGTAATTTGATTGGAAAAACTAGCGCTGAACTTGATCTCAGAAATCAACCAGCAGTTAACGATTTTTATAAAAAAGAACAACCTGAGGTAGTGATTGATGCTGCAGCAAAAGTTGGAGGTATTTTAGCAAATAATGATTTTCCATATCAGTTTTTAATGGAGAATATGCAAATTCAGAACAATTTAATAGATGGCGCTTATAAGGCTGGTGTTGAGAAATTTATTTTTTTAGGGAGTTCTTGCATATATCCAAAGTTTGCGCCACAACCTTTAAAAGAAGAATACCTACTAACAGATTCTTTAGAGCCTACCAATGAATGGTATGCCATTGCAAAAATTACTGGAGTAAAAGCATGTCAGGCTATTCGTAAACAATATAATAAAGACTATGTAAGTTTAATGCCTACCAACTTGTACGGTTCTTTTGATAATTTTGACTTACAATCCTCTCATGTATTGCCAGCAATGCTGCGTAAATTTCATGAGGCCAAAATAAATAACCATTCAGACGTAACACTTTGGGGAAGTGGAACTCCAATGCGAGAGTTTTTGTTTGTAGATGATATGGCAGAAGCTGTGGTACATGCTCTAGAAAATAATTTACCAGAATACTTGTACAATATCGGTACAGGAAAAGACATTACTATTAAAGAATTAGCTGAGACGATACAGATAGTAACAGGGCATCAAGGAAAGATTCTTTGGGATGCTAATAAACCAGATGGCACTCCAAGAAAGCTCATGGATGTTTCTAAAATGAAAGAAATCGGGTGGGAATATTCTACAGAGCTAGAAGACGGTATACATAAAACCTACCAATGGTTTTTAGAGAATATAGATAGCATAAAAGAAGTGAAAATGTAAATTCGTCCATCGTCTACTGTCCATCGATAGTTAGCGATTAAACGAACAACAAACAACAAATAAAGAACAACCAAATAAATATGAAAGTAGCATTAATTACGGGTATTACTGGACAAGATGGTTCTTATTTAACGGAACTATTGTTAGAAAAGGGGTATGAGGTGCATGGGATAAAAAGAAGGTCTTCTTCTTTAAATACTGATCGTATCGACCACTTATATCAAGACCCTCACCACCCAAATCAACGTTTAAAATTACATTATGGAGATCTAACAGATGCAATGAATTTGACACGTATTATAGAAGAATGTCAGCCTGATGAAATTTATAACCTAGGAGCCATGTCACATGTAAAGGTGTCTTTTGATACACCAGAATATGTAGGTAATGTGGATGGTTTAGGGACTTTACGTATTTTAGAATCGGTTCGTTTACTCGGCTTAGAAAAGAAAACGAGAATCTATCAAGCTTCTACTTCTGAATTGTATGGAGGGATGCCAGAGAATAAAAATGACAAAGGGTTTTATGATGAGAATTCACCTTTTTATCCAAGATCTCCTTACGGAGTTGCAAAAATTTATGGCTTTTGGATCACCAAAAACTATAGAGAAGCCTATAATATGTTTGCTTGTAATGGAATTTTATTCAATCATGAAAGTCCTCGAAGAGGTGAGACTTTTGTAACGCGTAAAATTACACGTGCTACTGCTAGAATTGCCCTTGGAATACAGGAAAAAATCTACTTAGGAAATTTAGATGCCAAACGTGATTGGGGGCATGCCAAAGATTATGTGCGAATGATGTGGATGATTTTGCAAGCAGAAGAGCCTGAAGATTGGGTAATTGCTACAGGAAAGACCACTACAGTGAGAGAGTTTGTGCGGATGTCCTTTTCAGAAGTAGGTATAGAATTGGAATTTACAGGAGCGGGAGTAAACGAAAAAGCTATTGTTTCAAAATGTAACAATCCGGAGTTTCAAATAGAAATAGGAAAAGAAGTGCTATCTGTAGACCCTTCTTATTTCAGACCAACAGAAGTAGATTTATTAATTGGAGACCCTACCAAGGCAAATAAGAAATTAGGTTGGATACCAGAATATGATTTAGAATTTTTGGTAAAAGATATGATGAGATCAGATGTTAAATTGATGCAAAAAGAGCAGTATCTGAAAAAAGGAGGATTTAGTGCTATTTCTTTATCATAATTTAGTAATAAATAAAAAAAAATGGACTTTTTAAATAAAGAAAATGTAACAATTGGGATAATAGGTTTGGGATATGTTGGACTACCTCTAGCAGTAGAGTTTGCTAAAAAATATTCTGTTGTAGGTTTTGATATAAATCAATCAAGAGTTGAAGAAATTAGAAATAATATAGATAATACCCTGGAAATAGAATCTAGAAGTTTAATTAGAGTAAATTTAAAAAATAAATTAAATTTAAAATTTAAAAAAGGTCTTTGGGTCTCATCCTTACAATCTGATCTCGAATGCTGTAATTTTTATATAGTTACTGTTCCAACTCCTACAGATAAAAATAATCGACCAATTTTAAAACCCTTAATTGATGCATCTAAAATAGTTGCTAATGTGTTAAAGGAAGGTGATATAGTGATTTATGAAAGTACAGTATACCCTGGTGTGACTGAAGATGAATGTATCCCTGTTTTAGAGAAGTTTAGCGGTCTTGTAATAAATAAAAATTTTAGTGTTGGATATTCTCCTGAAAGAATTAGTCCTGGAGATAAAAAGAGAACGCTGACAAAAATAATGAAGGTTACGTCAGGATCTAATCCAGAGTCGGCAAAAATAATTGACCATCTATATAAATCTATAATTACAGCAGGAACCTATCTTTCGCCCTCAATTAAAATTGCGGAAGCATCTAAAGTTATAGAAAATTCTCAGAGGGACATTAACATTGCATTTGTAAATGAAATTGCGAAAATATTTAATATTCTAGATATAGACACACTTGAAGTTATAAAAGCTGCAGAAACTAAATGGAATTTTTTACCATTTAAGCCAGGATTGGTAGGGGGGCATTGTATTGGAGTAGATCCCTTTTATATTGCTCAGAAGGCTCAAGAAGTTGGTTATTATCCTGAAATTATTTTAGCAGGAAGACGCTTAAATGATTCAATGGGTAAATATGTAGCTAATCAACTTATAAAGTTGATGATTAAAAATGACATCAAAGTTAAAAAGTCTAAAATTTTGATTCTTGGTTTAACATTTAAAGAGAATTGTCCTGATGTTAGAAATACTAGAGTTGTAGATGTTGTAAATGAATTGCTTGAATTTGATACAAATATTACTGTTTATGATCCTTGGGTTTCTCCCAGTGAGGCAGAAAAAAAACTATCTATTAACTCAACAGATGTTTTACCTAAAGAAAAATTTGATGCAATAATGTTGGCAGTAGCTCATAACCAGTTTAAAGAAATTAATCTAGAAGATTTAAAAAATAATAATTGTGTGCTTTATGACATTAAAGGAATGATGAAAGGGGAAAATATTGGAAGATTATAATTTGATGAGTTTGCTAACAAAAAATTATTTAGAAGTAAAAAAATATAAAGGATATAAGGTCCGAGATTCAATTAAAAATATAGTTTTAAAAATAGGATTAAAATTATATGAACTAACTGATGTAAAAAATATTTTATTAAGACCGAAAATTCAATTTATATATATACACCATGTGTTCGATGATGAGGTATTTAATTTCGAAAAATTAATACTCAAATTAATGAAAACAAACACTTTTATAACACACAGTGATGCAATTAGTAGAATTGAAAATAATATGATTGATAAGCCATATATTTCAATCAGTAGTGACGATGGATTTAAAAACAACTTGAATGCAGCAAAAATATTAGATAAGTATAATATTAAGTGTTGTTTTTTTATAAACCCAGATTCAATAGGTTTGAAAGATTTTGATGATATTAAAAATTATTGTAAAAACAAGTTAAATATGCCTCCTGTTGAATTTTTAGATTGGGAAGATATTTTATATTTAAAAAAAAATGGCCACGAAATAGGCTCACATTCTATAGGTCACCTTAATTTCTCAAAGTTGAATGAACGAGCGATTAATGATAATTTAATTGAGTCAAAACAGATTCTAGAAAGTAAATGCAACAAAATTAATCACTTTGCCTATCCATATGGAAGATTAATAGATTTTAATAAAATGTCTTATGACGCTGTTTTTAAAACTGGATATTCATCGTGTTCTTCAGCAATTAGAGGTTGTCATTTTCCATCTAAAACAAATACGAAAAGAATAATAATAAAAAGAGACATTGTAATAATGGATCATAATTTTAGTAATATATTTTATTTTCTTTACAAAAATTCCTATGGGAATGATCAAATATTTCTAAATCCTTTTTTATGATTGATATTATAATTTTAACCAGTTCTTCAAGAGGATCAGCTTCTTATATTATTCCAACACTAATAAAATCAGATCAAATAAATATATCTGCTATTATTTTGACTAAAAGAAAGGTGAAAAATAAAAATAAATTTTTTATTAGAAAAATAAAAAAGATATTTCAAATAGGCTTTTTTGGTTCATTAATCGGAATAATAATGCGAAAATGGTATTCAGAAAAAGTTTTAGAAATTGAAGAGTGTAGTTCCTTAGAAGAAATTAGCTTTAAATATAGTATACCACTAATTAAAACATCCAAATTAAATAGTAATGATACCATAAATGCAATAAGAAATAGCAAGGCTAAACTTGGTGTTAGTTTAGGCAATAGTTATATAAGTAAAAGGGTATTTACCATTCCTGCTTTAGGATTTATTAATATTCATCATGAGCTTCTTCCAGAATACAAAAATGCACAAAGTATTATATGGCAAATATTTAATAAATCTGAAGTTTCAGGATATACAATCCATCAAATTGATTCACTAATTGATAATGGTAAAATTTTGTACAGACAAGAAATGCCAATTAAGTTTACAAAAACTCTTTCAAATACAGTTGCTGTAAATTACTTGGAATTAAGAAAAAAATCAGCAGATGGCTTATTAGAAGTACTAAAAGATTTTGAGTTGTATAAGAATAATGCAAAAAAGCAACCAACAGGAAGTTCCTATACAACGCCAACCTTTAAGCAATTTATAAAAATTTATAAAAATTATATCTTTTTAAGAAATAAGGCAAAACACAAAATATTGTAATTGATGTTCCAGATTAAACTAAAAAATAATAAAACTTTTAGTTGCGATAAAGATTCAACAATTTTTGAAGCAGCTAAAAAAAATAATATACTTTTAGAGCATAGTTGCCTGTCTTCTAGATGTAGAAGCTGTGCTGTAAAAGTGCTATCTGGAAAGACGATTAATAAGGAAGAAGAACTTGTTTTAACTGAAGAAGATAAAAATGAAAATTTTGTACTTTCCTGTAATGCGAAACCCCTTAGTAATATAGAATTAGACATAGAGGACTTGGGTGAGATTACACTTTTCGAGAAAAAAATTATTCCTTCTAAAATTAGTGTTATTGAAAAATTGACAAATGATGTTATAAAAGTAGTTTTAAGATTACCTCCAAACTCTAATTTTAGATTTAATTCCGGACAGTATGTAAATATTATAAAAGGAAATCTAACTAGAAGTTATTCAATTGCTAACTGTTCAGATCATAAAAATCAACTAGAGTTTTTTATTAAAAATTACGAAAATGGTTTGATGAGTTCGTATTTTTTCAAAGAAGCAAAAATTAATCATCTATTGAGATTAGAAGGACCAATAGGTACTTTTTTTCTTAGAGATTCAAGTTTTAAAAACATTGTTTTTTTAGCTACAGGTACTGGAGTTGCTCCAATTAAATCCATTCTAGAAGGACTAGATAAATCACATGAACAATATCAAAATAAAAATTTATGGTTATTTGTAGGTGCCAGATATCAAGAATATTTATTTTGGGAGCCAAATCTTAAAAATTTAAATATTAAATATATACCAGTACTTTCTAGACAAGTTAATGATTGGAACGGGGAAAAAGGGTATGTTCAAGATATTGTATTAAAACAGCAAATTGATTTAGAAAACACTCAAGTTTATGCTTGTGGATCTAATGACATGATAAATTCAGCAAAAGAATTATTTTTTAAAAATAATTTAAAAGAAAATAACTTCTTTTCTGATGCATTTGTTCAAACTAATTAATAAAATATGAAAGCAGTAATTTTAGCAGGGGGACTTGGAACACGTTTAAGCGAAGAAACAGTATCTAAACCAAAACCTATGGTTGAAATTGGAGGCAAACCAATTTTGTGGCATATAATGAAAACCTATTCTCATTATGGTATTAACGATTTTATTATCTGTTGTGGTTATAAAGGGTATGTCATTAAAGAGTATTTTGCTAATTATTTTTTACATCAATCAGATGTAACTTTTAATATGAAAAACAACAAAATGACTGTTCATGAAGATCGAGCGGAACCCTGGACAGTTACTCTAGTTGATACCGGTGATAACTCTATGACTGGAGGAAGATTAAAAAGAGTATTACCCTATCTAGAAGATGAAGAAGCATTTTGTTTTACATATGGAGATGGTGTTGCTGATATTAATATTAAAAGTTTAATTGAGTTTCATAAATCTCACGGAAAACTGGCAACTCTTACAGCAACTTTTCCTCCGGGAAGATTTGGAGCTCTTAGTATTGAAGATAATCAAGTCCAAAAATTTGAAGAAAAACCAAAAGGCGATGGGGCTTTAATTAATGGAGGGTATTTTGTGTTATCTCCAAAAGTTATTGAGAGAATTGAGGGAGATAATACTACATGGGAACAAGAACCTTTAAAGGGATTAGCATCTGATGGTGAGTTAATGTCTTTTAAACATGATGGTTTTTGGCAACCAATGGACACTTTGAGAGATAAAATGAAATTAAATAAATTACTGGATCAAAACAAAGCACCCTGGAAAGTATGGAAATAAGTAAAGGAAAAGTAGATTCTAGTTTCTGGAAAGGTAAAAAAGTGTTTCTTACTGGTCATACAGGATTTAAAGGATCTTGGTTGTCTTTATGGCTTCAAAATATGGGAGCATTAGTTAAAGGATACTCTTTAGATGTAAACACAAAGCCAGCATTGTTTACAGAGGCTAATGTAGCTGAAGAGATGGAGTCAGAAATAGGAGATATTAGAAACTTAGAACAATTAACTAAAAGTATGGTTAGTTTTAGTCCAGATATTCTAATTCATATGGCGGCTCAACCATTGGTTCGATTTTCTTATCAAGAACCTGTTGATACATATACAACAAATGTTATAGGAACCGTAAATGTATTGGAAGCGGCTAGAAAATGTTCAGCTTTAAAAGCGATCGTTTCTGTTACTACAGATAAATGCTATGAGAATAAAGAATGGGAATGGGGATATAGAGAAAATGAACCTATGGGTGGACATGATCCGTATGCTAGTAGTAAAGGTTGTGCAGAATTAGTAACTTCTGCATACAGACGGTCTTTTTTTAGTGCTGAAAATACTGCTTCATTAGCTTCTGCTAGAGCAGGAAATGTTATTGGAGGAGGAGACTGGGCTGAAGACCGATTGATCCCTGATATTTTAAGAGCTTTTGAGAAATCAGAACCAGTGGTAATTAGAAACCCTTTATCGACAAGACCATGGCAACATGTATTAGAACCACTTTCTGGTTATCTAGTTTTAGCTCAAGAATTATTTTTGAATGGAGATGAATTTGCAGAAGGATGGAATTTTGGACCAAAAGATGAAGATTGTAAACCAGTGAGTTGGATTTTAGATAAAATGGTTACATATTATGGGAATAACGCTAGTTGGTATTTAGATAAAAATAATAACCCTCATGAAGCAGGTTTTTTAAAACTAGACTGTTCAAAAGCATCAAATAGATTGAAATGGAATCCTAAATGGAATTTAGAATTAACACTCAAATCAATAGTGGATTGGCATCAACTTTATACTAATGGAGGTGATATTAAAAAACAATGTTTAAAAGAAATAAATACATACAGTAAATAATGGAGAACAAGAAATTAGAAAATTTAAGAGTAGAAATAGCTAATTTAGTTACAAAGTATAGTGAAGAAAAATACAAACCAACCTCTTTTGTTGGAGGTAAAACTGTAATTCCACCATCTGGGAAATTAATGGGAGAAGAAGAACTACAAAATATGGTAGCGGCATCTTTAGACGGATGGTTGACTACTGGTAGATTTAATACTCTTTTTGAAAAAGGTCTTGCTGAATTTTTAGGCGTAAAATATTGTTTGTCTGTGAATTCGGGTTCTTCTGCCAATTTAGTTGCTTTTAACACATTAACTTCACATAAACTTGGAGATAGGGCTATTAAAAAAGGAGATGAAGTGATAGGAGTTGCTGCAGGTTTTCCAACGACAGTAAATCCAATTATACAGTTTGGAGCAGTTCCTGTTTTTGTGGATGTTGATATTCAAACTCACAATATCAATGTAGATTTAATAGAGGCTGCAATTACACCTAAAACTAAGGCTATAATGTTAGCTCATGCCTTAGGTAACCCATTTAATGTAGGTAGAGTTAAAGAAATATGTGATAAGCATAATTTATGGTTAATTGAAGATACTTGTGATGCTTTAGGAGCTGAGTTTAATGGACAGAAATGTGGAACTTTTGGAGATATAGGAACCTTAAGTTTTTATCCTGCACACCATATGACTATGGGAGAAGGTGGAGCTGTTTTTATGAACAACCCTGTATTAAAAGCAATCGCAGAGTCTTTTAGAGATTGGGGAAGAGATTGTTACTGTTCTCCAGGATGTGATAACACTTGTGGTTGTCGATTTGAACAGAAACACGGGGATTTACCTTATGGATATGATCATAAATATGTGTATTCTCACTCAGGGTATAATCTGAAAATTACGGATATGCAAGCCGCATGTGGTCTTGCTCAGTTAGGAAAATTAGAATATTTCATAGAGAAAAGAAGAAGTAATTATACTTATTTGAGAAATAAACTAGAGTCTTTAACAGATTTCATTCATTTACCAATTCCAACTCCAAATAGTAATCCATCTTGGTTTGGATTTCCAATCACATTAAAAGATGATTGTGGAGTTTCAAGAGTTGATGTTACTAAATTTTTAGATAGTCATAAAATTGGCTCTCGATTACTTTTTGCAGGGAATTTATTAAAACAACCTTATTTTAAGGACGTGGAATATAGGGTAGTTGGAGATTTAACGCACACAGAAAAAACAATGAATGATACTTTTTGGATTGGTGTGCAACCCTCACTAGATGAGGTTCATTTTAATTTTGTAGCTGAAAAACTTGAAGAGTTATTTGGTTTAAATTTTTAAAAAAAAATGAAGATTGAAAGAACTGAAATAGAAGGGGTTTATGTTATTGATAATTTCAATGCTACAGATGAAAGAGGTCTATTTGTAAAAACTTATAACAGTAATTTATTCAAAGAGAATAATTTAGATTTTATTATTAGGGAGTCGTATTATTCAGTGTCAAAAAAAAATGTTATAAGAGGGATGCATTTTCAATTACCTCCCCATGATCATGAAAAACTCGTTTATGTTTCTAAAGGATCTGTTTTGGATGTAATTGTGGATCTTAGAAAAAAATCTAAAACCTACAAAAAATTTATTTCTGTTATTTTATCTGATGAAAATAAAAAATCAATTTTTATACCTAAAGGATTAGCACACGGATTTAAATCTTTAGAAAACAATACTATTACAGTTTATAATGTAGCTACGGAATATAATCCAAAGGCAGATCATGGAATAAATTTTGATTCTTTTGGATTTGATTGGGATGTGTCCAAACCTACTTTATCTGAAAGAGATAATAATTTTTATACAATGAACGAATTCAATGATTTAAATCCTTTTTAGCAATGAAAAATATAACTATAACAGGTGCAACAGGCTTTGTTGGTTCAAATTTAGCAAGATTTATGTTAAATAAAGGATTCAAAGTTTCTATCATTATACGTGAAAATTCTGATCTATCTAACTTAAAAGATATAATCAACAAAATAGAAACATTAAAGTATAAGAATGACATAAATAGTATGGCTTATTTTTTTAAAAAAAATAAGCCTGAGGTAGTATTCCATTTAGCTTCGAATTTCATTGCTGAACATACAAGTGATCAAGTAGATTCATTGATTGAAAGTAATATAACATTTGGATTACACTTGTTACAAGCAATGAAAATAGCAGGTGTAAGAAATTTTGTAAATACAGGGACTTCATGGCAACATTATAATAATGAGGACTACAATCCTGTGTGTTTATATGCCGCAACTAAACAAGCTTTTGAGGCATTAATTGATTATTATGTTAAGGCAGAGAACTTCAAAGTAATTACACTAAAACTGTTCGACACCTACGGAGAAACAGATACTAGGCCCAAATTAATAAACCTTTTAAATAAGTTCGCTAATGATAATACCGAAATTAATATGTCACCTGGAAATCAAGTACTTAATCTTGTGCATATTTTTGATGTATGTAGAGCCTATTTCATTACATATAATTTCATGAATGATAAAAATTTTAGTGATCATAAAATTTTCGCAATTAAGGGAGATGAAAATTTTAGGTTAAAGGAAGTTATTTCATTATTTGAAAAAGTGACTAATAAAAAAATAAATGTCAAGTGGGGTGGGAAAAATTACAGGAACCGTGAAGTTATGAATTTATGGGATAAAGGATTGAAACTCCCAAAATGGGATACAACTATTAGTTTAAAAGAAGGATTGTTAAGATATAAAGATTATTAAGTGATTTACATAAAAAAAAATATAATTCTTGGTGGAGGAATTTCAGGGTTAGCCTGTTCATACGAGTTGAAAAATAAATAAATCTCTCGGAAGAGAATTTTATATCATTAAAATGAAAATAACAGAAAATCTTACAATTGTAATACCTACATACAATAGAAAAGAAAGGTTAATACTTCAATTAAAATCTATTATAAAACAGGACTTATCTGGGGTTAGTAAAATATTAATAATTGATAATAACTCTGATTATAATATTTCTAAAGAGTAGTTGCATTTTAATAACTCTAAAATTCAATTAATAAAAAACCTAGTAAATATAGGTATGAGTGTTAACATGTCATCTGCCTTTAATTACGTTAACAAAGGATGGTTATGGATTTTATCTGATGATGATGTTTTACAGGATAATTTCTTAAAAGGTATCAATTTAAATAAATTTTCAAATCGATCCCTTTTTATTACTAGAATTAATATTATAAACGAGGATGATATTGTCGTTAGAACAAATAATGAGTACACTAAAAATATTTATACTAAAAATGAGGCTATGAATATGTTTTTTGACCTTAAAATTCAAAATCATTTGAGTTTAATGGTTTTTTCAAGAGAACTTTATCAAGAGATCGGTAAATTTTGTTAGTAAGGATATCCAGTTGGTTATTATAATGACACCATTTTTCATGGTAAAGCAATTGCGAATTCAGATTATAAATATACATCCAAAGAAGTTATGTTTTCAAGAAGAGAATCATCTTTTCAATGTAGTTCTCGTTTTTATTTTGGTAAAGAGGTTAATACTTATTTCGAGGTAGTTGAGTGGAAGAAATGGAGCTTTAAAATTATTACTTAAATAATATAGATTTGAAATTTAAGTTAATATTAAAAAATATTACTTTTATTACTTGGGTTAATCAATTTTCAGGATTGATAGGTTCAATTTTAGTTCTTCCGGTCTTGATATCTAACTATAATCCAGAATATATAGCTTTATGGTTGTTTATGCAATCTGTTATATCGTTTGGGATGCTAGGAGACTCTGGTTTTGGTTCAACTCTTACTCGATCAATTGCCTCATTAAAATCAGGAGCGATAAGTGTATCTTCTGAAAACTTAGCTAAAGGAAATATTTTATTTAGTAGTCCTGAAATTATTCAAGAAAAATTGTCAAATATATTGCACACATCAAAATATATTTATGGGTTTTTGTCGATAATCTCATTTGTTTTAGTTCTCTTATATGGTTACTTTGGAGGTGCTAATATATTTAGTTTTATAAAAGATCAAAACTTAACAATGTTTTGTTTGTTAGCATCAAGTTTCACTTGCCTTTTTCAACTACTAAATGTCAGGCTAACTTCTTTCTTGAAAGGTGTTGGTAAAATTACAATTGAAAAAAATATTGATACATTTATTAATATTACAAAAAACATTACCCTTTTAGTTTTATTATTATTTAGTGCAAATTTTTATCTATTGTTTATAGTATTGGTTTTAGGACAATTATTAAAAAATATTATTATTTATTTTAAACTAAAAAGTCTTAATTTAAATAATACGAACAAACCAATATTTGATAAACAGCTATTCCGAGAATTATTAATTCCATCATGGAAGTTAGGAGTAATGAATATAGGAGCTTTTTTAATTAACCAATCTTCTATTCTAGTGATCTCGCAGATTGATGATAAAGTTCTTATTGCATCTTATCTTTTAACCTATAAAGTATTATTTTTCTTATACTCATTCTTTATATCTCCCGTCTATAGCCATATACCAATATTTTCAAAGCTATATGTAGAAAAGAAAACTAAAATATTGACGGATAAAATATCCCTTTTATTCATTTCAAATATTTTACTTTTCATCTTAGTGTCAATTTTATTCTTATATTTTGGTGATTATTTGATTAGTTTAATTAAACCGGATATTTTATTTTTAGATTACTCATTTACTCTTATAATTATAATTACATTAACATTTGAGTTAATTCATTCAATGTTTGCAACAGTATATCTATCAACCAATAAGGTTCCTTTTTTAATCCCGGCTATTTTATCGGGAATAATAATAACACTTTTATCATTTTATCTTGTCCCTGATTATGGATTGTTAGGAGTTTTATTTTCTCAATTTATAGTACAATTATGTTTTAATAATTGGTACCCAATTTATCTTTTTAGAAAAAAATTTAACATTCAAATTAGAACACTAATAAAAATTTTCCCTGGAGTATTTATTCAGAATTTAAAAGTAAATTATGTTACAAAATAAATTGACAATTATCTTACCGGTTTATAACGGTGAAAATACTATTCAAAAAACTTTGGATTCTGTTAAAAATCAAAAGAACAAAGATTTTAATTTTGTTGTTTTTGATAACAACTCAAGCGATGACACGTTAAAATTATTAGAAGATTTTAAATTGGATAATTTCATCATTAAAAAAAGGAATAAAACAGTTTCTATGGCGGATAATTGGAATTGTATGATAGAGTTTCCTGAAACTGAATATGTTTGTATGATTCATGGCGATGATTATTATGAACCAAATTTTGTAGAAGATGTTTATTACAGTATGAATTCTAACTTTGATTTAATTGTGTACAATAGAAATATTGTTACTCATGATGCCGATATTATAAATACCTTAAGTTATAATAAAGTTACTAAATTAAGTTTATTAGAGAATTTCCCTGGTATTGCATATGTCTGGAAAAAAAATAAAATCTCGAATAAATTTAATCCATCTTTTTTTCCAATTTTTGACTATTTATGGTTCTACCAAAACTTACCAAACTGTAAAACTATAGATTATGTTAATAAGGCACTAATTAATATTACGGTAGGAGACCATCAAATTACAAATCAAATAAAGTGGGAAAAAGGAATTTTAAAAACTTTATTATATGTGATTTTTAGTATTAACTTTAAAAATAGCATGTCAGAAAAAGCAGTTGCAGTTAGTCATCTAACACGTGTACTAAAGAATCATATCATCAAATCAATAAAAACCAAAATTGAAAAAAAATAAAATTTTGTTATCGTGTTCTTTCGATTGGTTAGCAACTCAAGTGTGCAATGATATCATAAAAGTATATCAAAGACCAGTTTATTTTACATCTTTAACTAAAAAATATTTAAGATCTAGAGGTCTAAACGAAAAAGTTCAAATTTGGAACTATTTTGGTTTGATTTCAATCCTAAGGGGCTTATTTGTGAAAATTACAAATAGTCCATATTATTTTTATCCATTATTCGATTTAATAAATTTATTTAACTTAATCATCCTGAGACCTAAAGCTTTTTTAGGCTGGTCTTCTATGAGTTATATTTCATTATTATATTGTAAGATATTTAATATTAAAACATATTTATTCTGCGGAAGCAGTCATATTAATGATTTTCATCAATTAAAAGATACTTCAAGTAAGTTTTTAGGGTTTATTTATTCACAATGGGTGACTAGAGAATATGAAATTGCAGATAATATAATTATAGAATCTAATTTTGTTAGAAATAGCTTTTTAAATAATGGTGTAGATGCGCAAAAACTAATAATTGTACCAACTAAGCCGGAAAATAAAATTTTTTATAACAGATCAAATTATACTATTAACACCAATAAGTTTAAATGTTTGACTATTGGAACACAACAGATTAAGTCAATTGATTTAATCGTTGAATTATGGTTTATGTCAAAATTACATTTGAAAAATGATGCAGAATTGTTGATAGTAGGTAATCTTACAGCAAAAATTAAACAAATGATAAAAAATTACAATATAACAAATATAACAAATTACAAAAATTTAAGTTTATTAAAAATCGTTCAAAATATTGAGGAGTCTCAGGTATATATATGCATGAGTAAGAATGATGCAGGCCCAAGATCTTTAGTTGAATCTTATATGTTAGGGTGTCAAATAATATGTTCAAATAATTGTATTGGTCCAGATATAGATTCTAAAAATATACATACGTATGATTTATTAGAGATTAAGAAGGCTTCATATAAATTATATGATTTGTATAATAAAAAAACTAAAAAGAAAATAATCCCCAAATATGAAACTATAGGATATGAAAAGATTATTTGATTTAAACAGTATTTTGTCTTTATGTTTTGTTGGTTTCATTCTAACGAGTTTTATTCAATTTTTTGCTTTTTTATTAGGTTATAGTAGTCCTTCAAATTTTCTAATGTCCTCAATTAATTCTCACCAAGTATATTTACCTCAAAAGATTGAGGTGGATTTATTTTTTAGAGCTATGTTGTTGCAGCTTATTCAATATTTTACTATTTATTTAGCTTTTAGATATCTAGTTAATCAGAAAATTAGATTTTATTTAAATAAAATCAAAATATTAATAACTTCAATTTTTTTAGAAAAGTTATATTTTTTAACAGTATTTTTTTCTTTTTTATTATTTATTAATATTTTTTTGAAAATAGAATATATTTCAAATTATTTATTTGTTATAATTAAATTTTTACTGATTGTTTACTTCTTTTTAATATTTAATAAATTTAAGTTTAAGAAAATCTACTTTTATATATTAATAACAGGATTTATTTTTTTGCAATTTATTCAATTTGAAAGCAATTTTGGTAGAGGCTCTCTTCTCTCGTTATTTTTTGCATTATTAATTATTTATATATATTCAGATTCTAAATTTTCTGCTTTTAAATTAGTCTTTTTAATATCCATTGCACTCATATCTGCAGTAATTTTAACTGCTATAAAATTTTCTCTTGACACTGACGTGTTTTATTTTGCTTTTGATCAAATTTTTTCAAGGTTAAATTTTGCTCAAAGTAATTATTGGGTTCTTGAATCTCCTCAATTATTTGAAAATTATGATGATAGCCTTAATAGATTAACAAATTTTATAATACCTTTTGTTGATTTTGTAAGTATCAATAATGGCTACGACTTAAATCAATATGCTTTTCAACTGGCTTATGGAGGAAGTTTAGCGTCAGTTTTAGATATTAGCGGAGGATATGCTTTTACACCGATTGCCGAATCATTGATTAATTTCAAATCGATTTCTTTAAGTGTTCTATTTATTTTTGTTTATTATTTAATTTCAGCTTCTTTTGTTCGATTCCTATTAAAAATTAGTCCCTTAGTGATTTTCAGTTTAATTAATTATTTTATAGTTGGAATATTATTCCCTGAAAATTTGATTTACATTACTCAGTCATTATTCCGAGATAGTTTAGTGATTTTAATTTTATGTCTTTGTTTTTTTGGAAACAAAAGCAAAACAATGAAAACCTATTATAATGTTAAATAAAAATCAACTCTATATATTAACTAATAAATGTGAATTTAATCGTCACAATGGTCACGAATACAGAATTATTGCAATGAAACAAAAATCTGACCAAATTTCCCTTTTGCATATTGACGATATTGCTCAAAGCTTAGAAAAGAATAATATAGTAATTGATATCCCAGGCATAGCACTGTCAAAGCTTATTTATTTAAGTTGTAAATATGGTTTGAGAAAAGTTTTTTTACAAGATTCTCAAACATTGTATTTTAAATCAAGAATAAGTTTTTTGATAAAAAGCAAAAATATGTTTAGTAAAGCGTTTTTTTTTTCAGGTTTGAAAATGCTAATGTTTTTCTTAAAAGAGCTCATAGTGTGCAGCTTGTATAAAAAAATTGGTTTTGTTTCAGAAAGTGATGCATTTATTTTTAAAAAGATATTCAAGAAAAAAATTTATGTTATAAATAATGGTGTTGAAATTCAGGAAAAAAAATTAGATGAGAATCACCAAGGTTCAAATACAATTAAATTTTTTTTCTGGGGAAATATGCAGTATGCGCCTAATAAAGATAGCTTCATTTTTTTATTAAATAATTATTGGTCAAAACTTTCTGATGAGTTCAATGTTGAATTAAATATTTATGGTTTTGGTTCTATGGAATTGAAAGATTACATAACTGGCTATTCAAATATTCATCTGAAAGGAAAATTCGATTCATTAAGTCAAATTTTTTCGCAAGATTATATTTTTTTAAATTTTGTGGAATATGGATCTGGGGTGAAAAATAAAACATTAGAATCTTTGTCAAATCATGTTCCAATGATAGCGGCAGAACATTCAATTATAGGAACCGGTCTAGAGTCTCATTATAGATTTAGATATTCAAACTATTCTGAACTTTTAGACTGTATTTCAAGAATAAAACCAATAGATAAGGTCTATAGCGATGAAATTAGAAATTTAATTAAGCTGAATTTTAATTGGAGTAATTCTACAAAAGAGTATTTGAAAATATGAAGAAAAAAATTTTATATATTGAAGAAAATGAATATATAAGTGAGACATTTATTAAGCATGAGAAACTTAAAATATTAGATAAATATAATTTTGAATCTATCTCAATAATTGATATAAAATTCAATTTGATATCAATTATAAAAAACATTGTAGATTTTAGACAAAGAAAAATAATAGTTCTATGTATTAAACTATTGTTTAGTTCCTTGAATCATTTTGCATCTTTAAAGAGTAACTCAAAAATTGTTTTTTTGTTTCTTAGTTTAGATTTTAAAGAATTGAAACACCGATATTCAGATGTAATACATATTAGATCTCATTTTATTGCGAAAAGATCATATTTCGCTCTGTTTTTGGCCGAATTACTTAACATTAGTTTTTCATCAGTTGCCCATGCTGACGATATTTTTTATTGGCATAAAAGTAAAGAACTAATTTTTAAAAAAAGTGCTTATGTTCACTGTATCTCTAATTATAATATTGGTTTTATAAACGCGAAAACTCGATTTAAGTTTTCTGATAAATTAAAATTAATTTATAATTCATTCAATTCTGAAATTCCTGTTTTTAATTCAACTGAAATAAAGCAAGATAATAAAGTTCAGTTTTTATTTATTGGAAGGATTATTGAAAAAAAAGGGTTGTTAGAATTTCTTAAATTATTTATGAAAATGGACATTCCCAACTCGTATTTTTCTATAATAGGTGACGGTCCTTTTAAAGTTAAATTAGAAGAATTTGTAAATCAAAATCAATTAGATGATAGAGTTGTGTTTAAAGGAGTTTTAAATAATTCAGATTCAATTAAATTATTAGTAAGCTCAGATTTTTTAGTAATAACATCTCTTAATGCTAATTCAAACTCTTATAGTATGGACGGAATTCCAACCGTTATTTTTGAATCTCTCTCAAATGGTATACCAGTTATTACTACTCAAGTATCTGGCATACCAGAGTTTTTATATGACAACAAAAATGGAATTATTATAAATAATATTATTACTGAAAAATCTGAAAATTTAAAAAATAAGATAATGAAATTTGATACTACTAAAGAAAAAATTATTGAATTGTTTAATTTGAAATATCAGGGTAGAACAGGTAGCATTAGTTTTTTATATGAACTTGAAAAATTATGTTAATGAAAAATATTTTAATTTGTATAGACTGTTTTGAACCTGCATATAAATTTGGTGGACCAATAAAGTCGGTGAAAAATTTGATTTCAAAGTTTAAAGATGATTTTAATTTTTATGTTTTTACATCAAATTTAGATTCCGGAGAAAATTTAGATTTACCTAAAAATGAATTGGATACTTGGCTCATTCGTGATGGATATAAAATTTATTATTCTTCTAATAATTCTTTGTTAAAAAAAAAATATAGTGATATTTTTTCTTTCTATTCTTTTGATACAATTTATTTAAATTCTTTTTTTTCATTTAATTATTCGTTGAGATGTTTAATGTATTTTAGAAATAAAAAAAATAAAATAATTTTGGCGCCAAGAGGGATGTTAGCGCCTGGAGCCTTATCTATTAAACCTATCAAGAAAAAATTATTTTTATTTCTATTTAAATTATTGAAATTACACAAAAAAGTATTGTGGCATGCTACCTCAGATATAGAATATAATAATATCAAATTATCATTTAAAACAGAAACACTTAGAATACAACTAGTGCCGAATCTTTCAAATTTCATTGATGTTAATTTGATAGTTAAAGAAAAAAAAGAGTACGAGCTAAATATTTTTTATGTTTCAAGAATAGTTTCTAATAAAAATCTCTTATTTGCAATATCTTCACTAGATCTTGTTGATTCTAAGTATAAAGTAGTTTTCACAATAATTGGCCCTGTTGAAGATTATAATTATTGGAATTTGTGTCAGAATAAAATAAAAGCATTAAACAAAAATATTGAAGTTGTTTATTTAGGATCTTTAAAACCAAAAAAAATCACGAAAATTTTAAAAGATCAACATGTGTTGTTGTTTCCAACACTTCATGAAAATTTTGGACATGTAATCATGGAATCATGGGAATCAGGTTGCCCAGTTATTATTTCTGACAAAACACCTTGGAGAAATTTATCTTCACAAAAATTAGGTTTTGATATTAACTTAAATTTAATGGAAGATTTTGTTAGTGCTATTGAAAAATTCTCAATTATGAATAAAGATGAATATTCTGTTTGGTCTGAATCTTCCTTATCTTTTTCAAAAACTCATAGAGATGATAATCATGCACAAGAAAAAATGAAAAACATTTTTAAATAAATTATAATTAAATGAAGATTTTAATTCTCGGTGGGAGTGGTTTTATTGGAAAAAATTTAATAAAACATTATTTATGTGACAAATCAAATTTTGTAGTGTCTATTGATTTAAAAGATTTAGAACTAAATTCTAAAAATCTTAGGAATCATGTTTTTAATTTAAAAAATCATTCAAAGTTAGAAGAAATAATATTTGATTTTGTGCCTGATTTAATTATAAATACTGCTGCAAAATGTGATTTAGAAGGTAGTAATATTGAGGATTATTCAATCAATTATGAATTACCTTCAAAACTTATAGATACAATAAATTCAAATTCTCAAATAGATCCAATAATAGTATTTTTTTCAACGATGTTAGTTTATAAGGTTGGCTTTACCGAAGAAAGTAATGTAGGTTATAACCCAAATACCCCCTATGGCAAATCTAAACTTCTTATGGAACAATTAATAAAAAAACATACCAGTTCTAAATGGATAATAGTCAGACCAACTTCTATATGGGGCCCTGGCTTTTCAACTTATAAAAACTTCTTTTTTGCAGTAAAAAATAAATGGTTTTTTAAAATTAAAAATTGTAAACCTAAAAAATCTTACGGTTTTGTTCTAAATATAGTTTGTCAAGTTGATTCAATTATTAAAAGTAGGAATTCGATTGGTAAAGTTTTTTATTTGGGAGATTATGAACCAATGATTATTAATGATTGGTCAGATTTGATTGCTGATGAGTGGGGAGTTAGAAGACCTTTTGAAATCAATAGAATTATATTATATCTCATTTCTTTAATTGGCTCAGTTTTAAATAAATTTGGCATCAAATTCCCTCTTACCATTTTCAGATACAATAATATGATCACAGAAAATTTTATTGATAAAAATCTCACAAAACAAATATGCCCTAAATTACCTTATTCGCAAAAAGAGGCTGTTAAATTAACTATAAACTATTTAAAAAACAACAAATGAAAATATTAGGAATAAATTCTTTTCATGCAGATAGCTCATGTGCATTATTAATCGATGGAATCATTGTAAGTGCTACTGAAGAAGAAAGATTTACAAGAATAAAACATTGGGCAGGGGTTCCGATCAAATCAATTGACTATTGTTTAAATGACTCAAATCTTAAAATTGAAGATATAGATTATATAGTAGTTGGAAGAGATTTTAATGCTAAACTGTTTAAAAAAATTAAGTTCGCAATTAAAAATTATTCATCTAGTGCTCAAATGATAAAACACAGAGTTTTGAGTCGAAAAGGAAATGTGAATTTAGAGGAGGAAATTATTAAATCATTTGGTTTATGCCCTAAAATTGTTCATGCTGAACATCATAGATGTCATTTGGCTTCAGCCTTTTTCAGTAGTCCATACAAAGAATCAACGGTGGTATCAATAGATGGCTCAGGCGATTTTAGTACGATAATGATAGCAAAAGGATCTGGAAGTAATATTGAGGTTATTGAATCTCAAGATTTTCCTGAAAGTATTGGTATTCTTTATGCTGCTTTTACCCAATTTTTAGGTTTTCCGTATTACGGCGACGAATATAAAGTTATGGGATTATCTCCATATGGTAAACCAAAGTATATTGAAGAATTGAGGAAAATTATTTGGTCTGGAGAAAAAAATATATTAGAATGGGATTCTAGTTTTTTTAAACTAGATAAACCAGTTCATAAATATGAAACTCATCGACCTGAAGTTGCTGAACTTTTTAATGTAGAAAAATTTGAATCAGTTTTCGGAAAGAAGAGAAATACAGGAGATACTTTAGATAATAGACATAAAGATATAGCATCAAGTCTTCAAAGACGTGTTGAAGAATTAGTTTTTGAAATTTTGATTAGAGCACATAAAAAAACGGGGTTAAAGAACTTGTGTATTGCTGGTGGTGTTGCTCAAAATAGTGTTGCGAATGGAAAAATTTTACAAAACACTCCTTTTGAAAATCTATATATTCCAAGCGCTGGGCACGATGCAGGTATTTCTATGGGGGCTGCTCAATATTATTATTTTAATGATTTACAAAATAAAAGAGTAGAACCTCTATATGATGCTAACCTTGGTATATCTTTTACTAACATCCAAATTAAACAGATTTTAGATGATAAAGAGCTTAAATATTCTTTTAAGGAAGATAAGGAACTTTTTCCATTCGTTGCAAAAGCAATATCTAATTCAGGTGTAATTGGTTTTTTTGATGGTAAAGCTGAATTTGGTCCAAGAGCACTTGGCAGTAGATCTATATTGGCAGATCCTAGAAATGAAAAAGCACAACAATTATTAAATGAGAAAATAAAGAAAAGAGAATCGTTTAGACCTTTTGCTCCCAGTATCCTTGAGGAGTATGGCAATGAGTTTTTTGAAAATTATCAATTTACTCCATTTATGGAAAGAGTTCTTCCAATTAAAAAAGAAAAGCAGAAATTTATTCCAGCAGTAACTCATGTAGATGGAAGCGGAAGATTACAATCAGTTAGTAAATTATTAAGACCGAGATACCATCAATTAATTTCTGAGTTTTTTAAATTGACAGAAATACCTATTTTAATTAATACATCTTTTAATGAAAATGAACCAGTAGTTAATATTCCAGAAGAAGCAATAGATTGTTATTTGAGGACAGATATGGATATGTTAGTTTTAGGTAATTATGTTTTAGAAAAATAATGAAAGTATCTATAATAACAGCAACAAATAATAGTGAAAAAACAATTGAAGATTGTATTAAATCTTTAATACGGCAAGTCTATATGAATATAGAATTCATAATTATTGATAACAATTCAACCGATTTAACATTAAAGATTATTGAGCAATATAAATTAAAAAACAAAAGTATTAAGTTAATATCTGAATCTGATAATGGTCTTTATGACGCCCTTAATAAGGGTATTAGATATGCTTCTGGGGAAATTATTGGATTTTTGCATTCTGATGATTTATATTTCGATTGTTATTCTGTTTTTGATGTTGTGAGTCATTTTAGGGTTAATAAATTTGATGGTGTTTATAGTGATTTACAATATGTAGATAAAAAACACACTAATAAAATCATTAGATTCTGGAAGAGTAGTGAATTTAATTCTAACCTTTTAGGAAAAGGTTGGATGCCTCCTCACCCTACTTTGTTTTTAAAAAAAGAAGTATACCAAAAGCATGGTCTTTTTGACCTATCGTATAGAATTTCAGCCGATTATGATTTTATGCTCCGTATTTTTAAGGATTCAGAATTAAAATTTGGATATCTACCTAAAGTAGTTACTAAAATGCGTGTTGGTGGTGCCTCAAATCGTAATCTAAAAAGTATTATTAAAAAATCTAAAGAGGATTATCGAGCAATTCGTTCAAACAGTATTGGAGGAATTATAACTCTTATACTAAAAAATACATCTAAAGTCAAACAGTTTTTGATCAAAAAATCATGATTTACAATACATATAAAAACGAAATTGAATCACATGGGTTTAAAATAGTTTCTCACGATTTCGATAGACCTTGGGGTGGTTTTCTTGTAATAGATGAAAACCAAGCACAAGATTTTTCTAATAAATTCTTTGAGGGCATTGACGTAAACACCTTAAAAATAGGAGGAAAACTGAGCCCTAAAATACTGATTGTAAAACCCAATCCACGTTTGTCTTGGCAATACCATAACAGACGTGCAGAAATTTGGCAAGTATACAAAGGAACTGCTGGGATTATTAGAAGTGATTCTGACGAAGAAAATGAGATGAAAGAATATAATGAAGGTGATCAGATTGTTTTACAGCAAGGTGAGGGTCACCGTTTAATTGGTTTAGACGAAACTTCAGTTGTAGCAGAAATTTGGCAACATACAGATGGAAATTACCCATCAGATGAAGATGATATTATTCGAGTGCAAGATGATTTTGGTAGATAAAAAAGAAACAAATGAGTAAGAAAAAAGGAATGATTGTATCGGGTTATTTTAATCCCATTCACAAAGGACATATCGAGTATTTTAACAGTGCGAAAGCCCTAGCAGATGAGTTATTTGTAATTGTAAATAGTGATTATCAAAGAGCATTAAAAGGTTCAAAGGAATTTCAAAATGAAGCAGAGCGTGTTTTTATTGTCTCTAATATAAAATCTGTAGATCATTGTGTTTTATCAATTGATGAGGATAGAACGGTTTGCAAAACCATTGAAAAAATTGCCTTAGATTTTGGTTCAGAATATGAATTAAGTTTTGCGAATGGGGGAGATCAAACTAATGATATTTGTCCAGAAAGACCTATCTGTGATCAGATGGGAATTACTTTGCTGGATGGATTGGGTGATAAGATACAGTCTAGTAGTTGGTTGTTAAAAAAGTAATTTTTTTAATTACATTTGGTTTAGAATTTAATTTTAATTCTCATGACTTTCGATTCAAAATCCGCAAAGAAAGCAGGAAAAAAATCTAAAAGAGGTCCTGCTAAAAAAGAAGAACCATCTATTAAAGAAAAGATGGAATTGCTCTATGAAAAAGTATTGGATGATTTGTTGATAAACCAAGACAAGCTTACCAAAACAGAACGGGTTAAGCTTTTTGTAACGCTTTCTAACTATATCTTTCCTAAGACCAAGTCTGTTCGAGATAAATTTACTTTAGATAAACTGAAAAAAGATAGGGATGATTGGCATGCTATTGATCCTACCAAATAACCCTCGCCTGTTGCATAAATAAATCTGCAAGCGCATCTTTGTTTTGATGCGTGCCTATATACGTTAAAAAAGTACTCTCTTTAGTATGTCCCGTTATGTTCATTAATAATGGTGTTTCAATCTTTCCATAATAGTTAGACGCAAAAGAACGCCGCATAATATGTGAGGTTACAAACTCATACTTCGGGGCATTTACAATTTCCTTTCTTCTAGTCTTTGGGTTGTTCTTAAACCCGCTCACCAATTCATCTATTCCGGCCATTTTACAAAGACTTTTTATCTGTTTATTAAACACTACTTGTGAAACTCTTCTTGGGAATTCATTCACTAAAATTTTAATAACTACCGGATCCGCAACGCCAACAGTTACCGGCTTCTTTGTTTTCTGTTGTAAGATATCTATATACAATCCAGAACTCGCTTTTCTAAGATTATCCGTGCTTAATTTCAATAGATCTGACACTCGCTGCCCTATACACAAACCAATCAATAGCCAATTATAACTATCTGTATATGATTCTGGGATATGATGAAGTTCCTTTAGTGCTTTTATCTCCAAAGGATTTAAAATATGAAGGATGCGGTCGGAACTTTTCTGTTTAAAAGATTCTATATAATTAGAATAGGGATGCACTTCCAAACCACTTTTCTCAGCATCACGCAGTGTAATCTTCAATAATTTTAAGAGTTGACCGCAGTAATTATCACTATACTGCTGTTCAATTTTTAGAAAACGGGTAAAAGATTCGGCAGTATATTTATCTATAGAATTCAAATACAATTTCTCTGATTTCTCAAATTCATAGGCTTTTACAATCCGAAACAAAGATTTATAAGTCCGAATGGTATTGTGTGCCAAACCCACAGTTCCATATCCTTGAACTCTTTTTGTAGCTGAATTGGAAATAAAATGTTCTAAATAGTCTAAAAATAAGATCGATTTTTCTACTTTTAGAGGTGTCTTATGTGTCTTTATTTGTGGTTTTTTATAGAAATTAACGTGCATTTAACGTATGTTATTTTAATTATTTAACATGAATATAACTTGTATATATTTATAATTTAACAAAATATGAGCTAAATTATAACAAGTTATCCTACTTAAATATACGTTATTTATTTAAAATATAAAAGTTAAATATCACATTATAAAGGAGTTATAGTAATTTATTTTTGAAAAGACTACGGACTGTAGTCGCAATTAAATTGTAAATAACTGATATTCAGTCATTAAATTTTAACAAATCCTTAAATTGCCATGAAACGGCCATGAGATTTTGAAAATTATAGGTTTTTTTTATCGGTTTTGTAAACCTACCCACTCTCATTCCCCAATCTCCTCAACCGATCCATAAATACATCTGCAACAGCGTCTTTATTTGGATTCTCCCCAATATAACTTAAAAAAGTACTTTCTCTTGATTGCCCTGTGATTTCCATTAAAATAGGAGTTTCAATCTTCCCAAAATAATTTGTTGCAAAAGACCTTCTCATGGTGTTTGATATGATCTAAACAAAAAAAAATATAAAAAAAACGAAAATTATATTTAATAATATTTTTCATAATATTATTTATATTAAAATTTTCATATCTTTGTCAATGAAATAGAAAATAAATTGCATTATGAAAGAATGGTTAATTTTTAATGATTTAATTCTACTTTTCATATCTCTAGGTGTTTTTTTGATTACACTTTTCGTTTTACCAAGAATACGTAAAATAGCATTGAAGTTTAATTTAATGGATTCACCTAATCAAAGAAGTTCTCACGATACTGTTGTCCCCACTTTTGGTGGAGTTGCTTTCTATATTACTTTAGTTTTTACCCTATTTATAACCCAAGTTTTGGATACTAAAGATATAACCATCTCTTTATTAGTTTCTTTAACCATTATATTTTTTGTGGGTTTAAAAGATGATTTTCATGATTTGTCTCCAAAAATGAAATTTTTAGGACAATTAGTTACGGTAGTAATATTAATGTCACAATCTGAGTTTCGAGTATATTCCATGCATGGTTTTTTTGAACTTTATGAAATTCATCCAATCGTTTCAATAGTTTTTAGTAGTTTTTTATTTTTAAGCTTTATTAACGCATTCAACTTAATAGATGGTATTGATGGTTTAGCTTCTATTATTGGAATTGTAATTGCAGGGAGTTATGGACTTCTGTTCTATAGTATAGGTAATTACTATTTTTTGGCTATTTGTGTTGCAGTCATAAGTATGTTATTCGCCTTTTTGCGTTTTAACTTTTCAAGCAAAAAGAAAATTTTTATGGGTGATACAGGCTCTTTGTTAATCGGTACCATTTTAGGATTATTAACTATAAAGTTATTATCGCTTGGTGGCGAAACCTATTCAGCCTTAGCAATCTATCGTAAAG
>JAUICK010000006.1 GCA_030427865.1 Bacteroidia bacterium | reverse complement strand
TAACACCACCCCATTCTAATGAGTAATTACCACATCAAGCATTTAGAAGAATATTATCAAGTATATAGAAAATCTGTTCGCGAACCTGAAAATTTTTGGGAAGAAGTCGCAGAAGAGCATTTTTTATGGCGTAAAAAGTGGGATACAGTTTTAGAGTGGGATTTTACAAAACCAGAGATTAAATGGTTTGAAGGGGCAAAATTAAACATTACCGAAAACTGTATAGATAGGCATTTGGCAACAAGAGCCAATAAAACAGCCATTCTTTTTGAACCCAATAATCCTGATGAAGCAGCAGAACACATAACTTATCAACAGTTATCAGAAAGAGTAAATCAGTTTGCGAACGTATTGAAAGCCAACAATGTTGGCAAAGGAGATAGAGTCTGTATTTATGTTCCTATGATTCCAGAATTGGCAATAGCCACTTTGGCTTGTGCCAGAATAGGAGCAGTACATTCTGTAGTATTTGCAGGATTTTCATCCACAGCATTAGCCACGAGAATTAACGATTCAGATTGTAAAATGGTCATTACTTCAGATGGTTCTTATAGAGGAAACAAAACAATCGATTTAAAAGAAATTGTAGATGAAGCTTTAGAAAAATGCCCATGTGTAGAAACTGTTTTGGTAGCTAAGAGAATCAATTCAGAGATTGCGATGAAACAAGGTCGTGACAAATGGTTACAACCTTTGTTAGATAAAGCATCAAAAGTTTGTGAAGCAGCAACAATGGATGCAGAAGACCCGCTATTTATATTATACACTTCAGGTTCTACAGGAATGCCAAAAGGAATGGTGCATACCACAGCTGGTTATATGGTCTATACAGCCTATACCTTTAAAAATGCGTTTCAATACAGAGAAAATGATGTGTATTGGTGTACAGCAGATATTGGATGGATTACAGGGCATTCTTACATTGTTTATGGGCCTTTAGCAAACGGGGCTACAACAGTACTATTTGAAGGCGTGCCTAGTTATCCAGATTTTGGACGTTTTTGGGAGATTGTAGCAAAGCACAAAATCAATCAATTTTACACAGCACCAACCGCCATTAGAGCTTTGGCAAAACACGGAACAGAATTGGTAGACAAATACGATTTATCTTCTTTAAAAGTTTTGGGTTCTGTAGGAGAGCCAATAAACGAAGAAGCGTGGCATTGGTACAATGATAATGTAGGGAAAAATAAAAGTCCGATTATAGATACGTGGTGGCAAACAGAAACAGGAGGGATGATGATTACGCCAATTCCTTATGTAACGCCAACCAAACCAACGTATGCAACGTTGCCATTTATCGGGATTCAACCTTGTTTGATGGATGAAAATGGTGAAGAATTAAAAGGAAACCAAGTAGAAGGAAGATTGTGTATAAAATTTCCTTGGCCAAGTATTGCCAGAACCATTTGGGGCAATCACGAGCGTTATGCAGCAACCTATTTTTCTGCCTATAAAAACAACTATTTTACAGGCGATGGCGCTTTAAGAGATGAAGTTGGTTATTACAGAATTACAGGAAGAGTAGATGATGTCATTATTGTTTCTGGGCACAATTTAGGAACAGCGCCCATAGAAGATGCCATTAACGAGCATCCAGCAGTTGCAGAATCTGCCATTGTAGGTTTTCCGCACGATATTAAAGGAAGTGCATTGTATGGATATGTAATTTTAAAAGATACGGGAGAGAGTAGAAATCACGATAATTTACGAAAAGAAATCAATCAAATTATAACAGAGCATATTGGTCCGATAGCAAAGTTGGATAAGATTCAGTTTTCAGAAGGATTACCAAAAACGCGCTCAGGAAAAATAATGCGACGTATTTTACGTAAAATCGCATCTAATGAAATGGACAATTTAGGGGATACAAGTACACTTTTAAATCCAGAGGTTGTACAAAGTATTATCGATAATCGGTTGTAAATGCTTAAAGTTTTTCAATTCCAACATTTAATTTTTTACTTAGAGTTTTAGATTTGTATGTTTCATTACGAATAGATGATCAAAATTTTGGGAAATTATTTACTGTATAAAGATGCTCTTTAGCTGAATAGTTTCTTGCTTTTATCATATTTTTTAAACCTTCTGTACCCTTGTTTAATTTTTTTTTGAAATCTTATTGATTTTTTTAGTTGTTAAAAAAATATCCTTTTCTACATTTTTACCTGAGAAAAGGATAAAACAATTGGAAATATTTCTTTTTCAATATCCATAGCAATTTTACTAATTTAAATTAAGAGAATTAGTATTATAAGGCCAACTTGTTAATTTCAGTTTTAAACTCTTTAAAAGCATTTTTTTGAGCAGGAGCAAGTATTGCTTCTTTAACCTTATCTGCAATAATTTCTATGATGTTTCTTCTTATTTTTACGCTTTTTCCAAAATAAGCATTCATCATTTTATTGGGTATAATGTAAACCATTTTTAACTTGTTTTCTTTTGTTAGATGAATTTTTACACCATGCATGGCACTTTTTTTTAGAACAATGCATTGCTCCATTTGTCCAGTATTGTTAACTCTATGCTCCCATATATCATATTCTTTTGAGCACTCAAAAATAGATGCGTTTTTTAAGTAATTAAAGAGTTTTTCTAAAGTATTGTAATCTTTATTTATAGTTATTATTTTTTCCATTGAAAATTTTATTCTTTAATAGGTTTTTCTATGATTCTAATTTAAAATCCATCTCCAGGAGTTTCTGGAGAAGCTGCTTGAGCTTTTTGAGGGTTTAAAATCATGTAAGTACCTAAAGCAGTAAGAGCTGCATACTTACTGTAATTTCCTATTTTTTTAATTGCTTGTTTACGAGTAATTGAATGAGATTTATCTTGAGTATTTTTTATCTGTTTTTTCATGGTAAAATGCGTTTAAAGCTGTTGTTATTCTAAAATTATTCTTTTGTTCAATTTACCTTTAGAGGTTTGTAGATGAACAACATAAACACCAGCGCTTAATTTTGGTAATAAAATATCTGTAATGGCATTGACTTTAATTGATGTAGTAAATACTTGTTTTCCAAGAGTGTTGTACAATTTTATAGAAGTTTTATTATTCTGTAAACCAACAATTCTTAATGTAGATTTTTTAGTTTTAAAAACACTAATGTTTTCTAAAGTTAAATCTTTACTGTTTAATATATTTGATGTAGTGTGCAAAAAGAATCTTCCAATACCACTTAGTGTTGTAGATGGTATAATTTTGTAATTACTATTTTCTTCATCTAATCTTGTAAAAGTATTGGTTGCTCTATCTTCTAAGAAGATTTTTATTCCTGAGGGAAAGTTTGAAGAATTTATTGTAAAAGTAATTTCTTTATTTGCTTCAGAGTTTACACCAACAGGAATTATCATATTTTCATAATCAGTATCTGGTAATGCTTGTTTCATAAAATTAACACCTTTATTATTGTTAACTAGTTGAGTGTAAATATTAAAATTAGATGATTGCCCAGTAAAAGTACCAATATCAAAGCTTGGGTCTAAACCTTTAGTTTTCTCAGATAAATAGTTAATTTCTGTAGACTTTTTCTGATTTTCATTATTAAGAATTAAACTAATTTTAGGGGTGTTTGTTCTGTAAAATGTAACTCCATTCTGATCACTTTGCATTGCTTTTGTAAGAGTTACAGAAGTTGACGCTATATTAGAATTTACGAAAAAACCTTGACCAGGGTGAATAAAACCTGTCGTTAAGGGTTGATATTGAGAAGTGTTTGCATTCCAGACATAAACACTTTCATGAGTATCTGTTAAGGGCGTTGTATTTGCGGCTAAAAAACTCGCTACATTTATATGAGCTGGAAATGGATTACCAATTAAATTCCATCTATTTTCATTAGCGCCTCCAATATCATTGGCAGTAATAGTTGGATTTATTGGAGGGGCAGGAAATGTACCTGTAAATGTATAATTTCCAGCACCAGTTCTTTTCATTGAATACCCAATACCAGCTCCAAAATTTGTAGCCCCAGCATTATTTTGGTAATATACCCAATCACCATCAGCATCACTTGTATTTATGTAAGAAGCAACAGCTTCATTACTACCAGTACCACCTGTATTAATTCCATTTGCGTCATTCCAAGTATCATCAAATTGCTCTCCAGAAACTGGCGATGAAACCAAATGCCAATTAGTATCATTAACATTTACTTTATAAACAAAATCTCCATTTACAGTTGCTGTACCATCAATAATTAAAGAACCCCCACTATTTACTGTAAGAGAAGAAGAAGCGTCTATTGTAATGTTATTAGCAACAGCAGCTGTATTAGAGCTAATTATAGGTTTGTTAACTACATTTGGAATGATAACATTATCTGTTGTAGTAGGAATTGTATTTCCAGACCAATTACTTGTTGTAGCCCAATCTATATTTGTAGCTCCTGTCCAACCTTTTCCAGTAGTAGTAAATGTTGAAATTGCACCATAACTTGTGCCAACTGAATTGATAGCATAAGCTTTAAATGAATATTGAGTTCCAGCCGCTAAACCTGTTATAGACTTAGAGAAAACCCCAGCTCCCGCTCCATTAGCATCTTTATTTACTCCAGACCCACCAATTAAAGGGTTAGAATTATCTGATGTTTTAGCATATACAATACCTCTTTCTACAACTGTTGCCCCTCCATTTGAAGTAACATTACCTGCTAAGGTAGCAGAAGTAATGCCAACCCCACTTGGAGCTGTTGTTGTTACTGTAGGGGTAGATGTAGGAGTTATCATTGTCGCAGCTACCCCTGTATATGGGCTGTTCGCAATAACAGCAGTATAAGGACCAGAATTAAATGTTTGACTAGCTCCATAAGTACCTGCACTTTGCACTATTGTACCAGCAGGAATTGTTATAGTTTCTCCATTAACAATAGTTGCACCAGCAGCTAAAGAAAAATTAATTACTTCATCTGTAGTATGTACAAAAGGACCAAATGTAAGCCCATAAGTTCCCATTTGTATAGATGTACCTGTTTTTCCAGCTGAAGAAGAGAATGTTAACCCTGTTGCATTTGTTAACCCACCAGGTGAAGGTAAATTATTGTAAACATTTTTTACTATTACAGAAAAAGCATTTTGTGCATTCGAATAGTTTTCTGAGAATTGAAATGTGGCACCTTGATTTAAAATCATCTGTAATTTATTACCTCCTACTATACTAAAAGTTGCATCAAGTTGTGGTGTAGATTCTACAACAGTTGCAAAATCAGTCCACAATGATGTTGTATAAGTAGAAGAAGTTCCTGCAGGAATTACTAAATTAATTCCACTGCGATCGCCGCCAGGGTTACCAGGGTTAAATGTATCTCCAGTTCCGCCAGTAGTTATAGTAGGAGGTGTAACAGCTTTAGATGTAAAATTATTTAAAGTAGAAGTATTACCAGCAAAAGCACCTGTTCCGATACTATTTACATTACTACCTATGGTAACACTTACCAATTGATTATTAGCAAAAGTAGTATTACCAATACTGGTAACACTATCAGGAATAACTATATGAGTTAATGCACATCCTCCAAAAGCACTGTCTCCAATAGAAGAAACACTACTACCAAAAACAACACTTGTTAATTGTGGGTTAGAAACAAAAGCTCCAATTCCAATTGTTATAACGCTATTAGGAATAGTAACATTTGTAAGTTGATTAGCTCTAAAAGCTACTGTTTCTATGTTTGTTACTCCATCTGGTATAGAAACACTTGTTAATCCTTTATTAAAAAAAGCTGCTGTACCAATACTTGTAACATTATATGAAATACCTCCATTGGTTACTACTGCTGGTATATTTACATTTGCTCCACCTAAAGAAGCATCGTAACCTGTAATTTCGACTGTATTGGGTAAAGTAGATGTTATACTGTAGGTGATGTGATTATTATCTGTAAATTGCGAATACCCTATAATATTTGCAAATAAAATTATTAATGTAAGAACTGTTTTTTTCATTTTTATAGTTGTTTGTTTATGAGTTGAGTGCTTGAACAGTATTTTAATTATTTACTTTACAAACTTTTTTATCAAGATTCCTTTATCGAAACTTAGTTTTAAAATATAGATGCCATTAGGTAAAAAATATGTTGGTATTTCATTTTTATTGCCAGAAGCAACTTTAGAACCCGAAATATTGTGTATAGAATAACTATGTAAGTTAAGGTTGTTAGAAGTTTTTATTTTTAAATAAGAAGAAGTTGTAAGAATTTTTACCTTTTTTTCTAATTCAAAATTTGTAGTGCTTAAAGATGCATCTTCTGTAACAGAGTTAAAACCTGTCCATTGAGCTGCTGTATATGCTGCAGATGTATTAGAAGGTATTGTTAAATCAATAGCACCATTACCGCTGCCGCCAAAGGCTGTAGTTGGTAATGTTGGTGGGTTAATGATTTTAGAAACAACGCTGGTTATAGAATTGTTTGTAAATGCTCCAGTTCCTATGCTTGTAACACTACTAGGAATAGTGATGCTTGTTAAGTTATTAAGCTGAAATGCAGATGATCCAATGTTAGCGACACCTTCGGAAATTGTGATATTAGTTAAATCATTTTGAAGAAAAGCACCATTACCAATAGATGTGACGTTACTTGGTATAGTAACATTAGTTAAATCGTTTTGAAGGAAAACTTGACCACCAATTTCAGTAATTGTACTTGGTATTGTAATACTTGTTAATTTATTGTTTTGAAAAACACCAGAATCAAGACTAGTAATACCACTTCCAATAACTACACTTGTTAGTAAGTTATTTCTAAAAACAAATTCACCTAAAGTAGTTACGCTATCTGGAATAGTAACACTTGTTAAAGTATTATTATCAAAAGCTGAACTATTAATTGTAGTAACAGAATTTGCAATACTTACATTTGTTAGGGAGTTATCTTTAAAAGCAGAATAACCAATAGTAACAACACCATTGGGAATAGTAATGTTAGTTATAGAGTTACCTTGAAATGCCCTGTTTCCAATAGATATGAGAGAACTGGGTAAAGTAACATTTGTTAAATTTTTATCTTTAAACGTATTTTGATAAATTTTAGTAACACTATAAGAAACTGAATTATATACTACAGAAGCTGGTAAATTTACAGTAGTTCCGCCTGCTGTATTATAACTATAAGCTTGAACTTCTAAGTTTGCAGTAGAGGTAATAGTGTAAGAAACATTGTTGTAAACAAAGTTTTGTGAGTAACTAACAAATGTTAATGTTAAAGTAATAAAAGTAAGTAATGTTTTTTTCATTTATTAAATATTTGTAGGATTAAAAATTAAAATCAAAAATATTTAATACATGTTATTTTTATTAATAGATATAGTATTTGTGATAAACGCATTTAAAATAGTGATGAGTTTTTACTAATCTTTTTTAGATAAATAGAGAACGAATAGAAATAACATCTATTACCTATAAAAAGGCATTTAAAAAAGTAAAATATGTAGTTAGTTTGGCTATAAAAAATAAGTGTTTTTTACTGCTTTTTTTCGATTGAGAAAAATAATATACTTCTGTTTTAAGTAATATTTATTCTGCTTCTATCTACGTTAGTTAAAATTTTAGTTAAACCTCCATCTGTCCAATCAAAATTATTATTGTTAGAAAGACTAAAGTTCTATGTGAAATATGATGCGTTAGAATTACAGCTTGTATGTAAAAACTGAGAATTTGTAATTTAAGTTCAGTTACCTTTTAGAAGTGTATTTTGTTTAACTGAGTTAAATATGTTTCTCCTACGGGTATAATAGTGTTTTCTATAGTAACTGCTTTTTTTGATTTGCCAGTTACTTTATCAATTCTTATAATATAAGAACGATGTACTCTTAAAAACTCTAATGAATCTGGTGTTAATTTTATAAAGTCGCCTATTTTACATCGAATTGTGTAATTTTTTTCTAAGGTTATAATATCTATATAGTTACCTGAAGATTTTACATAAAGTATTTTATTGCTATGAATTTTTAGATCTTCTCCATTGGCTCTAACCTCAATGAACTTTTCTTTTGGCTTTAGTTTTTTTAACAGTAGGCGCATAATTTCTCTACTAACATCTTTATTATATGTTAATACACGAATTTTAAAGAAGCTATAAAATATTCCAATTAATATAAAAAAGCATAAAAAATAAAACCAAATAGATTTCCAAAAAGGAGGTTTTATTATAAAATTATATTCTAAATGGTTTACTTTATCGCATTTATCTTTTTTACAAGTTTTTACTTGAAAAGTATATTTACCACTTTTAAGATTCGGAAAACTAATTGTTCTATTTTTTGTAATAGACCATTTTTTATCTACCTCTTTTAGTCGATATAGATATTCTAAGTTATTGTTAACATATGAAATGCCTTCTACAATAAAAGTAATTTTATTTTCTTGATAACTTAATTTTAATGATTTATTAGTATTGTAATCTGTATCGTTAACTTTAATTTTTTTTATTTTCAGATAAACGTTTTCTTGATTTTTATTACTTAAATCTTTTTTAGGTAAGTAACATAGGCCATTTTTAGTGCCAATCCATAGAGTATCATTAATAATTTCTACATCTTCTACTTCATTACTTACTAAACCAGTATTTTTATTAATGCTTATTACTTTATACTCATTGTCTTTTAAAATAATTTTATTGAGCCCTTTATTAGTACAAGCCCATAAGGTAGAGTCATTCTCAAGTAATATTTCGTTAACAGTATTACTTGTTAATCCATGTTTTTCTGAGATGTTAAAAATACTGTCTCCAAGAATAACAACTCCTGCGCCTTGAGTAGCTATAAAAAAATGATTTAATTTTTCATTAACATCTATATCATCCGACCTGTAGTTTAATAATTTATTGTTTTTAGAATAAGGGATGATTTGCTCTTTATTCTTTTTAAATACTCCAAGAGGAGAGGCTATTAATGTGTCTTTTTTTGAGATACTAACGTCTAAAGTTCTGTATGGGAATTTGTATAATTTCTTTTTATTTATCTCATAAAAACCACCAGAATTAGTAGAAAATAATTTACCTTGCAAAGAAGGTTCAGAAAGCTTTATTGCGTAAAGGTTTTCTGTTTGTTGATTATTTATATGTATGTTACCATTCATATAAACATATTCTTTATTTAATAAAGAATCATACTCGACAAGAGCAGGAGGAAATATTTTATTAGCTTTTTTAAATTTTATTTGTCTATTAGTTTTTATTCTGGCAAAATCTCCATTCTTGTAACCAATTAACAACTCTTTTTGTCTTTTTGCTAAAGAATTAATATGTGGAAACTTATTTTCTTTAGGTTGTTTTAAAACTAAAATATTTGGCTTTTTAACATAATAGACTCCAGAGTTTAGTGTGGTAAACCAATACCCTCCTTCATGGTCTTTTAAAAAATTTGTAACAGATTTACCCTTTAAGTATTCTTTTATTATTTCTCCTTTGTCATTTATTATTTTGGCTCCTCCATAGTGGTATCCAGCAAAAAAATTATTGAGGTCTATTTTTTTTATACCAATTGCTGTTTGGTTATTATTAATTGTAACTGTTTTGTTGTTACTGCTTATTATTTTTATAAAACGATTATTTAAAAAAACAGCTTTCTCTTTATTAGTAAGCCATAGAACTTCTAAATGAGCACCAGCTTCTGAATACCCTTTACAAATAATAAAATTATCATTCAATTCTGTTATATCTGATTTGACAAAATATGAAGTGCTATTATTTAATTGTTTGCTTAAAACAATATATTTTTCAGGCTTTTTATTGGATGTTGGTTTATCAAAATATTGTCTTTCAACTTTTCCGTTTTTTTTGATTAGTAACAATCCGTTTATACCTTTACCACCAATATAAATCGTATTGTTTTTATCTACATATAGACTTTTTAAAATTCCTGATTTTGATAATTCTTTTTTTAAAATATCATTGTGTTGATAAGTAGTAAATCCATCGAAATTTTCATTAAAAAAGAATAAAGATTTAGTATGATGAGCATATCCCCAAATTTGCCCGTTTTCTTGTGGATAAAAACGTAAGATTACATTTCCTGGAAGCCCATCTTTGCTTCCGAAATTTTCAAACTCGTACCCATTATATCGTGAAACACCCTTGTCTGTTGCGAAAAGAATATATCCTTGTTTATCTTGATATATATCAAAAATCTCTGAACTTGGGAGACCATCATCTACACCAAAATGTTTATAGATAGGTTCTTGGGTAAAACCTAAAAGAGAGATAAAAAAAATTAATAAGAAAAAAAATAAATACTTTTTATTACCCAATTTTTATTGCTGATATAAAATGTTTAATTATTGATTTTCACAGCTTTTTTGAGCTAAACTATTTTTTATAAGTATAACCTAAAATAGAGAATATATTTTAGTTGCATATAAGTTTATAAGTGTTAAGTTATGAGGGAAAAGCGTTTGTAAATAAAATAATTATTTGCTATTCCAGTTAAAAAGACGAGTTATAAAACCGTCTTTTTTTCTTACGGAAACAGGAATTTTTGCCCCGTTTTTTAGATAAATAATTCCAGATTTGTCATACTTTTCTATAAGTTTTAGATTAACCATAAAAGATTGATGAGGTCTTGTAAACGAATGTTGTGTTAATTGTTCTTCAAATTCTTTAATTGGTTTAGAAGCTAGATGTTTTTTTCCATTTATCATATAAAATGTAGTATATCCTTTATCAGATTCGCAGTACATTAAATCCTTTAAATCTATTATTTGATATGAATCTTGTAATGATAAGATTAATGTGTTGTTATCATTTTTTAAAACTTTATTAGCTAATTGTATCTGTTGCTTTTGAGTTTCAATAGAAAGTTTATGTACTTTTACTATTGCTTCTTTAAGTTCTTCTTTGTCTACGGGTTTTAAAAGGTAATCTACAGCACCAATTTTTAGAGCTTTTAAAGCATGTTCTTGATAGGCTGTAATAAATATAACCTTAAAGTTAAGATGTTCTGTTTGGTTTAAAAAATCAAACCCAGTTCCGTCAGTAAGATTAATATCTAAAAAGATTAATTCTGGTTTACATGCATTAGCAACGATAACTGCTTCTTTTACAGATTCGCATTCGCCTATAACTATAATGTTATTTTCTAAAGAATTTAATAAATGTATTAACCCTTTTCTAATGTGTTTTTTATCTTCTACAAGTAAAGTTTTCATTTAAGCGGCTTCTTTTTTATAAGGAATTATTAATGTAACAATTGTTCCTTGTTGCCCAAAAATATTTTTGTTTTTAACTTCTATAGATCCAGAAGTTTTAAATTCTTTAGATAGCATTTTTAATCTTTCAGAAGTTATTGTTGTCGCTAAAGAACTTTTATCTTTATTGTGTTTTTGTGTATCTAGATTTATACCAATACCATTGTCTTCTATTCTGCAAAATAGTTTTTGCTCTTCAAAACTAATTTTTATATTAATTTCTTTATCCTTTTTTTTATTAGGAAATGCATGTTCTATAGCATTTTCTATAAAAGGCTGAATTAGCATTGGCGGTATTTTTAATTTAGATTTATCAATTTCAGGATCAATTGTAAGGTTATAATTATAAGGAGGATTAATTGCTAAATTTTGGAGTGCCATAAAACTTTCAATGGCTTTTAATTCGTCTATAAGAAGTACTTTTTTATATCTAGAATTTTCTAAAACAGTTCGTAAAAGTTTAGAAAATTTTGAAAGATATGATATTGCATTTTTTTGTTCATTGTTTAAAATCATACCTTGTAATACAGAAAGTGAATTAAAAATAAAATGAGGTGTCATTTGAGAGCGTAATAACTTTTGTTCTGTGATTATATTTTGGGCTTTTGTTTTTATGTTCTTGTATTTTAAGATAAATACATAAAAACCTAAAATTAAAAGTAAAATTAAAAATATAATTATGCCAATAAGTAGATTTTGTTGTGATTTTTCTAAGTTTTTAGAAGCTATTTTAACTGTTTCTGCTAACTGTAATTCTTTAATTTTTGCAGAATCTAATTCTTGTTTGTATTTATATTCAGATTCTAATTGTGCAATTTTTTCTATGTTTTTTTTATTGAAGATACTATCGTTTAGTTTTTTAAATTCTTGATGACTAATATAAGCCTGTTTGTAGTTACCTATTTTACTATAAATTTTAGAAAGTAGTTGCTGTACATCTCTTTGATAATTTAATAAGTCTAATTTATTTGATAAAGTTTTACTTTGTAAAGCATTATTTAAAGCATTATTATATTGTTTTTGATTTACATATATTTTTGCCAAGCCTAAGTAAGAAACGCATAATGCTCGTTGATTCTTAACCTTTAAACCAATCTTTGTCGCTTTTTTAAAATATTGATAAGCAAAGTTGTATTTTCCTTGCTCTAAAAAAACATCTCCAATATTATTTAAAGGTGAGGTTAAATCAAATTCATTATTTATTTCTTTATAAATTATTACAGCCTTATTAAGTGTTTCAAAAGCTTTTTTCAAACTCTTTTTTTCTTTATAAATTAAACCTAAATTACTGTAAGTTCTAGCAATAGTCTTTTTGTCAGAATTCTTTAAATTTTTTAATAATTTTTCATATATGCTTTCTGCTTTATCATAATTTTCTTGATAAAAATAAATACTACCTATATTTCCTAAAGACCTATTCATAAGGTCAGTATGATTGTTTTTTTCTGCTATGTTAAAAGATTGATTATAGTAATCCAAAGCCATAAGATAATTTCCTTTATCACTGTATATAGCTCCTAAATTATTAAAACAAAAAGCTACTCTAATTTTGTTATTAATTTCTTCATAAATTGTTAACGCTTTATTGTAAAATTGAATAGCTTCTTTTTTATTACCTTTATAATAATAAAGAATACCCAAACTATTATAACATTTTGCTATTCCTAATTTATTATTAATTTTTTTATATAACAGAAGGGCTTCATTTATATATTGAAAACCTTTATCGATTTTTGATTGAGACCTTTGTACTATTCCTTTTATATAAATACCTTTTGCTTTCCCTTTAATATACTTTAAAGAATCTGCTAAACTTTTTGAGCGCTCTAAATAGTTTATAGTTTTATTAAAATCTTTGTTACGATACAAATAAGCCAACTCATTTAGTACGTTTACTTTATTAGTATCTTTTTGTTGATGAAGAATTAATTCATTTTTAAGACTATCAATTTTCTTTTTTTGTGAATAAGTATGAAACCCCAAAAAAAGACTCAGTAAAATTAAATATTTACTTAAATGATTCATAATAAAATTTTTTTATCACAAGTTTTTGTAAGATTGTAAAATACAATTTTTCATCTAACATAATATTGAAATTTATTATTTATTCAATAAAAATAGAATTTAATTTAAAAGGAATTGGTAGCGTAAAAAAAACCTCAATACACTGTATTGAGGTTTTAAATTAAATGTGTTTAAGTTTAGATATTAAAGGCTTGCTTAACCCTTTCTACATAATCTAATTTTTCCCAAGTAAACGTTTCTACTTCTTCAGAAACGGTTTCTCCCATAGGATTTGTAAAAGTTACAGTTTTAACTTCTGGTGTTCTTCCCATGTGTCCATAAGCAGCAGTTTCAGAATAAATAGGAGTTCTTAATTTTAAACGTTGCTCAATAAAATAAGGGCGCATATCAAAAATTTCTTCTACTTTTTTGCTAATTTCTCCATCAGTTAAATCAACTTTAGAGGTTCCATAAGTTTCTACATTTATGCTTGTAGGTTTCGCAACTCCAATAGCGTAAGAAACCTGAACTAACACTTCTTTACATAAACCAGCTGCTACTAAATTTTTTGCAATATGCCTTGTTGCATAGGCTCCAGATCTATCTACTTTAGAGGGGTCTTTTCCAGAAAATGCACCACCACCATGAGCTCCTTTTCCTCCATAGGTGTCTACAATAATTTTACGTCCAGTTAAACCTGTATCTCCATGAGGTCCACCAATTACAAAAATACCTGTAGGATTTATATGATATGTTATACTTTCTGTAAATAATTTTTGAATGTGAGCTGGTAATTTTGCAACTACTCTCGGAATTAAAATCTCAATAATATCTTTTTTAATTTTAGCCAACATTGCTTCTTCAGAAGCATCAAAATCATCATGTTGTGTAGAGATTACAATAGCATCTATTCTTTGCGGAACATTGTCATCAGAATACTCAATAGTAACTTGACTTTTAGCGTCTGGTCTTAAATACGTAATCTCGTTATTTTCTCTACGTAATTCTGCCAATTCAATTAATAATCTATGAGATAATTCTAAAGCCAAAGGCATATAGTTTTCTGTTTCATCAGTTGCATAACCAAACATCATTCCTTGGTCACCAGCTCCTTGTTCTTCTGGATTAGCTCTATCAACTCCTTGATTAATATCTGGAGATTGTTCATGAATTGCAGATAAAACACCACAAGAATTACCATCAAACATGTATTCTCCTTTGGTATATCCAATTTTATTAATTACATCTCTGGCAATTTTTTGTACATCTAAGTATGTATTCGATTTTACTTCTCCAGCCAAAACAACTTGCCCAGTTGTAACCAAGGTTTCACATGCTACTTTACTGTTCTTATCGAAGGCTAAAAAATTATCAATTAAAGCATCAGATATTTGATCTGAAACCTTATCTGGATGTCCTTCTGAAACACTTTCTGAGGTAAATAAATATGACATAAATTCTTTTTTTTTAAATTATTGAAAAATAAAAAATGATTGCTTTATTGCTAAAAGAAGTAGAATATTACTGCTTTAGCATTTTTATTCTAAACTTGCTTCTAATCTCTATGTAGAAATTTCTAATTCAAGTTAGGCACTGAAAAAGTTCAGTACAAGAGGTTGCAATCAGTTCAAATTTTTCCTCTTATTAGTTTGCAAATTTACATCATTATTATAAATAAACTTATATTTCTTTAAAAATTATTCATAATTCAATTTATCAATTAAAATTCTGTCAATACTATAAATCTTATAAATTAAATACAGTTTTATTTGGTTTTTAAAATTTTCTGTTGCAATATTTGTACTCACAAAGTTCAATAACTTATTGAAATGTTATCAAGAAAGGTGGAGGGATTAGACCCGTTGAAACCTTAGCAACCCTTTAATTTTTAAAGAAGGTGCTAAATTCTACCCTGTACTAAATTTATTTTAGTACCTCATCAATAGAGAAAAAGGATAGATAACAAAAAAGAAATTTCTGCTTCAAGAGATTTCTAATTCTTAATAACATTTTTCTTGTAAGTACATCAAGTTTTGATGCATTTTGACTTTTGATTTAATTTATTAACTCGAAAAAAATAGAAAAATGAGTACACACAAATTAGCAACCAATGCGTTGCACGCAGGGCACGATGTTAAACAAACTTCAGGTACTAGAGCTGTGCCAATTTATCAAACAACAAGTTATGTTTTTAATGATGCAGATCATGCTGCAAATTTATTTTCATTAGCAGAATTAGGGTTTATTTACACGCGTTTAAATAATCCTACAAATCAAATTTTACAAGAACGTTTAGCTGCTGTAGAAGGTGGTATAGGAGCCGTAGTTTTTGCTTCTGGAACAGCAGCAATTTCTACAGGTTTATTAACATTGTTAAAGGCTGGAGACCATATTGTAGCGTCGAGTAGTTTGTATGGAGGTACCTATAATTTATTAAATGTAACTTTACCAAGATTAGGAATTACAACTACGTTTGTAGATGCCTCTAATCCAGATAATTTTGCTGATGCAGTACAAGAGAATACAAGAGCATTTTTTGTAGAATCTTTAGGGAATCCTAAATTAGATGTTTTAGATTTAGAAGCCATTGCTGAACATTCTAAAACTGCAGGTGTTCCTTTTATAGTGGATAATACTGTGGCAACTCCAGCATTATTAAAACCTTTAAAACACGGTGCAAATATTGTAATTCACTCGTTAACAAAATACATTGGTGGTCAAGGAAACTCTTTAGGAGGTGCAATTATAGATGGAGGTACTTTTGATTGGGGTAATGGAAAATTCCCAGAATTTACAGAGCCTTCTGCGGGTTACCATGGATTAAAATATTATGAAACTTTAGGTGCAGCATCGTATACTTTTAAATTGATTTTAGAAGGATTACGTGATTTTGGTGGTGCAATTAGTCCAACAAATGCATTTAACATTATTCAAGGTTTAGAAACCTTACCCGTTCGTATCAAACAACATTCAGAAAATGCTTTAGAATTGGCAAAATGGTTAGAAGCACAAGACGAAGTTGCTTGGGTAAATTATCCAGGATTAGAGAGTAGTAAATATAATACTTTGGCAAAAAAATACTTACCTAAAGGTCAAAGTGGAATTGTAACTTTTGGTGCAAAAGGTGGTTTTGAAGCAGCTAAAACGATTTCTAATGAAACTAAAATTTTCTCTTTATTAGCAAATATTGGGGATACAAAATCGTTAATTATTCATCCGTCAAGTACAACACATCAACAATTAGATGAAGCCCAACAAGCAAGTGCTGGAGTTTCTCAAGATTTAATAAGATTGTCTGTTGGTATTGAAGATATTGAAGATTTAAAAGCAGATTTAAAAGCGGCTTTTTCGAAAATTTAATTTGTCCTGCAAGGTCTCAAAGACCTTGTAGGTATTTATAATTCTAAAAAAATAGACCTACAAGGTTTTAAAAACCTTGCAGGATTTCAATGGTTTGAAACACGAATTGCAACATATTAAAATAAACGATTTTACTACAGAAGCTAAGGTTAAAGTTGATGAGCTTAATTTGAGTTATCAAATTTTTGGTCAAAAAATCGGTTCAGCTCCTGTAATTTTAATCAATCATGCTTTAACTGGTAATAGCGAAGTTGGTGGTGAAAGTGGTTGGTGGACAGCCATTGTTGGTAAAGATAAAGCCATTAATACAGATGTATATACAGTGTTATCTTTTAATATTCCAGGAAATGGTTTCGATGGTTTTTTAATAGATAATTACAAAGATTTTATAGCAAGAGATATTGCAAGAATTTTTTTAGAAGGATTATCAATTTTAAAAATTGAAGAGCTTTTTGCCTTAATTGGAGGTTCTTTAGGAGGTGGAATTGCCTGGGAAATGGTAGTACTGAAGAATGATTTAACCAAACATTTTATTCCAATTGCAACCGACTGGAAATCTACAGATTGGTTAATTGCCAATTGCCAAATTCAAGAGCAGTTTTTAATCAATTCTAAAAACCCTGTTCATGATGCACGTATGCATGCAATGTTGTGTTACAGAACTCCAGAATCTTTTAAAGAGCGTTTTCATCGGTCTAAAAAAGAAGATTCTGACTTTTTTAATGTAGAAAGTTGGTTGTTGCATCATGGGAAAAAGTTGCAAGAACGTTATCAATTATCTTCTTACAAGTTGATGAATCAATTGTTAAAAACTATTGATGTAACTGTTGGAGGAAAAAAAGCATTAGACATTTTAGATAAAATTAATGCTAATATTCATATTATTGGTGTAGATTCTGATTTATTTTTTACTGCTGAAGAAAATAGAGAAACTCATAAACAAATTGCCCTAACAAAAGATAATGTTACTTATAATGAAATTAATTCTGTGCATGGACATGATGCCTTTTTAATTGAATACGATCAATTAGAAAAAATGATTGAACCTATTTTCAACAAAGATTTTAGAAAGAAAAAAATGAAGGTGATTAAGTTTGGAGGAAAATCTTTAGCTAATGGAAAAGGCTTAGAAAGTGCCATAGAAATTATTAAAACCAAGCATAAAAATGGTGAAAAAATTACAGTTGTTGCTTCAGCAAGAGGAAATGCTACTAATGATTTAGAATTCATTTTAGAAAAAGCTGCCAATAAAAAAGACTATCAAACTAAATTTGAAAAATTTAAGGAATATCAGCAAAATCCTAATTTAGAAGTTAATTTTTCAGAAGAGTTTACAAAATTGAAAACCATTTTCGATGGTGTTTCTTTATTAGGAGATTATAGTCAAAAAATTAAAGATGAGGTTTTAGCACAAGGTGAATTGTTAGCCGTAAAAATGGTAGCAAGTTTATTAGAAAAAGAAAACATTTCTGCAAGTGCAACAGATTCAAGAAAACTTATTATTACTGATGAAAACTTTGGAAATGCACAACCAATAACTTCTATTTCTAAAGAAAAAGTTGTCAATTATTTTAAAACTAATAAAGACTGTGTTAACATTATAACTGGTTTTATATCATCTAATAAAAAAGGAGAAACAACCACTTTAGGAAGAAATGGAAGCAACTATACAGCAGCCCTGTTAGCTAATTATTTAGATGCAGATGAGTTGCAAAATTACACCCACGTTAGCGGAATTTACACAGCAAATCCAGATTTAGTTGCAGATGCAAAAAAGATTGAGCAACTTTCGTTTTCTGAAGCTAATGAATTGGCAAATTTTGGAGCATCAATTTTACACGCAAAAACCATCATTCCTTTATTAGAGAAAAATATCAATCTTCGTATTTTAAATACGTTTAACAAAGAAGATAAAGGAACTTTAATTACATCAGAGTCATCTGCAAAAGGAATCAAATCCATTTCAACCATAGATAATGTTGCTTTATTAAATTTTGAAGGCAGAGGTTTGTTAGGAAAAGTTGGGGTAGATGCAAGAATCTTTAAAGCTTTAAGTGATAAAAACATTAGCGTAAGCATTATTGCTCAAGGTTCTTCTGAAAGAGGAATAGGATTGATTATTGATGCAAACAAAGCTGAACAAGCAGTAGTAGCTTTAGAAAAAGAGTTTGAAAATGATGTGTATGCACAAGATGTAAATCAGATTTCTGTAGTAGAAAATGTATCTGTAATTTCTATCATTGGTCAAGATTTAAGCGAGTTTCATCATCCTTACAATGCTTTAATTAAGAATCAAATTGTACCAGTTTTATTTAACAATACTGTTACAGGTAAAAATGTGAGTTTGGTAGTGAAAAAGCATCAACTGCACAAAGCTGTCAATGTAATTCACGGACAGGTTTTTGGAGTAACCAAGAAAATAAATATTGCCATTTTTGGAAAAGGTTTGGTGGGTGGAACTCTAATAGACCAAATTATTGAAAACACAGCTTCTGTATTAGATAGAAGAAAATTACAACTGAATGTTTTTGCAGTAGCAAATTCAAAAAAAGTACTACTAAACAAAAATGGAGTTAACCAAAATTGGAAAGAAAACTTGTTAGAAAATGGTGATGAAAACACATCTGTTCAAGATATTATCAACTTTGCAAAAGCACATCATTTCGAAAATTTAATTGCAGTTGATAATACTGCAAGTATCAATTTTGTAAGTAATTATATCCCTTTAGTAGAAGCAGGTTTCGACTTGGTTTCTTGTAATAAAATTGCAAATACCTTATCTTTCGATTTTTATAAAGAATTAAGAGCCAAGTTAAAAGAATACAAAAAACAATACTTGTACGAAACCAATGTTGGAGCAGGTTTGCCTCTGATAGATACCATTCGTTTGTTACATGAATCAGGAGAAAATATCACTAAAATAAGAGGTGTTTTTTCAGGAAGTTTAAGTTATTTATTTAATAATTTTTCTGCAAAAGATGTACCTTTTTCAGAGGTTTTACAAGAAGCCATTGACAAAGGATTTACAGAACCAGACCCAAGAGAAGATTTAGGAGGAAATGATGTTGCAAGAAAATTACTAATTTTAGCAAGAGAATTAGATTTAGAAAACGAGTTTAACGAAGTAAAGATAAAAAATCTAATTCCAGAAAATTTAAGAGAAGGTTCTGTTAATGATTTTCTTGGTAATTTAGAGATGTTAAATGAGGAATATCAAAAACTAAAAGAAAATCAGAAACCAGAGCATGTTTTGCGTTATATTGGTGAATTGAGTGGAGATTTATCCAAAGAAAAAGGAAATTTAGAAGTAAAATTAGTGTCAACACCCAAAAGTACACCTTTAGGTTCTTTACAAGGATCTGATGCTATTTTTGAGATTTATACAGAATCTTATGGAGAGCAACCCATTGTAATTCAAGGAGCAGGAGCAGGAGCAAGTGTAACAGCAAGAGGCGTATTTGGAGACATTTTAAGATTAGCAAAACATAATAATTGACATGAAGTGTCATGCTGAACTCGTTTCAGTATAAAAAGTAAGCAGTTTTCAGTTGGCAGTATCTCAGTCAAGAAAAAACCTGACTGATAAAAAAGTAAATATTTCCTCCTGCAAGGTTTCAAAAACCTTGTAGGTGTATAAAAAAATAATACCTACAAGGTCTTTAAGACCTTGCAGGATAATAAAAAGGAAGAATGAATCAACCAAAAAATTTTGAAACACAAGCCATAAGAACTCAAACAGAAAGAACACAATTTTCTGAACATTCAACACCTTTGTACCTAACCTCAAGTTTTGTTTTTGATGATGCAGAAGAAATGCGAGCTTCTTTTGCAGAAGAAAAACAACGTAATTTATATAGTAGGTTTACAAATCCGAATACAACAGAATTTGTAGATAAAATTGTTGCTATGGAAGGTGCAGAAGCTGGTTATGCTTTTGCAACTGGGATGTCTGCTATTTTTTCCACTTTTGCAGCTTTGTTAAATGCTGGAGATCATGTGGTTTCTTGTCGATCAGTTTTTGGCTCTACACACAGCATGTTTACCAAGTTTTTACCAAAATGGAATATCGAAACATCATATTTTAAGGTTGATGAAGTTGATATTGTTGAAAGCTTAATTAAAGAAAACACTAAGATTCTTTATATAGAGACTCCAACAAATCCGGCTGTTGATATTTTAGATTTAAAATCGATTGACAACATCGCCAAAAAACACAATTTAATTTTTATTGTTGATAATTGCTTTGCAACACCATACATTCAGCAACCTATAAAGTTTGGAGCAGATTTGGTCATCCACTCTGCAACAAAATTAATTGATGGACAAGGAAGGGTTTTAGGTGGAGTTACAGTTGGTAACAAAGATTTGATGAGAGAAATTTATTTGTTTGCAAGAAATACAGGGCCAGCAATGTCGCCTTTTAACGCTTGGGTTTTATCTAAAAGTTTAGAAACGTTATCTATAAGAGTAGAAAAGCATTGTGATAATGCTTTAAAAGTTGCTCAGTTTTTAGAAAGCAATGAAAATGTGGAGTTGGTAAAGTATCCATTTTTAAAATCGCATCCACAATATGAAGTTGCTAAAAAACAAATGAAATTGGGAGGAAATATAGTCGCTTTTGAAATTAAAGGTGGTATAGAAGCTGGAAGAAAGTTTCTTGATAGTATAAAAATGTGTTCATTATCTGCAAATTTAGGAGATACAAGAACTATTGTTACACATCCATCATCTACAACTCATGGGCGTTTGTCAGAAGAAGATAGATTACAAGTTGGTATTACAAATGGATTGGTAAGAGTTTCTGTTGGTTTAGAAAATGTAGAAGATATTATACAAGATATACAACAAGCTTTGAGTGCTAAATAATTACATTTATTTATGTAATTTTGTTGAATGCTGTCTAAAAAAACAAAATACGGAATTAAAGCACTTACCTATTTAGCGAAACAGGAAAACAAAACACCTGTTCAAATCGCTACAATTTCTAATAGCGAAAACATTTCACTTAAATTTTTGGAAAGCATTCTTTTAACTCTCCGAAAAAACGGAATTTTGGGTTCTAAAAAAGGAAAAGGTGGAGGTTATTATTTATTAAAAGAGCCATCAGAAATCCCAATGACTTCCATTATGAGAATTTTAGAAGGACCAATATCTATGGTGCCTTGCGTAAGTTTAAACTTCTACGAAAAATGTAGTGATTGCCCAGATGAAAACGCTTGTGCAGTCCACAATTTAATGTTAGAAGTTAGAGATAGTACACTTCAAATTTTTAGGAATACTTCATTGGCAGATTTGTGTAAATGCTAATTTTTACTGCTAAAAAAACTTTTAAAATTATTCTTTAACTAAAAGCTTTTAGTAATAGTAAATTCTTAAAATTAATATACTTTTTTTATTAATCTACTAAATTTATAGGGTTTAAGTAATTTTTAAGGTTTTTACTCGATTTTTTGCAAGTAAATGATGTATGTTTGCATACCCTATTAATTAAGTAGGGTAATTATTTGAATAAGTATTTATGATTTTAAATCAAATCATTTTTAGCAAAAAAACACAGCATAAAGGTTTTGAAGATGATAAAAATTCCGAAAAACCTATACGCAGTGTATTAAAAGCATTAAGCTGGAGAGTAGTAGGTACTCTTGATACATTAGTAGTTTCTTATATTTTAACAGGAGAAATAGCTTTAGCTACATCAATTGCATCAATAGATTTTATAACAAAATTAGTTTTATACTTTTTTCATGAAAGAATCTGGAATAAAATAAAATGGGGAAAATAATGAGCCAAAGTTTAGATAAGATAAATAAAGAATTAAAAGATAAAAGTCCAACAGAAATAATTACTTGGGCAATTTCTTTTTCTAAAAACCCAGTGATTACAACCAATTTTAGGCCTTATGAAGTGGCAATTTTAAATGCGGTTACAGAGGTAAAAAAAGACATCAAAGTAATTTGGTGTGATACAGGTTATAATACTGTACAAACCTATAAGCACGCAGAAGAAATTATTAAAACATTAGATTTAAATGTCCAATTATATTCACCAAAACAAACTGTGGCTCATAGAAATGTAGTGTTAGGAGTTCCATCTATAGATGACCCAAAACACGCTGTTTTTACACAGCAAGTAAAGTTAGAGCCATTTGCAAGAGCAATGAAAGAGCATCAACCAGATGTTTGGTTTACAAACTTAAGAAAAGGACAAACCGCTTTTAGAAATAGTATTGATGTAGTTTCTCAAAGTAAAGATGGTATCATTAAAGTAAGTCCTTTTTACAATTGGTCTGATGAACAATTAGATGCTTATTTAGAAGAAAAAGGTTTGCCAAACGAATTTACATATTTCGATCCAACAAAAGTAGAGAGTAACCGCGAATGTGGATTACATATCTAAAAGACAATATATTATGAGTCAAGAAACAATTCAAGTAGATGCTTTAGAAAGTGAAGCTATTTATATTTTTAGAGAAGTAGTAGCGCAGTTTGAAAAACCTGTACTGTTGTTTTCTGGAGGAAAAGATAGTATTACGTTAGTGCGTTTGGCGCAAAAAGCGTTTTATCCTGCAAAAATTCCTTTCCCTTTAATGCATATAGATACAGGTCATAACTTTCCAGAAACGATTGAATTTAGAGATAGATTAGTGAAAGAATTAGGAGTTGAATTAATCGTAAGAGATGTTCAAGACAATATCGATTCTGGCAAAGTAAAAGAAGAAACTGGTAGATATGCAAGTAGAAATATGTTGCAAACTGAAACGTTGTTAGATGCTATTGAAGAGTTTGGTTTTGATGCTTGTATTGGTGGAGCAAGAAGAGATGAAGAAAAAGCAAGAGCAAAAGAAAGAATCTTTTCTGTAAGAGATGATTTTGGACAATGGGATGAAAAAAACCAACGCCCAGAAGTATTTGATATGTTAAATGGTCGAATTGATTTAGGTCAGAATGTACGTGTTTTTCCAATTTCAAACTGGACAGAATTAGATGTTTGGTCATATATCGAAAATGAAAAAATCGAAATACCATCAATCTATTTTGCACACAAAAGAAAAACATTTGTGAGAGATGGAATGATTTGGTCTGCAGACGATGAAGTTGTGTATAGAGATGAAGAGGAAGAAGTAGTAGAAAGAATGGTTCGTTTTAGAACTGTAGGAGATATGAGTTGTACAGCAGCAGTATTGTCTGATGCAGTAGATATTGTAAAAGTTGTAGAAGAAATTAGAGATTCATCCATTTCTGAAAGAGGTGCAAGAATAGATGATAAACGTTCTGAAGCAGCAATGGAAAAACGTAAACAACAAGGGTATTTTTAATCCTTCAAGGTTTTAAAAACCTTGTAGGTGTTAAATCAAAATAATAATTTAAAAAAAGATACTCACACAAGAGTTCCTTCTCTTTGGGAAGGTTAGGATCGGATTATGAAAGTATTAAAAATAGCAACAGCAGGTAGTGTAGATGATGGTAAAAGTACCTTAATTGGTCGTATTTTATACGATACAAAATCATTAACTGATGATAAATTAGAGGCCATAGAAGAAAAAAGTCGCCAAAGAGGATTTGATTATTTAGATTTTTCTTTAGCTACAGATGGTTTAGTAGCAGAAAGAGAACAAGGTATTACAATTGATGTAGCGCACATTTATTTTTCAACAAGAAAAAAGAGTTTTATCATTGCAGATACTCCAGGTCATATAGAATATACCAGAAATATGGTTACAGGAGCTTCTACAGCGCAAGCTTCTATTGTGTTAATTGATGCAAGAAATGGGGTTGTAGAACAAACGTATAGACATTTTTTTATCAATAATTTATTGAGAATTAAAGATGTTGTAATTGCTGTAAATAAAATGGATTTAGTTGATTTTTCAGAAGAAAAATTCAATCAAATTAAAGGAGAAATCGAATATTTAGCGAGTAAAAGTGAGTATAAAGGTCAGAATTTAACTTTCATTCCTTTATCCGCATTAAAAGGTGATAATGTGGTAGATAAGTCTGAAAATATGGATTGGTATCAAGGTGAAACCTTAATGCATCATTTAGAAAGATTAGATGCAGATGATATTAACGATGAATCTCAAACGCGTTTTCCAGTGCAAACAGTAATCAGACCAAAAACTGAAGAGTATCACGATTATAGAGGGTATGCAGGAAAAATTTATGGAGGAGATTTTGCAGTAGGTGATGAGGTTACAGTACTACCTTCTTTAACAAAATCAAAAATAAAAAGTATCAACTTTTTTGATAAAGAATATCAAAAAGCAAAAAGAGGAAGCTCTGTAACCATCACATTAGCAGATAATGTAAATGTAAGTAGAGGTGATATGTTGGTAAAAGTTGATGAACAGCCAACCATTGCAAAACAATTGGATGCTACAATTTGCTGGATGGATAAAGAGCCATTACAAGCATCACAAAAATATTACATCAAACATGGTGTAAATGATGCACAAGCAAAAATTATGCAGTTAAATAGTATTATAAAAACGGATTTTTCAGGAATAGAAGAAAGTCCATCAGCATTAGAATTGAACCAAATTGGAGACATTCAATTAAAATTGAGTAGACCCTTATCTTTTGATGCTTACAAAGATAACAAATCAAATGGTTCATTCATTTTAATCAACCCAAAAACAAACAATACAGTTGGTGTAGGATTTATCAATCCCCCTAACCCCCAAAGGGGGAATTAGCTTGTTTGCTAAAAAATGAAAAAGTAAAATTCCTGCAAAGTTTCTAAAAAAGGGTAAGTAAAAAAAGAAGATATTAATTTAAAAAAAAACCGTAAAAACTCCTTCCCTTTGGGAAGGTTGGGATGGGAAAATGCAAAGTTTTAGAACAGAAATAGAAAATCCAGTTGTAGAAAAAGATATTATTGAATTAGCAGATAAAATTGCAGCTTTCAATAACCTACAAATAGATGAAGAAAAATTTAGAAGTTTACGTTTAGCAAGAGGTGTATATGGTCAGCGTCAAGAAGGCGTGCAAATGATTCGTATCAAAATACCTTATGGGAAATTAAAGAGCAATCAATTGCGAAGAATTTCTGAAGTTTCTGACGAATATTCAAGAGGAAGATTGCATATTACAACACGTCAAGATATTCAAATTCATTATGTAGATTTGAACAGAACTCCAGAGTTGTGGGCAGAATTAGAACGTGATGATGTTACTTTGCGTGAAGCTTGTGGTAACGTGGTTAGAAACGTAACTGCATCAGAAACTGCAGGTATAGATGTAAATGAGCCTTTTGATGTTTCTCCTTATGCAGATGCATTGTACAAGTTCTTTTTACGTAACCCAATTTGTCAAGAAATGGGGCGTAAATTCAAAGTTTCTTTTTCTTCTACAGATGAAGATACAGGCTTATCTTATTTACACGATTTAGGATATATTGCTAAAATTCAAGATGGTGTAAGAGGTTTTAAAGTGATGGTTGCAGGAGGTTTAGGTTCTCAACCAAGACACGCAGATGTTTTATTCGATTTTTTACCATCAGATAAAATTATTCCAGTGATGGAAGGAGTTTTAAGAATTTTTGATAGATATGGTGAGCGTAAAAGTAGAGCCAAAGCAAGAATGAAATTCTTACTAAAAGATATTGGTTTAGATGCGTTTAGAGAGTTAATTGAACAAGAACAAAAAGCAATCGAGTTTAAAACTGTGGCTATTGATGCTGATGGGTATGTGGCTTCAAAACCAGTTGCTGTTGAAGCTCCAGAAGTTACTATTAAAAACCAAGTTGCTTTTAATTTGTGGAAATCAACAAACATCATTCCTCAAAAACAGGAAGGTTATGTTACAATTGGGATAAAAGTTTTATTAGGAGATTTTTATACAGATAAAGCACGATTATTAGCAGGTTTAGTTGAGAATTATGCAGCAGGTGAAGTGCGTTTAACGTTACGTCAAAATATTGTAATTCCTTTTGTGAAGGAAGAATTAGTACCTTATTTCTATCAAGAATTAGAAAAATTAGGATTTGTAGAAGCAGGTTATAATAAGGCTGTAGATATTACAGCTTGTCCAGGTACAGATACCTGTAATTTAGGTATTGCAAGTAGTACTGGAATTGCAGCAGAGTTAGAAAGAGTTATTGCTGCAGAATATCCTCAGTATTTAAAAAACCAAGATTTAGTAATTAAAATTAGTGGTTGTATGAATGCTTGTGGACAACACAATATGGCAAATATTGGTTTCCAAGGAATGACAGTAAGAACTCCAGATAAATTAGTGGCACCAGCATTGCAAGTGTTGTTGGGTGGAGGAAATTTAGGAAATGGGAATGCACTTTTTGCAGATAAAGTTGTAAAAGTACCAAGTAGAAGAGGTCCTGAAGCGTTGCGTAGAATTTTAAATGATTTTGAAGCAAATGCAAACGGAAAAGAATTTGTGCATTATTATAAAGAAAAAGGAGAAAAGTATTTCTATAATTTCTTAAACGATTTGCAAGATGTTACCAATTTAACGCAAGAAGATTTTATTGATTGGGGAGAACAACAAAAATATGTAAAAGCTATTGGAGTTGGAGAATGTGCAGGTGTCGTTATCGATTTAATTGCCACTTTATTTTTTGAAAGTGAAGAGAAAATAGACAACGCAAAAGAAGCATATAATAACAAAGTATATTCAGGAGCCATTTATTATGCATATCAATCTATTGTAAATTCTGCAAAAGCGCTGTTACTATCAGAAAATCAGAAAACAAATACACACGCAAATATTATATCTAAATTTGATGAGTTCTTTATTTCATCAAAAAAGATAGATTTACAAACTTCTTTTTCGGATTTGATTTATCAAATTAATAAATTTGCACCCAAGCAAGAGTTTGCATTAAAATATATAAATGATGCAAATACTTTTTTACAAAAAGTAAGAGCGTATAGAGAAGTAGAAACATCAATTGCTGAAAAGGCTATTTAAAAAAGAGAAAATGAATTTTAAAAAGCCAAAATTAACAGTAGTAGGTGCTGGTCCAGGAGACGCAGATTTAATTACATTAAAAGCGATTAAAGTTTTAAAAAAGGCAGATGTTGTTTTATATGATGCTTTGGTAAACGAAGAATTATTAGCGCATATCAACCCAGAAGCAGAGCAAATTTTTGTAGGAAAAAGAAGAGGTTGTTACAGGTATCAACAAGAACAAATTAACGAATTGATTGTTGCTCGTGCAAAATCAAATGGACATGTAGTTCGTTTAAAAGGAGGAGATCCATTTATTTTTGGAAGAGGAGCAGAAGAAATGGAATATGCTGCAAATTTCGGTATCGAAACTGCAATGGTTCCAGGTATTTCCTCTTCTTTGGCAGTTCCAGCATGCCAAAATATTCCACTGACAAAACGTGGGAACTCAGAAAGTTTTTGGGTAATTACTGGTACAACCAAAGAACATAAATTGTCAAATGATGTAGCTCTGGCAGCAAAATCGAATGCAACAGTTGTGGTATTAATGGGAATGGGAAAATTACCAGAAATTATTAAAATATTTCAAAAAGAAGGTAAAAATAATTTACCTGTAGCTATCATTCAGGATGGAACAACAATTAGAGAAAAAGTAGGAATTGGAACAGTAGATACTATTTTAGAGGTTGTTGAAAAACAAGAATTAAGCAATCCAGCCATTATAGTTTTGGGTGAAGTTGTGAATCACCGTCAAATTTTAGCGCAAGTTCAAAACGAATATCAACAAGAGTTAATTGCCATCTAAAATGGAAAGAAACAATTTATATCCAATTTTTTTAAAAACACAGCAATTAGAAACCTTAATTGTTGGAGGTGGATTTGTTGCATTTGAAAAACTATCATTTTTGTTAAAATCGAGTATAGGCTCTAAAGTAACAATGGTTTCTGCTTTTTTTAGAGAAGAAACAAAAGATTTGGCAAACAAGTTTGATGTTAAAATGATTGTTGATAATTACAATAACTCTTATTTAGAAAACAAACATATTGTTATTGCAACAACAGATAATGTAGAGGTAAATATAGAGGTTTACAAAGATTGTAAAGAAAGAAACATATTGGTAAATGTAGCTGACAATCCTCCCTATTGCGATTTTTATATGGGAGGAATTGTAACAAAGGGCAATGTAAAAATTGCCATTTCAACAAACGGAAAATCGCCAACAACAGCCAAAAGATTACGTCAATTTTTTGAGGAAGTCCTTCCAGAAAACATTGATGATTTAGTAAAAAATTTAAACGAATATAGAAAAACCATCAAAGGAAACTTTGAAGAGAAAGTAGAAAAACTAAACGAATTCACAAAAAGTTTGGTAGAAAAATAAAATCTCCTGCAAGGTTTTAAAAACCTTGTAGGTATTAAAAGTAAAGGCGAATAGCCAAGAGCTAAAAGCAAAAAAATATGATTACAACAGACATACTAATTATTGGAGCAGGACCAACAGGATTATTCACAGTTTTTGAAGCAGGTTTATTAAAACTAAAATGTCATTTAATTGATGCTTTGCCACAACCTGGTGGGCAATGTTCAGAGATTTATCCAAAGAAACCTATTTATGATATTCCTGCATATCCAGAAATTTTAGCAGGAGATTTAACGCATAAATTAATGGAACAAATCAAGCAATTTGAACCTAATTTTACTTTGGGTGAAAGAGCAGATACTATAGATAAGCAAGATGATGGTACTTTTATTGTAACGACTAATAAAGGCACAAAACATCACGCAAAAATAGTTGCAATTGCAGGTGGTTTAGGGTCTTTTGAACCAAGAAAACCATTAATTCCAAATATTGCAGATTTCGAAGATAAAGGTGTTGAGTACATTATTAAAGAACCAGAAATCTACAGAGATAAAAAAGTAGTGATTTCTGGTGGTGGAGATTCAGCTTTAGATTGGGCAATTTTCTTGTCAGATGTGGCTTCAGAAGTAACTTTAATTCATAGAAGAAATGAGTTTAGAGGCGCTTTAGATTCAGTTGAAAAAGCACAAGAGTTAAAGAATTTAGGAAGAATAAATATCATAACTCCTGCAGAAGTAAAAGGAATTATTGGTACAGAAAAAGTTATAGGTGTTGCTGTTGAGAAAAAAGGCGAAGACGCTTTTATTATTGATACAGATCACTTTATTCCTTTATTCGGTTTATCACCTAAATTAGGTCCAATAGGTAACTGGGGATTAGAAATCGAGAAAAATGCCATCAAAGTAAACAACGCTTTAGATTATCAAACCAACATTCCTGGAATTTACGCAATTGGAGATGTAAACACGTATCCAGGGAAATTAAAACTGATTTTATGTGGTTTCCACGAAGCAACTTTAATGTGTCAAAGTGCGTATAAAAGAATCTTTCCAGATAAAAAATACGTAATGAAATATACAACAGTTGGTGGAGTTCAAGGTTTTGATGGAACAAAAAAAGAAGCCCCAAAAGCAGTTGTAAAAGCAATACAGTAGATCTAAAATAAAGTTTATTAGAAGCTATTTCCAGCTTTCAGCACTCGCTTTTTTGCCAAAAAAGGGCAAAAAGAGCTCAAACAAATGCTTCAATCTGGGCTAAACTTGTTTGAAGGTAATAGCTTTATTAGTGCAGATAGCTAATTAAAAAAAAGACAAAGACCTCACAGGTTTTCAAAACCTGTGAGGTCTAACAAACTAAAATCATTAAATTTGGTAAAAGTTTAAAAATGAGTGTAGATATAAACATAAAAATAACAGACAGAAATGGTGTAACACACGATGTTGTAGCACCAACAGATATGGCAATGAACTTGATGGAAGTTGTTCGTTCATACGAATTAGCTAAAGAAGGAACCATTGGTATTTGTGGAGGAATGGCAATGTGTGCTTCTTGTCAATGTTATGTAAAGTCAGACCACGAATTACCTGAAATGACAGATGATGAAGATGCAATGTTAGCAGAAGCATTTAATGTGGAAGATAACAGTAGATTAGGTTGTCAAATACAAATGACTCCAGAAATGGAAGGTTTAGAAGTAGAATTAGCACCAGAAAGTTAAATCTATAATGGAACAAACAGAACAAATAAAAGCGACAGAAAAATTGGTTGGTTTTAAAAACTACAGAATGTGTTTAAAAGATGCAGTAGGAGTTTTTACAAAACAATTGATTAATAATTTGTTTGATGTAAATCATTTAACTGAAAGTGGGCCAAAAACAAGAATACAATTCTTAAAAATTTTAGAAAAATTATCCGTTGAAAACGGAGAAGAAATTTGGAATGATTTTGAAAGTTCTTTTATTACGATAAGAAAGAAATTAGATTTAGATGCAGAAGCGGCTCATAAAAATGACCCTGCTGCAAAAAGTTTAGCAGAAGTTTATTTAGCATATCCAGGTTTTTATGTAATTGCAGTGCATAGACTAAGTCATCAATTGTTAAAATTAGGTGTTCCAGTTTTACCAAGAGTAATGAGCGAATTTGCCCACAGTACAACAGGTACAGATATTCATCCTGGTGCCGAAATTGGAGAATCATTTTTTATAGATCACGCAACAGGAATTGTTATAGGAGAAACCACTGTGATTAAAGATAATGTGCAGATTTTTCAAGGTGTTACCTTAGGTGGCATTCAAGTAAAAAAGAGTTTAGAATCAACAAAGAGACATCCAACTATAGAAAATGGCGTAGTTATTTATGCAAATGCAACTATTTTAGGAGGAGATGTAGTTATTGGAGCAAATTCAGTAATTGGAGCAAATGTATGCATTACAGAATCTATTCCAGAAAATTCGGTAGTTACAGTACAATCAGAAAATAATATTTTTCAAAAAAGAAATTAAAGAATGCAGACAAAAAGCATCATAGATTTTGTAGGAAATACACCTTTGGTGGAAGCTCAAAATATTTTCAAAAAAGAAGGCGTAACATTATTGTTAAAGTTAGAGGGAAATAATCCAGGAGGAAGCGTAAAAGATAGAGCTGCGTATTATATGATTTCTGAGGCTATCAAAAGAAAGAATATAAAAAAAGGAGATACTTTAGTAGAGGCAACAAGCGGAAATACTGGTATTGCTTTAGCATTAATGGCGAAGGTTTTAGGAGTAAATATGGTAATTACAATGCCAGAAAATTCCACAATAGAAAGAGTAAAAACAATGCGTGCTTATGGCGCAAAAGTAATTTTAACTCCTGCAGACAAAGGTATGGAAGGTGCTATAGATTACGCCTTAAAATTGAAATACAAAAAAGGCTATTTTCGTTTAAATCAGTTTGATAATTTAGACAATCCTAAAGCGCATTACAATACAACAGGTCCAGAAATATGGAGAGATACAGAGGGGCAAGTTACCCATTTTGTTTCTGCTATGGGAACTACAGGAACCATTACAGGAGTTTCTGATTTCTTAAAAGGAAAAAATAAAAATATCCAAATAATTGGAGCACAACCTAAAGATGGAGCAAGAATCCCTGGAATTAGAAAATGGAGACAAGAATATTTGCCTGCTATTTTTAAAGCAAATAAAATAGACCAAATTTTAGAAGTTGATGAAGAAGAAGCTAAACAAATGACCATTCGTTTGGCAAAAGAAGAAGGTATTTTTGCAGGAATGAGTAGTGGAGGTGCTGTGGCAACTGCTTTAAAAATAGCAAATTCTATAGATAAGGGTGTTGTGGTTGCTATTATTTGCGATAGAGGAGACAGATACTTATCATCAGATATCTTCGAATAAATTATAAAAAGAAGAAAAAAGTTCGTTACTTTGTCTCGAATTTAGTTCATAAACTTATTGATACGTTATCACGAAAGGCAGAGGGATTAGACCCTATGAAGCTTTGGCAACCTCTCAAATTTTGAGAAAGGTGCTACATTCTACTTTTTATTGAATTTATTTTCAGTAAATAAGACAGATAACAGCGAAAAACTTCACTTTTCCTGATGACATTCATAATATTCCTGCAAGGTTTTAAAAACCTTGTAGGTATTAAAAAAATAAAAATGTCTATTAACATTTACAAAGCTTTACAAGAACGAATTTTAGTCTTAGATGGTGCTATGGGTACTATGCTACAAGCCTATAAATTTACAGAAGAAGATTTTAGAGGAAAACGCTTTAAAGACTATCCAACACCTTTGCAGGGCAATAACGATTTGTTGTCAATCACACAACCAGAAGCTATCAAAACCATTCACGGAAAGTATTTTGATGCGGGTGCAGATATTGTAGAAACCAATACCTTTTCTGGTACTACAATAGCAATGGCAGATTATCAAATGGAAGATTTGGTGTATGAATTAAATTATCAATCTGCAAAAATTGCTAAAGAAGTTGCCAATGAATTTACAGCAAAAGAACCACACAAACCACGTTTTGTAGCAGGTTCCATTGGCCCAACAAATAGAACAGCAAGTATGTCTCCAGATGTAAATGACCCTGGGTATAGAGCAGTAACTTTTGACGAGTTAAGAATCGCCTACAAGCAGCAAACAGAAGCTTTATTGGATGGAGGTGCAGATGTATTACTGGTAGAAACGGTTTTTGATACCTTAAATGCAAAAGCAGCTTTATTTGCCATTGAGCAAGTTAAAGAAGAACGTAATATTGAAGTTCCTATAATGTTAAGTGGAACAATTACGGATGCTTCAGGAAGAACGTTATCAGGGCAAACAGCAGAAGCTTTTTTAATTTCTGTTTCTCATATACCTCTTTTATCTGTTGGATTCAATTGTGCTTTAGGAGCCAATTTATTACAACCACATTTAGAAGCAATTGCAAATAAAACTGAGTTTGCAATTTCTGCACATCCAAATGCAGGTTTGCCAAATGCTTTTGGTGAATATGATGAAACTCCAGAAGAAATGGGAGAGCAAATAGAAGAGTATTTAAAGAAAAATCTCATTAATATTATTGGAGGTTGTTGTGGTACAAGTCCAGAGCATATAAAGGTTATTGCTGAAATCGCCTCAAAATATAAACCAAGAGCCCATCCCTCAATCCCTTCCCAAAGGGAAGGGAAGTACAGCACTCTTTAAAATCCTGTTTTTTCTGTATAAGCTAAAACATAAAAACCAATTTAAACTTACTTCATTTTTAAAATGAGCGAAAAAGATAAAAATAAGAACTTCACAAAAGCCTCTTCCCTTTGGGGAGAGGTTGGAGAGGGGCGTAGATACATGAAATTATCTGGTTTAGAACCATTGGTTTTAAACGAAAATAGCAATTTCATTAACGTTGGAGAACGTACAAACGTAGCTGGTTCTCGTAAGTTTTTACGCTTAATCAAAGAAGAAAAATTTGATGAAGCCTTAGATATTGCAAGACATCAAGTAGATGGTGGTGCTCAAATTATCGATATTAATATGGATGATGGTTTGATTGATGGTAAAGAAGCAATGGTTCGTTTTTTAAACTTAATTGCTGCAGAACCAGATATCTGTAGAGTGCCTATTATGATTGATTCCTCAAAATGGGAAATTATAGAAGCTGGTTTACAAGTGGTTCAAGGTAAATGTGTGGTAAATTCTATTTCTTTAAAAGAAGGAGAAGAAAAATTTATTTGGGAAGCCACTCAAATAAAACGTTATGGAGCAGCAGTAATTGTAATGGCTTTTGATGAAGTTGGACAAGCAGATAATTACAAACGCAGAATAGAAATTGCAAAACGTTCTTACGATATTTTAGTAAACAAAGTTGGTTTTGCATCTGAGGATATTATTTTCGATTTGAATATTTTTCCTGTAGCAACAGGAATGGAGGAACACAGAAAAAATGCCATCGATTTTATCGAAGCTACAAAATGGGTTAGAGAAAATTTGCCCAACGTTTCTGTGAGTGGAGGTGTGAGTAATGTATCATTTTCATTTAGAGGAAACAATACAGTTAGAGAAGCAATGCACTCAGTATTTCTATATTATGCCATTCAAAATGGGATGAATATGGGAATTGTAAATCCTGCAATGTTAGAAGTTTATGATGATATTCCTAAAGATTTATTAGAACACGTAGAAGATGTAATTCTTGATAGAAGAGATGATGCTACAGAACGCTTACTTAATTTTGCAGAAACTGTAAAAGGAACTTCAAAAGAAAAAACAGCAGATTTATCTTGGAGAGAAAATCCGTTACAAGACAGAATTACCCACGCTTTAGTAAAAGGAATAGATGCGTTTATTATAGAAGATGTAGAACAAGCAAGACAAGAAGCTAAAGCACCAATTGAAGTAATAGAAGGGCATTTAATGATTGGTATGAATGTGGTTGGAGATTTGTTTGGAGCAGGTAAAATGTTCTTACCACAAGTGGTAAAATCTGCGCGTGTAATGAAAAAAGCGGTTGCGTATTTAAACCCATTTATTGAGGCAGCAAAATCCGATAAATCAGAACCAGTTGGTAAAATTTTAATGGCAACTGTTAAGGGTGATGTGCACGATATTGGTAAAAACATTGTAAGCGTTGTTTTGGCTTGTAATAATTACGAAATTGTAGATTTAGGAGTTATGGTTCCACCAGAAAAAATCATTCAAACTGCTATAGATGAACGCGTAGATGCGATTGGTTTAAGTGGATTAATAACACCTTCTTTAGACGAAATGGTCTATTTAGCCAAAGAAATGCAACGTCAAAATTTTGAGTTGCCTTTGCTAATTGGTGGTGCAACAACCTCCAAAGCGCATACAGCAGTTAAGATTGATACCCAATATAAAAATGCAGTGGTGCATGTAAATGATGCAAGTAGAGCAGTAACTGTGGTTGGAGATTTATTAAACAAAAAATCAAGTCATTTATATACTGCTAAGCTAAAAAAAGATTATGATGAATTCAGAACCAAGTTTTTAAAACGAGGAAAAGAAAAATCATACATTTCTATTGATGAAGCTCGCAAACGTAAATATAAAATTGATTGGGAAACTTCAGAAATTAAAAAGCCAAACGAATTAGGAATTCAGGTTTTAAAACAATTGAGTTTAAAAGAATTGTTACCTTTTATAGATTGGAGTCCGTTTTTTAGAAGTTGGGATTTGCATGGTAAATTTCCTGACATTCTAACAGACAAAGTTGTTGGAGAACAAGCATCTATAATGTATGAAGAAGCGCAACAAATGATTGCAGAAATTATCGCAAATCAATTTTTAAAACCCAAAGCAGTTTTTGGCTTGTTTGAAGCAAATTCAATTAATGAAGATGATATTGAGGTTTCAATAAAGCCAAATAGAAATAAAAATGTCATTTCGAGCAACGTCGAGAAATCTCAAAACAATAAAGTTGTTTTTAGAACTTTACGTCAGCAATTAAAGAAAAGAGAAGGAATTCCAAACCATGCTTTAGCCGATTTTATTGCTCCAAAAGAAACCAATAAAACAGATTATATAGGTGCATTTTGTGTTGGTATTTTCGGAGCACAAGAATTAGCAGAAAGTTACAAAGCCAAAGAAGACGATTATAATGCAATAATGGCACAAGCTATTGCAGACAGGTTTGCAGAAGCATTTGCAGAATATTTACACAAACAAATAAGAACAAAACATTGGGGGTATTCTGCTGATGAAGAGTTAACCAATGACGATTTAATAAAAGAAAATTACAAAGGAATTAGGCCAGCTCCAGGTTATCCTGCATGTCCAGATCATTTAGAAAAAGAAACCATTTGGGATTTATTAAAAGTAGAAGAAAACATAGGAGTAACCTTAACAGAAAGTTTGGCAATGTGGCCAGCAGCAGCAGTTTCTGGGTATTATTTTGCCAACGAAGAAGCAAAGTATTTTGGCTTGGGTAAAATTACAGATGACCAACTTACTGATTATTCAGAAAGAAAAGGAATAACAAAAGAGAAAGCAAGAAAATGGCTGCATCCTAATTTAGCGAATTAATTCTCCTGCAAGGTTTCAATAACCTTGTAGGTGTAAAAAAATGTAAAAGAAAGCCATTCGTTGGCAAACAAGTTGCGTTAGCGATTGAAGTGGCATCCCCTGAACTTGTTTCAGGGATAAAACGTAAAGCGCGACCTTTAGGTAACGCACAAATAAAAAATATTAGTAAAAATAAAATATCCACAAAAAAACTCCCTCATTTTTGAGGGATTAAGGGAGGCTCATGAAGATTACAGATCACATTAAAAACGCAGACGGAAAAACATTGTTTTCGTTTGAAATTATTCCGCCAAAAAAAGGAAATAACATTCAAGATTTATACAATAATATAGATCCGTTAATGGAGTTTAATCCACCTTTTATAGACGTAACAACATCGAGAGAAGAATATGTTTATATAGATAAAGGCAATGGTTTGTTAGATAGAAAAATAACCAGAATGCGCCCAGGAACTGTTGGAATTTGTGCAGCTATTAAGCATAAATATGACGTAGATACTGTGCCACATGTGTTGTGTGGAGGTTTTACAAAAGAGGAAACAGAGTACGTTTTGGTAGATTGCCATTATTTAGGAATAGATAATGTAATGGCGTTAAGAGGTGATGCTATGAGTCATCAAAAATATTTTATACCAAATGAAGGAGGAAACCAATATGCAAAAGATTTGGTTTCGCAAATTCAAAATTTAAATTGTGGAAAGTATTTACACGATGTTGTAGAAGCGTCTAATAAAGCAAATTTTTGTATTGGTGTGGCAGGATATCCAGAAAAACATTTAGAAGCTCCTTCTTTACAAACAGATTTAAAACGTTTGAAAGAGAAAGTAGATGCTGGTGCAGATTATGTAGTAACTCAGATGTTTTTTGATAATAAAAAGTATTTTGCGTTTGTAGAAGCTGCAAAAAAAGTGGGAATAAACGTACCCATTATTCCAGGAATTAAGCCCATTGCAGTAAAGCGTCACTTGCAATTATTGCCTCAGGTATTTCGAATAGATATTCCAGAAGAATTAATTAATGAAGTAGAAAATTGTAAAACAAATAAAGAGGTTCGTCAAGTTGGTATTGAGTTTGCCATACAACAATCCAAAGAATTATTAGCAGCTGGTGTGCCAGTTTTACACTATTATTCTATGGGAAAAAGCGATAATATTCATGCAATAGCTTCTGAGTTGTTTTAAGTATTTTGTCATTCCTGAGTAGGCAAGAATCTACATTTATATTTTAAGTTTTGTTAAGCCTTTATAAAAACTATTGATAGACTAATAGTAAAAAGTAATTTTTTTAGAATACTAAAAGTAAATAAAATAATTACTTTTGTATATCAAAAATTTAAGATAACAATTTAAAAAATATAAAATGGCATTAGAAATAACAGACGCAACTTTTGATGAAGTAGTATTAAAATCAGACAAACCAGTATTAGTAGATTTTTGGGCTGCTTGGTGTGGACCTTGTAGAATGGTAGGGCCAATTGTTGATGAAATTCACGCAGAATATGAAGGGAAAGCAATAGTAGGTAAGGTTGATGTTGATGCTAACCAAGAATTTGCAGCTAAATATGGAGTAAGAAATATACCAACTGTTTTAATCTTTAAAAACGGAGAAGTAGTAGACAAGCAAGTAGGAGTTGCTCCAAAAAATGTGTATACAGGTAAAATTGATGCTGCTCTTTAGTAGTATTAACATTTTATAATATCATAAAGGTTTGGCTAACGTCAAACCTTTTTTTATTTTAGTGAAACTCAATTTTTAGAATTAGCAAAGCTAATTCTAAAAATTGCAAGTTGAACTAACCCTGCCTTTTTGCAGGGTCTCAATATAATTTTCTCAATCCTTATTAGAAATGGCAAAGTTATTTCTTAAGATTGTAAATAGAATAACTTTGCTCTTTTGCAGAATTTAATTAATAAAATCATCTAATGAAGAATGTATTATATTTATTTTGTTTCCTTTTTTTAATTTCTTGCTCAAAAAAACAAGAAGAATTAAAATTAGAAAAAGGGATTTCTTTCGAATTAGCCAAATATAGAAAACAACAAATTGCAGATGTTGTCTATAATTTACACTTTAAAATCCCTAAAGAGAAAACAAAACCAATTTCTTCAAGATTAGAAATAATTTTTAATGTAAAAGATTTAAAAAATGATGTTTTTTTAGATTTTAATGAAGACGCATCAAAATTAAAATCGATTAAGATTAATGGTGAAAAATCAGAAATAAATCATCAAAAAGAACATTTGATTATTGATAAATCAAAATTAGTTTTAGGAGAAAATACCATAGAACTCTTTTTTGATGCAGGAGAAACATCACTCAACAGAAATGATGAGTTTTTATACACATTATTAGTTCCTGATAGAGCAAGTACGCTGTTTCCTTGTTTTGATCAACCAGATATAAAAGCCAAATATAACCTACGAATTACAGCACCAAAAGAATGGAAAGTTTTAGCTGGTGGTTTTGAGGAAAGTAGCTTAGAAATAGATGGTTTTACGGAACATACTTTTGCAACTTCAGATTTAATGAGTACGTATTTGTTTTCTTTTGTAGCAGGAAAATTTACAGAAGAAACCAGAAATCCAGGAGCATTTGATATGCGTTTTCTATACAGAGAAAATAATAAAGAAAAGATTGATGAAAGTGTTGGTGAAGTGTTTAAAATTCATCAAAATTCAATCGATTTTTTAGAAGATTACACAGCTGTTAAATTTCCTTTTCAAAAGATGGATTTTGCAGCGATTCCACCTTTTCAATATGGAGGAATGGAGCACGTAGGTGCAATTCAGTACAGACAATCATCGTTGTTTTTAGATAAAAATGCAACTCAAAATAGAAAGTTAGGAAGAGCAAAACTAATTGCGCACGAAACCTCACACATGTGGTTTGGAGATTTGGTCACCATGAAATGGTTTAATGATGTTTGGATGAAAGAAGTTTTCGCCAATTTTATGGCAGATAAAATAGTGAATCCTGTATATCCAGAGGTAAATCACACCTTAAGTTTTATGATGTCTCACTATCCAAGTGCCTATTCTGAAGACAGAACAAAAGGCACAAATGCAATCAGACAAAATTTAGATAATTTAAAAAATGCGGGTTCTTTATATGGAAGAATTATTTATAACAAAGCACCAATTATGATGCGTCAGTTGGAATATTTGTTAGGTAAAGAAGCTTTTCAACAAGGAATTCAAGAATATATAAAAACGTATCAAAACTCAAACGCAGATTGGAATGAGTTGGTGTCAATTTTAGATAAAAAATCTGCAGGAGATATTAAAAGTTGGTCAGATGTTTGGGTAAACTCATCAGGAAGACCCGTTTTTTATGAAGAAATTGAAACCAATGAAAAAGGAAATGTAACCAAGTTTGTGATTCATCAAAAAGCTGAAGACGATTCTGATAAAATTTGGACACAATCCTTTAAAATTAAATTGATAGACGCACGAGGTTATGAAAAAATCATAGGAATCAAAAATATGGGAAAATCTTTTGATATTACTTCTGGCACTAAAGATTTTAAACCAAGACAAGTTTTATACAACACAAACGGATTTGGCTATGGCGTTTTCCCTATTTATAAAGAAGAGATTTCTTCTTATAAAGATATTAAAGATGAAGTTTCAAGAGGATATCAATTCATCAATTTATATGAGAATATGCTGAATGGAAAAGTTTCTCCTTTAGAAGCCTATGAAGTTTATTTGGATGCAATTCTTGATGAAAAAAATGAGTTGATAACTAATTATTTGTCAGGTAGAATCCAACATATATTCTGGAAGTTTTTAAATGAAGAAGAACAAAAAAATATTCAGAATAAAACAGAAACCACAATTTTTAATTTATTAGAAAAGGAGTTGCCAAAAAATATAAAAAGAACACTTTTTAGTTTGTATCAATCTTTAGCTATTTCTCAACAAGGAAAAGAGAACTTATATCAAATTTGGATAAAAGAGAAAAAGATTAAAAACCTTTTTTTAAACGAAAATGATTACACTTCTTTAGCAATGCAATTGGCAATTTTTAGCCATCCAAAAACATCAGAAATTTTAAAAGAACAACAAACTCGAATTTCTAATTTAGATCGATTAAAGCGTTTTAAATGGTTATTACCATCACTTTCTAATGATGAAAAAGTACGTGATAAATTTATGAAATCGCTATTGCAAAAAGAGAATAGAGAAAAAGAATCTTGGGTGCAAACCGCGTTAAACAATATGCATCATCCTTTAAGGCAAAAATCATCAACTAAACATTTAAAATCAATTTTGTCTACATTAGTAGAAGTCCAATTAACGGGTGATATTTTCTTCCCAAAAGGATGGTTGGCAAGTTCTATCGGAAATTATTCGTCAAAAGAAGCAAATGCTATTTTGCAAGAGTTTTTAGCAGATAATCCAAATTATAATCCTATTTTGTTAAAGAAATTGTTGCAGACAACAGATAATTTAACAAGAGCTCAAGACATCAAAAAATAGCATGAATTTATCCGAAGTAAAATCGTCTGAAATAAAAAACCTTGACATCCTAGCAAAACAGGTTGTAGAAGGTTTTATAACAGGAATGCATAAAAGTCCATTTCACGGATTTTCTGTTGAGTTTTCTGAACATAAATTGTACAATAAAGGAGAAAGTACAAGACATATAGATTGGAAATTATTCGCAAAAACAGAAAAGTTATATACCAAAAAGTACGAAGAAGAAACCAATTTACGCTGTCATATTATAGTTGATAATTCTGCTTCCATGCATTATCCAATAGTAAAAAAACAGTCTACAGAGAATTTAAATAAAATTGGTTTTTCTGCTGTTGCAGCAGCTTCATTAATGGAAATTTTAAAAAGACAAAGAGATGCAGTTGGACTGAGTATTTATGCAGATTCTTATGAATATTATGCTCCAGAAAAAGGAAGTGAGCGACATAGAAAAATGTTGTTGCATCAATTGGAACAATTGCTAACTTCAGAATCTGAGGCAACTACAAATACCTATAAATATTTACATGAAATTGCAGAAAAGATTCACAGACGTTCTTTAATTTTTTTGTTTACAGATATGTTTCAAACTTCAAAAGAAGACGAAGCACTTTTTGAAGCATTACGTCATTTAAAATACAACAAACACGAAGTTGTACTTTTTCACACATTTGATGGGGAAACAGAATTAAATTTTGATTTTGATAAGGTTCCCAAAAAATTTGTAGACGTAGAAACAGGAGAAGAAATAAATGTTTATGCAGAAAACGTCCAAGAAAAATATAAAGAAATTGTAGGGGATTATTTTAAAGAATTGAAAAATAAATGTTTACAATATCAAATAGATTATGTTCCTGTAGACATTCATGTTGGTTTTAATAATGTGTTGATTAAATATTTAATTAGTAGAAGAAATTTTAAATAAAAAATTTGTTTTTTTATTTGCAGTTATTAAAATCTATTATATATTTGCATCCGCTATAAGCAACGGTCTGGTAGTTCAGCTGGTTAGAATACCTGCCTGTCACGCAGGGGGTCGCGGGTTCGAGTCCCGTCCAGACCGCTTTTTAAAGTAAAAATCAAAGCAATTTGATGAAAGCCCCACTAAAATGGGGCTTTTTTATTTTATACGGTTCACGTTTCTTTACTTTTTACCCTATTAATAGTGTCTTAATCGGAGGACTTTTTTAAACAAATTTTAGTCCACCTATTAAGGTTCTTATGCACTGTTATTCAGTATTTTGCTTAATCTAAAATGAATGTTTTGCGATAATTTTATAACAAAATATTATAGTATGAAAAGAGCAACATTCAACATCTTATTTTTTATCAAAAAAAGTAAGCTATTAAGAAACGGACAAGCACCAATTTATTTACGAGTTACTATCAATGGTAAGCGTTCAGAAATCTCAATCAAACGGAGTATAACACCTAAACTATGGGATACAGTACGTAACAAAGCAAAAGGTAATTCGGAAGAATCACAGATTTTAAATGATTATTTAAATAGTGTAAGAGGGCAACTCTATACACATCATCAAGCTTTACAAGAAAATAGCAAAGCTATTACCGCAAAAATGCTAACAAATGCTTTTTTGGGTATTGGTGAAAAACAATGGACATTAGTAGAATTGTTTGAAGAACATAATAACGAAATGCAACGATTAATAGGTAAAGAATTTGCCCCTTTAACCTATCAAAGATATCAAGCAGGATTAAAACACATTAAGACATTTTGTAACGTTCAATATAGAAACGAAGCTTTTCAATTATCAGAAGTAAACCACAAATTTATAACTGCGTTCGAATTTTATTTGAAAACTACAGCTAAATGCCAACATGATTCTGCAATGAAGCACGTTAAAGCACTAAAGAAAATAATTCGAATAGGTTTAGCAAACGACTATATAAGAAGAGACCCCTTTGCAAATTATCAAATAAAAAGAAAACAGAAGAAAAGAGAGTTTTTAACGCAAAATGAAATAAATACCTTATTAGAAAAGCAATTTTCTATAGAAAGAATTGAAATTATAAGAGACTTATTTATATTTCAATGTTACACAGGTTTAGCCTATAGCGATTTACAAAAGTTATCAGATAATCATATTCAAATTGGTATTGATGGTTATAAATGGATAATCATAAAAAGAACAAAAACAGGTTCTGAATGTAGAATACCTTTATTGCCAATAGCAGCAGATATTTTAAAGAAATATAAAAGTAATCTTTGTTATAAAGTAAATGGTAAACTATTTCCAGTACCTTCTAATCAAAAAATGAACGCTTATTTAAAAGAAGTTGCAGATGTATGTGGTATCACTAAAAACCTACATACGCACCTAGCAAGACACACCTATGCAACTACAGTAACCTTGTCAAATAACATTCCAATAGAAACCGTTTCTAAACTTTTAGGGCATAAAAAAATATCTACCACCCAAATTTATGCTAATGTTGTAGATTCTAAAATTAGTGATGATATGGCTCAACTAATGAGCGGAACAGTTGGGTAAATTATTTTACGATTTTGTAAATAACATCTTGTTTTATTAAAATTTAGATTAAAAAAATTAATACACTATTTTTATAGTGTATTAATTTTAGTAGGTATTATTAATTAAGTTATGGAAAAGGACACAATTAATGAAATGGAATCTGAAGAACCAAACAAGATTTATCAATTATTAGATACAATTAGAAACAAAGACCATACTGAGTTAGAATTGTATCAAATCATTAAAGAACTTACAAATTTAGAAGAAGACGCATTAAAATATCTATATAAAGATATTGAGATTTATTTGTTTGGGGAAAAGGATGATATGGAAGGAGATTTCTCTGAAGACGAAACCGAACAAGCAATCGAAAAATTAAAAGCGGATGGATACACAGAAGATGACTTAATACGATTAGGTTATATTCAAAAGAGTAAAGCTTTTAATATGGAAACAAGAGACATGGATTTGGACTTTGTTTACATAAATAAAGAAAAGTTATTTTTTCCTTTTGAGTTTTTCTCCATCTATCAATTACAAGGTTTAATCAATTCACAATTACATAAACTAAAAGAAAAAGAACAACAAGACAAACCTAAAACTGTAAAAGAAGCAACACTTAAAACAGAGCTATCAGTACCTCAATTGTCGTTATTATTTAAAATGATAAACGACCTTAAACCCAAAATTTTTAATACAAAATCTGATGCTGAATTGTTTCGTTTTATATCATCTAATTTCCAAACAAAAAAATCTTCTGAAAATGGTATAAGTACAAATAAGTTGAGAAATGAATTCAATACTCCAAGTTTAAATGCCATTGAATTTTGGGAAACTCATTTACATACAATGCTTTCTAATTTAAGAAAATTAAAATAATTTTTTAATAAACAAACTCAATGTTTATAAGGCTTTTAAAGGGGGTTATACAACCCCCTTTAACTGTTTTTACTTCACTTATTAGCTCAAATTTACTCCGAAATTAATGTTAAACACAAAAAATTGAAGTAAATGGAAGCAATCATTTTAAGCGCACAACAGTACACAGATTTAGTAAATCGTTTAGACGAATTAAACAATCAACTAAAAGAAAAGCAAAAGAAACCAGAAGACATTTTTTTAGACAATCAAGAGTTTTTACAGCTAATGCACATTAGCAAAAGAACTGCTCAAACTTGGCGAGATACAGGTGTCATTTCCTATTCTCAAATAGGCTCAAAAATCTATTATAGAATGAGCGACGTACAACAGCTTTTAGATAAAAATTACAAAGAAGCAGTTAAAAATTAAAGGCTACTGTTTTGTACGATACTAACGTTTTAGTTCAGCAAATAGACAAAATGCCAAAAGAAGTAATTAGAAGAACAAGAGAGCCTTTTTATTGGAACAATATTCAATGGTCGCCAAAATACAATCCCAAAATTTGCGAGGTAACTTCTTATAGTGCAAAATTTAGAAATTTAGATTTTAAATTAACTTCATCAGAATTGATAATAAGTAATAGTTTACAAAAATTCTATATGAATAACAATTACAAACCCTTTATCTATTCAGAAGTGGTAAAGGCGATTGAGGAACTTAATGATTATTTCGATTTCAATTTATATACGGCTCAAGTAAGAAAAACATCAGTAGCAGTAGTCATTAACGAAATTGAAGACAATACCTTTAGAAATTGGCTAGAATATAAAGGCAAAAAACCCTTTTTAATGCGCAATACAACTCGTGTTTATGGTGCTCATTTTAAGGCGACAAATTACAATATAAAGGGCTATGACAAGACCTATCAAGCCAAATTAAAATCAGGTGTTACAGTAGATAAAAGCTTAATTCGGTTTGAACTAGAAGCAAACTACAGATACATAAATACGGGTAAAAATGCCATAGGCATATATACAGTAGCAGATTTGGTAAACAAACAAAAGTTTGATGCGTTGGCAGATGAGTTATTAAATGTGTATGATACAATTAAAAAACAACCCATAATCAACTATCAAGAATTACAACCAAAAGAAATAATGCTAATGGGGGCTATGAAAGATAAAGACAGTTGTATGGGTTTAAAAAAATATCATAAAGATTCATATACCCTATACAGAAAAAAGTACGCTAAACTGTTAGAAACGTTTACAGATTCAGAATTAGAAAAAAGCATCAGAAGTAAAATTATAGAACAGATAAACTATTGCAAAAACAACTAATGTTTTATAACTTGTAATATACCTTAAAACAGGGGTAAAAAGGAAATGCTCAAAAACCTATTATTTAATCAATATATATTTATATTTTTAACAAATAAAAAAAGCTATAACGTCGAATGAGTAGTAATACACAAATAAATAGTGTTAATGAGGCAGATATAGAATATGGACTTGTAGGTAAATTGCAAGACCTAAAATACACCTATAGAACTGATATAAGAGATAGAGCTTCATTAGAGCAAAACTTTAGACAAAAGTTTGAAGCATTAAATAGAGTTAAATTAACGGATACCGAATTTGATAAGCTACTTACAGAGATTATAAACCCAGATGTATTTAAAACATCTAACTTATTAAGAAAAAGAAACACCTTTATCAGAGAAGACGATACACCTCTTCATTATACTTTAGTAAATATAAAAGATTGGTGTAAAAATGATTTTGAAGTTATCAATCAGCTTCGAATGAATACCCAAAATAGCAATCATAGATATGATGTTATTTTGTTGATTAATGGACTACCTCTCGTTCAAATAGAATTAAAAACCTTGCAGATTAGTCCTAATCGTGCAATGCAACAAATAGTTGATTATAAAAATGATGCAGGAAACGGATATACCAATTCCTTAATGTGCTTTATGCAATTATTTATCGTTAGTAATAAAACAAGAACCTTTTATTTTTCTAACAATAATAACAAACACTTTGCTTTTAATGCAGACGAGCAGTTTTTACCAGTTTATACTTTAGCCAAAGAAGACAATTCTAAAATTAATCACTTAGACGATTTTACTGAAAAGTTTCTAGCAAAATGTACCTTAGGTGAAATGATTAGTCGCTATATGGTGTTAGTGGAAACTGAGCAAAAGATATTGGTAATGCGACCTTATCAAATTTATGCAGTAAAAGCTATAGTTGATTGTATTGAACAAGATAGAGGAAATGGATACATTTGGCATACTACAGGAAGTGGTAAAACGCTAACCTCTTTTAAAGCTTCTACACTTTTAAAAGATAATGATGCTATTGAAAAATGTTTGTTTGTTGTAGATAGAAAAGACTTAGATAGACAAACCAGAGAGGAGTTTAATAAATTTCAAGAAGGTAGTGTAGAAGAAAATACCAATACCAAAACATTGGTAAAAAGAATGCTTTCTACAGATTATGCAGATAAAGTAATTGTAACCACAATTCAAAAACTTGGCTTGGCATTAGATACCAAAAATGATAAAAATTACATTGAACACTTAGCTCCTTTAAAAGACAAACGTGTAGTATTTATTTTTGATGAATGTCACCGTTCACAATTTGGAGAAAACCATAAAGCAATTGTTGAGTTTTTCCCGAAAGCACAATTATTCGGTTTTACAGGAACACCCATTTTTGAAGAAAATGCCACTTATAGAACTATTGAAGGTACACAGGCATCTTATAAAACTACAGAAGATGTTTTTCAAAAAGAATTACACGCGTATACCATTACAAATGCCATTGAAGATAAAAACGTATTGCGTTTTCATATCGATTATTTTAAACCTGATGTAAAAATTGATACCGATAGTTTAAGCCATAAAATGGCGGTAATTGATACCATTTTAAAAAAGCACGATAAAGCAACACATTACAGAAGGTTTAATAGTGTATTGGCTACATCTTCTATTTCAGATGCTATTGAATACTATCATTTATTCAAACAAAATCAAAGAGAGTTTACCCAAGTAAATCCAGATTACAAACCATTGCAAATTGCTTGTGTGTTTTCTCCTCCAGCAGAAGGTAATAAGGACATAAAACAAATACAAGAAGATTTACCTCAAGAAAAGGCAGACAATCAAATAGAACCTAACAAAAAGAAAGAAGCTTTAACTACTATACTAGCAGATTATAACAAACAATATGGTTCAAACCATAGTATAAGTGAGTTCGATTTGTATTATCAAGATATTCAGAAACGTATCAAAGACCAAAAATATACCAATGCAGACTATCCTCATAAAAACAAGATTGATGTTGTTATTGTGGTAGATATGCTACTCACAGGTTTCGATTCTAAATATCTAAATACGTTGTATGTAGATAAAAATTTAAGATACCATGGATTAATACAAGCTTATTCACGTACCAATAGAGTAATAAACGATACCAAACCTTATGGTAATATTTTAGTCTTTAGAGACCAAGAAGAAGAGGTAAACAAAGCAATGATTCGTTTTTCTGGGGCTAAAATAGATAAAGCAAAAGAAATTTGGTTGGTAGATGCTGCACCTAAAGTTATTGAGAAATACCAAAAAGCAGTAAACAATTTGGTGCAGTTTATGGAAGCCAAAGGGTTGGAATGTAATGCTTCTGAAGTGAGTAATTTAAAAGGCGATGAAGCACGTGCAGGTTTTATAAATGCCTTTAAAGAAGTACAACGTTACAAAACACAACTAGATCAATATACAGATTTAGAAGAAACCCAAACAGAAACCATTGAAGCCTTATTACCTGAAGACGATTTACGTTCTTTTAAATCGGCGTATTTAGATACGGCTAAACGTTTACAGGCTGCTCAAAATAAAAAAGGCGACCAAGCACCTAAAGATATACAACAATTAGATTTCGAATTTGTACTCTTTTCTTCTGCAGTAATCGATTACGATTATATCATTGGTTTAATTGCAAAATACACACAAGACAAACCATCGAAGCATAAAATGACACGTGAGGAGCTAATAAACCTATTAAGCTCTAGTGCCAATTTAATGGACGAACGTGTAGATATTATTGCCTACATAAATACCTTAGAAGTAGGGAATGCTTTAAATGAAGAGGAAATACGCAAAGGCTACCAACAATTTAAAGACCATAAAGCTGCAAAAGAAATACAAATTCTTGCAGAAAAGCATAGTATTACAACAGAAAGCCTAAATGCGTTTATAAATGAAATATTAAACCGAATGCTATTTGATGGCGAAAAGTTAACGGATTTATTAGCTCCTTTAGACTTAGGTTGGAAAGACCGTAGAGTAAAAGAATTAAACTTAATGGAAGATTTAGTACCCTTATTAAACAAACTAGCCCAAGGGCGTGAAATAGCAGGATTAAATGCTTATGAATAAAGAAGAACAAAAGTTAATTCCAAAATTACGTTTTCCTGAGTTTGATTCAGAATATCAAGATGTTGGGTTTTCGGAGCTTGGAAAAATTAAAATAGGTTTAACTCATAAGCCAGATTATATTGATTCAGGTATCCCTTTTTTATCTTCAAAGAATATCTCAAATGGGTATATTGATTTTAAAGATATAAATTACATAAGTGAAGAGAAGTTTTTAAGTATGCCTGATAGTACAAAACCAAAAGTCGGTGACATACTTTTCACTAGGGTTGGTTCTAATTTAGGTAATCCAATTATTGTTAAAGAAGATGTTGAGTTTGGTATTTTTGTTAGTCTTGGTTTTTTTAGAGTCAACAGAAGAGCTGATAATAAGTATGTCAGATATTGGATGGATTCAGATTTATTCTGGAAACAAGTGGAGCAGAAAGTTGCTGGTGGTGCTAAAATGAATTTAAACTCTACTTGGTTAAAAGAATTTAGATTAGCAATTCCAACAAACAAAAAAGAACAACAAAAAATAGCCAATTGTTTATCATCCTTAGACAATTTAATCACAGCAGAAACCGAAAAATTAGACCTTTTAAAAGACCATAAAAAAGGTTTGTTACAACAGTTGTTTCCAAAACAAGGAGAGACAAAACCACAATTTCGTTTTAAAGAATTTCAAAATGATGGAGACTGGATACCAACTACTTTAGAAAAATGTCTTGATTACTTACAGCCAACACCTTATTTAGTTGAAAGTACTGATTATGATGATAAGTTTGAAACACCTGTATTAACAGCAGGTAAAACATTTGTTTTAGGTTATACAGATGAAAAAGAAGGAATATTTAATGAAAACCTTCCAGTTATTATTTTTGATGACTTTACAACAGCATCAAAATTTGTAGATTTTTCTTTCAAGGTTAAATCCTCAGCAATGAAAATTTTATTAGCTAAAGATGATAATGATATAAAATTTATGTTTGAAGCTATTCAAAATTTGAAGTTTGAAGTAAGTACACATAAGAGACATTGGATTTCTGTTTATTCGAAACTGAAGATTTTAAAACCTAAAGACCCAAAAGAACAACAAAGAATAGCCAAGTGTTTATCATCTGTAGATACTTTAATAGAAAAACAAACACTAAGAATAGAACAATTACAACACCATAAAAAAGGTTTATTACAACAATTGTTTCCTAACATTATTTAAAAATGAATCATAAAGAAATTGCTGAAGAAATATATAGCTTAAATGAGAATATTATTTTAATATATGCATTTAATGGTGCAGGGAAAACAAGACTTTCTGTAGCGTATAAAGATATATCTAAAGAAAAAAATGATGATAATCATTCTGGTGTTTATTATAATGCTTTTAGTGAAGATTTGTTTGTTTGGGATAATGATGAATCAAATGATAATAATGACATTAAGCTCACCATAAACAGTAGTAATCTAAATAAATTTCATTCTTTTTTAGATGTGCCTATTATTGAAGAAAAACTAGCTTTATATAAACCGAAATATAAGTTCAAGTTTAATTATGAGGATTTAGAACGGGGTTTTGAATCCATTACTTTCTTTGTAGATGAAGAAACAGAAAGTCCAATTAAAATATCAAGAGGCGAAGAGCGTATTTTTGTATGGTGTTTCTTTTTGGCTTTATTTGAAGTTGATGGTTTTGCAGATATTCAAAATGCTCATATTTTTATAGATGACCCTGTTTCTAGTTTAGATGAACATAACATTTATGTTACTTCTGAATCTATATTTAATTTAATTGAAGATAATTATCTAGAAAAAAACATAATATTAACCACACATCACATAGGTTTATTCTCAATTCTTGCAGATAGATTAACAAGAGGTGAGAAAAGTGGTAAATTCAAAGAAATTACAAAGGTTGGAATTCTAAAAAATACTAATGAAACACTTGAGTTAAAAAATGCAAAAAAAGATGTGTTTTTATTTCATCTTCATTTAATGCAAATAATTGACGAGGCAATTAAATCAGAATTATTTGCCTATCATTTTGTTCTTCTAAGACAATTATTAGAAAATATATCTTCTTTTCTTGGTCAAGGTAGAATAAGTTTTACACTAGAACAAATAGGAATTGAAAAAGAAAAAATTGCAGATACAATGGTTATTATAAATCATTTATCACATAAAAATGCATACAAAATGCAATTCAATAAAATGGCTGAAGCTGACGAAGATCTTTTAAAGGATATTTTTCAAAAAATTCAAGTTAAATATAAATTTAAGTATTAAAAGGAATGACTGCAAAACAAAGACAAGAACAATTAGGGAAAGCCCTTTGGGATATAGCCAATGATCTAAGAGGTGCAATGAACGCAGATGATTTTCGTGATTATATGCTATCATTTCTCTTTTTACGTTATTTATCAGATAACTATGAGGCTTCTGTAAAAAAAGAATTAGGTTCAGATTATCCTAATTTAGAAACAAATGATAAACGTACTCCACTGTCAGTTTGGTATGAAGCAAACCCAAATGATATAGAACCTTTTGAAAAGCAAATGCGTAGAAAGGTACACTATGTGATTAAACCAGAGTATTTATGGGGTAGCATTTCAGAATTAGCACGTATTCAAGATAACGAGTTATTGGTAAATCTTCAAAAGGGTTTTAAGTATATAGAAAACGAATCTTTTGAGAGTTCTTTTAAAGGTCTATTTTCAGAAATCAATTTAGATTCAGAAAAACTTGGTAAAACCTATTCAGATAGAAATAAAAAGCTATGTACTATCATCAAAAAAATATCAGATGGTATTGCAGAGTTTTCAACAGACACAGACACATTAGGTGATGCTTACGAGTATTTAATTGGTGAGTTTGCAGCAGGTTCAGGTAAAAAAGCAGGTGAGTTTTATACACCACAGCAAATTTCTACCATCTTATCAGAAATTGTAACACTAGACAGTCAAAATCCAAAAGCAGGGAAAAAGAAAAAAATCAATAGAGTGTTAGATTTTACCTGTGGCTCAGGTTCTTTACTCTTAAATGTAAAAGATAAGATAGAAAAAGGCGGTGGCTATATCAGTAGAATTTACGGACAAGAAAAAAACATCACAACATACAACTTAGCACGTATGAATATGTTGTTGCACGGTGTTAAAGATTCTGAATTCGAAATATTTCACGGAGATACCTTAAAAAACGAATGGGATATTTTAAACGAAATGAATCCTGCAAAAAAAGTAACTTTTGATGCTATTGTTGCAAATCCACCTTTTAGTTTACGTTGGGATGCTTCAGAAGCAATGGGTGAAGATTTTCGTTTTAAAAATTATGGTTTAGCACCGAAATCGGCAGCAGATTTTGCCTTTTTATTACACGGTTTTCACTTTTTAAGTGATGAGGGTACAATGGCTATTATTTTACCTCATGGAGTTTTATTTAGAGGTGGTGCAGAACAACGTATCAGAGAAAAATTACTAAAGGATGGCAATATAGATACTGTAATTGGTTTGCCATCAAATTTATTCTTTTCAACTGGTATTCCAGTTTGTATATTGGTGTTAAAGAAGTGTAAAAAAGAAGATGATGTGTTATTTATTAATGCAAGTGATGAAGAGAATTTTGCAAAAGAAAAACGTCAGAACGTTTTACGAAAAAAAGATATAAAGAGAATAGTTGATACTTATCAAAACAGACCAGATAAAATAGAAAGGTATGCACGTAGCGTATCAATGGTAGAAATAGAAAAAAACGATTACAACCTAAATATTTCTAGATATGTTAGTACAGCAAAACCAGAACCCATCATCAACTTAAAAGAAGTGAATACAAAACTTGTAGCTATTGAAGAGAACATAAAATCAAGTAGAGAAGAGCATAATAGTTATTTAAAAGAATTGGGGTTAGATACCATATGAAACTTGCATCTGAAATTAATTTAATAAATAGCAAATTAGAAGCTATAGTAGATAAAATAATAGCTAAAGAAGTCGAAGGTTTTTATTCTAAAAAATTCAATACCAAAAACTTAAAAGACTATCAAGAAGATAGATATTCCCCTAATGTTGATGAGGATTTTAGATATTTATTTGAAGAATTAGACCACAAACACAACCATTGTTTATATTGGTTTGAGTTAGAAACAGAAAGTAAAGCCAATGAGTTAAATGATTTAATAAATGCTTTTAGAACTCCAAAAGGAACAACAGGTCATAGAACAGTTCCTGCAAAAAATAAAAACACAAATAAAGGTAGTAAAGTGTTATATGTAGGCATTAGAAGAGGTAAGAAAAAACCTGCGAACCTAACAAATATAGTTGGTAGAATAAATCAACATATGGGCTATTATAAAGTTAATAGAACTCAAGGTTTGCAGTTAGTTCATTATGCACAAGGTTTAGATTTTGAAATTACTTTAAACGTAATTGAGTTTAAAGATATACAAAACCCAATGTATTTAAACTTACTAGAAAAAATGGTAGCAGATAGATTAAAGCCTCTTTGTGGTAGGCATTAATCTAAATATTAAAGCAATATGTCATTTCAATGGGATAAAAAGGATATACCACACAAAGGTTGGTTTTTAGTTAATGTTATTGATATTCGAGAAAATGGTGAATCCATTTCAGAAACAGATTATCAAAAATGCATGATGTGTAATAATGAAAAGATAAGATATGTACACATTGTAGAACATCCAAATTATCCAGAAACCTTAAATGTAGGTTGCATTTGTGCAGAGAAAATGACAAATGATTATGTAAATCCCAAAAAACAAGAAAAACTACTTCGCAATAAAGCTCAAAGACTTAATAATTGGTTAAAAAAGAATTGGAAAATTAGTGCTAAAGGCAATATATACTTAAAATTTAAAGACAATTTTATAACTATAATTACAGATACTAATTCAAAAAAATATAAATGTTGTGTAAACAATGTTTGGGGTAATAAACTATTTAATACAATTGATGAAGCCAAAATAGCTGCTTTTAAAGGTGTTGAATATTTTAAAGAAAATAATAGATAAACTCATTATTTTGTAACTACTCAAACTAATAAACGTCTTATTAATTAAAGTAATAATACAGTTAAGTATAACGTTTACAATATAATAAATGGTATAAAGTTTGTATATTATAAGCATATATAATATTATATAACATATATTTGTTTACTTTATAAACGTTTTATATCTTTATGTAATAGAATAGATATTTAATTTTATTAAATAATTTCATTATAATAAATAAAACTAAATGAGTAATACTGCTAAATACCTAGAGGAATTCAAAGAATATACAACAGAGATTAATTCTTCAAAAGAAACTGCTACAGAATTTTATATTAAAGCTGGTATAAATACTCCTAACGGTAATTTACGCAAAGTTTATTACCACACTCCAATTAAACTAGGCTATAAAAAGTAATTTTTAAAGTCTTTATGTACTCCAAGAGAAGCGGTCTAGTTTTAGGTTTTCACGGTTGTGATAAAGAATTAAGGGATAAGATTGTTTCGGTTGAAGGTGAAATTCTTGAGCAAAGCGATAACTCTTATGATTGGCTTGGTAGTGGGATATATTTTTGGGAAAATAATTATCAAAGAGCATTAGAATTTGCAACTTTTTTAAGTAAAAATCCTCCACATAATAAAAAACAAAAGATAAAAGAGCCAGCTGTGTTAGGCGCAGTAATCGATTTAGGTTTTTGTCTTGATTTATTAGATTCTGAAAATTTAGCTTTGCTAAGTGTAGGTTATGAAACTTTAAAAAAGTCTAATGAAGTTTTTAACATTAAAATCCCTAAAAATATTCCATTAAAAGAAAATGGTGATTTATTAAAAAGATATTTAGATTGTGCTGTAATTGAATCTATACATCAATTTAATAAAGATAAAAATAAAAGACCTTTTGATTCTGTGAGAGGCGTATTTTTTGAAGGTGAAGAATTATATCCTAATGCAGGTTTCAAAGAGAAAAACCATATACAGATTGCTCTACGTAACCCCAATTGTATAAAGGGTTATTTTATTCCGAGAGTTATGGATGATTCTTACCCTTTATAGTCCCCACAACCCAAAACCTAGTATTCTCGTACCTCAAAACCCTCTATTTTTTGTGTTGTTCCGCTTTCCAACACCTAAGTTTAGCGTTTTTTTATCTCATAGGTTCTAGCATATTGTAGCTTGTATTTTCGTAAACTCAAACACAACTACAAAAAGCTAGTCGTTTTAATTGTTTTCATAAAACCCTAAACTTTTCCAAAGCTATATTTACATAACCAGATGTTATAGCCCTCTTTCGTAAACTACAGGGTCTATAACCTAATTATGTAAAATAGCCGCTTTCCCCACGCTTTTACCTGCCACTTCTGCCCACGCACTAGGTACGTTAATAGTTTTAAATTTCATTTAAAAGAAAAACCCACATCAGAAAAGACATGGGTAAAAATTGCTATGAAAAAGAATGTGAGTTACCTCACAAAGCATAAAGATAATAAATTTATAAAAACATTTATATTTTAATTATGAAAACTAAAACCATCCAAATTACAGAAATCTCAATCGATGAATTGTCAGATATAATTACAGATAAATTAGTCTTAAAAATAGAAGATTATCTAAAAAAAATATCTACTAAAAAAAATGATGAATTACTAACTAGACTTCAAGCTTCAGAATATTTAAAAGTTAGTTTAGTAACATTAAATATTTGGTCTAAAACCAATATTTTAAAATCTCGTCGTATTGGCAATAGAGTGTTTTACAAAAAACAAGATATTTTAGATATTCTAGATAAAAAATAATAAAAAAAGGCAGCAAATATATGTGGCTTCTACAGCCCACGCTAAAGGCTATAAAGGTCAAGCCCTAAAGGGTTTTGAATAAAACTTTTTTTTCAATAGCCTTTGGGCTTAATTAGTACATTTTTGCTAAAAAAACTTTTATCCAAAAACCTTGACAGCCTTATCCACGCCACAACAATAGTAGCTATCTTTTTTTCTTTTCAAAAAAAATAATGGTGCGAAGCGTAGCGAAGCAATTTTAAATTGGATAGCTATGTCAACTTTTGAACTAAAAACACACCAAGTAGGTAAATCCTATGCGCAACCTCATTTTTTTATTTTAAACAAAGGGCTTAACAGCGGTAAGCCTTTATCAAATCCTTGTGCAAACTGTTTTGTGGTTATCACTCAAAATGATTGTGATAAAAACACACTTTTTTACCTGTCTTTAATGTTGCAAATAGGTGGTTTTTATGCGTATTATTTAAAAGGGAGTGTAATTCCTTTCATTTCTATAAATGATTGCAGAAATACGCTTAAAAATGGTTTAAAATCAAATAATATCACCAATCAGATGCAAAAGCATATTAAAGCGGTAGAGCTTATCAATAAAAAAGAAATAGAGTTACAAAAAATCATTGATAAAATGGCGGTTTTAAAGGTTGCATATATTCGTAATTGTTTCAAAGTAATGCAAAGTAAAGAAGCTTAAAGCAAAGGCATCAGAATACCCTAAAACCGTAACAAAATGCTTTAATATTAGTTATATTAGTAGTGAAAATAAGGTTTAAAGTAAAGTTAAGTCCGTACCAAATTCGAACAAGTAACAATTTAAATTTTAAATAAAAATGGGAAAAATATCTCAAGGAATTTTAGGGGGCTTATCTGGAAAGGTAGGAAACATTGTAGGCGGAAGCTGGAAAGGTATCGACTACATCAGAATTAAACCATCTAGCGTAGCGAATCCTCGTACAGAGGGACAAGTTAATCAACGTAATAAATTTACGATTACACTAGAGTATTTACAAGCGAATAAAGACTTTGTTAAGATTGGTTACAAGTCGTTTGCCACTAAGAAAACTGAGTTTAACGCAGCAATGTCTTATGTGTTAAATAATGCAGTAGATGGTATTGCGCCTAATTTCACAATCGATTATTCATTAGCTTTATTAAGTAGAGGTAATTTATCTGGAGTTTTAAATGGCTCAACAGATCTAGCAACAGCTGGACAAGTTTCTTTTAGTTGGGACGATAATTCAGCAGAAGGAAATGCAAATGCTACAGATAAAGCAATGGTATTAGTTTACAATCCAAGCAAAAAGGAATCTATTTCTATTTTAGATGGCGCAGTAAGAACAGCAGGTTCTCAAGTTGTAAATATACCAAGCACCTATGCAGGAGATGCAGTAGAGCTTTTTATGGCATTCGTTTCTGCTGATGGTAATGTAGTATCAAATAGTGTGTATTTAGGCTCTGGTACGGCTTCTTAAAATCTTTAAGTTTAAATACATTTATAGACCGCTTCTAGTTGCTCAGAAGCGGTTTTTTTAATGCTTGTTTTATTAGATTTATTGCGTAATATTTTGTATTTTAGTGAAGCAAACAAATGCAATTCGTTCATTTATAATTTTACGTAAATACTATTTAACAGGTGTGTTATTAGGTGGAGTTTTTTTTAAACAGCCTGAATGCACTATAAATAAAGGGTTTTTGGTTAGACGGATAGTCCCGTCCAGACCGAAAAAAGGTTCATCGAAAGATGAACCTTTTTTAGTTTATAAACAAATAATAAAAAAAATTAAAAACCTTGCGCTATTGTTTCCAATTCATTTCTATCAAGAATAGAGATGTCCTTGCCTTTAAAGGCAATAATTTTTTTCTTTTTTAAATCTGAAAGTAAACGAATTGCAGACTCTGTAGCAGTACCAATAATGTTTGCAATGTCTTCACGAGAAAGATGTACATCAATAGCATTATCTTCATTTGTTCCAAATTTAGCTTGAAGATTTAGTAATGTTTCAGCCAAACGTTGTTTTACCGTTTTTTGTGCCATATCAACAATTACATTATCAGCTTGTTTTAATGTTTGAGCCATATCTTTTAAAACGCTCATTGAAAAACTAGGGTTTTTCTCCAAATCTTTCATGATTTCTTCTTTTGGAATAAAACAAACTTCCATATCGTTTAAAGCAATTGCTTTTAAGTTAGAAGCTTCATCAGAAATTAAACTCCTTTCTCCTAATAAATCTCCTTTTGTAACAAGACTAATTATTTGATTTCTGCCATTTTCACTCATTTTAGAGACCTTACAAACGCCATCTTTAATACAGAAAATACCCTTTAAACGTTCTCCTTCATCAAAAATAGCTTCTCCTTTTTTTATAATTTTAGATGTTTTGCAATTAGACATTTTAACCAACTCTTCTCTGCTTAAGTGTTTTAGAGAGTTAAACTGACGAATTATACATTGTTCACATTTGCTCATGTTGCCCGATATTATGTAGACCAAATATATTAAAAATGTGATAAATATCATATTCTAAAATAGAATCTTATTAGAAATTTGCAAAAGGCAAAAGAGTAAATATGAATTCTACACAATGTTATCACTGTGGCGATTCTTGTGATGATAATTTAATAAAATTTGATGAGAAATTTTTCTGTTGTAATGGTTGTAAAACTGTTTATGAGATTTTTTCAGAAAACGATTTAACTTGTTATTACGATTTTCAAGACAATCCTGGGGCTATTCCTACTGAAGTACAAGGGAAATACGATTTCTTGGATAAAAAAGAAATTGCGGAAAAGTTATTAGATTTTAATGATAGCAATACCCAAATTGCAACGTTGTATATTCCACATATTCATTGTAGTTCTTGTATCTGGGTGCTCGAAAATTTGCATAAATTAAACCCTAAAGTAGCCTCTTCTCAAGTAGATTTTCCAAAGAAAAAAGTTAGAATCACCTATAATTCAGATAAAACTTCTCTAAAAGAAATAGTTTTGCTATTAAGTTCAATTGGTTACGAACCTTATATTAGTTTAGAGGATTATGAAGGAGGAAAAAAAGCAGTTGATAGAAGCCTTATTTATAAGTTAGGTATTGCTGGATTTGCCTTTGGGAATGTAATGTTCCTCTCTTTTCCAGAGTATTTTGAAGTTGATGGTTTTTGGATAGAGAAATACAAAAACGTCTTTAGATGGTTGATGTTTTTCTTCTCCTTACCCGTTGTTTTTTATGCGGGTAAAGATTATTTTATATCCGCATTTAAAGGTTTACGATCTAAAATTTTAAATATTGATGTGCCTATAGCATTGGGGATTTCAGTGTTGTTTATCAGAAGTACTTTCGAAATTATTTTCGATTTAGGGACAGGTTTCTTCGATAGTTTAACAGGATTGGTTTTCTTCTTATTATTAGGGAAGTTTTTTCAGCAAAAAACCTATAATTTTTTATCATTTGAACGCGATTATAAATCCTATTTTCCAATTGCCGTAACTCGAATTACATCAAAAGATAAAGAAGAGAATGTTCAAATTTATGATATAGAAAAAGGGGACAGGTTACTGATTAGAAATCAAGAATTAATCCCTGTAGACGGAATTTTAATTAACGGAAATGCAGCAATAGATTACAGTTTTGTCACTGGAGAAGCAGAACCTGTGGCAAAAAAATCTGGAGACAAATTATTTGCAGGCGGAAAACAATTGTCTGGAGTCATCGAAATGGAAGTGTTAAACTCTGTCTCTCAGAGTTACTTAACACAATTATGGAGTAATGATGTTTTTCAAAAAGATAAAAAATCTGGTTTTAAAACGATTACTGATACTATCAGTAAAAACTTTACAATAATCGTTTTGTTAATTGCTTTTGTATCAACTGCTTTTTGGATGTATTTTGATGCATCAAAAGCATTAAATGTTTTTACAGCTGTCTTAATTATTGCTTGTCCTTGTGCAATTGCATTAGCTGCTCCTTTTACTTTAGGTAACATGTTGCGAATTTTTGGAAAGCAAAAATTCTACTTAAAAAACGCAACAGTTGTAGAACAGTTAGCGGCAATAGATACTATTATTTTTGACAAAACAGGCACCTTAACTACACATAAAGAAAATACAATTTCTTATGATGGAATTTCTTTAAGTAAGAATGAGAAAAGTATTTTAAAAAGTTCGTTAAGAGCTTCTAATCATCCATTAAGTAGAACTTTATATCACTCTTTTGATGAAGTTGAAACCTTAACAATATCCAATTATAAGGAAATTGTAGGAAAAGGAATTCAAGTAATGTATAAAGATGTGAGTTTAAAATTGGGTTCTTCTTCTTTTGTGAAAAATAATGATGAAAAATCTACATTAGATACTTCTGTCTATGTAAGTTTTAATGAAGTTTATAAAGGTAAATTTACTTTTAAGAATTCCTATAGAAAAGGAGTAAAATCTCTTTTTAATTCACTGAGTAATGAGTATGATTTAGCGGTTGTTTCTGGTGATAATGAAGGAGAAAAAGTTTATTTAGAAAAATATTTGCCCAAAAAAACGCAGTTATTATTCAACCAAAAACCTGAAGATAAGTTAAATGTAGTTGCCAATCTTCAAGAAGATAAAAAGAAAGTTTTAATGATTGGTGATGGTTTAAATGATGCAGGAGCATTGGCGCAAAGTGATGTGGGAATTGCTTTGTCAGAAAACATCAATGTGTTTTCACCAGCTTGCGATGGAATTTTAGATGCTTCAAAATTCAACAAAATAGAAACGTATATCAAAGCTTCAAAGAAGGCAATTCAGATTATAAAATATTGTTTTATACTGTCTTTGTGTTACAATGTTGTGGGGTTGTATTTTGCGGTAACAGGTCAATTAATGCCAGTAATAGCAGCAATTTTAATGCCATTAAGTTCAATAAGTATTGTAGTGTTTACCACTATTTCTACCAATTTATTAGGGAATAAAATAAAATAAGAATTATGAAAGTAGCCTCATTTTTAGAAAATATAAAATTCAATCCAGATAAACCTGCTTTGTCATTATTGTTAGATACCCATTTTTCAAAAGAAATTAGAATTGTATTTAAAAAAGGTCAGGTTATGGAAGATCATCAAGCACCATTTGCTATTATAGTTCATGTGATTAAAGGAATTATAGATTTTGGAGTTAATAATGAGGTGCTAAAATTAAACGAAGGTGATATTCTTTCATTAAAACCTCAAGAAATTCATAATCTTTTGGCAATAGAAGATAGTATTGTAAGGCTAACTTTATCGAAAACTGACAGTGTAAAACGTGTAAAAAAAGTAATAGAATGAGTGTACATATAGAAGCAAAAAAAGGAGAAATAGCAGAAACAGTTTTGTTACCTGGAGATCCTATGAGAGCAAAATGGATTGCAGATACTTTTCTAAAAGATGTAATTCAATATAATGATGTCAGAGGAATGTTAGGTTTTACAGGGACATACAATGGGAAAAGAATTTCTGCACAAGGCACAGGAATGGGAATACCATCCACACTAATTTATTGCACAGAATTAATTACAGAATATGGAGTTAAAAACCTAATTAGAGTAGGTTCTGCTGGTTCGTATCAAAAAGATGTAAAAATTAGAGATATTGTTTTGGCAATGGCAGCATCTACCAATTCAGGATTAAATACTATTCGTTTTAATGGCGCAGATTATGCACCTACAGCAAGTTTTAAATTGTTTCAAAAGGCAATAGAAGTAGCCAAAGAAAAAAAGATTCCAGTAAAAGCTGGCGGAATTTTAAGTTCTGATGAATTTTATGCGGATGAATTTGAAAGCTATAAAAAATGGGCAGATTATGGAGTTTTATGTGTAGAAATGGAAACTTCAGGGTTGTACACTGTCGCTGCAAAACACAATGTAAATGCTTTATCAATCTTAACAATTTCTGATAGTTTGGTTACTAAAGAAAGAACTACTGCAGACGAAAGAGAGCAGACTTTTAAAGAAATGATTGAAATTGCTTTAGAACTGAATTAGTTGTCAGTTCGAGTGATTTTGTTGAAAATGAAACAAAATTGTATCGAGAACAAATGAAAACATCGTTAATACAAAAATACAATATTCCAGGACCAAGATATACCAGTTATCCAACAGTGCCTTATTGGAATAAAGAAGGAATTAGAAAGCAAGATTGGATTCAATCTTTTCAAAAATCATTTATAGAAAGCAATTCATCAGAAGGGATAAGTATCTATATTCATTTACCTTTTTGCGAGAGTTTGTGTACGTTTTGTGCGTGTCATAAACATATTACCAAACGTCACGAAGTCGAAGAAGACTATATTAAAACCGTTTTAAAAGAATGGAAATTATATGTTGATTTAGTTGATGAAACGCCCATTATCAAAGAATTGCATTTAGGGGGTGGAACTCCCACTTTTTTCTCAAAAGAAAACTTAGCGTACTTAATGGAAGGCATTTTTGCACTTTCTAATAAACATCCTGAGGCAGAATTTAGTTTTGAAGGTCACCCTAACAATACCACAAAAGAACAATTACAGACTTTGTTTAATTGCGGTTTTACCAGAGTCAGTTTTGGAGTACAAGATTACAACGAAAAAGTACAAAAGGCAATTCATAGAATTCAACCTTTTGAAGCAGTAGAACAGGTTACCAAATGGTCCAGAGAAATTGGATATACTTCTGTAAGTCACGATTTAATTTTTGGATTGCCATTTCAAACCAAAGAAAACGTAATTCATACCATTAACAAGACCAAAGAATTGCAACCAGACCGAATTTCATTTTACAGTTATGCCCACGTACCTTGGATAAAAGGTGTGGGGCAAAGAGGATTCAATGAAAATGATTTACCTAAAAATGATGAAAAAAGAGAACTATATGAAATTGGTAAAAATCTTTTTGCAGAATTAGGTTACGAAGAAATTGGTATGGATCATTTTGCACTGAAAACCGATAGTTTATATAAGGCAACTATCAACAAAACTTTGCATAGAAATTTTATGGGCTACACAGCTAATAAAACACAATTAATGATTGGTTTAGGAATGTCTGCAATTTCCGATTCTTGGTATGCATTTGCCCAAAATGTAAAGACAGTTAAAGAATATCAAAAAATTGTAAATGAAGGCGAACTGCCAATTTTTAGAGGTCATTTATTGTCTAAAGAAGATCAGATTATTAGAAAACACATTTTAAATATGATGTGTCATTTTTCCACTTCGTGGGAAGAAGATGCTATGAAAATAAATAATGTAGAAAAACATTTGTCATTGTTAAAAGAAATGGAAGAAGACGGTTTGGTACAGGTAAATGAAAACTCGATTGCTATTCCTGAAAAGGCAAGACCCTATGTAAGAAACATTTGTATGGCTTTTGATGCGCATTTATTAAAAAATAAACCAAAAACACAGTTATTTTCGATGACTATTTAACAAATTATTAAGATATTTACGAATTATGATATTTGTCATGTTTTAAGAAATCTATCACTATTATTTTTGAAAAATCAATTATCAGGCAAGATATGAGCGTAATATACCTACTACTTTCTATAAGTATTATTGTAGCAATAGCTTTTTTTATAATATTCATTCTTTCTACAAAGAGAGGGCAATATGATGATATGTACACACCTTCTGTGCGTATGTTGTTTGATGATGAATTGGTCAAGGAAAAAAAAGAAACTAACTAAACAGAATTAAATTTAAGTAAATATGGAAATGCAACAATTTTATTACGATAATAAGATCGTAAAAAATTTCATCTACGCAACATTACTTTGGGGTATTGTTGGGTTTACAGTTGGGCTAATTTTAGCTTTAATGTTTTTATTCCCCAACTTAACAGACGGTATTTCGTGGTTAAGTTTTGGGCGTTTAAGACCTTTACATACAAATGCTGTAATTTTCGCTTTTGTTGGAAACGCCATGTATGCGGGTGTTTATTACTCATTACAACGATTGTTAAAAACAAGAATGGCAAGCGATTTTTTAAGTAAGTTCAATTTTTGGGGATGGCAATTAATTATAGTTGCTGCAGCCATAACTTTACCTTTAGGGTACACAACATCTAAAGAATATGCTGAATTAGAATGGCCAATAGACATTGCTATTGCTTTAGTTTGGGTTGCTTTTGGTGTAAATATGATTTGGACAATCTTAAAAAGAAGACAACGCCATTTATATGTAGCAGTTTGGTTTTACTTAGCAACATTTGTAACAGTTGCAGTTTTACATATTTTTAATAGTTTAGAATTACCTGTAAGTGCCTTAAAAAGTTACTCTGTTTATGCAGGTGTACAAGATGCACTTGTGCAATGGTGGTATGGCCATAATGCTGTGGCATTTTTCTTAACTACACCATTTTTAGGGTTAATGTATTATTTTGTACCCAAAGCGGCAAATAGACCTGTATATTCTTATCGATTGTCAATTGTTCACTTTTGGTCTTTAATCTTTATTTATATCTGGGCTGGACCTCACCATTTATTATATACTTCTTTACCAGATTGGGCTCAAAATTTAGGAGTTGCATTTTCTGTAATGTTAATTGCTCCATCTTGGGGAGGTATGATTAATGGATTATTAACCTTAAGAGGTGCTTGGGATAAAGTAAGAACCGATCCAACCTTAAAATTTATGGTTGTTGCCATTACTGGTTATGGTATGGCAACTTTTGAAGGACCAATGTTATCATTAAAAAACGTAAACGCAATTGCACACTTTAGCGATTGGATTATAGCACACGTACACGTTGGTGCTTTAGCTTGGAACGGATTCTTAACCTTTGGTATGTTGTATTGGTTAATCCCAAGAATGTTTAAAACAAAATTATATTCTACAGCCTTAGCAAATTTCCACTTTTGGATTGGTACTTTAGGTATTATTATGTATGCATTGCCAATGTATGTAGCAGGTTTTGTGCAAGCTTCTATGTGGAAACAGTTTAATCCTGATGGTTCTTTAACGTATGGAAACTTTTTAGAAACTGTAAACGAAATTATTCCAATGTATTGGATGCGTGCCATTGGAGGAACTATGTTTATCATAGGTGCTATTGTAATGTTGTACAATGTGGTTAAAACAGTAAAATCTGGAAGTGGAGTAGAAGATGAATTAGCAGAAGCTGCTGCTTTAACAAAAGTGCCAAAATATAGAACTAAAGGCGAAGGATGGCATACTTGGTTAGAAAGAAAACCTATCAAATTAACAATCTATGCTACAATTGCTATTTTAATTGGAGGTGTTGTTCAGATTATTCCAACTTTATTAGTAGAATCTAATATACCAACAATTAGCAGTGTAAAACCCTATACACCTTTAGAATTAGAAGGACGTGATTTATATATTAGAGAAGGTTGTGTGGGATGTCACTCGCAAATGGTAAGACCTTTTAGAAGTGAAGTAGAACGTTATGGAGAATACTCTAAAGCAGGTGAGTTTGTGTACGACCACCCATTCTTATGGGGTAGTAAACGTACAGGTCCAGATTTACATAGAGTTGGTCAGAAATATAACGATAGCTGGCACTTAAACCATATGTACGACCCGCAAAGTACATCACCAGGTTCTATTATGCCATCCTATAAATGGTTAATTAGAAACGAACTTGATAAGTCTGATACAGAGAGTAAAATGAAAGCAATGGTAACCTTAGGGGTTCCTTATACAGAAGATGATATTGCTAATGCTCAACAAAGTATGTTAGAACAAGGTACACAAATTGAGAAAAACTTATATGCAGACCCAGATTTTGCTAAAAATTACGAAGCAGATAAAAAATATGCTCAAGAAAACGGAGAGCCTTTTGTAGAAATGAAAAACAGAGAGATTGTAGCTATTATTGCTTATATCCAACGTTTAGGAACTGATATTAAAGTTAAAGACGAACAAAAAATTTCTAAAAAATAAGACCATGTTAAAATTTGTAAAAAACCATATGGAGAGTATTACCGGAATAGAAATTTATCCGATGATATCATTAGTTATTTTCTTTACTTTTTTTGTGGCCTTGTTTTGGTGGGTTTTTACAGCAAAAAAAGAATATATAAATACGGTAAGTAATTTACCATTAGATCATTAAAAATAAAACACAATGAAAAAATCTTTTCAATCTATAATATATATAATCTTTGTAATTGTTACGTTTATTGCGCTTGCAAAGTCGTTTATGGTGTACGAAAACCCATTTGATGTGTACGAAAATCCTTTAGTTTGGTTAGCGCTTATCGGATTTATTTTGGTGATTGTTTTAAAAGAAATGGTCAATGTTATTGCTTATAATAAAGCAAGAGAATTACAAAATGAAAAAGATGGAATTGTACCAGAAGAGAGTAATGCTTGGGTAAAAAGAGTATTAAAATCTTGGACTAAAGCAAAAGATATTGAAGAAGAAGAAGAAATTGTCTTAGACCACAATTACGACGGAATTAGAGAATTAGACAATTCGCTTCCACCATGGTGGGTATATATGTTCTATGCAACAATTATTTTTGCTGTTGTGTATTTGGTAAGATTCCATGTTTTAGATGGAAATGACCAAGCAACTGAATATAAGTTGGCAGTTGCAGAAGCAAAAGCAGAGCTTAAAAAATACAGAGAAAATGCTCCAGTAGAATTAATTACTGCAGAAAATGTTACACTATTAACAGATGCAAAAGATTTAAATAGAGGTAAAGCAATATTTAAACTAAACTGTGCTTCTTGTCATTTAGCAGATGGTGGAGGTTCCATTGGACCAAATTTAACAGACGAATATTGGATTTTAGGAGGAGGAATTAAAAATGTTTTTAAAACAATTCATGATGGAGGTAGAGATGGTAAAGGTATGATTGCTTGGAATAAAACTCTAAAAGCAGGTGATATTGCCAAAGTAGCAAGCTATGTAATTTCGTTGCAAGGTACCACACCAGCAAATCCTAAAGCTGCAGAAGGAGATAAATGGGTTCAAGAATAGATTTTATTAAAATTTAGAAAGTACTTTTTGATATACAATTAATGATGGAAACTCCCAAGGACGAACAATTTAGAGATAGTATTGCTACTGTAAACAAAGAAGGAAAACGTTCTTGGGTTTTTCCTAAAAAACCAAGCGGAAAATTTTACAAATACAGAAGTTATGTAAGTTACTTTTTACTTATTTTTTTGCTTACTGCTCCATTCCTTAAAATTAATGGAAATCAGTTTTTATTGTTTAATGTTTTAGAACGTAAATTTAATATTTTTAGTTTTCCTTTCTGGCCGCAAGATTTTCATCTATTGGTGGTTTCAATGATTGTTGGTGTTGTTTTTATAATTCTATTTACCGTAGTTTTTGGTCGTATTTTTTGTGGGTGGATTTGCCCACAAACCATTTTTATGGAAATGGTTTTTAGAAAAATAGAATATTGGATTGATGGAGATAGAGGAAAACAAATTCGTTTAAGTAAACAACCTTGGAATGCAGAAAAAATTAGAAAAAGGCTTTTAAAATGGTTTATTTTCTTTGTAATTTCTTTCATTATTGCTAATGTATTTTTAGCATATTTAATTGGTGGAGATACTGTTATTAGTTACGTTACCGGAAATCCATTAGATAATATTAGTACGTTAATCGCTCTATTAATTTTTACATCTGTTTTCTATTTTGTGTTTGCTTGGTTTAGAGAACAAGTGTGTATTATTGCTTGCCCTTATGGTAGATTACAAGGTGTTTTGTTAGATAATAAAACCATCAATGTTGCTTACGATTATAAGCGTGGAGAAGGAGAGAAAGGAAGAGCTAAATTTAGAAAAAATGAAGATAGAGCTTCAGTAGGAAAAGGAGATTGTATCGATTGTAAACAATGTGTGGTTGTTTGCCCTACAGGAATTGATATTAGAAACGGTACACAATTAGAGTGTGTAAATTGTACAGCATGTATAGATGAATGCGATCATATGATGGAAAGCGTTGGCTTGCCAAAAGGTTTGATTCGTTATGCTAGCGAAGATAATATCGATCAAAAAAAACCTTTCAAATTATCAGCAAGAATGAAAGGTTATTCTGCAGTTCTTTTCATTTTAGTTGGAATTTTAATAGGCATGTTGTTCTTAAGAAACGATGTAGAAGCAACTATTTTAAGATTACCAGGGCAATTATATCAACATAAAGAAAATAACATTATTAGTAACGTCTATACTTATAAAGTCATTAATAAAACCACAAAAGACATCACAGATGTAAACTATAAAATTTTATCTCATAAAGGAACCATTAAATTAGTGTCTAATCATAATTTTATAGTACCAAAGCAAGGTTTAGCAGAAGGAACTTTATTTATAGAATTAAATGCATCAGCCATAAAAGGCGATAAAGAAAAGTTAGAAATAGGAGTTTTTAGCGGAGATAAACTAATAGAAACTACAGTAACCAACTTTTTAGGACCAAGAAATTATAGGTAATTAGTTAGAAGTTAGAAGGAGCGAGCTATTAATAAATTAAAATGTTGTTGTCATTTCGACGTTAGGAGAAATCTCGAAGACTGTTAAAGTAAAAATTTAGATTATGAAATTTAATTGGGGAACAGGAATTGTTATTGCTATTGTAGGTTTTATATCATTTATTATGTATTTCGTAATTACAATGAGTACAGATAACACCTATAGTCACGATTTGGTTACAGATAAATATTATCAACAAGAATTACTTTATCAACAAGAAATTGATGCTACTAAAAACGCAAAAGCATTAGAAGAAAATATTACTTTAAATAGAACACTAAAAGGTATACAAATAAATTTTCCCTCTAATTTCGCCCCTAAAGGGATTAAAGGTAAAGTGTTCCTATATAGACCATCTAATAAACAATTAGATTTCGAAATACCTATTTCGTTAACTAATACATATTTGCTCGTGCCTGAGAAACGTTTGTTAGATGGTCGTTGGAACATAACTGTTTCTTGGAATTATAAAAATAAAGATTATTTATTTAAACAAGAACTTATTTTTTAATGTTAATTTCTGCAATTATATTCGGGTTATTAGGTAGTTTCCATTGTGTTGGAATGTGCGGTCCTATTGCATTTATGTTACCTATTGATAGAAATAACAAATCTAAAGGTTTTTTTCAAGTATTAAGTTATCATTTAGGAAGATTGTTTACTTACAGTATAATAGGACTTCTTTTTGGTTTTTTAGGAAAAGGTTTTTATTTCTTCGGATTTCAACAGCAACTCTCTATAATTGTTGGTCTAAGTATGATTTTAATTATTCTATTTCCAACATTTTTTTCTAAAATTAATTTTTCTAAAGGAATTAATAAAACTATTTTTAAGGTAAAGAGCACCTTAGGAAAAGAACTAAAAAAGAAAAGAAACGACACTTTTTTTACCATTGGTTTTTTAAATGGCTTTTTGCCTTGTGGATTGGTATACATGGCAGTTTTTGGCGCATTAGCAACTACAAATGCATTATCTGGAAGTTTATATATGTTTTTATTTGGTTTAGGTACAATACCGTTAATGACAGCAGTTGTTTTTTTAGGAAATTTTACCAAAGGAACTTTCAAGAAAAAAATTCAAAGAGCAATACCAATTGTAGTTGTTTTTATTGGTGTATTGTTTGTGTTAAGAGGTTTAGGATTAGGTATTCCGTACATTTCTCCAGAGCCAGTTTTAGATTTGGTTTCTTCTACAAAAGCGTGTCATTAAATTGTTTTTTTACTCATTACAAAACCTTTAACAATCTATTGAGTTAAGAAAACAATAAAAAGAAAAAAAAACAGTTTAAATACAGTGTTAAAAGTTTAAGTTGAAAAGAATTTATTATCAGAAAAACGATATATTTGGAAACTTAAAATAATCTCGCTTTAATGAAGTTAAATTACGTACGATTCTGTTTCTTATGTGTCTTATTTTTTTCTGTAAAAAATTCCGCCCAAGAAACATTGCCAATATATCAAGATTATTTGTCTGATAATGTATATCTGGTTCATCCTTCTGCAGCAGGTATAGGAAATTCAAGTAAATTAAGAATGACTGCCAGACAGCAATGGGCTGGTATACCCAATGCACCAGCTTTACAAACATTAAGTTTTCATACAAAATTTGGAGAAGAATCTAATGCTGGTTATGGTTTTGTTTTATTTAATGATAAAAACGGATTTCATTCTCAGAAAGGTATACAAGGAACCTATGCTTATCACTTACCTTTAAGTGATGGTCGTTTTTTTGAACAACTGTCTTTTGGTTTAGCTTTTACATTTGTACAAAATCAATCTGACCAAAGATCTTTTGGAACAGGAGATGTTGCTGCAATTATACAAAGTACAAGCTATTATAATGCCGATTTTAGTGTTGCTTATCATAGAGGAGGTTTGTTTTCTTACTTTACGGTAAAGAATTTATTACTAACTGCCAAGAACAACCTAAATGTGCAAGAGCCTTTAGACCTAAGAAATTTTATTCTATCTGTTGGTTATTATTATGGAGAAGATAATTATATTCAGCTAGAACCTTCTTTAATGCTTCAAGTAAAACAAGGAACAGGAGAGAGAATAGCAGATTTTAACATTAAAGCTTATAAGACTTTATCTAAAACCCAACTTTGGGCAGCTGTATCTTACAGAAGAAGTTTTGATGCAAATACTATAGATAATTCTCAATTTATATCACCAATTATAGGTGTTAATTACGAAAATTTTATGTTTTCTTACACCTATACAAATCAAATGAATGATACTGTTTTAACAAACTCTGGATTTCATCAGGTCTCAGTTGGTATTAATTTATGGACAAAAGAACCAAGAGGAGCAGCTTGTCCTAATATTAATGCAGCTTTTGGAAGATTTTAAAAATCTTTTTCTATAACTTTTATTTGATTATTTGTTTGAATTAAAAATTCTAAAAACTTTTTATTCTTGTTAATAAATAATTGATGTGTTGCTTCTATATTAGAAGTGTTTACTAATTGATGTTTTTCTAAAATAGCTTTTGTTTGTCTTGCAACTGCTTCACCAGAATCTATAATCTGAATATTGTGTCCAACAATTTCTCTTATTTGAGGAATCAAATAAGGATAATGTGTGCATCCTAAGACCAAACAATCTACATTTTGTTTCATTAAAGGAGTAATGTAAGAAGATAGAAGCTGTGTCATTTCATCAGAATATAGTTTTCCGTTTTCTATTAATTCAACTAATCCCTTACCTATAATTTCCTTTCTAATTATTTTTTGATTGATTTTATTAGAAGTTTTTTCGAATAATTTACTGTTTAAAGTACCTTTTGTAGCAAGAATACCAATAGTATTAGTTTTGGTTTTTAAAGCAGCTGGTTTAATGGCTGGTTCAATTCCTATAAAAGGAATATCATACTTTTCTCTTAAAAGTTTAATAGCATTTGTTGTTGCTGTATTGCAGGCAACTACAATTAACTTACAGTTTTTCGCTATAAGATATTCTGTATTTTTAATAGATAATTTAATTATATCTTCTTTATTCTTATTACCATAAGGAGCATTTTTACTATCTGAAAGATAAATGGTAGATTCGTTAGGTAAAAGTAGTTTTATTTCTTTCCAAATAGAAGTGCCACCTACACCAGAATCAAAAAGACCAATAGGATAATTATTAGATTTAGACATCGTGTAAAAATAAAAAAAACCTACTGAGTTCAGTAGGTTTTTAATGTTATTTGTTAGGTTTGTTTAGAAGCCTAATTTAGCTTTAACTGCATTATATAAATCTTCTCCTTTTTTTACTAATAAACCTTTTCCTACAGAAGCGTCAAAAACATAAGTAATACCTTTTGCAGCGGCAACATCTTCGATTGCTTTTTGAGCTTTTTCAATTATAGGTTGTAATTCATCTGCTTGCTTTTTTTGCATGTCTTGGTATGCAATTCTTCTAGCTTGCTCTAATTTTAGACCTTCTTGTTGCAATTCTTGAGCTCTTTTATCGTTAGTTGCTTTAGTTTGAGTTTTAGATTCTGCAATGTACTTTTTTCGTGTAGCTTCTAATTTTTTCTCCATCCCAACTATTTCATCTTGGTAAGTTTTTCCTAACTTTTCCATATCAGTTTTAAGTGCTTTTGTTGCAGGCATTTCAGCTACTAATTTTTCAAAGTCGATATGACCAAATTTTTGTGCATTTGCAACACCACCAACACCTAAAGTAAATACAGCAATTAATAGTAACGTTTTTAAATTTTTCATTCTTGTTTTAATTTAATTATTATTCTTATCTTTTTTTTCTTGTTCTTTTTTCTTTTTAGCAGCTGCTTTTTTTTCTCTTAAAAGTCTTCTTTTTTCTTCTCTTTGTTCTAAGAGTTTTTTTCTTTTTTCTGCAATTAGTTTCTTTTTTGCTTCTTTGTCTGCAATTTTTTTAGCTATAGCATCTTCTTTCTTTTTTATAACTGTCTTTTGCTTTTCAGTTAATTCCTTTTTTGGAGTGATTTTCTTTTCGTTTTTCTTTGCTTTTCTTTTTTCGTTTTTTTGATTGACTAATCTTGTTCTGTCTATGGTTGCTAAAACAAGGTCGCTAATATCGTATTTTTTATTTGAATATAGCATTACTAAATCACTTGTTTTATCAAATACAAAATCATATTTTTTTCGCTTAGAAATGCTTTGTATTGCATTATATACTTGATCTTGTATTGGCTTAACTAATTGTTTTCTTACAGAGAACATATCGCCTTTAGGGCCAAAATATAAAGATTCTAATCTTCTGAGCTCTACTTGTTTTAAATTTATTTCTTCTTCTTTTTCTTCAATTAAATCTTTAGTTAGAATAGCTTTTTCATTAGCTAAATCTGTTTTTAGAATTTCGATGTGCCTTGCTTGGTCATCTAATTTTTTTCTCCACTTTGCAATTTTAGCATTTAAAGTATTCTGTGCTTCAAGATATTCTGGAATATTTTCTAAAATATATTCCATGTCTATGTAAGCAATTACTTGATTTCTTTGCCCCAAAGAAGTACTAATAGTAAATAAAAGAACGACTAATAAAAATATTTTTTTCATTTGTATAATGTATTTAGAAAAAACCATGCCAAAAAAACTTTAGTATTGCAAATTTACAGTTTTCTTAGAATTGTCTTCCAATAATAAAATGTGTTTGCCATCCAGATTTTACGTTTTGACCTGGTAAAGGGTCGAAACCATGAGCAAAGTCTATCCCTAATAAACCAAATGCTGGCATAAATATTCTTACTCCTAATCCTGCTGAACGTTTTAATTCAAACGGATTAAAGCTACTAAAATTGTCATAAGAATTACCTGCTTCTAAAAAACCTAAAGTATATATAGATGCAGAAGGTGAATCTGTAATAGAATAACGAAGTTCTAATTGAAATTTATTGTATATAGAACCACCATCTATAGAAGATAACCTATTGTTTTCATAACCTCTTAAACCAACAACTTCTCTTCCATCTAATTGAAAAACAGCAATACCATCTCCACCAACAAAATATCTTTCGAAAGGAGATAAGCCTACTTCAGAATTATAATATCCTAAAATACCCATTTCTGCATTAGTCATTAAAACTAACTTATTAGCTAAAGAAGTGTACCATTTTCCTTTTGCATTAAACTTGTAATATTCTAACCATTTGTATTTATCTGCTAAAAAAGCACTTTTTTCTGTATTGGTTAATCCATTTGGCTGTTTGTAATCTTTTCCGTTTACTAATGAGTAAGGAAAAGTAGCTTTTACTCCAAAAGAAAATTCTGAACCATAGGTTGGAAAAATTAAACTTGGACCTGCAGAGTTTCTTGCTATAACTGCATTGTAAGATAAGTTATTTAATGTACCATTATTAAGAACGTCGTTACCAACTCTAAAACCATAATCTTTTAATCTAAAACTTTGGTATGCAATTGTTTGTGATAGTTGAAAATAATCATCTGGCCATTTTAAACGTTTTCCAAGACCTACTGAGGCACCAATAATTCCTAAACTTCTACTTCTATCTACATCAAAAGTTTGTGGGTTTAATTGGTATTGATTAGAAGAATATATAGAAAAAGACAAAGATTGTGGTTTTTTACCTCCTAACCATGGTTCTGTAAATGAAAAACTATAGGTGCTAAATGTTCTACTTGTTTGTAATCTTAACGATAATGTTTGTCCATCTCCCATTGGTAATGGTTTGTAAGCTTCTTTATTAAATATATTTCTTATCGAAAAGTTATTAAAAGATAAACCTAATGTACCAATAAAAGAACCGCCACCATAACCACCTTGTAATTCTATTTGACTTCCTCCTTTTTCTACAACAGTAAAATCTATATCTGCAGTTTTGTTTTGATAATCGGGCACTACATCTGGAGAAACATTTGCATCGAAGAAACCTAATTGTCCAATTTCTCTAATAGACCTAATAATTGCACTTCTACTAAATAAGTCTCCTGGCTTAACACGTATTTCTCTAAATAAAACATGGTCGTTAGTTTTGTCGTTTCCAGATACAGTAACTTTTCTTATTCGAGCTTTTTCGTCTTCTCGTATTCTAATTTCTACTGTAATAGAATCGTTTTTTACTTTTGTTTCTACTGCATTTACAGAAGAAAATAAAAACCCATTATCTTGATAAAGTGTAGAGATATCTTGAGAAGTTGGTGTACCATCTCCTTTAATACGTTCTTTTAATACAGCGCCATTGTAAATATCGCCTTTTTCTATTCTTAAATAGCTTTGTAGTTGTTCGTCTGTATATTCTTTATTACCAACAAATAAAATTTCTGCAAATCTATACTGTCTTCCTTCTTCTAATTCTAAATGAATGTTAATGGTATTGTCATCATTCCAAGTAATTTTATCGCTAAGAATTCGAGCATCTCTATAACCTAATCTACTATATTTGTCTAAGATGCTTTCTAAATCTTCTTGATAATCTTCTTCGATATATTTTGAAGTTTTCCAAAAACGACCAATAAACTTTTCTTTAGTATTGCTCATCGCTTTTTTGAGCTTTTTGTCTGATAGCGCTTTGTTACCTTTAAAGATAATGTCTTTAATTTTAATTTTTTTGCCTTTATCTATAAAAATAGACATATTAACAGTATTGATATCTGCAGTGTCTCTTTGTACATCTAAACTAACTTTGGCTTTTAAAAAACCTTTATCGGTATATTTTTTTGTAAAATAGTTTTTTGTAGTTACAATAAGGTTGTCTGTAACCATTGCGCCTAACTTTAACTCAGCTTCTTTTTTTAATTCTTTAGCTTTTGCTTTTTTAACTCCTGTAATTTGAACCTTGTTTAATTGGGGTAGTTCTTGAACATCGAATTGAAGATATACTGTATTACCATCTACTTTAGATAAATAAACATCGACATTGCTAAACTGCTTGCTTTCGTATAATTTTTTTATGGCACTTGTTAGTTTGTCTCCGGGTAATTTTATTGGAAGACCAGTTCTTAAACCTGTAAAAACTCTTACAGTTTCTTCGCTAAATTTTTTTAAACCGGTTACACTTATACCTCCTAAAATATATTCTTTACCTTTTTCGTAAGTAATATTTTTTATTTGTAAAGTGTCTTTTTTTATAGTTGATAAACTGTCTTTTTTATTTTGTGCATTTGCACTAAATGTAAAAAATATTGTAAATATTACTATTGCAGCAGAAAATAATTTCATAAAAAATTTATTCTGTAATTTGTTCGCTTGTTTTTCCAAATCTTCGTTCTCTATTCTGGTAATCTATAATCGCATCATAAAAATGCTCTTGTCTAAAATCTGGCCAAAGTATATCTGTAAAATATAATTCGGCATATGCCATCTGCCACAATAAGAAATTACTAATGCGTTGTTCTCCGCTTGTTCTTATCATTAAATCAACATCGGGCAAATTAAATGTATATAAATGGTTTTTTATAGTATTTTCGTCAATTTCTTCTATATTAAGTTCTTTATTAACAACTTTTTTAGATATGTTTTTAAAAGCATTAACAATTTCTTCTCTTGAACCGTAATTTAAAGCCAAAGAAAGAATTATACCCGTATTGTTTTTTGTTTCTTCGATAACTTTTTTGAGTGTTTTTTGTGCTCTTTTGGGTAAATTATCTGGATTTCCAATAGATTTTACTTGTACATTCTTTTTTTGAAAACCAGGAAGTTCGTCGTTTAAAGCACTTATCATAAGATTCATTAGTGCATTTACTTCATATTTAGGTCGTTTCCAGTTTTCGGTAGAAAAAGCATATAAGGTAATTGCTTTTACACCAATTTCATCTCCAGATTCTAAAGATTCTCGTATCGATTTTAAAGCATTTCTGTGCCCAAAAACCCTATTCATTCCCTGACTTTTTGCCCAGCGTCCATTACCATCCATTATAATGGCAACGTGTTTTGGAACTCGGTCTAAATCAATAAGTAGTTTTTTATCCATATACTATAATCCTTTTGTATAACATGCAGGTCTACCAAACGTATATATTAAAGAAACGCCTGTAAACATATACCAATCATTACCTGTGCCTTCTAAATTTACATTAGGTGTTATATTAGAAACAAGGTCTAAATCATCTACAAAAGTATATCTAAATTTTGCTTCTATTGCAAACGCTAAAGTACCATATAATTTGGACTTATAACCAAATCCGAAAGGAATTGCATAAGAAGTTTTGTTTCCGTAGTTAATTGTTCCTATTGATGGATGAGATTCTACATTTGTATAGTTAAAGCCTACTAATTCTAAAAGTAAATATGGTGTCCAAGTTTTATCATCTGAAGATAAATCGTATTCATAAAAATTATATTCTAATCCTACACCAAATTCGTTAATAGTATTCGTAAAATTAAAGCCTCTATCTTTTCTAAATTTTGTATCGGCATTTAGGTCATTACCTTGAATAGGAATATAGCTATAGGTTGCTCTTAGAGCTATTCTTGGATTCCAATTGTATTTGTAAAAAACGGCAGCTGCTGGTTTGTTAGGATAAATATAGTTATTTCTACCTACGTCTCCTACATAATTAGAACCTCCTAATGTTAAGCCAACTTCATGTACTTGTCCAATAAAAATAGAGGAAAAACTAACGAGTAAAAAAAATAATATTTTGGTTTTCATTTTAAAAAATAGCGAGCAAATATAGGAATTTCAATTTGCTTTATAAAGTTAATATTCAGTCTTTTTTGAATAACAACTATTTTAAAAAAATATTGCAAGAAATACGTTAAAGGTTTGTTTTATTTCTAATGTCTTCTCCCCATAAAAGTTTGCTTCGTAAAGTCTTTAAAAACGATTGATTTTTAGGTAAAATACTTTTAATAGTAAAAGATGTTTTTTCTATAAAAATCTTTGTGTTTTTTGGTACAGATGTTACTCTTGAGTCTAATGAAATTAAGTAGCTTTTTTCTCTTGAATCTACCTCGAGATTTATCTTAGTTTCATCAGAAATAATCATGGGTCTTGCATTAAGGTTATGAGGTGCAATAGGTGTTATTACTAAGTTTTTAGAATCTGGCAATACTACTGGGCCATTACAACTTAAAGAATAACCTGTAGAACCTGTTGGTGTGGCAATTATTAAGCCATCTGCCCAATAATTGGTTAAGTATTCTTTGTTTAAATACGTTTTTACACCTATCATAGAAGTTGTGTTTTTTTTTGCGATTGTAACCTCGTTTAAGGCAAAATTTAATTCGGAAAAATCTGCAACTTTTGGTGTGGTTTTTACAGATAATAAAGAACGTTCTTGTAAGGTGTATTCTCCTTTTAAAACCAATTCAATACTTTCTTCTATAACATCTTTTGGTACAATTGCTAAGAAACCCAACCTGCCTGTGTTAATTCCTAAAATAGGGATGTTTAAGTCTCTAATGTGAGTTACAGAACGTAAAAAAGTACCATCTCCACCCACTGTAAACATAATGTCGAAAGAACTATCTAAATCGTTAAAGCTTTTAAAGTAATTGTAGGTGTCTTTTAAAACTTTGTTTTTTGTTAGAAGTTGATAAAATTGCTGTTCTATGTAAAAATCGATGTTATTTTTTTCTAAAACTTTTAGTAAAGTATGAATTTCTTTTTTTGAAGAAATTGCGTAAGATTGACCGTAAATTGCTGCTTTTTTCACTATGTTTTTTCTTTAAGTCTTACTATACTTACATTTCTAAATATTTTTGCAAATATTCTGATCTGTTTTTTAAGTCTTCTAAATAAATATCATTTTCGTGCATAGAGATAATTTTATAATCATACCTTCTAAAAGTTTGCATAATCTCATTCACTTCATCAGAAATTATTTTTAAAGTAATTTGCACATATTCTGATGATTTTTCAGAAATATACAACCCTAATAATTTCCCTCCATTAGATTCTACAATTTGAGTAATTTCGCTCATAGAATAATCATTTCTCAATTTTTCTATAATTAAGGTTTCACTTTCTTCAATCATAAAAGGGCTTGTAGAAAAAACGTCTAATACATCACGCAAATCAAAATACCCTAAATAGTCTTTTTCATCGTTTAAAACAGGAATAATATTAGTGTCATTGTCTGCAAAAATTTTTAATAATTCTAAGACAGTTGCTTTTTCATCCGCAAAAAAAGAATGTAATAAATGTGCGTAAGCGACTAACTCAACTTCTTTATTTTCTACGGTTTGTATATCTTCTTCAGCAAAAGATCCTAATAATTTATTGTTCTCAATTACTGGAAAATGTGTAATAGGATAGTTTTTAAATACTTTTTGGGCAAGTTTAACAGTATCTTTTAAACGTAATGGTTTTATTTCTTCTAAGATGTAATCGTTCATATTCATCGTTTACGAATATAGGATAAAATGATTTAATAATTTACCTTTGCAGTCTAATTTTAGACAATGACAAAGTTAAGTGTAAATATCAACAAAATAGCAACTTTACGAAATTCTCGTGGAGGAAATGTGCCGAATTTATTAACAGTGGCAACAGATATTCAAGAATTTGGTGCAGAAGGAATTACGATTCATCCAAGACCAGATGAAAGACATATTCGCTATCAAGATGCAAGAGATTTAAAAAATAGTGTTGTTACAGAATATAATATTGAAGGAAATCCTATAAAATCGTTTATGGATTTGGTTTTAGAAGTAAAACCAACTCAGGTTACTTTGGTGCCAGATGCCATAGATGCTATAACATCTAATGCAGGGTGGGACACAATTACAAACCAATCTTTTTTACAAGAAGTAATTCAAGAGTTTCAACAAAATAAAATTAGAACCTCTATTTTTATTGATACTGATAAAAGGTTTATAGAAGCTGCTGCAAAAACAGGCACAGACCGAATTGAGCTGTATACAGAACAGTTTGCGAGTGAGTTTGAAAAAGGAAATACAGAAGCCGTAAAATCGTATGCAGAAGCTGCAATTTTAGCTCACGATTTGGGTTTAGGAATTAATGCAGGTCATGATTTGAGTTTAGATAATATTAAATTTTTTAAAGATAATATACCAAATTTAGCAGAAGTTTCTATTGGACATGCTTTAATTGCCGAGAGTTTGTATCTGGGTTTAGAGAATGTTGTGAATATGTATTTACATCGACTTCAATAGTTTAAAGTTTACAGTTAAATGTATTCAGTCTCAGTTGTTATTTCGAAATTAGCTTTTTTAAGCGATTGAGAAATCTAAAAATCCAACAATACAAATGCCTAATTACCCAATTTTACACTCAACCATAAAAGGAACAGGAACTCCATTACTCATTTTACACGGTTATTTTGGAATGTCTGATAATTGGAAAACTCTAGGAAATCAGTTTTCTAATGATTTTGAAGTTCACTTAATAGATCAAAGAAATCATGGAAGAAGTTTCCATGCAGACGAATTTAATTACGAGGTTTTAGTACAAGATTTGTACAGCTATATCAATCATTATCAATTAGAAAGTGTTTATTTAATGGGGCATTCTATGGGCGGTAAAACAGCAATGTTATTTGCAGTTACGTATCCAGAATTGGTTGATAAGTTAATTGTTGTAGATATTTCACCACGTCAATATCAACCACATCATAATGCTATTTTAGCAGGTTTAAACTCTATAGATTTCTCTATTGATAACACAAGGACTTTAGTTGATAAAAAACTGTCGAAATTAATTCCAGAATTTGGTGTACGTCAATTTTTACTAAAAAATGTGTATTGGAAAGAAAAAGGACAACTTGCTTACAGGTTTAATTTACAATCTCTTACAGAAAATAATTCTGAAGTAGGTGAAGCGCTCCCTCCATTTACTGTTTTTGAAAATGAAACTTTATTCTTAAAAGGCGATAAGTCTAATTATATCACTCAAAATGAAGTGTCTATCATAGATGCACATTTCCCAAAGGCAACAATTGTAGAAATAAAAAACGCTGGGCATTGGTTGCATGCAGAAAAACCTACTCAATTTTATAAAGAGGTTTGTGAGTTTTTGAAATAATTTGATGGCGGTTACACATTACTATAAGGCATTTTTTTAATCAGTTTATATTTTTCTAAAATTCTATTAATGCTCATTTTTTTAACTGCCTTACAACGTATTGTTTTAATGTTTTATATTGTTTAGTGAGATGCCCCTTATGGAGTAAGTTAGTCGCACCTAATTAGTTGTACACAAGGAGTTTAGGCTATGGTATTTACTTTTTAATCAATTTTATGGTTTTTATTTCATTGTTTTCATAAACTAAATTGATGAAATATACGCCTGTAGAATAGTTAGATAAGTCTATTTCAATTTCATTATTCACTTGAAATTCAGATTTCACTTTTAAACCAAATACATTATAAATATTCAATTGTTTTTTCGATGAATTACTTAAAACGATTTTAAATTTGTTGTTTGATAGCGATAAAACTTTGAATTGTTCAAATTTATAATTTTCGTTTTTGAGAACAACTGAAGAACAATCATTATTACTATTCCAAGAATTTTTGAAGTTTTCGTAAGTTGCTTGCTCTTCAACATATGGATAGGTTTCAATTCCAGAAATTAGTCCATAAACAATTTCATTTTCAACTCTTAAATTGGGGGTGTATTCAAAAAAATCAGGTCTTCTGTAATCTCCAATTACTTCCCAAGAGCTTTTCTTTTCAGCTATCTTAGGTAATATTATAATTAAATGATTGTTAATAGTTCCTAACTCAGCTGCAGCCATTGAGAAAGTTCCATTACATTCAAAGTCAACACCATCCCAAATTCTTATAATTGTTTTATTTTCTTGGCCTCTTAAAACATCTATGATTTCAAAATCTATTCCGTCATTGTCGATTGCAATAATTTTTCCATAAACAATTAAGTCATTTTGAAAAAGTGAGGATTGACTTGTAGAGCAAAAAGAACTTGAAACCCAATTACAAGCTAATAATTTATCTGGAATTAATATGCTTAAAACAATAAGTAATAATATTTTTTTCATTTTTTTTCAATTTTTTGTCCAGTTTCGATTTGCTTGTACCTTACGTAAAGATATAAAACTGTTTCAAAGGCTTTATATTTGATGTTATCTAAATGTAAGAAAATAAACTTAGAAACAAACTAAATTATTTCATAATAGTTATCTTTGATTTTTTTAATTCTTCAATTTTTTAAAATTTAAAATGAACATACAAAACGCGCAACAACAAGTAGACGAATGGATTAAAAATCATGGAGTTCGTTATTTTAATGAGCTTACAAATATGGCACAATTAACAGAAGAAGTGGGTGAAGTTGCACGTATTATTGCAAGACGTTATGGCGAGCAAAGTGAAAAAGAATCGGATAAAAATAAAGATTTAGGAGAAGAGTTAGCTGATGTGCTTTTTGTAGTGTTATGTTTGGCAAATCAAACAGGTGTAAATTTAGAAGAAGCTTTCGAAAAGAAATTAGATATTAAAACCAAACGCGATCACGTTCGTCATCATAACAACAAAAAACTAAAATAAATGTCTTTTTTAGAAAAAATAAAACAGCCTATATTTTGGACCAACTTTGCAAAAGTTGCCTTTCCATTTTTTGTAATTGTAACCGTTATTTCGTTATTAATAAATAGCTCTTCAGAAATTTTTTCTGGAGATTTTGAAACTCTAAATAAAAACAATTTCTCAGATGGAAAATGGAAAAACTTTTTTGGGTTTAAAATTGTATTTAGTGCAATTTACGGTTTGTATATGACCAATAAAAATATGAAATAGTTAGTGTTTTTTAAACGTTTTTACACCTGCTTTTATAGCTACTTCTAAATGGTTTTTTCTTGGGGTTAATGGGCAAGAATATTTATCGTTATAAGCACAATAAGGGTTGTAAGTGTTGTTAAAGTTTAAAGTTACTGTATTGTCTTCAGTAATATCAGTTATCATTACATCCATATAGCGTCCACCACCATAAGATTCTTCACCAGAAGTAGTATCAGTAAAAGGTAAAAATAAATAATTTTTATATTTTTCATCACGTAAATCGTCTTGACTTTGGTAGATTGTTAATTCACATTCTTTACCTTGTATTATAAAATTTAACTTTCCGTATTCTTTGTACAGAGGTTTTCTATTTGTAGTTGTTGCCATTTTAAAAGTAGGTGCGTTTTCTGTCTTTGTAAATTTAGCTTTTACGACATAAGAAGAATCTACAGGAAAAAAATCTAAACCTTTAAAGTTCTTTAAATCTTTCTTTTTTAAAGGCGATTTCGAAGCGTCTTTATAACTAGCGTTTAATTTTTGTTGATATTTAGTTTTGCCAGGTAAAGGTCTTTTGTCTTGCGAGTTGCAAGCAAATATCATCAATAAAGTTAAGGTTAAAAGTATTTTTTTCATTGTGTAATTTTTTTAATTAAAATTAGGCGTTTTTGGCGATATTTGATAGTTCTGAATTAATTTATCTGATAAATTTTCAAATTGATTGGTTTCTGATAGTTTTTTTAATTGATTTGGATTAAACCTGCCTTTTAAATAAAAAACAGAACTTTTAGCTAAAGTGGTATTAAAAATAATGGCTTGTGTAACTGTATTTCCATCTTCTTTTACAGAAATAATTTTAGTTTTCTCTACACTATTTGTTCTTAAAATATCGGTAAAATTATGAGCCGTAACCAAATCTATTTCTTGAATAAGGGTGAGTTGTTTTTCTTTAGAAATGTCTTTAAATGTTATAAATTTAAAATCTTTTACATTACCAAATAAGCTATTAATTTCTGGCGAAATGTTAGTTAATATGGTTCTCATAAAATTAGGTACTTGAAAAGCAGTTACTCCCAAATCTTTTTTATGATTGTTAAAAAAACTTTGAAATGTTTTTGTATTACCACAAGAAAAAAGTACAATAAAAGAGCAGAATAAAATTAGTTTTTTCATAATTTTTTCATTGTTATAATTACAACTCCATCATAATATTTATCAGTATATTTTTTAATGTCTTTTTTGCCCTTAATTACTGTAATAGAATGTATGTTATTTGTGTTTATTTTATGAATATCTTTAGATGAAATTTCTTTGCCATCTATAAGATATAAAATGTTTTTGTCAGATATTTTATCTGTTTTTTCAGTTGTTTTTTGTTGAATTACTATCTTTTTTTTGGCAGCACAATTTGTTAAGCTAAGCGCAAAAAACAATAATAAAACATAAAGGGAGTAATTTTTTTTAAAAAGTGCCATCTGTATATTTTAGGTAATCAAAAATACAATATTCAAATAATTTTATGTAGTTTTGAGCAGTAATTAAAACAACAATGAGGAAAATCACTACATGTATTACCCAGTTATCGTGGATTAAAAACCACCAAAGTCGGTATATTTATATGTTTTGATGATATCAATATAAAATCAAACAATTAAAAAAGTCCGACTATTTAGTCGGACTTTTTTATTATACAAATATCAACTCAACCTAAAATGAAAACACTTTTTAAAAACTACTTTAATACTTTTAAAGGACTCTCTAAAGAAGTTTGGTGGTTATCTTTAATCACTTTTATCAATAGATCTGGAACCATGGTGATTCCTTTTTTATCATTATATTTAAATAAGAACCTTAATTTTTCTATTCCAGATGTTGGTTGGATTATGTCTTTCTTTGGATTGGGTTCTGTTGTAGGAACTTGGATAGGAGGTAAGCTAACAGACAAAATAGGTTATTATAAAGTAATGTTTGTTAGTTTATTGCTTACAGGTATTTTGTTTGTAATGTTACAATATGTTACTACTTTTCATGGATTTTGTGCCGGAATTTTCTTAGTTATGTTGGTAGCAGATGCTTTTAGACCTGCTATGTTTGTGGCTTTAAGCGCTTACAGTAAATTAGAAAATAAAACTCGTTCTGTAACCTTAATCCGTTGGGCAATTAATTTAGGGTTCTCTGCTGGTCCTGCAATTGGAGGATTAATAATTACAGGAATTGGCTATCAAGGTTTGTTTTGGACAGATGGAATTACCTGTGTTTTAGCTGCTTTCTTATTGTTAATTGTTTTAAATCCGAAGAAAGTAACAGTTTTAGACGAAGTAAAAGCCAAAAACCCTGTTTCTGCTTACGAAGACAAAGCTTTTTGGATATTTTTTATAGCCATGTTTATCTTCGGGTTTGTGTTCTTGCAGTATTTTTCTACCATGCCATTGTATTATAAAGACAATCGATTTTTATCGGAATTTGAAATTGGATTGCTAATGGGATTCAACGGATTCTTTATTTTCCTATTTGAAATGCCCTTAATAAAATGGTTAGAAGACACTAAAAAATCGAAAGTAAAACTGATTACCTTGGGGTTGTTTTTAACAGCACTAAGCTTTATCGTTTTAAACCTTACAGGTTGGATAGGTGTTCTAATTATAGGAATGTTATTGATGACGGTAGGAGAAATGATTGCTTTTCCGTTTTCGAATGCTTTTGCAGTAGAAAGAGCTAAAAAAGGAAATCAAGGAGAATATATGGCATTGTACAGCATTTCATTTTCTTTATCGCACATCTTTAGTCATAATGTGGGTATGCAAATGGTAAATGAATTTGGTTATGAATTTACTTGGAATGCAATTACTCTTTTTGCTCTTTTAGGGGTTTTAATTTTACTATATCTATTAAGGGTTTTAAAAAAAGAAAGTCAATTATTTCATACTAACAATACCTAATCTGCCAAGTAAATAGCCAATAACTCCTGCACTAATTGTTAAAATAATAAAAAGTATAGCAAAACCGATTAAAAATCGTAGTAATTTAAAAATAGATTTTAAAATACCATAGTTGTATAGTTTACCAAAAACATATAAGTAATAGATAATATATATTAATAAACTAAAGGTATAAATATCTGGATGAACTAGCATTGCAACTATAAAAGATATAATTGTAAAGTAGGTTGCAAAACCATAAACATAAGCATTGATAACAATATGTTCGCCAAAATTATGAGGTTTCCAATACGTCCATTTACTAAGAATAGCATAAATAAAAAGAAAAACAAAAGTTAGTAGGTTAAAGTAACGCAGCATAAATTGCATCCATTTATCCATAAATTTCAATTGCATTTGAGCAACTTTCTTTTTAGAATAAAGCTTTTGAATTTCTTTTTCAGACATTTCTGGTGTAATAACAATCTCTTTTTCGGCAGTTTTTTTAATTTCTTTTATTTGATTTGTGTTGGTGGTAGATTGTATTCTTATAAAATCATCTGCAAAATAATTGAAAATTAAAAGAGATAAACCTGCACCAACCGCTAAAAAAGCAAACGGATTTACATAACGTCTTCTTACACCAGTTAGATATTCATTAATCACATCATCAGGGTGAGTTATCATTTTTTTAAGCGTAAGAAAAAAGCGACTATCTACCCCAAATGTGTTAATAAAAAAATCTAAAAGAAGCTGCTTAAAAGTAATTCTATATAAAACTACTTTAGCTCCGCAATTGTCGCAAAAATGAGCATTTTCTTCTAAAGTATCTTGGCAGTTTTTACAGTTCATTCAGTTAATTTTTGAGTTCTCTTTTTTGCATTGGCATGCCATCAATCTAGGTAAATATTTTTTCTAAAGATACTAATTTTGTTTGTCTATATTTTGCCTCACCTTCTAATCCAATGAATAAAACCTCAAAATTATTAGATTTTTTGTGAAATGTTTCGAATTGTTTTTTTGAAGAAAACCAAACTGTATTATAATCAGTAGTAAATTTATCATTTACAAACTGATAAATAACTAATTTTTTCTCTTGTAATTCTTTTTTGTCTTTTGCTAAAATGTGAAGTTGTTTCTGTAATTGATGAGAATGGAAATCATTAACATAAATTACCCAAAGTCTATTTTTCTATTGATGTTGTTTTAGATTTTGACCACTTAAACAGTAAACAGATAGAAAAAAGACTAAGAAAACCCCTTTTATAGTTTTTATTTTAAAACAGAAAATGCAATACTTGAATCGGTAAAAACAGTATGTGTTTGCGTTTTGAAATCCTCTTTTTTAGCTTTATAAATATTGTCTACATAAGTTTGAGGGTTCAAATCTATTAAAGGAAACCAAGTACTTTGTACTTGAATTTGTAGCTTATGACCTTTCTTGAACGTATGAAAGACATCTTGTAACTTTATACTAACATCCGTTTTCTTGTTAGGTGTAAAAGGTTCTGGTTTCTCAAAACTATTTCTAAAACGCCCACGCATTACTTCGCTTCTTACCATTAAATGATAATTGCTCATTTTTAAATGACCTTGTAATTTATCGTTATTTTCTTCAGCATCTGCAGGATGTACATCTATTACTTTTACAATCCAGTCTGCTGCTGTTCCTGTAGTAGCCACTTTTAGTTTTGCCATAATATCTCCAGCCAAAGTAAAGTCTTCGGTTAAAATATCTGTTTCAAATACCAAAACATCTGGTCTTCTTGCTGCAAAACGCTGGTCGTCTGTCATATATTTACGTGGCGTAAAAACAGTTTTAATATCTTCAGAATAGGGTACAGGACGTTTTATATCGCTTATAAATTTTATTGGCTCTATTTTATGTTTGAATTCTGTATTTTTATTTACAATTTGTAATTTTTGATTTTCTCTTAAAAAACCTATTTTTTTTTCGATATTTTTTGGTGGCCAAGAATCATAAGATTTCCATTCTTTTCTTCCAGAATCATAAACATAAGCTTCAGGTAAACCAGAATTTTTATGGCCATTTCCTTTTAAGAAGTGATGAAAAAATTTTGTTTCCACTTCTTTTTGAAATTTTAATGAAATAGAATCGCCAAAATAATAATTCCCAACCGAATTTCTAACCCCAGAACTTGCCCAACGCCCATGATCCCAAGGGCCAAAAACTAAGGTGTTGTAATTGTCTTTGCCGTGTTTTTCTATGCCTTTGTAAGTTTCTAATGGACCGTATAAATCTTCAGCATCAAACCAACCCCCAACAATCATAGTAGCTACAGAACTTGGCACTTTATCTAAATGTTGTATAATTCCTTTGCTTTTCCAAACTTCATCATAATTAGGATGTTCTACTATTTCTTTCCAGAAAAAATCATCTATTCTATCTTTGTTTTCATTGGTTTTTACATCTAATTTATCGTACTGAAAATATTCATTTAAGTTCGATAAAGGACCTTTGTCTAAGAAAAATTGATATTGATCTTGCGTATTCATTTTAGGAAAAGAGTACCAAGCAGAATCTGTTGGCGTGTCTTTATAAGTGCCAAACAAAGAAATTGCTCTAAAATAACTTAATAAAAATGCACCATTATGATGAAAATCATCAAAGAAAAAATCACCAATACAGGCTTGTGGAGAAGCTGCTTTTAAGGCAGGATGCGCATCTATAGTTGATACTGTAGCATAATGCCCAGGATAAGAAATTCCCCAAGTTCCTACTTTACCGTTGTTATTGTCTACATTTTTTACCAACCAATCTATGGTGTCGTACGTGTCTGAAACTTCATCGGCTTCATTTTCTTTTTTATTAGGGTTGTAAGCACGCATGTTATCGTAAACTCCCTCACTCATCCAACGTCCACGAACATCTTGATAGACCACAATGTATTTGTCTTTCATTAAATGTACATTAGGGCCTATTTTAGTTTTCATTTTTCCTTCTCCATAAGGCCTTGAACTATAAGGTGTTCTTTGCATTAAAATAGGATATTTTTTACTTGTATCTTTTGGAGAATAGATAGTGGTGTGCAATTTTATTCCATCACGCATTACAATATCAACTTCTTGCTTAGTGTAGTTTTCTTCTACATAATTTTCTTTTTTTTCTGTAGTTTCTTCTTGCGTGTTTTTACGACAAGATGAAAATATAAGAAAGCCAATTAGTAATAAAGACAGATAATGTTTCATAATTAGTTTGGTTTAGTATGTGCTAAAACTACAAAACAAAAAAGAGTTATTAAAAAATGAATTGTTAAAATGATTTTAAATACTTTTATCATTATTTAATAGTTTTTTTATGAAAAAAATAGTTTGGGTTTTATTGGTAGTAGTCTTAAGTTGCCAATCTAAAACAGAAAATAAGGTTGTAGAAAATAAATTGGAAAAGATTTTTCCGAAATTAGAAAAAGACAGATATAATGTTGCTTTTTTAATAATGGAAGGAACTTATAACACAGAATTAACAGCTCCTTTTGATATTTTTCAGCATACCGTTTTTAGGAAAAATATTAAAGCGATGAACGTCTTTATAGTAGCAAAAACAGATAAGGCAATTACCACTTTTGAAGGCATAAAAATCTTACCCGATTTTAATTATGTAAAAGATAGTTTGCCAAAGATTGATATCTTGGTAGTGCCTTCTGCTGAGCATCATTTAGATTCTGACTTAGAAGATAAAGTAATGATTGATTTTGTTAATAAAATGGATAAAGAAGCGACGTTTATAACTTCACATTGTGATGGTGCATTTGTGTTGGCAAAAGCGGGTTTGTTAAATAACAAAGTTTCTACAACTTTTCCTTCCGATGTTGATAAAATGAGAACAATGTTTCCAGATTTAGATATTAGAAAAGAGGTTTTATTTGTTCACGATGGAAAATACATTACTTCTGCTGGTGGAGCAAAATCTTTTGAAGCAGCTTTATATTTGTGTGAGTTTTTATATGGTAAAGAAATAGCACAATCTTTAGCTAAAGGTTTGGTAATTGATTGGAATTTAGATAAGGTTCCACATTTGGTTATAAAATAAAAGAAGGTTCTCTTATGAGAACCTTCTTTTATTTTATAAGCCTTTTAACCAAGCATTTCTTAGTTTTTTCTTAGGGTTTGTATCTGGCAAATCTTCTATAACAAGTTTCTCTATTTCTGTAGTACCTTTTGTAAAATTACCTTCTAATTTTAGTTTTTCTCCATTTCTTAAAACTTCAAAAGTAATTTTATCACCTTCTTTCCATTGTATAGATTGTCCTATAAAAGTTCTGATATTTTGTAATGTAATAGCTTCTCCATTAACAGCTGTTAAAATATCGTTAGCTTTTACGCCTAAAGTTTCTAAAGCGGTATTTTTTCTGTTCGTAAAATAAATTTGCCTTTTGCTATTTGCAGAAATAAACATTTGTCTATTGTTATCAAAGAAATAACCAGCATCAATACTTTCTTTTTTCTTAACAACACCAACTTTAGCAAAGTATTCATCATAATTAATGGCTTTGTTACCTGTTAAGTGATTTTCGAAAAAAGTGCCCACAGAAGGGTAAGTCATGCTTACTATTTCTGCTAAAATTTCATCATCTTTAAAGGGTTTGTGTTGCCCGTATTTGTTAGATAAATCTTTCATTAAATTTCTAACCCCATATGCTCCTTTGCTTTCTTCTCTTAACAAAATGTCTAAAGACATTCCAATTAAAGCTCCTTTTTGATATACATTCCCGTAGTTTTTGGCGTATTTATCTTCTAAAATATTTTTACTCATTTTAGTAAAAGACATGGTATCATTATAACGCAAAGACCTTGCAATTTTGCCTTTCATTCTGTCAATAAAATCTTGCTCAGAGATTAATCCTTGATTAACTTGAAACAAGTTTGCAAAATATTCTGTAATTCCTTCATACATCCATAAATGCTTAGACATATTTGGTGTATTAAAATCGAAAGAATGAATTTCTTCTGAATGCACAGATAAAGGTGTTACAATATGAAAAAACTCGTGAGAAACCGTTCCATTTATCATACCATTAGCCAGTTGCTTTTTGCTGTAAGTTTCTGGATACACTACTGTAGTTGAAGATAAGTGTTCTAATGCCCCAAAACTTCTCCATTTATACACTTTTGGGTCAAATAAATAGACCAAAATATTGTACTCGTCTGTGGTCGAAAATCCTTTTAAGAAATTAGTTTGCGCTTCTACCATTTTCTTTAAATCTTCTTCCATATCTTTAGCAGCATGTTTGTTGTTTGGAGAATAAACAGCTAAAGAAACATTAACACCATTAATTTGAAAATTTACAGTATTAAGAGGTGCATACATAATAGGATTGTCTGAGATCTCATCATATCTAGACGCAGTAAAAATATCTTTAGTATTGTCTTCTTTTGTAGAGTTTTTGTTAGTTAAAGAAGTAGTTTCATATAAATTAGCAGGATGATTAATAGTTAAATTATATGGAGATTCTTTCATGTTTTTAAAATAACCAACAAAACCGGGTAAATTTAGAAAGAAATTTTTACCAGCTTCTATATTGGTTCCAGACATTACATAAATACCATGTTTTTTTTCAGAATCAAAAGTGTCATCTACCCAATAAGAAATTTTATCTAATTCTTTGGCATTGTCAATTTGCCAAGAATTAGGGTCTAATTTGCTTACTTTAAGTTCTTTGCCTTCATAGTCAAAGGCTTTAATGTTAGAAATAAATTGCCCATAGTCACTAATAGCATAGGTGCCAGGCACTATTGCAGGAATCTGGTATACAATGGTTCTTTGATTTAATTTACTTGGATTTACTTCTACTTTTACTTTGTCATCTACAACATTGTTTAAATCTATGGTAACGTTGATTGTATTGCCTTTTTTAGAAATTTTAGAACTAACACAACTACCCAAAAAAACAATGGTAATTATAGCAAATAGTATTTTTTTCATGATTGATAAATTAAAAATTCGAGCAAAAATATTAGATTTTATCTAGGATTCAATTTATTTAACAAAACTTTGGCAGCATTTAGTTTTTATTAAAAAAAAGCATATAATAGTCAATTATAAATGACTTATTTTTGTAAACTATGCAAGAAACTAAAAAACATCTATTAACAGATTGGTTGCCTACAACAAAGAAAGAAGTAAAAATTCGGGGTTGGGAAGAATTGGATGTAATTTTATTTAGTGGAGATGCCTATGTAGATCATCCTTCTTTTGGACCGGCAGTAATTGGAAGAATTTTAGAAAGTTACGGTTTAAAAGTTGCTATTGTTCCACAACCCAGTGTGAATGATAATTTACAAGATTTCGAAAAATTAGGTAAACCAAGGTTATTTTTTGCAGTTACTGGAGGTTGTATGGATCCTATGGTTTCAAACTATACAGCTAGTAAAAAAAGACGCGATAAAGATGCATATACACCTAATGGAGATAAAGGGTTTAGACCAGATTATGCAACATCTGTATATTCAAAAATATTAAAAGAAAAGTTTCCAGAAGTACCTGTTTTAATTGGCGGAATCGAAGCTTCTTTAAGACGCGTAACACATTACGATTATTGGTCGGATAAATTATTGCCAACCATTTTAGACACCTCTAAAGCAGATATGTTGGTTTACGGAATGGGAGAGCAGCCTTTACGTGAAATTGTAGAGTTATTGCAAAAAGGTGTTCCGTTTTCGAGCTTAAAAAATATCAAACAAACAGCGGTTTTAATCAATCAAAAAGAAGAGAAAATCCCTGTGGTAAATGATTGGGAAGATGTAGAAATCAATTCTCATGAAGCTTGTTTGGCAGACAAGAAAATATTTGCGTCTAATTTTAAAACTATTGAACAAGAATCTAATAAGCTAAAGGCAAGACGAATTTTTCAAAAAATAGGTGAGCAGTTGTTGATGATAAATCCACCTTTCCCTACCATGACAGAAGCAGAAATAGATGGTTCTTTTGATTTGCCTTATACAAGATTGCCGCATCCTAAATACAAAAAACGTGGCCCAATACCGGCGTTTGAAATGATTAAATTCTCAATAAATATTCACAGAGGATGTTTTGGAGGGTGTAGTTTCTGTACCATTTCTGCGCATCAAGGAAAATTTATTGCAAGTAGAAGTCAAGAATCGGTTTTGAAAGAAGTAGATAAAGTAGCTAATATGCCCGATTTTAAAGGCTATTTATCTGATATTGGTGGACCTTCTGCAAACATGTATCAAATGAAAGGGAAAGTGCAATCTATTTGTGATAAATGTGTGGCACCAAGTTGTATTTCGCCAGTAATTTGTTCTAATTTAGATACGTCTCATAAACCTTTAACAGACTTGTATCAGGCAGTAGATAAACACCCAAAAGTAAAAAAATCGTTTATTGGAAGCGGAATTCGGCATGACATGCTGGTGCCAGAGTTTAATAAAAATGCAGATGCCAAAGAGTTAGATGCTTATACAGAGGAGGTAATGACCAAACACGTTTCTGGACGATTAAAAGTGGCTCCAGAACACACTTCTGACCCAGTTTTAAAGTTAATGCGTAAACCTTCTTTTAAATATTTTCATTTATTTAAGAAGCGTTTTGATAAGATAAATATGAAGAAAAGATTGAACTTGCAATTAATTCCGTATTTTATATCCAGTCACCCAGCAAGTGAAGTAGAAGACATGGCAAATTTAGCTGCCGAAACTAAAGATATGGGTTTTCAGTTAGAGCAAGTGCAAGGATTTACACCCACACCAATGACAGTTGCCACTGTTATTTATTATTCAGGATATCACCCATACACTTTAAAACCTACACGAACTCCAAAGACTAAAAAAGAGAAAGAAGACCAGCATAAATTTTTCTTCTGGTATAAGAAAGAAAATAAAGATTGGATTCGTAACACATTAAACAAGGTTGGGAGACAAGATTTGCTTCAAAAATTATTACCAGAAAATAATTCTTGGCAAAAGAATAAAAAAGCAAAAGCAGCAAAACATACTTTTGATGATGCGATTCCTTTTAATCGAAGAAAAAAGAAGGTGAGTAGAGCTCCTAAAAAAAGAAACAGGTAGTTTTTAAAGTTAAAAAAAACTAAATTATTTTTTAACAGCAATCATTATATGTGGACTAAAAGGCAACAAGTACTCATTATTCTGAGTGATTTTTTGCAGTTCTTTTAACGTTTTCGATTTCTTTTTATCTAACATATTTGCAAAATATTCGTTGTCTAACCAAATCATTCCTTCTACCGCAAAAAGATTAATGAATTTTAAATCTTGTTCTAAAAATTCCTCTTTTAACTCTTTTGGTTTGTGATAGTAGGCATCTGCCAACAAAAAAGAAAAATCTTTGGGTGCGTTATGAATTCCTGTAGTGAGTTCTTCTTTACACATCTCAAAAAAAGAGTTGGTATGAATCATTCCGTTCATTAAACCTACAACTGTAGATGCAGTTGCGTTTATGGCGAACCCTAAAATAATTCCTCCTTTTTTTAGTATTCTTTTGGCTTCTAAAATAGCGTGAATTCTATCTTCTCTTTTTTGTAAATGATATAAAGGTCCATGAAGAATTACCAAATCTGCAGTATTATTTTGATAAGGTAATTTTTGAGCAATACCTTTCGTAACAAAAAAAGGATTGTTTAATTTTTTAGCTCTTTTTTCTGCTAATTTTAGATGTTTTGTAACTGGTTCTAATAAATGAACAATATGATTTTTTTTTGCCAACCATTCACTGTATTTTCCTGTGCCACCACCAACATCTATAATTGTTGAGTTTGGTTTAGAAATGTGTATTTCTATGAGTTCTTTAATGCGTTCAAACTCAAAAAATCCCATGCCTTTTTCAAGTCTGGTTTCTTCAGAAGCTTTGTTGTAAAAGTCTTCTAATTCTTTGCTAATAAGTTTTTTATTATCCTTTTTCATTACCAAATCTATCCATTTTACAACCGCAGTTTTTGCAAGTATTTCCACCCCAAAAAATCTCACTCCAACCTTTAGGCGTTCTTATTTTAGGCTGTTCTTCTTTACATTTTGGACAGTTTACTTTTTTAAAATTTATTTTGAGTTTTAAGTGTTTTAGTACACTCATTGCTAACTTCTTAAATGTTTTTTAAAGAACTCTATGGTTCTTTTCCAAGATAAATCTGCCGCTTGCTTATCATATCTTGGTGTTGTATTGTTATGAAAACCATGGTTTACCTCTGGGTAAAAATGAGCTATATGTTCAATATTATTCGCTTTTAACACTTTTTCAAAAGCTGGCCAACCAGCATTAACTCTTTTGTCTAAACCAGCATATTGTAATAATAATGGAGCTTTAATTTTTGCAGCCAATTCATTGGAAGGTTGCCTACCGTAAAAAGGAACAGCTGCACTTAAATCTATAACTTTTACTGCCATCATATTCGAAATCCATCCCCCAAAACAAAAACCTACTACTCCTACTTTTCCGGTACAATTTTTATGATTTTTTAAATAATTATAACCTGCAATAAAATCTTCTAACATTTCCATTCTGTCACGTTTTCTTTGCATTGCTCTTCCTTCATCATCGTTTCCAGGATAACCACCTAAAGGAGCTAATGCATCTGGTGCCAAAGAAACAAAACCTTCTAAGGCTGCTCTTCTTCCTACATCTTTAATATAGGGGTTTAAACCACGATTTTCATGAACGACCAGTATTCCTGGTAACTTTTTTTCTATGTTTTTTGGAATAGACAATAGCCCATTCATTTTTTTGCCTCCTTTTGGAGAAGGATAATCTATCATTTTAGAGTTTAATCTTGGGTCGTCTGGTTGAACCAAAATAGAATCTGTATAGTTAGGTGATATAAAACTTAATAAAGCAGGTAAAGTAATAGCGCCTACGGCATATAAAGAAAGTTTTTGTAAAAATTCTTTTCTATCCATTTTATTGTGGGCGTAATCATCATATAAATCGAATACTTCTTGATGAATATCTTCTTTTTTTAATTCTTTCATCTCTTAGGTAATTTAAGTTTTTACCAAGATAAATAAAATATAAAGATATATGCTGTTAAATTAATTGCAAACTTTGCAATCTTTTTTTTCTTGAATTTCACCAACTAAATTTCCGTTATCATTCATAACAAAACCACAGCAATCTATAAAACCTTGCGCAATAAGTTTTCTTGCGCGTTGAATTTGAGATTTTGTAGTAGGTAAACTTTGTTTGAGCTGATTGGCAACTTCTTGCTGTTTTAATCCTTTTATATCTGATAAAAACAAAGGATCTCTGTACTTTTTTGGCAAGTTCTTTAAGATGCCTCTTAAGCAATCTTTTTCTGTATGTATATTTTCTACGATAGTTGATTCGCTTTCAAAATTGGCAATTTCAAAGGTTTTATTTGTTGATTTCCAGTAATCTAAAATCGAATTTCTTGCCACCGTAAAACACCAAGATTTTAGTTTTTTAATGTCTTTTAATGTGTGAAGGTTTGTATGGATTTTAATAAATGTATTCTGTAAAATATCATCAGCAATAGCTGTGTTTTTTACTTTGCTAATGATAAATCGCTTTAAGTCTTCAGAATATTTTGTCCAAACTTGTTTTGTTGTCATTTTAAATAAATCGATTAGTTTTTTGTTTGTACTCTTGATAACAAATTCCGTGTTGTTCTATTAAAAATTCTTCTTCTAATCTAATTTGAATTTGTATCAACATAAAACTCAAAATTAAAAAGAATAGAGTTACAGCATTTGGTGTTATTAAAAACAAACCGATTAGACTTGTAATTAATCCTAAAAAAATAGGGTTTCTTGAAATTTTAAATAATCCCTTTTTTACTAATTTTGTTTTCATTTCAGAATCTATGCCTATTCGCCAAGAGTTTTTCATATTATTTTGAGCAATAATTGTCCAAATAAATGAAAGAATTAATAAGCTTAACCCAATTAATTTTAAACTTTTAATTTCTAAAATTTCTATGGGTAAAAAACAATCATTAACGTTAGGAAATATCGAAAAAGTTAAAACATATAGAAAAACACTTATGATTGTGTATTTAAAATAATTACCAATAATGGTATAAGCTGTTTTATCTTTTGTAGATAAAACAAGTGGACTTTTACCTATCTTTTTACCAATTATTATGGTTTTTAATAGAAATACAATACTGAAATATGTAATAAAAAAAAATGGTAGTCCAATTTTAATTATATTTTCCATTTATTCTTTTATTTTTAAAAGTCATTTCGAATGTAGAGGAGTTTAAATAATAAAATTTCTTAATGGTTCTTCTATTTCGAAATGACATAATTTAGTTAACAATTACAATTTGAACATGTACAACTTTCGCAAGTGCAATTTTTGCAATCGCCATTAATACATTCTACACAACTACAAGAGCATTGATTTTTATAATTTTTCATTTTTATTGATTTTAACTTTCATAGAATAGACTTAAAGTTATTAAAAAAGATGCATTTAAAATGTTTTTTTTAAATGAAATTATTTACCTATTAAAAATAAGTGTAAAATTTATTTATTTTTCAATAATTATTGAAAGTTTAGAAAATTATTGTATATTTGCTGTATGGAATTAAATGAAGCAAAAAACAAATACATACAAACTTGGGGAAGTTTAGCAACTTCTTGGGGCATTAACAAAACCATGGCACAAGTGCATGCTTTACTATTAGTCTCTACCAAGCCACTTTCTGCAGAAGATATTATGGAAACTTTACAAATTTCTCGTGGAAATGTTAACATGAATGTACGAGCTTTAATTGATTGGGGAATTGTGCAAAAAGAATTTGTAGTAGGAGAGCGCAAAGAGTTTTTTGTGGCAGATAAAGATATTTGGGAATTATTTAAACAAATTACTAAAGAACGAAAGAAAAGAGAGATAGAACCTGTTTTAAGAGTCTTAGAAGATTTACAACAAGTTGATGATACAACAGAAGAAGGTAAACAATTTAAAAAAGTGTTAAGTGATTTATCTTCTGTAACCACTAAGGTAAATGGAATTTTAGAAAGAGCGATTAAAGCAGATGAACATTGGTTGTTATCTAACTTTACAAAAATGATAAAAAAGTAAAAAAATTTACATTTAAACTTTCATAAATTTCTGAAACTATGAAAATTTTAAACATAATAATTTAGATAAATAGAATTACATTAATCATAACAATAACTCTTTATATAACCTTTATTTTAGGCTTATATGCACAAATTAGTATTGGATTTTACACAAGTGTTATCGGCAATAATTTTATTGTTTTTGTGAAGAAATTATCAATGAAAAACCAAAATAGGTTAGTTGTTTACTGGAGAATAACTCTTTTTTATGGTCTGTTATGGCTGGCAGATTTGTTTAGAGAAATAGATAGTTTTGGTTTGGTTATCATCATATGTATTCCATTAAGTATTGCAGGATATTTTACTTGCATTTTAGAATCTATAAAAAAAGAAATATGAATCAAATTACTTACCTATTGTATATTTTAATATCAAGCACAATTGTAATTTATGTGGGAAACTTCTGTTACAAAAATGGAAAAGTGTATATCTTAAACTATTTTCCAAACGATATTAAATTTGGAAACGGAATTAATAATTTATTAAGAACAGCTTACTATTTACTAAATATTGGTTTGGCTATTTGGAGTTTACACACAATGAGGAAAATAAATACATTAGAAGAAATAATTTTAGAAGTTACAGGAAGATCGAGTTATATTTTATTAATCATTGGCTCGCTTCATTTTATAAATATTTACACAGTTTACATCATTCACAAACATTTTAAAAATCAATAATTATGAACACTTCATTAGAATTAATTGCGTACATCATTTATTTACCTATTGCCATTGGTTTAACCACCTTTGTTTCTCAACATTTATTTAAAAATAGTAAGATTTTTATGTTAGATATTTTTAACCAAAAAGTAGAAATTGCTATGGCTACCAACAAATTATTTAAAATAGGGTTTTATTTATTAAACATTGGTTTTGCGTTAAGAATAATATCAATTTATAGTTTGTCTGGATACAAAGATTTGGTAGAAACTTTGAGTGCAAAAATTGGTGGTTTTTCAATCTATTTAGGAATCGTCATGATACTATTTATTGTCTTCTTTTTAAAAGGAAGAAAAGCAAGTAAAGAGAATAATTTAAGAATAAGAAAAGAAAAAGAATAATGAAAATAGTAATCGCTGGTGGAACAGGATATTTAGGGAAACTTTTAATAAATTACTTTACAAAAGATAAAAAGAATGTAATTTATATCTTGAGCAGAAAACAACATGTTAATAAAGACAATGTTTTTTACTTAAAATGGAATGGAAAAACTAAAAATTATTGGTCTACTTTTTTAGAAGAATCTGATGTCTTAATAAACCTAACAGGAAAATCTGTAAATTGTAGATATACAGAAATTAACAAAGATAAGATTTATAGTAGTAGAATTGATAGTACAAACCTTCTATGTAAAGTTGTTCAGAAATTAAAGCTGCCTCCCAAAGTATTTATTCAGTCTTCGTCAGCGACTATTTATACACATTCTGAAGATAAATTAATGACAGAAAAGAATGGAGAAATTGGAAACGATTTCTCTATGGATGTTTGTAAGAAATGGGAAACTGTTTTTAATTCTTATCAATTACCCAAAACAAGAAAAATTATTACCAGAACTTCTATTGTATTAGGAAACAATGGTGGGGCTTTTCCAATTATTAAAAGACTAACCAAATTTGGCTTTGGTGGTAAACAAGGTTCTGGAAATCAATTTATAAGTTTTATTACAGAAGTAGACTATGTAAAAGCAATCGAGTTTTTAATACATAAAGAATCTGGAATTTACAATTTATGTGTTCCTAATCCTATAAAAAATAAAGACTTTCAAAAGATATTAAGAAAAAAACTTAAGACTTTTATAGGTATCCCTACTCCTAAAATAATGCTAAAATTCGGAGCATTTGTTTTAAGAACAGAACCCGAATTAATTTTAAAAAGTAGAAAAGTTTATCCAGAAAAATTATTAGCAAAAGGATTTAACTTTTCAACTCTTAGTTTTGATGAATTTAGTAATTTTGTATTATAAATAAAATTTGATGAAAAGAAAAACTTACTATTTTTTAGCGGCAACATTGTTTGTTTTTAGTTTTATGTCTTGTAAAGTTTCAAAAAGCTATGTAGAACATATTACTAAAAAAGAAGATTTTGTTACACCAAAAACAAAAAAGGTTTTAATTGTAGCTTCAGATGATATTCGTGTGAATGAGTTTCAAAAAACTTTTGTAAAAAATTTCCCAGAGAAAAGCGATTTCGCTATAAGTTATTTAAATGATTTTTCTAAAAAATTAAATAATAATGATGTTTTTTCTTCTGTTTTTATAGATACTTCTAACACAACATACGAGTCGTCTAACAAAGAAAATGCAGATTATGTAATTTATTTTTCGAATTTTGAAGTTACCAATAGAGTAGAATGGCACAATTCCCCTGGAATGAATATGAACGGAGTTGGAGGAATGAATACCACAACATCTGTTGAATATTGTGTGATAAATGTAAAAGTAGAGGTTTACGATGCTAAGACAAATAGAGAAATTTTAGATTTTGTTGCAATTGGAGAAGAATCTGTTTTCTTATTTAATTTCACCAAAACTTTTCGAGAAGCAAAACAAAGGTCTATAACACATATTATTAATTACTTAAAATCTGGAAAAGTAACTTATGATAAATATTAAATTTTAAAGAAATCAAAACTTAAAAATCCGCATAAATTGTGCGGATTTTATTATTTGTAAAGTAATTTAAAATCAATTCTAAGATAAGTGATTTACAATTTTTTTGTAAAAATTACTCACAGTTTACATATTTCTACGATACTGTCCACCAACTTTAAATAACGCTTCTGTAATTTGTCCTAAAGAACAAACTTTTGTGGCTTCCATCAATTTATCAAACAAGTTTTCATTTTGAATGGCAGCTTCTTGAAGTATTGCTAATTGTAATGTAACATTTTCTTCATGCGCCTTATTAAGACTTTCTTTTGTTTTAATTTGATTTAATTTTTCTTCTTCTGTAGCACGAATTACTTCCGCAGGTAAAACAGTAGGTGAACCTTTAGAGCTTAAAAAAGTATTTACACCAATAATTGGGAATTCTCCTGTGTGTTTTAAGGTTTCATAATACAAACTTTCTTCCTGAATTTTAGAGCGTTGATACATGGTTTCCATGGCTCCTAAAACACCACCTCTTTCGGTAATTCTGTCAAATTCTTCTAAAACAGCTTCTTCAACCAAATCTGTTAATTCTTCAATAATAAAAGAACCTTGAATAGGGTTTTCGTTTTTAGCCAAACCTAATTCCTTATTAATAATTAACTGAATCGCCATTGCTCTTCTTACAGATTCTTCAGTAGGAGTAGTAATAGCTTCATCATAGGCATTGGTGTGCAAAGAATTACAATTATCGTAGATAGCATACAAAGCTTGTAATGTTGTTCTAATATCATTAAAATCGATTTCTTGAGCGTGTAAAGAACGACCTGAAGTCTGAATATGATACTTTAACATTTGCGCTCTTGGATTTGCCCCGTATTTTAATTTCATCGCTTTTGCCCAAATTTTACGAGCAACTCTACCAATTACAGCATATTCTGGGTCAATTCCGTTTGAAAAGAAAAAAGACAAGTTTGGACCAAATTTATTGATGTCCATTCCACGAGATAAATAATACTCTACATAGGTAAAACCGTTTGCCAAAGTTAACGCCAATTGTGTAATTGGGTTAGCACCAGCTTCAGCAATATGATATCCAGAAATAGAAACCGAATAAAAGTTTCTTACCTGTTTTTCTATAAAATATTCTTGCACATCACCCATTAAACGTAAAGCAAATTCAGTAGAAAAAATACACGTATTTTGTGCTTGATCTTCCTTTAAAATATCTGCTTGTACAGTTCCTCTAACTTGTGTTAATGTGTCTTTTTTTATCTGTTGATAAACTTCAGAAGGTAACACCAAATCACCAGTAATTCCTAATAAAAGTAAACCTAAACCATCATTTCCTTCAGGTAAATCACCATAATACTTAGGTCTTTCTAAACCTTTTTTATCATAGATTTCTGATAGCTTTTTTTCTACAAGATGTTCAAGATGATGTTGTTTGATGTACTTCTCACAATTTTGATCAATAGCAGCATTCATAAAAAAACCTAACAACATTGGTGCAGGTCCATTTATGGTCATAGACACAGAGGTCATTGTATGACTCAAATCAAAACCAGAATAGAGTTTTTTAGCATCATCTAAACAACAAATAGAAACACCAGCATTACCTATTTTTCCGTAAATATCAGGTCTGTGCCCAGGATCATTTCCATACAAAGTTACAGAGTCAAAAGCGGTAGAAAGTCGTTTTGCGGGCATTCCTAAACTCACATAATGGAATCTTCTGTTGGTTCTTTCTGGGCCACCTTCACCTGCAAACATTCTTGTTGGGTCTTCACCAGTTCTTTTAAAAGGATACAAGCCTGATGTATAAGGGAATTCTCCAGGAACATTTTCTTGTAAATTCCATTTCAATAAATCTCCCCAAGCTTGATATTTGGGTAAAGCAACTTTTGGTATTTTTGAATGTGAAAGCGATTCACTATGCGTTTCTATCTTTATTTCTTTATCACGAACTTTAAATGTATAAATAGGGTTTTTATATTTCTGAACCTTTTCTTGCCAATTTAAAATAACTTCCCAATTATGGTTGTCAAGATTTAGTTTTACCTTATCAAATTGAGCGATTAATAATTTTAGAAAAAATATTTGAGATTCCTCGTCAGTCGTTCCTCCTTCTGTCGGAATGACATTCGTTTTGTCATTCAGAGCGGAGCGAAGAATCTCATCTTGGTCAATTCCGTTTTTAGAAAGGAAAGACGTCTCGACTTCGTTCGACGTGACATTTAGAATAGATAAAATAGTTTGATGAATTCCATATAATTTTTGAGCAACCACAACTTGCTCTTCAACTTTATCATCATAGCTTCTATTGCTCTCTGCAATTTCTGATAAATAACGCACTCTATTGGGTGGAATTACAAATATCTTTTCAGACATTGCTGCAGAAATTTCCATATTAGATTGTAAATCAGCATTCGTTTTTTCAACCAATTTATCCATAATCGCTTTGTAAAGCGAGTTCATTCCTGGATCATTAAATTGAGAAGCAATCGTTCCAAAAACAGGCATGTCATCCATATGAACATCCCATAAATTATTGTTACGCATGTATTGCTTTTTTACATCACGAATGGCATCTAATGCTCCTCTTTTATCAAATTTATTAATGGCAACCAAATCAGCAAAATCTAACATATCAATCTTTTCTAACTGAGTAGCCGCTCCAAATTCTGGCGTCATTACATATAAAGAAGTATCAGAATGTTCAATAATTTCGGTGTCAGATTGTCCAATTCCAGAAGTTTCTAAAATGATTAAATCAAAGGCAGCTGCTTTTAAAACTTGTACAGCTTCATTTACATATTTAGATAATGCCAAATTTGATTGACGAGTTGCCAAAGAACGCATATAAACTCTTGAGTTATTAATGGCATTCATACGAATTCTGTCACCTAAAAGTGCGCCACCAGTTTTTCTTTTGGATGGATCTACAGAAATTAAACCAACCGTTTTATTTGGAAAATCAATTAAAAATCGACGAACCAATTCGTCAACTAAACTCGATTTTCCTGCACCTCCTGTTCCTGTAATTCCTAAAACAGGAGTTTTAGAAGTTGCATTTTTAGTATGAATTTCTTCTAAAGTAGCTTTTGCAATTTCTGGGAAGTTTTCTGCAGCAGAAATAACTCGTGCAATTTTACCAGCTTCTTTTTTAGCTAAATCATCTACATTTACTTGTAAATTATCTCCAATTGCAAAGTCCGATTTTTCTACCAAATCATTAATCATACCTTGTAAACCCATTTCTCTTCCATCATCAGGAGAATAAATACGTGTAATTCCATAATCCATCAAATCTTTAATTTCTTCAGGAAGAATTACACCACCTCCACCACCAAAAATTTTGATATGGTTAGCACCTTTTTCTTGCAATAAATCATACATATATTTAAAATACTCATTATGTCCTCCTTGATAAGAAGTCATAGCAATAGCATTTACATCTTCTTGAATGGCGCAGTTTACCACTTCTTCTACAGACCTATCATGTCCTAAATGAATTACTTCAACCCCAGTAGATTGTATAATTCTACGCATAATATTAATGGCGGCATCATGCCCGTCAAAAAGAGAAGCAGCAGTTACAATTCTAACTTTATGTTTAGGTTTATAAGGAGAAATTTGTTCCATTCGTAATAAATGTTTGATTTTAGGAGTGCAATTTACGAAAATCTTAAAAAACACAAGGATTCTCTGAGTTTTTTAAAATTTCTTTATAGTTAAAAGAGTTTTGAATTTTTTTAAAGTTAAATCGGCATAATATTTGATGTAAATTTGGTGAATTCTAAATCTAGTTATTATGAAATATTTAAAAGCTGTAGTCTTATTTTCATTAGTGATATTATCATCTTGTAAAACTGTAAAAGTAGTTGCTGATTATGATACAAAGGTAGATTTTACAAAATACAAAACATTTGCTTTTTACAAACCAGAAATAGATAAAGCGCAGATTTCTGATTTAGACAAGAAGAGAATTCTAAGAGCAATTGAAGCCGAATTAATTGCAAAAGGGTTTACAAAATCTAAAAATCCTGATATGTTGGTTGGAATTTTTACAAAATCGAGAGAAAAGGTAAACGTAAACCAAAACAATATGGGTTTTGGTTGGGGTTTTGGTTGGGGCTGGAACCCTTGGTGGGGTATGAATAATAATATTAATGTAAATCAATATACTGAAGGAACTTTGTTTATAGATTTTATAGATAAAGAAAAGAAAGAATTGGTTTGGCAAGGTATTGGAACAGGAGCTTTAAAACTTCAAAATAGAGAAAAGAAAGAAGCTCGAATTAAAGAGTTTGTAAAAGAAATTATATCCAAATTTCCACCAGGGCAAGAAAAATAAAAAATAGAAAGCATTCGTTTGAATGCTTTTTTTATGGATTAAAGTATATTTTTGTAGTTATGTATAATAAAAGAATTCCAATAGAGGAAGGTGATTCTTATTTTAACGAACAAGGTTACCGAGTTTTTACGGAAAAGTTTCACCTTAAAAGAGGTTATTGTTGTAAAAGTGGTTGTAAGCACTGTCCTTATGGTTATGATAAAAATACAGATACTTTTAAATAGAAGTGACTTTTAGAAAATAATAGTTTCTTATAAAATAGATAAAAATATAAAAATGATAAAAAGAATTTTAGTTTTAGTGGTTGCAATTCAATTTGCCGGATGTGCAGAATTGCAAAAAGTAGTTAACAATTTACCAAATGGAGGTGTGCTGTCTCAAGAGCAAATAGGTAATGGTTTACGTCAGGCGTTAGATAATGGAATTAAAAACCAAGTTTCTAAATTAACATCTAAAGATGGGTTTTACAGAAATGAGTTAGTAAAAATTTTGTTGCCTCAAGAATTACAAGCTGTAGATAAAGGTTTGCGCAAAATAGGGTTAGGTAATTTAGCAGATGAAGGTATAAAAGTTTTAAATAGAGCAGCAGAAGATGCTGTAAAAACAGCAACTCCAATTTTTGTAAATGCAGTAAAAGAAATTACATTTAATGATGCTAAAAATATTCTTTTAGGAGAGCAAAATGCAGCTACTACTTATTTACAAGAAAAAACAAATACAGCTTTATATAGTAGTTTTAGTCCTGTGATTAAAAACTCGTTCTCTAAAGTTGGTGCAGATAAAGTTTGGAATAATTTAATCTCTAAATACAACTCATTGCCTTTTGTTAAGAAAGTAAATCCAAATTTAACTCAGTACATAACAAACCAAGCTTTAAAAGGAGTTTTTACTATGATAGAAGTTGAAGAAAAAGGGATTCGTGAAAAAGTTGGTTTGAGAAATACAGCTTTATTAAAACAAGTTTTTGCATTACAAGACAATAGATAGGCGTAAACAACTGCAAAATTTATAGCACCTGTATTTTAGTAAAATACAGGTTTTTTTGTGCTTTGAGCTTTAAATTATTTCGATAAATTGCTTATATTTAAAAACTAATCTAAATAAATGTCAAGAATAAAACAACTTCAAACCTATAAAAATCACCTAAAAGATAGGTATTTTAAGCTTATAGAAAAATCTAATGATTATCGTTTCGAAGACGAATCTAAAAGCGATGCAGCGGCTTTTAAGGCAATGAAAGTATTAGAAAAGATTAATCAAGTTAAATACTTAGATCGAGATTTACGAAATACGATTGCTTAAAATTACTGACATTTCTTTTTGCAATTCTTCTGCTTTTAAAGCAGCTTTTTCTGCAAAATTTTCATCATTAGAAGCATAAATAATTCCTCTTGAAGAATTAATTAATAAACCTACATTTTTTGATAAACCATATTTACAAACGTCTTGTAAATTTCCACCTTGAGCGCCAACACCAGGAACTAATAAAAATGAATTAGGTACAATTTTTCTGATTTCAGCAAAATATTCCGCTTTTGTAGCTCCAACAACATACATTAAATTTTCTGAGTTTTTCCAGTTTTTAGAAGTCTCTAAAACCGTTTTATACAATTCTTTGTCATCTACTTTCTTTGTCTGAAAATCAAAAGCACCTTCGTTAGAAGTTAAAGCCAACATAATGGTGTGTTTATTTTCAAAAGCCAAAAAAGGCTCTACAGAGTCTTTTCCCATATAGGGTGCAACTGTAACAGAATCAAAAGCCAAATCTTCAAAAAATGCTTTGGCGTACATAGTTGAAGTGTTGCCAATATCACCACGTTTTGCATCTGCAATTGTGAAAATTTCGGGATGATTTGTATTTAGATATTGAATGGTTTTTTCTAAAGACTTCCATCCTTTTAAACCATAAGCTTCATAAAAAGCAATATTCGGTTTGTAAGCCACACATAAATGATGAGTCGCATCAATAATTGCTTTATTAAACGCAAAAATAGGGTCTTCTCTTTTTAAAAGATGAGGTGGAATTTTATTCAAATCTACATCTAAACCAATGCATAAAAATGATTTTTTCTTTTTGATTTGATTAATAAGTGCTTGTGTTGTCATTTGTTTTCTAAAAAGTTAAGCAAAAGTAGGTATTTTTGTTTTGATTTAAAGTTCAGAATTGTAAGTAAAATATAATTTTGAAGACAAAAATGAAAAATTAATTAATGTTCAAAAAAATATCAATTTTAGTTGTCTTGGTTTTTACGAGTTGCAGTTTAGAAACTCCAACTACATTTACACCAGAAGCTTTAAAAGAAAAAATTTATAGTATAAAAGGTGATAGTTTTACTTTTCAAGAAGTTATCAATCAATACAAAGGAAAAAAAATTCTAATAGATTTTTGGGCTTCTTGGTGTAGAGATTGTATAGAAGGATTGCCAAAAGTAAAAGAATTACAAAAAAAATTTCCAGATGCTGTTTATCTATTTTTATCTGTTGATACAAGAAATAATTCTTGGAAAAGAGGAATTCAACGTTATAATATTATAGGCAAACATTATAATTTACCTAAAGGAATGAAAAATGGAGATTTGGTAGATTTTGTAAGTTTACGTTGGATTCCCAGATATATGGTAATTGATGAAGCCGGAATAATAACGCTCTTTAAAGCAACCGACGCTTTTGATAAAGAGATAATTCAAGCTTTGAAAAAAACTATATAAAACGTTTTAGTAACTATTTACTTTTCTCAACGATTTTTGTCTTTCCATTTCTTAAATTTACATCAAAATTAAAATAGATAACAAAGCCTAATTTTTAGGAGGTAAAATAACAATTATGAGAACTAAGATTGTAGCAGGAAACTGGAAAATGAACAATAATAAGAAAGAAAGCAAACAATTAATTAAAGATTTAAAAAAATCGATAAAAAAAGAGAAGTTAAAAAACACTCGTGTTATTGTTGCGCCTACATTTGTAAACTTATCATCTTCTGTAAAAGCTGCTAAAAAATCTAAAATAGAAGTTGTTGCACAAAATATGCATCAAGCCAAAAACGGTGCTTATACTGGAGAAATTTCTGCAGATATGTTAAAAGCAATCGGAATAGAAACAGTTATTTTAGGACACTCAGAAAGAAGAACTTATTTTAATGAAACTGATGAAACTTTAGCTAAAAAAGTTGATGCAGTTATCGAAAATAAATTAGAAACCATTTTTTGTTTTGGAGAATTGTTAGAAGATAGAAAATCTGATAATCATTTTGCAGTGGTAGAAAGTCAGTTAAAAAATGCATTATTTCATTTAGAAGCGGATGCATGGAAAAGCATCATTTTAGCATACGAACCAGTTTGGGCTATAGGTACAGGAGAAACTGCGAGCCCAGAACAAGCTCAAGAAATGCACGCTTTTATTAGAAGTATTATCGAAAAACAATACAGTGCAGCAGTGGCAGATGAGGTGTCAATTTTATACGGAGGAAGTGTAAAACCTGCAAACGCAGAAGAAATTTTTTCTAAACCAGATGTAGATGGTGGTTTAATTGGTGGTGCAGCTTTAAAAGTAGAAGATTTTACTGCAATTATTAAAGCTATTTAAGCCTAGAACTTAAAGATATTTACAATAAATTTGCATCGAGATTTTTAAATCTTGATGCATTTTTTTTGATACGCAATTATGGATAATATATACATAGAATACAATTTTACAATATCGCCAAAAGAACCAACTACAGAAATTCTAATCGCAGAATTAGGTAATGTTGGTTTTGAAAGTTTTGTTGAAACTGAAAACGGAGTTACTGCTTACATTCAAAAAGTAGATTGGAGCGAAACCATTTTAGAAGATGTTTATGTAATAAATTCTGATGAGTTTTCTATAGAATACAATCAAAACGAAGTTGCTCAAACTAATTGGAATGCAGAATGGGAAAAGAATTTCTCACCTATTCAAGTGGATGATTTGGTAAGTATTAGAGCACCATTTCACGAAAACCCAAATTTAAAATATGATATTGTAATAGAACCAAAAATGAGTTTTGGTACAGGGCATCACGAAACAACACATATGATGGTACAACATTTACTGAATTTAGATTTAGCCAATAAGAAAGTATTAGATATGGGATGTGGAACTGGAATTTTAGCAATTTTTGCTGAAATGAAAGGAGCAAATCCAACAGATGCCATTGATATTGATAATTGGTGTTATGAAAATTCTATAGAAAATGTTGAAAGAAATAACTGTAAGCATATTTCAGTTTATGAAGGAGATTCATCACTCTTAATCAATAAAAAATACGATGTGATTATTGCCAACATCAACAGAAATATTTTATTAATGGATATGAAAGTTTATACTAATTGTTTAAATGAAAAAGGTATTCTGCTGTTAAGTGGATTTTATCAAGAAGATATTCCTGTTATAGATACAGAAGTCTCTAAATATGGATTAAAGCTCGAAAAATATATAGAGCGTAACAATTGGGTGGCGTTAAAATATACTAAAGAGTAAAAAATATTCGTTATTTTTGTAAGATGAGTACTAAAGAAAAAAATCAAGAAGAAGTTGATGTTTTAGAACAAGAAACACATCAACATGAAATTGTTTTACACAATGATGATGTAAATACTTTTGATTTTGTAATTGAATCTTTAATTAATGTTTGCGATCATACTTTAGAGCAAGCAGAACAATGTACAATATTAGTGCATTATAAAGGAAAATGCACCGTAAAATCTGGAGAGTATAAAGATCTAGAGCCAAGATGCTCTAAATTATTGCAATTGGGTTTATCTGCAGAATTGGTTTAAAAATGGAGAACGTTTTTAAGTATTACGAGTTTTCTGATTTTTTTGTTGATAAATCTCAGGCCTTTTCAGGAAATGAAATTTGCTTTTCTGAATTAAACGATACTCATTTTTTAATTTTTGAAAAGAATATAGATTCTTATAATTTATATGTTTCAAGGTATTATCATAAAAGTGATATTGGAGTAAAAACTCCTGAAATAATAGAATTGTTAGTTAAAAATTACGATAAGAGTATTCCCGAACATCGATTAATGATTAAGCAATATCTTCATTAAACTACCATTCACCGAAAAGTATAAAAAAACTTTCTATTTTTTAATTTATTTGTAGTGACTTTCAAAGTTAAAGAGGGTCTAAATAAATAAGAAACAATAAAGTAGTGTTAAGAAGAATCATAATTGTTGGAATTATACTTATGTTTCCGTTAATCGGGTATTCTCAGGTGGTTCCACCACCAGCACCACCGCCACCGCCACCAGGTTTACCAATAGATGGTGTTGCAGGAATGTTGTTTTTATTAGGTGTAATATATGGATCTACAAAGATCGTTAAAGATAGTAGTAGTTAGTTTTTATACTAAGTTTGGTTAGGCAAAAAGACCTTGAATTTTTTCAAGGTCTTTTTCATTTAAAAAAAACTTATTTTAAATAAAAAAACTCACCTTAAAAAGATGAGTTTTTGTGACCACGGCAGGATTCAAACCTGCAACCTTCTGAGCCGTAATCAGATGCGCTATTCAGTTGCGCCACGTGGCCTTAAGCGGCTGCAAATATAAAAGCATTTTTTGAAATTAGAAAGGCAATTGTACTTTTTTATGAATTTATTTCTTTTCTATAATTATTTACAATGCTTTCTGCTTTTTCTTGATCTGAGTTTAAAACATAGACTTCAACTGCGTTCATTTGTTCTCCAAAACCGGCTAATCTTGCCGATTCAAAATTGTCTTTAATGATATAGTGAATTTTATTGTTATCTAATAAATTTTGCAACCCTCTAACAATAATAGAAGATCCTGAGAATATTTTAATGTGTTCTGTAGACATGATGTTTTTATTTTAATCTAATGAATTTAATGTTACAAAAGCTCTCCAGCCAATTATTGCTAATTGTATTTTAGTTGCTTTAGAAATATCCAATTCTTTTTTTGTAAAAGAAGGTAAAATCAATTTATTAATTTTTGCAAGAATTTTAAAAACTTGTTTTTTCATTAGTCGTAAATTAGATATCAAATTTACTGAAAATAAACAACTCTATCTATCGTTAGAAAGAGTTGTTTAAACCAAGTTATTTTTTCTTAGTCATCATTCTTTTAGCTAAATCTGCCCCAATTAAAGAGTTTAAAAGATTATCATTTCCGTTTTTACTTCCTGTAATATAGGTAGATGGTAGTCTTAAATCTTTAATTTGCCCAGCAACACCAACTGCTGTTTTGTATTCCCATTCAGCTCTTTCTTGCGGAGTTAAACCTGCACTTACCAATTTTGCATTTTCATAATATTGAGCATCAGCAGCCACTTTTTTACTTTTAGCTTTAAATTGTTCTACTTCGAATTGTTTTTTTTCTTTGATTAAATTAAAACCTGCTACTTTTGCGGCAGTTTCAGCTTCAATTGTTTGTTGAATTTGAATTTTTTCTAATCTTGCTCTTTCTTTTGCTTTTTCAGATTCACCTTTAGCTACTTCTTTTTTAGCTCTATAATACTCGCGTTCTGCTTGTTGTTTCTCTAGTTGGGTTTGTGCAACTTCATTTTTTTGCAAATCTAAACGCTCATCAAAAGAAGATTCCCAGTCAATACCAGTAACTTGAGCTTGGTAAATTTTTAATCCATACTGTTTTAATGTGTTTGAGTTATCTCTAATGATGTTACCATTTGCATCTTTTTTTATTCTAAACTTTTTCTGTTTACTTGATTTTCCTACATTTATTTTTCTAACAGTAGTTGTGTCTCCTAAAATTTCATTAGAGTTTTCAGACTCATAATATTGTTCTACTTGATACATTCCATTTTCTAATTGATCTCTAAAGTAGCGGTCAAAATCTGATGCTTGTCCAGAAATATAATCTTGTGCATCCATTAATTTGCATGTGTTTTTTATGGCAGCATCTATGTTGGGCATTACTCTACCATAGATTAATTTTGCTTCACTTTTGTTTCTATCTGCCATATTTAGAAAAACTTCTTCATCGTTAATATTTACTCCAACAATTACAGATGTACTTATTTCTGCTTTTATGGCGTCACTAAATTCCCATTTCTGAGCCTTTCTATTGTAAATGCCTTGGCTTGTTTCGGGTAATTCAGAAACATTATCAACAATAATATCTTTAATAGAGGTTTCATAAGAAAGCGGAATAATTCTACCCCACCATTTCAGTTTTAAGCCTTGGGTGGTTATCATTTTATCTCCACCAGATAGATATTGAACAGCATAGGCTGTACCAGCATCAGCGTAAAAAAACATTCCATTTAATACGGTCATTAGTATTCCTAAGAATACAATTTGAAAGCTCCTTTTTGTGTTTATCCAATTTAATGAATCATTAAGTTTAAAGAAGTTTTTTAATAGTATTGTTGCTATTCCGGCAACAATTAGTATAATTCCAATAAGTGTTAACATAGCGGTTGTTTTTAAATAGTTAATTAAAATAAGATTTGAAAAATAATTTCAGAGAGTTTTTTAATAGAATCCAATAAGATAATAATCATAATAGTGTGTTTTGAGTTAGTAATTTTAGTCAATTTCGAAATTGTTTTTTCAATATATGATGATTGAATTGTCTCTACCAAATAATTTGAACTATATTAATCTAATTGATTTTGTATTTATAACTAAAAAAACAATATTTGTTATAAAATGTAATTATAATTGTTTAATTATTATTATAATATATTACTATAAAATTATTTTTTATGTTATTGTGTTAGTTTGTAAAGGAGGCCTAAAACAAAAAAAATAAAAGTAAAGGAGAAAAGATTTTTCAAATCCTATTTTTTTGTCTTTTCATTTTTTCCTTTTACTCTAAAGTCATAAAAATGTATCTTCGTCAAAAATTAAATTGATGAACTTTTTATTAATAATAGTTGGTTTGGTGTTTTTGATTTTAGGCGGTAACTGGTTGTTAAAATCTGCTGTTGCATTATCACTTAAATTAGATATACCAAAAATTGTTATTGGAATGACAGTGGTTTCTTTTGCTACTTCTGCACCAGAGCTTATTGTAAGTATAAATGCCGCTTTAAGCGGTTCTTCAGATTTAGCTTTAGGAAATGTAATTGGTTCTAATATTGCCAATTTAGGTTTGGTTTTAGGAATTACTCTGTTGCTTGGAACAATGCATGTTCAAAAAAGTTTTTACAAAACGGATTGGCCAGTAATGATGATTGCCTCTGGGTTATTGTTTCTTTTTTTAAGCGGAGATGGAGTAATTAAACAAACAGAAGGTGTAATTCTGTTTTCTTTTTTAATAATTTTTCTAATTTATCTTTTACGATTTCAAAAAACGGCGATTGTAGATGAATTACCAGAAGATGATAGGCCTTTACCTTTACATAAAATAGTCTTGTTCTTGGTTATAGGAGGAATAGGTTTATGGGGTGGGTCAGAATTATTAATAAAAGGAGCTACTTCTTTAGCAAAAGATTTTGGTGTTAGCGAACGAATAATTGGAGTTACAGTTGTTTCTATTGGAACAAGTATACCTGAGTTGGCAGCATCTATTATAGCAGTTTTAAAGAAAGAAAAGGCAATTTCTTTAGGGAATCTTATAGGTTCAAATGTGTTTAATATTTTGGCGGTGTTAGGAATTACCTCTATGATTACTCCAGTAACACTTAAAGATAATGGTTTGTTAACCAATGATATTTATTGGATGTTAGGAATTTCTTTTGTTATACTACCATTAGTTTTTATTCCGAAAGGAAGTCGTTTAGATTGGAAAGATGGAGGTATCTTATTGTTAGCTTATGTTGCTTTTATTTATTTTACGATTTAAAAATTTATATAAAAAAAGGTTCGCAATTTGCGAACCTTTTTTTATGTGTGTAATTTCTTACTAAATATTAGCAGACTTTACAGTCTTAATAATTCTACCAGCAATTTTGTATGGATCTCCATTAGAAGCAGGTCTTCTGTCTTCTAACCAACCTTTCCATCCTTTTTCTACGGTAATAATAGGAATTCTAATAGAAGCACCTCTATCTGAAACCCCATAAGAAAAATCAGAAACATGAGCAGTTTCATGTAAACCAGTTAAACGTTCATCATTAAATTCACCATAAACATCTATGTGTTCTTTTGTAACCGGTCTAAAAGCTTCACAAATTTTTTCATAAACCTCTTTAGAACCACAAGTTCTTAAAGTAGTGTTAGAGAAGTTTGCATGCATACCAGAACCATTCCAGTCTCCTTTTACAGGTTTTGGATGATACTCAATATAATATCCATACTTTTCTGTTAATCTATCTAATAAATAACGAGCAACCCAAATTTCGTCCCCAGCTTTTTTGGCTCCTTTAGCAAATAATTGAAACTCCCATTGACCTGGAGCAACTTCTTGGTTAATACCTTCAAAATTTAAACCAGCATCAATACATAAGTCTGCATGTTCTTCAACAAAATCTCTACCCCAAGTATATCTACCACCAACAGAACAGTAATATTTACCTTGTGGTCCAGGGAATCCTCCACGCGGGAAACCTAAAGGTAAGTCAGTTTTTGTGTCCATTAAGAAATATTCTTGTTCAAAACCAAACCAAAAATCATCATTATCATCATCAATTTGAGCTCTTGCATTAGATGGGTGTGGCGTTCCATCTGCACTTAAAACTTCAGACATTACTAAATATCCATTTTTCCTTGTTGGATCATTGTAGATTGCAACAGGTTTTAATAAACAATCTGAAGACCCTCCAGACGCCTGCTCAGTAGAACTTCCATCAAAAGACCAGTTATCTAGTTCTTCAATTGTACCTTGAAAGTTTTCATGTTCTTCAACTTTCGTTTTACTTCTCATGTTTTGAGTAGGAAAATGACCATCAAGCCAAATGTATTCTAATTTAATTTTTGCCATAATTTAAATAATTGTTTATGTGATGTTTGTGGTACAAAAATCAAATATTTTACTTACATATCAAAAAAAAGAGGGGTAAAATATTAAAAAACATTAAAAAATAATTTTATCCCTAATTTTGAAAGGGTATATTTGTATAAAATTAAAAATAAGCATAAAATATTAGCAATATGTCAAGGATTAGATTCAATGCTTTACAAGAAACTTTAAATAGAAATCCTGTAAAGGTGGTGCAAAGCGAGAAAAGATCCACTCTTTTTGGTCAAAATGTTTTTAATAAACATGCTATGCAACAGTACCTTACACGTTCTGCTTATGAAAGTGTAATGAATGCCATTGAGCATGGAACTAAAATAGATCGTAAAATTGCAGACCAAGTTGCAGTGAGCATGAAAGATTGGGCAATGTCTAAAGGCGCAACGCATTACACGCATTGGTTTCAGCCACTTACAGGAGCTACAGCAGAAAAACACGATGCTTTTTTCGAATCAATTAATGGTAGTTTGGCTATGGAAAAATTTGATGGAGAACAATTGGTTCAGCAAGAACCAGATGCCTCAAGTTTTCCTCATGGAGGCATTAGAAACACTTTTGAGGCAAGAGGATATACAGCTTGGGACCCAACATCTCCAGCATTTATTTATGAAACTACTTTATGTATTCCCACAATATTTGTGGCTTATACTGGAGAAGCATTAGACAATAAAACACCACTGTTAAGAGCATTACAGGCCATAGATACCCATGCCACTGCTGTTTGTAAATACTTTGATAAAAATGCAAGTAAAGTAAGTGCCACTTTAGGTTGGGAACAAGAGTTTTTTTTAATTGATGATGCTTTGGCACTTTCAAGACCAGATATTCAATTAACAGGTAGAACATTATTAGGGCATATTCCAGCTAAAGGTCAGCAGTTAGATGATCATTATTTTGGAACCATACCTGCAAGGGCAATGAGTTTTATGCAAGATTTAGAACAAGAATGCATGTTGTTGGGAATTCCTGTAAAAACAAGACATAATGAAGTGGCTCCCAATCAGTTTGAGGTAGCTCCAATTTTTGAAGAAGCCAATTTAGCTGTAGACCACAATTCTTTATTAATGGATGTGATGCAAAAAGTATCACGCAGACATAAATTTAAAGTACTATTCCACGAAAAACCATTTGTTGGAGTAAATGGTTCTGGTAAACATAACAATTGGTCATTAACATCAGATAATGGAACCAACTTGTTGAGCCCTGGAAAAACACCCATGAAAAACTTACAGTTCTTAACCTTTTTTGTAAATACCATTAAAGCAGTTTATAAGTATGAAGAATTGTTAAGAGCTTCTATTGCATCAGCAACAAACGAACATAGATTGGGGGCAAATGAGGCACCACCAGCAATTATTTCGGTATTTATTGGAAGTCAATTATCAGCAGTTTTAGACGAACTTGAAAATGTAACCAAAGGAAAATTGTCTCCTCAAGAGAAAACAGATTTAAAGCTAAATATTATTGGTAAAATTCCTGAGATTTTATTAGATAATACAGACAGAAACAGAACCTCACCATTTGCATTTACTGGAAATAAATTTGAATTTAGAGCAGTTGGGTCATCAGCAAATTGTGCCATACCAATGACGGTTTTAAATACCATTGTTGCAAAACAATTAAAAGAATTTAAAATTGAGGTAGACGCCTTAATTGATAAAAAAGGTTTGAAAAAAGATGAAGCTGTTTTTAATATTTTAAGAGAATATATAAAAGATTCTAAGTCAATCCGTTTTGATGGAGATAGTTATGGAGAAGCTTGGGAAAAAGAAGCAAAAAAACGCGGATTAAGCAATAATAAAAATACTCCTGAGGCTTTAAAAGTAAAGGTTTCTAAAAATGCAATAGATTTGTTTGAAGAAATGGAAGTAATGAGTAAAATAGAAGTAGAGGCTCGTTATGAAATAGATTTAGCATCTTATACAAAAAAGATTCAGATAGAAGCCCGAGTTTTAGGTGATATTGCAAAGAATCACATTATCCCTACAGCAATTAACTATCAAAATACATTGTTAGAAAATACTAAAAACTTAAAAGAGATTTTTGGTGTAGAATATAAGAATATTGCTAAAGAACAAATAGAGTTAATTATGACAATCTCTAATCATATTACTCAAATTAATGCTTTGGTAATTAAAATGGAAGAAGCAAAAACAAAAGCAAATAAAAATGTAGGTTTAAAATTGGCAGAAAATTATTGTAATAATGTAAAGCCTTTTTTTAAGCAAATAAGATTTCATTGCGATCAGTTAGAAACTATGGTAGATGATAATTTATGGCCATTAACCAAATATCGAGAATTATTATTTACAAAGTAATTATAAAAACATCCTACTTTACGGTAGGATGTTTTACGTAAAAGACTAAATTTGCAGCTCACAACACAACAACATGAGTCAAGAAGTTTCTAAACGTTACGCCCAAAGAGGTGTATCAGCATCTAAAGAAGATGTACACAATGCTATTAAAAATATAGATAAAGGTTTATTTCCGAAAGCATTTTGTAAAATTGTTCCAGATTATTTAACTAATGATGATGAATATTGTTTAATCATGCACGCAGACGGAGCAGGAACAAAATCTTCTTTAGCGTATATGTATTGGAAAGAAACTGGTGATGTTTCTGTATGGAAAGGCATTGCCCAAGATGCGTTAATCATGAATATTGATGATTTGTTATGTGTTGGTGCAACCGATAATATTATGTTATCATCAACTATTGGACGTAACAAAAGTAAAATTCCTGGTGAAGTTTTATCCGCAATTATTAACGGAACAGAAGAATTGATTGACGATTTAGAAAAATTCGGAGTAACCATTCATTCAACAGGAGGAGAAACTGCAGATGTTGGTGATTTAGTAAGAACCATTATTGTAGATTCTACGGTAACTGCAAGAATGAAACGCTCTGAAGTAATTGATAATGCAAACATAAAAGCAGGCGATGTAATTGTTGGTTTAGCATCTTTTGGACAAGCAACTTACGAAGCCGAATATAATGGAGGCATGGGCTCTAACGGACTAACTTCTGCAAGACACGATGTTTTTCATAAGTATTTAGCAGAGAAATACCCAGAAAGTTTTGATGCAGCTGTACCATCTGATTTGGTGTATTCTGGAAATACAAAATTAACAGATAAAGTAGCCAATTCTCCTATTGATGCTGGTAAATTAGTATTGTCACCTACAAGAACGTATGCGCCAATTATTAAAGAAATTTTATCAAAATATTCTGCTGATACTGTTCATGGAATGATTCATTGTTCTGGAGGTGCACAAACAAAAATCTTACATTTTGTAGACAATTTACATATTGTAAAAGACAATCTATTTCCAATACCACCTTTATTTAAATTGATACAAGAGCAATCAAAAACAGATTGGAAAGAAATGTATCAAGTATTCAATTGTGGTCATAGAATGGAGTTGTATGTTTCTCCAGAAATAGCAGAAGATATTATTTCAATTTCAAAATCTTTTAATGTAGATGCCCAAATTGTGGGTAGAGTAGAAGGTAATAAAACCAAAAAACTGACCATTAAAAGTGAGTTTGGTATTTTTGAATATTAAAAAACACTTTTAAATATTTTTCAAATTATTTGTTAACTTTTGTATGTTAATAAATGTGTAAATTGCTAAAAATCAGAAAATTAAAATATTGGTATTGAGTAGTTATGACATTTGTCATCTTTTAAGTTTTTTCTTTTGATGAACTTCACATCACTTTTACAATCAACTTAAATATACTTCTTAATATGAATTCCAAAACCCTATGCTCACTTAAAAAAAAGGTAACTAGAGAAGATGCCTTAAAAGCTTCTTTATCTTATTTTAAAAACGATGAACTTGCGGCAACAGTTTGGTTAAACAAATATGCCTTAAAAGATTCTGAAGGAACTATCTATGAAAGCTCCCCAAATGAAATGCATCAAAGAATTGCTAGAGAAATTGCTAGAATAGAGCAAAAATATGCAAACCCACTCACAGAATCAGAAATTTTTGAAGTCATTAAAAATTTTAAATATATTGTTCCTCAAGGAAGTCCAATGGCAGGAATTGGAAACCCGTTTCAAATTGCATCACTTTCCAATTGTTTTGTTATTGGTAATAACGGTGAATCAGACTCTTATGGTGGAATTCTAAAAATAGACCAAGAACAAGTACAACTTATGAAACGTAGAGGAGGAGTTGGCCACGATTTATCTCATATTCGTCCAAAAGGTTCTCCTGTAAAAAATTCGGCATTAACTTCTACGGGTATTGTGCCGTTTATGGAACGTTATTCGAACTCTACTAGAGAAGTAGCACAAGATGGTAGAAGAGGAGCGTTAATGTTGTCGGTTTCTATCAATCATTTAGATGCAGAAGATTTTATAGATGCCAAATTAGAACAAGGTAAGGTTACAGGTGCTAATGTTTCTGTAAGAATAGATGATGCATTTATGAAAGCTGTAAAAACAGATGGAAAATACATACAAAAATATCCTATTTTTAGCAGTAATCCTATATATACCAAAGAAATAGAAGCAAATAAAATTTGGCAAAAAATTGTACATAATGCTTGGAAATCTGCAGAACCTGGTATTTTATTTTGGGATACTATTATTAATGAATCTGTTCCAGATTGTTACGCAGATTTAGGGTACAAAACCGTTTCTACAAATCCTTGTGGTGAAATTCCTTTGTGTCCCTATGATTCTTGTCGTTTGTTAGCAATTAACTTATTTTCTTATGTAGAAAATCCGTTTACAGATATAGCAGCATTCAATTTCAAATTGTTCGTAAAACACATTAGTATTGCACAAAGAATGATGGATGATATCATCGATTTAGAACTAGAAAAGATTGACGCTATTTTAGCAAAAATAGATGCAGACCCAGAGTTAGATGAAGTAAAAGTAACAGAGAAAAACTTGTGGCTAAACATTAGGCAAAAAGCCCATGAAGGCAGAAGAACAGGCATAGGAATTACCGCAGAAGGAGATATGTTGGCAGCTTTAAACATTCGTTATGGAAGTGAAGAAGGAATTGCTTTTGCCACTAAAGTGCATAAAACTTTAGCCATAGAAACCTATAGAGCTTCTGTTAATTTAGCAAAAGAAAGAGGTGCGTTTTCAATTTTTAATGCAGAAAGAGAAAAAAATAATCCGTTTATTTTACGATTAAAAGAAGCAGATAGTAAGCTCTACTATGAGATGCTCGAGCATGGTCGTAGAAATATTGCCCTGTTAACCATAGCTCCAACAGGAACAACAAGTTTAATGACGCAAACTTCATCTGGAATTGAGCCTGTATTTATGCCTGTGTACAAACGTAGAAAAAAAGTAAACCCAAATGATAAAGATATTCGTGTCGATTTTGTAGACGAAGTAGGCGATTCTTGGGAAGAATATGTAGTTTTTCATCACAGATTTAAACAGTGGATGGAAATTAACGGAATAGACACTAACAAGAATTATTCTCAAGAAGAACTAAATCATTTGGTACAGCAATCTCCTTATTACAAAGCCACTTCTAATGATATTGATTGGTTAAGCAAAGTTACCATGCAAGGTAAAATACAAAAATGGGTAGATCATTCTATAAGTGTTACTGTAAATTTACCCAACAATGTTACCGAAGATTTAGTAGGCGATTTGTATTTAAAAGCTTGGGAAGTTGGTTGCAAAGGTGTAACAGTTTACAGAGATGGTTCTCGTGCAGGAGTGTTAATTGCTACGGATGAAAAAAAAGAAGAAAAAAAGGCAGATAACTTAGCAAAAAAAAGACCACAAATTTTAGAAGCAGATGTAGTTCGTTTTCAAAATCAAAAAGAAAAATGGATTGCTTTTGTAGGTTTAGTTGATGGAAAACCGTATGAAATTTTTACAGGTTTGGTAGATGATGAAGACGGAATTTTAATTCCACGTTGGGTAGAAAAAGGACTCATACTAAAAAATAAAAACGAAAACGGATTATCGCGTTATGATTTTCAATACCAAAATAAAAGAGGATATAAAACCACCATAGAAGGATTGTCTCATAAGTTTAATCCAGAATTTTGGAACTATGCAAAATTGATTTCTGGAACCTTAAGACACGGAATGCCAATTGATAAGGTTATAGATTTAATTCATAGTTTACAATTAGATTCTGAGTCTATTAATACATGGAAAAACGGTGTGCAAAGAGCCTTAAAACGCTATGTAGAAAATGGCACAAAAGCCAAAGGACAAACTTGTGATAATTGTAATTCTAAAGAACTCATTTACCAAGAAGGTTGTTTAACTTGTAAAGATTGTGGTTCTTCTAAATGCGGATAAAACAAGTTTTTTATTGGATTTTACTTTGGCGTTAGCCGCCAGACGTTCGAGGCAAAACGTAGCGATAGCGTAGTATTGCCTCGAACTTTAATGATATAAAATCGTTTTAATGTTTTATACCGCACGATAACGAAGTTAGTATTTTTTAATTGCAGAAACAAACTAAATTAATTCAGCTAATGTCTTTTATCAAAAACAAAATCAATTCTAAAATTATCAGCAGATATTTCTGCTTTTAATTGTTTGCCATCTTTAAAGTAAGTAATTTTTTTTGGAAATTTGTTTTTAGGGTTTTCACAAACAAAAGATGTATCTGTTTGCAAAGTAAATTTAAAATAAGTGGGGTTTTTATTTACACCCTCAACCTTTAGAAATAAAGTGTCTTTTATTTCTACAATACTTAAAATTTCTTTAAAAGAAGTGTCTTTATTTTTTAAAGTATACCCTAAACCTTTTAGATTGTTATTCCAAGTTTCATAAGTTATGCTTTCTTTTTTGTTGTTGATTCTAATCCATTTTCCAATTAAAAAGGATGGTTTTTGCACCTCTTTCTTCTTGTTGCCACAAGAAAACATTAAAAGAAAGCAACAAAATAGAAGAAGATGTTTCATAAAAAGTAGTTTGGTTTTCTCAAATATACCCATAAAAATTGTAAATTCGCAATCCAAGAAAAGTTAGCAGATGTTAGATAAATTAAGAATTGTTAAGCAACGTTATGATGAGGTTTCTGATTTAATTATTCAGCCAGAAATTATCATGGATCAAAAGCGCTATGCACAATTAATGAAAGAATATAAAGATTTAGGAAGTGTTGTTAAAAAGGGAGAAGAGTATAAAACCTTAACAAACAACATAGAGGAAGCCAAAGAAATTATTGCTGATGGTTCTGATGCAGAAATGGTAGAAATGGCGAAGATGGAAATGGATGAAGCAAATAATAGAATTCCTGAATTAGAAGAAGAAATTAAATTTTTATTAATACCCAAAGACCCAGAAGACTCAAAAAATGCTGTGGTAGAATTACGAGCAGGAACTGGAGGTGATGAAGCTAGTATTTTTGCAGGAGACTTATTTAGAATGTATTCTAAATATTGCGAAAGTAAAGGGTGGAAAGTATCTACAGTAGATTATTCTGAAGGCACCAATGGAGGTTTTAAAGAAATTCAGTTCGAAGTTTCTGGAGAAGATGTTTATGGAACACTAAAATTTGAAGCAGGTGTGCATCGTGTGCAAAGAGTACCGCAAACAGAAACTCAAGGTCGTGTACATACTTCTGCAGCAACATGTATGGTTTTTCCAGAGGCAGAAGAATTTGATGTAGAAATAAATCCTAAAGATGTAAGAATCGATTTTTTCTGTTCTTCTGGTCCTGGTGGTCAGTCTGTAAATACTACCTATTCTGCGGTGCGTTTAACGCATATTCCTACAGGTTTGGTAGCGCAATGTCAAGATCAAAAATCTCAACATAAAAATAAAGAGAAGGCTTTTAAAGTATTGCGTTCGCGTTTGTATGATTTAGAACTTGCTAAAAAACAAGCAGAAGATGCTGCAAAACGTGGTTCTATGGTAACCTCTGGAGATAGAAGTGCCAAAATTAGAACATATAATTACCCTCAAGGACGTGTAACAGACCACAGAATAAATTTAACATTATACGATTTGTCTAATATTGTTAATGGAGATATTCAAAAAATTATAGATGAATTAATGTTGGCTGAAAATACTCAAAAGCTAAAGGAATTAGGAGACGGAATTTAATTTCTTTAGTTGAAAAGAGTTGCTTTAGTATGTATTTTGAAACAATTTTCTGTTTCTATAAACTTTGAATTTCCAAATTCTTTTAATCAAAAATTTTAGTTTAATTTCTTCAATAGAATTTAAAGTATTTTTTTACGATAGTCAATTTTTACTTAATTGCACTGCTAAAATGCCTTTCTTTGGCATTTGCCTTAGATTTTATGTATCGATTTTTTTTACACCTTTTTAAGATTTTGATAGCATAAAAAATATAATAAAAATAAAAAGTTGTTTGAGAAGATACAAAGGCTTTCAAGTTAAATTATTGTTTTCTTACAATCTATTATTTAATTAGTAGATATACAGTATATGAACGTATATTAAATCAACTTAAAAGTACTACAACAGTTATTGAACTTGCCTTAACAAAATTATAAGATAGTTAAAATATACAAGCTATAATATTGCCAAAAACTTTAAAAATTATGGTAGGTAATATTCAAAAAAAAATAGCAATACTATTTTTAATTCAGAGCTTCTTTATGCTAACTAGTGTAGCTCAAAAAACAAATAATAAAACAACAACCATTAAAGGTCAGGTATTAGACAAAGAGTTAAAAGAACCCATAAGTTATGCTACAATTATTGTAAAAACTAAAAATCAAGCTAAAATTTTAACAGGATCATCATCTAATGAAAAAGGAAATTTTGAAGTTAAAAATGTCGCTTACGGACAAATATTGGTCGAGTTTCAATTTATTGGATATAAAACAGTAGTTAAAGAAATTACTTTAAATAGTAAAACAACTAATATAGGAATCATAGAACTTGAACAAGAATCTGAAGCTTTAGAGGGGGTTCTTATTGTAGCAGAACGTTCTACCATAGAACAAAGAATAGACAGAAAAATAATAAACGTAGGTAAAGATTTAACAACTGCTGGTGCTTCTGCTGCAGATATTATGAATAATATACCAGCTGTTTCTATAGATCAGGATGGAAATTTATCTTTACGAGGAAATGATAACGTTCGAGTTCTTTTAGATGGAAAACCCACAAATATAAGCGCAAGTCAATTGTTACAGCAAATTCCATCTACATCCATAAAAAAAATTGAATTAATTACAAATCCTTCTGCAAAATACAATCCAGAAGGTATGAGTGGTATTATTAATATTGTTTTGCATAAAAATTCTAATTTAGGTTTAAACGGTTCTATAAACACAGGTTTAGTTGTTTGGGATAATGTTCAATATAATGGAAGTACAACACTTAATTATAGAACAGGAAAATTTAATGTCTATGGCAACTATGGCTTAAACAGCAGAAAAAGAAGGGTTTTGGGTACTATTTTTAGACAGCAAGACGATTCTAATGAGAAGTGGAATTCTGCAAGCAACAGCGATTCACATCTTTTTAAAGCGGGTTTAGATTTTTTTATTGATGATAAGAATACGTTATCTTTTTACACGAATCAAAATATTTTTAACAGCGATGTTTTAGGGATTAATGATGTATTGTTCAACAATCAAACTGCATTTATCAATCAAGTTTACGATAGTAATAGAGACAATACAAATGCAAGTTATAATTTAGATTACAAACACTTGTTTGCTAAAGATAATCATAGCATAGAATTAGAGGTAGATTACAATACGTTTAGAGGAGGTGAATTATCTGATTTTAGCATTAAAGATGAAATGATGACAACTAATTATACAGATGATATTGATAATATTAGAAATAATACTATAATTAATTTAGATTATATAAATCCATTTTCAGAACAAACCACTTTAGAGTTGGGGGCAGAAGCACGTATACAAAATATAGACAATACATTTATTACTTCTAATACAAACAGTGCTAACTCAAACTACAAGTATGATAGAAATATATATTCTTTTTACACAACTTACAATAAAACTATTGGCAAATGGGCTTATCAAATAGGTGCTCGTTTAGAAAACTATAAAGTAAAGGGTATTTTTGATAAAAACAACAGCAATCGAGAGTTGTTCCAAGATGAAATATTTAGCATTTATCCATCAGCATTCTTAAAATTTACACCAGATTTAGAAACTCAAAAAAATGCTTATCAAATTAGTTTTAGTAGAAGAGTAGATAGACCAGGATTAGATCAGATAAACCCAATAAGAGTTTGGTCTTCTGCAAGAGTTACTAATGTTGGTAACCCCAATTTAAGACCCCAATTTACAAATTCTATTGAAGCAAATTATACAAGAAAATTAAAAAGAGGAAGCATTACAACAGGTGTTTTTTACAGAGCAATTTCTAATGAAATTACACGTTTTGCTTTTCGAGATCCACAATTACCTTCAAGAATTTTGTTTTCTTATGATAATTACCAAGACAATACAGCTTATGGTTTTGAAGTATCAGGAAACTACAGACCTACCAATTGGTGGAATTTTAATACCAGTGTAGATTTATATGCGCAAACTCAAAAAGGTATTGCAGAAAACGAAGCTATAGCAGTAGATAATGTACTTTACAATATAAGAATGACCAATAATTTTAAAATCAATAAAAAAATAACACTACAATTATTTGGTTTATATAGAGGTGCAAATGATAATTTACAATACCAAACCAAAGCATTTTATTTTGTAAATGCTGGTGCACGTTACAGTTTTGCAAAAAGAAAAGGAACTTTTAGTTTAAATATGAATGATATTTTTAAAACGCAACAATTTTCATTTGAAGGAAATAGACCTATTGTTCAGGTTGGAGAATTTAGTTGGAACAGTAGAACACTGTATTTTGGTTTGTCATATCGTTTTGGAGGTAAAAACAAATCAGTAAGTAGAAAAAAGCGTATTTCTAATGAAAAAAAAGGTAATGATTTTTTATAAAAAATAGGTTAAAATAAAAACAGAGTACAGATAAAAAATAAGTTGCACTTGTAAATTTTATAAGCAATTAATTTAAAAATTCAGAAGGTGTTTTACCCATTGATTTTTTAAAAGATTTTATAAAAGTTGTTTTAGAATTAAACCCCGCTTCTTGAGCAATACCAAATAATGTTAACTCATTTTTTTTAACTTTTGCTAGTTTAATAAATTCTTGTACTCTGTAGTTATTAATGTATTCAAAAAAATTCATGCCAATTTTTTCGTTAAGTAATCTAGCCATTTCAGGGTTAGAAATCCCTATCATTTCAGACAATTCTGCTTTTAATAACTTTTTATTTAAATAGGGTTTTTTTGTTAACATCAAATCATCAAGCTTAGCTTTTAAAACATTTAAATCGTTAGTGTTAAACTTAGACTGATTGTATTTTTTAACAGCAGTTAATGGTTTTAATTTATAAATTTCTGGAGAAATAATACTGTAGTAAGAAATAAATAAGATAATAAATGAAATGATAAGCCAAATTATATTTCTAAAATCTCTTTCTATCATAATATTATCAAATAAGCTAAAAATGTAAACTACAAGCCATACAAATAGGCATATACCTAATGCTATATGTAAATTATAGAAAAAAGTATCTTTAATAGAATATGACAATTCGTGCTTTAGCTTTTTCCTAAAATTTAAAAGATTTTTAAAGCTAACACCCCAATAAGTAATATTAACAATAAGACCCATTGCATGGAATAGATAAATAACTCGATCAATCTCACCAGTTAAAGAACGTTCTTTCATAGTAAGATTAGAAGGTAACACAAAATAAAAAAGTACAAACAAAAAATAGGCTAAAGCTGGTGTATAATGTATAAGGTCTTGGGCTTTATATTTTTTTCCTAAAAGAGATGTTTTGGTATATAAATAAATGCTAACCCCAAATAACATACCTGCCAATTCAGAAAAGGCAATTAATCTAAAATCTTTTTCAAAAAAATTAAAGATGTAAAGTATTTTACCAACCAAACCTAATAATATTGTAAATATTAAAAATAAGAGGTATTTATTTACAAATTTTCTTCTTTTAGATGACAGTACATATACTAACAATAATAATATACATTGTAAGAAAGCAAAATAAATAAATTGGTTATAGAGTTGTTGCATTTTAAAAAAAGTTGTTTTTCTTTTATTTTAAATCAAATTTATCAATTTAAAATATAATTTATAGCCTTAAGTAAGGGTTTAATTCATTTTAATATTAGTTTATTTTTTTTAAATTTTACGTATTGTTAAAGGTTTAAAAGAAATTAATAACATACATAATAATAAACGATATTTTATAATTTTATAAGCTTAAATTTTAATGTGTAAATCTTGTATTTTCTAGAACTAAAACAAATTAAATAAAGTCCAAATACCGTAAACGAACACTTAAAACGCTTACTGCTTTGCTTAGATAAGTTAAAAGTTATTGATTTGTTATAATCTATTTTTTTATTCGATTAAAAGTAGATTATATCTAAATTTAAATAACTAATTTTATGAAAAAACTTTACGTATTATCAATTCTTTTAGTGATATTTTTTGTTCAATCCAATACTAGTTTATTAGCGCAAACTACTTTATACTCACAAAATTTTGAAGGAACAAATTTTGATACTTATACTTTAAAAAATGCAGGTGGAACAAGCGTTAATTTTGCATCTACTGGAACAGATTATATTACCAAAGCAAACCCAGCAACATTGCCTTTAGGAAATGCAGTAACAGGATTTTCTGGAAATGTAATTGCATTAGAAGATCACGATGGTGCTGGATTTGTTGGTAGCCACTACATAGAAACGAACTCAATAAATATAACTAATGCCAGTAATATGTCATTTAAATTTCGTTTGGCTGCTCCAAGAGGAGGTGATGGAGGGAGATATGAAACTAATGACGTTTTAACTGTCCAATATGCTATTAACGGAGGTGCTTTTCAAACTATAATTTCTACAGGAGGTTCATCTAGTGGAAACTACTATTATGATGCTTCTAATAATGGGATATCAGGTTCTGGTGATGATGTTTTGGTAAATCAAACTTCGCAAGAAATCACAAAATCTATTTCAGGTAGTGGTAGCACTATGGTTATTCGTATTGTTTTTGATTTTCAAGGATCACAAGAAGAAATTTTATTTGATGATTTACTGGTAACCGGAACAATTACATCAAGCACTCCAACTGTTTCTACAACTTCAGCAAGTTTGATATCTAACACAACCACTACTTTAGGCGGAAATGTAACAGCAGATGGTGGAGCAACAGTTACAGAAAGAGGTGTTGTATATTCTAAAACTTCAGTAAACTCAAATCCACTCATTTCAGGAACTGGAGTTGCTAAAAACACAAACGGTTCTGGTACAGGCGCTTTTTCTAAATCTATTACAGGTTTATCAGCAGGTACTCAATATTCATTTAAAGCCTATGCAATAAACTCTGTAGGTACAAGTTATGGGACTGTAAAAACATTTACCACTACAGGAAAAGGTTGGACAGGAGCAACCAATACAAATTGGGCAATTGCAAGTAATTGGAGTCCAGCTACTGTACCCACAAATGCAGACAATGTTTTTGTGCCAAATGTGGCTAATAAACCAGTAATAAGCTCTAACACTGGAGCAGTTGCTAATAACATTACAATAGATGCTGGTTCTTCTGTAACTGTAAATAGTGGAGGGTCTTTAATAATTGATGGTAATGCTACTGTAAATGGAAATTTTATTTACAAAGTAAATGTAAGTGATACAAAATGGCATCTAATTTCTTCTCCAGTTGCAGGAGAACAATTTGATGATACATGGAATAATACTAATGGTATAAATACAAGTGGAACAGGGAATAATGAAGCTATTGCCAGTTATATTAATACAACAGATGCTGATGGAGATTGGGTGTATTTTCAAAATGGAGGTACAGCTACAACATTTGGTTCTGGGGTTGGTTATTCTTTACTAAGAACTAGTTCAGGAGATTATACTTTTACAGGAACTTTTCCTTCTCCACCAGTAAATACAGCAATTACAGCAAGTAATTTGGGTAATGCTAATGAAAACAGATGGACATTAATAGGAAACCCTTTTCCATCACATATCAATATTGCAAGCTTTTTAGCAGCCAATACAACTCCATTAACAGATACTCACGAGAGTGTATATGTGTGGAATGCAAGTGCAGACAGTGGTAATGGAGAATACCAACCCTTAACCACAGGTTTTATCCATCCAGGACAAGGGTTTTTTGTGAGTTCTAATATAGCTTCTACTTCAGTTACATTTACAAAAGCGATGCAAAGTGATCAAAATGGAGTTACTTTTTATAAAACTTCTAATCCTAAAATACAATTAATAGCCAAAAGTGGAGGTAAAGAAAAAACAGCTGAAGTAAATTATTCTTCTAACAAAACTAAAGGGTTAGACCCAAGATTTGATATAGGTACTTTTACAGGGCAATCATCTAACTTTAATATATACACACAATTGGTAGAGAATAATGAAGGAGTTAATTTTAAAATACAAGCATTACCAAATAATGATTTTGAAAATATAATAATTCCTGTAGGAGTTGATGCTAAAGCCAATACCGAAATTGTTTTTAGTGTAAATGCAGATAATTTTACTAACGATATGAAAATCTTTTTAGAAGATAGAGAGGCAAACATCTTTATTAGATTAGATGAAGCAAATAGTAGTTATAAAATCATTACTTCGTCAAATTTAAATGGTACAGGTAGATTTTATTTGCATACCAAACCTAATACTTTAAATACAACTAATTTGAGTTTGAAAGAAGTACATATTTATAATAAAGACAATGCTACTTTAAAAATTTTAGGTTTAAAGAATACAGAAACGGCTATTGCTATATACAATGCCATGGGAAAGCTGGTATTTAGTAAATCTTTCATAGCAAGTTCAGTTGAAAATGTTGTATTACCAAATATAGCAAATGGTGTTTATTTGGTGCAGCTTATCACTAAAGAAGGTAAGTTGAGCAAAAAAATTATTTTAAATTAAGCATCTTATAAAAAAACATCATGAATAAAACTAAAGAAAATAATATCAATAAAATTACAGAAATTTCTCGTAAAGAAGCTATAAAAAAAATAGGCAACTATGGTAAATATGCTGCTTTAACAGCTTTAGGAACTTATTTAATTTTAAATCCACAAAAAGCACAAGCACAAAGTCCAGAAGTACCTGGAACAGGATTTTAAAAATAATTATTAAACTTTAAATAAAATAGAGGTCATTTAAAAAGTGACCTTTATTTTTTACATCATACTACAATTATATTTCATAGAATGAAAAAAAAATCTACAATATTTATTTTCGGAATACTAGTATTGGTAATTGCTCTTACTGTTTTTAATAATAAAAATTATATGCAATATATTTTCATATTACTTAGTTTGCTGTTGTTTTTTTATTCATTAAAAAAAGAGAAGAATAAAAGATAAAGAATAGAGTGCTTTAAAATCATTAAGAATAAAAGTTGAAACCAATTAGAGTAGAATTAGAAATTGACAAGTCTAAAAAAGAAAGCAACTAATTTTCTTAAAAAATGTTAAACCAAAGTATTTATACTGTACTTGAACACCACAAGATGTTTTTTGTTTGTGTAAACAAACTCAATATTATTGTTTTGTCTTCATAAACTTTAAAATTATATAAATATGAAATTAAAAACATTTGCAATCGTAATTCTTTCTCTAACTATTTCTAATTGTATTGGGCAGAATAATAAGGTGATGTCTTACAGTTTTAAAAAAGGAGAAGTATTAGATGTTATGCTATTAACAACTGCTCCAAACTCTAAAGACAAATATATGCAGTATAGAAAAACTGCTTTTCCAGTGGCGTTCGAATATTCTTATCAACCTCAAAAAGGGTTTAAAATATCTGAGCTTACATTAGGTACACACAAACCTTATAGTTTAATATTTGGTAAATGGGCGAGTAAAGAAAAGAGAGAAAACTTTTTAGCAGATATTACTAAAAGGGTTCCAGATTTTCATCAGCAGCGTAGAGCATTATTTCCATACTTTGATCTTACTTATTACGAAATGAAACAAGATTTTACCTTTTCTATTAATAGAGAAAAATATAATGTTGCTACTTCTTTTTGGGTAAAAGACACAAAAAAATCTAATCGTTTCATAAAAAAATGGGAAAAGGATATAAAAAAGATGGGAGGCAATATTGTACTGCATTTAAATGATGGAACATCACCCACAGGTTATGTCTATAATCCAGACCAATTTTATATTGTAGAATGGAATGACAAATCTGCTTTTAAAGCTTTTGCAAAAAAATATGATATGAATAGTTACAATGCTTTAAAAAATGTGCATCAACTTAAAATTGATTAACTCTTAAAAATAGAATTAGGTATGCAAGGTCTGCTCAATCAACTTATTTATTTTGGATTTTTTCAGAGTATTATTCTAATGTCAGTTTATGTTTTTTCGCCAAGAAAAAGAAAACATATAAATGGTTATATGACATTTTTAATAGCAACACTTTTAATAGGTTTATTGGGTAGAACACTGCATAGTGCAGGTGTTTGGAATAGCAATTTTAGACTGATTTCTTTTTCAGAATTTTCAGTATTGTTATTTGGACCAACAGTATATTTATTCACTCGTTCTATTTTATTAAAAAATAAATATTCTCATAAAGATTTAATCCATTACATACCTGCATTGGTATATTCTATATTTATAGTAATATATTTTATGATTCCTTCTAATGCTGTTATTGGGCAAAGAATAAAAACAGGAGAGTTGTCTCGAGTTATACATATTTGCCTTGGTTTTGGTTTAATGATTAATAGTATATATGTGGTATTAAGCTGGGGTGTTTTTAAGAATTTTTCTAAAGAAGTAAAAAAAGAAATTTCTTATGAATTGCATTTAAAATTTCTTGTAAATTTTCTGTGGATAATTACCATCTGTTTATCATTTTGGATAAGTATGTACTTTATTAGCCTTTCAGGTTACACAGAATTAGAACGAAGTATTAGACCATTTATATGGCTTTTTTTAGCATTTATCATACTTTTTATTACCTATTATGGTATGATATCTCCTAAAGTGATGCAAATATTACCAGAAATTGAACTAAAAAAATACGCACAATCTAAATTAAGCATCGAAGATATGGATCGTTTAAAAGTAGAACTCGATCAAATTATGCTTGATAAAAAGCCGTATTTAAACAACAAGCTACTTAAAGCTGAACTTGCACAATTATTAGGAGTAAATAACCCAGAACTTGCACGTTTACTTAATGAAAATATTGGGATGAATTTTTTTGAATACGTAAACTATTATCGTATTAAAGAGTTTATACTTTTAGCCAAGTCTGATAAAGCAAAGCATTTTACATTTTTTGGACTTGCACAAGAAGCTGGTTTTAACTCTAAAACTACTTTTAATAAATCTTTTAAAAAACTGATGGGAACTTCGCCATCTGCTTATTTTAACGAAAGTTTATAAGCGTTTTATTGCAAAATTATTTTTAACAGAGAAAATAAAGCACTTAACAGAAAATAATTTGCTGTTATCATTTTCTAAGCGAAATTCGAATTTATAATAAAACCTAAATAATGATTCGATTTTTTAGTCTTTTACTTTTTTGTTTTACTTCTTCTTTTTTTTGAGGGCAAGAAAAATTTTACAAAGGAGTTGTAAAAGATGCAGTAACGCAACAAACTATACCATTTGCAACAATTGCCATTTATAACAATACTAAATTAGTAGATGGAACATCAGCAAAAGATAATGGTGCTTTTATACTAAAAACTTCACTACAGTTTACACATTTCGAATTTAGTTTTATAGGTTATAAAACTCAAAGAATTACTGTTCAGTCTATTTCAGGTAAAAAGCAGTTAGATATCTTTTTACAACCTAATAACAATCAATTAAATGAAGTTATTGTTACAGCCCAAAGAACTACAACCCAATTAAAAATAGACAGAAAAGTAATACATATTGGTACAGATATACAACAATCTGGCACAACAGCACTAGAGGCTTTTGATCAAATATCTGAAATACAAACAGATTTAGGAACAGGAACAATATCTTTAAGGGGAAGTGGAAATGTTAGAATACTTTTAAACGGAAAACCATCACCTTTAAATGCAACTGAATTATTAGAACAAATACCTGCATCATCCATAGAAAAAGTAGAAATTATAACCTCTCCCTCATCTAAAAACCAAGCAGATGGGTTGTCTGGAATAATCAATGTTATTCAAAAAAAAGGAATAAATAGAGGATTAAATTTAGATTTGAATTCGTCTGTTGGTACCAAACGTTATCAATATGGTTTTATTGGTAATTATAATCTTTCTATCATAAATTTTAGATTAAATGCTTCAAATTCTAAAAGAAATATGGATAGTAAACAATGGGTTTTTCAAAACTATAATAATGGAAATACAAGAGATTTTTATGCTCCACACGATTTTAATGGAAAAACTCATAGAATATCTTCAGGTATCGATTTTTTTCTGAATAAAAATAACGAACTCTCATTTCAAATAGATTATACAAACGATTTTCATAGTTTTTACAACCAAACATTTTATACCAATGTTACTGGAGTTAACGATTTTATTTATAATAGAAACTCATCTCATGAACATAAAACTACAGATTATAATGTAAACTATAGAAGAAAGTTTACTAAAGAGGGAGAGTTTTTAGAACTTGATTACAACCTAACTAAAAATAAAAACATTCTTCCAGCAGAAGATTTTAATGAGGGCACTTTTCTATTTAAAGAAAACCAAACCAATACAAATAATTTGCATGCTTTTGCTATAGATTATGTAAAAGTAATAATGAAAGATAAAGAAATTTTAATTTTAGATAGCCTTAAAAATTGGGAAGAAAAACTAAAATATTTCAATTTTATAAGAATTCATAGATCTTATGTTATTTCTATAGATAAGGTAAATAAAGTTTCTGGAAATCATGTTTTTATAGATAATAATGTAATACCTATAGGTAAAAAGTTTAAAAATAGTTTTTTAGAAAAAATTAAAATGTAGATTAATAGGTTTTTTATTTACTTTCGATGCAAAAAATGAGAATATGTAGTTTATAAGGTCTTATAAAATTCATAAGACAAATAAGAGACAATAGATGTATTTTTAAAGTCAAATTAGTACCAAATTAAGTTAAATTGAACTTATATTTTGTCAACCTCTTATCTCCAGTTTTAACTAAAACTTCTTGTTCTACTGCCCATTTTAAATCTCGGCTTGCTGTTGCTTGACTAATATCTTTGTAATTTAATAAATAATCTTTACGGCTAAAATCACTATCTCCAATAATATCTTTGTAAAGTTCTATCCTATCTTCTGCTGTAAGGGTTCTATTTTGTGTTTTTAAGAGGTTTTCTAATGCTTGAAGTATAATGTTTAGCATAAACTCTATAAATGGCGTAGAAGTCGCCTTTTTATCCGAAATACTTAATGCTTTATAGTAAGCCTCTTGATTTTCTTTTATCAGACTTTCAACTGGCAGATATTCAAAAACTGGATACTTCTGCATCAAGATTAATGTTTGCCATAGTCTTCCCATTCGTCCATTACCATCTAAAAAAGGATGTATAAACTCAAATTCATAATGAAACACACAACTTTTGATTAGTAATACATCTGTGTCGGTTTTCAGATAATCAAATAAATCATTCATCAAACCTTTTGTCATAGTTCCACTTGGTGCAACGTGCTCAACTTTTGATCCTTTTACAATACCAACATTTTTAGTACGCAGTTTTCCAGCATCATTAATTAATCCTTTCATAAGGATTGCGTGTGCTTTTTCTAAATCTTTTAACTTATTAGGGTTAAAGTCTCGTAATTGCTCATATACTTTTATAGCGTTCTGAACCTCTAAAATATCTTTTTGTGGTGCAATTACTCGTTTATCGTTTAAAAGTGCCGTAATCTGCTCTTCTGTAAGTGTATTACCCTCAATCTCTAAAGAAGATTGTATTGTTTTGATACGGTTCTTTTTTCTTAGTTCTGTTGGAGGCTTGTATAAGTGGGTAGCATTAATTTCACCCAAACGCTCTGAAATGGCTACAACTAATTTTAAAATGGTATCGGTAATCTGATAAGGTGGCTTCATTTATGATAGTATCATTTGATAGTATCACAAAGGTATTGAATTAATTTTCTCTTGTCGCTTTTTTTGTTTGTAATGCTTCTGATTGCATTTATGAGAACAATATCTTGTTTTAACTATATTGAATTACTTCCCAATACAGAAATTTCCAAAAATATGACCTAAAATATCTTTATCCACATCATATTCTCCTGTAATATTACCAAGGTGACGAAGACATTCTCTAATATCAATAGAAAATAAATCAGTAGAAATTTCTAAATCTATTCCTTGTTGAACAGAAGTAATAGCGGTTAAAGCGTTGTTTAAAGCTTCAAAATGACGAGAATTGGTAACAATAGTTTCATTATTACTTAATGCTCCAGTATTTACTAAAGAAGTCAATTCTTGTTTTAACTCATTAATTCCTGTTTTTTGTTTAGCAGAAAGTAAAATTAAGTTTTCAATTTCTGATTGTAAGATAGAAGAATCATTACAAGATAACGTATCAATTTTATTAGCAATAACTAACAAACGTTTGTTAGGAAAACGCTCTTTAATCGTTTCAATTTCTTTTAAAAACTCATCTTTGGCACAAGCAAATTTGTTAGAATCAATTAAGAAAATGATTAATTGCGCATTTTCCGCTTTTTCATAGGCTTTTTTAATTCCAATATTTTCAATTACATCTTTAGTGTCACGAATTCCAGCTGTATCAATAAAACGGAAAGCAACGCCGTCAATAATCATCTCATCTTCAATAGCATCACGAGTTGTGCCTGCAATGTCGGATACAATTGCTTTTTCTTCGTTTAAAAGTGTATTTAATAAAGTAGATTTACCTACGTTAGGCTCTCCTATAATTGCAACTGGAATTCCGTTTTTCATAGCATTTCCAAAAGCAAAAGAATCGATTAAACGTTTTAATACAAAAGTAATTTTTGCGACTAATTCTTTAAACTTTGCTCTATCTGCAAATTCTACATCTTCTCCAGAGAAATCGAGTTCCAATTCAATTAAAGCAGCAAAATCTAATAATTGAGTGCGTAATTCTTTTAGCTCGTTGGTAATTCCACCACGCATTTGCTGAATTGCTATTTGATGACTCGCAGCAGAATTCGAAGCAATAACATCTGCAACTGCTTCTGCTTGAGATAAATCTATTTTTCCATTTAAAAAAGCTCGCATGGTAAACTCACCATTATCTGCCATTCTACAACCGTTTTGTAAGAATAGTTGAATAATTTCTTGCTGAATAAAACTACTTCCATGACAAGAAATTTCGACTACATTTTCGCCAGTATATGAATTAGGATTTTTAAAAATGGATACCAAAACTTCATCTAAAATTATATCATTCTTAATAATATGACCTAAATGAATGGTGTGTGATTTCTGATTTTTTAAGGTTTTATTCTTCTTTATCGACTTAAAATGAGCATCAACAATTGTAATGGCTTTGTCACCAGAAAGTCTAATTACAGAAATTGCACCAACTCCAGAAGGAGTTGCTAAAGCTATAATAGTATCGTTTTGAATCATTTTGCAAAAATACATAAAGATTTTATCTCAAAAAGAAAAAGCTCAACACAATGTTGAGCTTTTAGAATTAAAGATGTTTAAAGATTAATATATATTATAGTTAGTAATAGTTATGTCTATTTCTTCGTTGTTAGATAATTTTACAACGTACGTACCTTCGTTTTTAATTCTATTATTTTTTGCGTTAGAATACATTTTTTTATCGAACTTATTCCAAATTTTAGAAACATTAATATCTATTTTATCTGTAGTAATTATAATTCCGGTTTTACTTAAAGTAAAGTCTAAATCTGCTTTTTCCGATTTTATGTAATTAAATTCTACTTCTTTATCATATAAGATGTCTGTGTCATAATCTAATTTTATAATTTTTTTAACTTGGGTTGGCATATAGATTATGTCTTGATTTAATTTGTATTTGTCTTTTGGATCTAACATTGCAGGTGTAAATTCTTCAGTAATTTCGAAATGTTTTACTGTGTATTTTTCGTTATTATCTGTTTCTGCTATTGTTTTTTCAAAATCAGTTACTACCCATCTGTCAGACATTTCTGGGTCTCCAATTTGAGCAAATACAGTGGTTGTAGATAATATTAATGCGAATATTGTTAATTTAAAATTTTTCATTTTTTTCATTTTTAAAGGTTAATACTATTTTTTTGAATTACTTTTTATGCTAATTCTGGGATACTTTTTCTTTTGTTAAGCTTTTTACATTTAATCTGTTGTTAAATTCTAATGTTCTTATTGGGAAAGGTATGCTAATTCCTTCTTTATCAAAAGCCTTTTTAATGTGTATGATAGCGTTACTTTTTGCTTTTAATTTTTGCAAAGCATTTTTAGAATCTACCCAAAATCTGCATAAGAAGTTTATAGAACTGTCTCCAAATTCGGTATAATAGAATTCAACTTTTTTTCCTATTTTTTCTTGATCAAAATTTTGTTGAATTACATTTTTTGTTAATTCTTCAACTCTTTCTAAATCTGCATCATATTCAATTCCACATTCAATAGCAATTCTCATTTTTGTGGTTAAAGAGTAATTTTTAAAAGGATTTTCTATGATTGTTTTATTAGGAATAATAACTGTATTATTGTCTGCTTCACGAATTACAAAGTAGTTTAGATTTATATCTATAACCTCGCCAGCATAACCATTAGTTTCTACCCAATTGCCAATGTTTAAGTTTTTTCTGAATGATAAAACCACACCAGATATTGTGTTAGATAAGGTTCCTTGTAAGGCTAAACCAATAACAATACCAGATACACCAGCAGCAGAAATTATAGTTTTTAATGTATCATCAAATTTTAAAATTGTCATTGCAAAATACAATCCTACTAAGAAGATTAATGCAGAAGCTAACCTTGATACTAAGTTTTTAACGGACTCTTGTTTTATTCTTTTTCCAATAATTTTTTTAACTAAAGAATTGATTGCGCCAGAAGCAAAATATGCTGTTATCATTACAATTGTTGCAATGGCAATATTGGGTAGGTTAGTTATTAATATTTCTTTCCAAGAATCTAATTTGTTTACTATTTTATCCACTTTTTAGTTTTTATAAGTTAAGTTTAAAATTTTTAGTACTGATTAAAAAACTTTAAATTAATTAACAAAACTAGTGTCTAATGCATCTTTAATGTTTTTAGACCAAGCATTCAACATCCAAGTAGATTTTTCTAATTCTCTAATATAAGCGCCTATTAAATCTGCTGTTCCTTCATCGTTAGCATTATTTGCTTTATCGATAATTTTGCTTAGTTGTTGCAATAAAATTTTATGATCTTTAATAATTTCTTCTACCATTTCTTTATCAGATAATAAAGGACTTGATTCTTTAATTTTAGAGATTTCTATATAATCAGATAGTTTACTTATTGGGTGGTATTTTAAGGTTACAATTCTTTCTGCAACTTCATCAATTTTAATCTTAGTATCATTATACATTTCTTCGAATTTGTTGTGTAGATTAAAAAAGTTTTTTCCTAAAACATTCCAATGAAAATTTCTCAATTTTTGATAATATACATGATAATCTGCGAGTAATACATTTAGTTCAGATACTACAGGTAAAATTTTTTCATTGTCTATATTTAAATAGTTCATATTCAATTAATTTAATAAGGTTCATAAAAATGATAGTTTTAATAGCAGTTGAGTGGAAAGGAATTCCGGAATCTCAAAGAAGTAAAAGTTATTATACTATCGTGTTCCTTTCTAATATAAGGTGTATTTGAAAAAAGTCAAGTATTTTAACATAATTTAACATATTTAACGCAATTTATGAGTTATATTTTGTTAAAAAAACACATATTTTTTAACAAAATATAGTTTTTGTAACAAATATTAATAGGTTGCGTCAAATAAGTACACAATTAAATTTTTAAACTTTAACATGAAAGAAGACAGACAATTATTAGTACTTACACATCTAAGTCAGTTATTAGATTTTATAACAGGTATTGGAGGTTTTATAGTGCCCTTAGTATTATGGTTAACCAAAAAAGATGAGGTTATAGATATGGATTCTCATGGAAAAGCTATTTTAAACTTTAGAATTTCTATGTTTATTTACCTTTTAATCTGTATTCCATTAATTCTTTTATTGGGATTAGGTATTATAGGAATCATAGCAATTGGGTTTTTCTACCTAATTTTTCCAATAATTAATGCTATAAAAGCAAGTAATAACGAAGCTCCAAGTTATCCTTTTAGTATAACTTTTATCAAATAGAAAAAAGAAAAAGTTAGATTACAAACCGCTTATTTTGGCGGTTTTTTTTGTAGGCGTTCTCTTTCAGATAAGGCTTTATGTTACAACTTTTTAATACTTAACGTAATTGTATTTGCCATTTTTTTGCGAAATAGAGGAAGTTTAGATGTTTTTAATAATTTCTTCGTATTCGAAATAAAAAAGCTCGAATTTAGACATTGTTTCTACAAAAAATTCATAACAATCTCTCCAAGTGTTTTTATTATGAATGCTAAATTTACCTTTAAAAGGAACATAAATTCGATGGATTTTTTTTCCGTTTTCTAGTTCATACAAATCATCAAAAATAACTTCAGGTAATTCAGATTCTAATAAAGTTTTTAGAGAAAGCATTTGGTCGTAATATAATAAGTTAACCAATTCATCTGGATTTTCAATATCTAAACAAACTGCAGCTTTTTTTCTATCGGCAAGAAATTTAAAAGCTAATCCTTTAATTTTTGTATTGTATAGCAACCATTTTCTTGGAAAAGATTTTCCAAAACTCGTCCAAAATTCTTTACGTAGTTGTGCAGCTTCTTCTTTAGAGAACATTTTTTAGCTATCAGTTAATTAATAACAAATGATTATAGTTCATTGAATTTACCCATGAATTTTTGCGGTGTGCCCACGTTCGCGCATCATTTCTGCTTCGAATGCTAATAAGGCATTCCATTTTTTATCAACAATTTCTCTATCTTGATATTGACGAGCAAATTGTAAAAATGTAGTATAGTGATTTGCTTCAGAAATCATTAAATTTTTATAGAATTTTGACAATTCTTCATCTTCCATATTTTCAGAAAACACTTTAAAACGTTCGCAACTTCTTGCCTCTATTAATGCAGCGACTAACAAACGTTGTATTAAAGCATTAGTTCTATCTTTTGTTTTAGGAAAAAATTTCTGCAATCTTACAGCGTAATCGTTTTTTTGTTCTCTTCCTAAAACCATTCCACGTTTTACCATTAGTAAATGTACCATTTTAAAGTGCTGCATTTCTTCTATAGCAATGTTACTCATTTCTTTAACGAGTTCTGTTTCTTCTGAATAATTTATAATGATAGATACTGCATTAGAGGCTGCTTTTTGCTCTAAAAAAGCATGATCTGTTAATATTTGTTGTAGATTGTCTTTGGCAATTTCTGCCCAAGAAGTTTCGGTTTCAAATTGTAATCCTAACATTTTTATTGTATTTTTTTTTGGAGTTCCATGCCAAAATAGGCAAGTGCTTTTATTTCTTTAACGCCTTTTAAACGCCCTTTACCAATTACTAAAAGTCCATTTTCTGAAGCTTCAATATGGTATTGTTTGTTGCTTTCTAAGAACAAAATTAATTCATCTGTAAAAAATGTTCTAATTTTTTCTTCATTTTCTCCTGCTAAATAAAAACGTTTGCTAAAATCTGGATGCGTATCAAAATCGATATCTGTATAGCCTGCAAAATCTAAAATATATTCAAAAATACCTTCTTTGTCTAAAGTGAAATTTGGAACAGTTTTTATTGTGTGAATATACAGCATTGTTGCTTTAATTACCTGTTTGGCAATTAATTCTCCTTCAGAAAATTGTACATCAAAAATGGTGCAATCTTTATTAGAAAGGACATTAGAAATTTTATCAATTTTACGGGTTTCAAAATATCCGAAAGTGGGTAATTTTTTCATTTCTTGAGTAGAAAAAGCATTGTATTTCCAGTGCATTTCTTCACTAATTTGTTGAATTGATTTTTGACGCTTGGTTAAAACTCCTTCTATTGGAACCATTTGTTTTGGGAGTATTTTGCGCAGCGCAAAAGGATGATCGCTTCCAGATTTAGAGTCGTCTAAACCAATTACTTCGAAATGACCGCCTTTTCTTGAGAAGGATTCAGAGTAATTACTCATATTTTCCATTACAGAATGGTCTACAAAATCGCACAAAGAAAAATCGATTATTGCTTCCTCATTTTCAGGAATTTGATCGAGCTTAGTTTTTAGCTTGGTATAATTTAAAAAGCTTGAAAAGTTTTTAACACTAACATAATATTTGCCATCTTCTTTAAACATTAAAACATTTGGCTTTAAAATGTTTTTTATAAACAACAAAATATCTTTATTAATAATAACGTGAATGATAAAAGTAACTAAGATTCCAATAATAATTCCTGTAATTAAACTGGTTAAAATAGTTGTAAATAAGGTGATTAGGAAAATAATTAATTGCTCTGAACCAATACTAAAAACTTTTTTTATGTTTTCTGGTGCTGCTAATTTATACCCTGTAAACACTAAAATAGCGGCTAATGCAGGTAGGGGAATTTTGCGTAATTCTGTAGCAAATAATAATAAAAAAGCAATTAAAAATATGGCATGAAAAAAGTTAGCAGATCTATTTGTTCCTTTATTGTTTACATTTACAGAGCTTCTTGCAATTACTGTTACTACATTTAATCCGCCTAAAAAACCACTAATAACTGTTGCTAAACCTAAAGCACGAATATCTTTATTTACATTAGATCTTCTTTTTAAAGGGTCTAATTTATCTACTGCTTTTATACTTAATAAGCTTTCTATGCTGGCTATTAAAGTAATTGCAAAGACTGCGTTTATAAATTTTATATCTAAGACTTTTGAAAAATCTGGAAAAGCAAAATTAGAAATAATATTATTAGGTAAATTAATAAGTAGTTTTTGATTAATTGGATAATCATAAACAGAAAATTTATCAAAATAGTAATACATTACAACACATAAAACAACAATCCACATAGGAGCAGGAATTAATTGAAAATACCTGTTTCTAATTTTGCTGTAAAAAATCATAATTAGTAAACTTCCAATTCCTACCAAACCTGCATAAAACATGCTTGAATCATCAGTGGTCATCAAATTTAAAATACCTTTTGGAACATGAATTAACAACTCTATGATGCTTCCTTTTGCTTCTAAATTGCCCAGCATAACATGAATCTGTTTGGCAAAAATTCCAATACCAATAGCGGCTAACATTCCCTGAATAGCAGAAGCAGGAAAGAAATCTCCTAAAGAGCCCATTCTTAAAAAACCAAGAATAATCATAATAATTCCTGAAATAACAATGGCTGCTAAAGTGTATAAAAAACCTTGTTGCATGTCTCCATTTCCAAGGGCAGTTATTGCTGTTAAAATAACTACTACTAATCCATTTCCAGGGCCTGTAATGGTTATATTAGATCCTCCAATTAAAGAAACGATAATACCACCAACTATGGCAGCAATTACTCCTGAAATTGGAGGAGCGCCAGAAGCCAAAGCTAATCCTAACCCTAAAGGGAGTGCAATTAAAGAAACCACAAAACCAGAAAATATATTTTGAGGAATGTCATTTAAAAATGTTTTAAAAGTGTTTTTCTTCATCTATTTTACAATTAAAACATCTGTAGGTAATTCAGATAAGATGTACTCAATATCATGTGGAAAAATTCTATCAAAAAAGCCAAGTTTGTTTGGTGCATTCATCACTAATAAATCTGCTCTTTTTACTTTAGCGTAATGACCAATAGAATACCCCCTTTTTCCAAAAATAGGTTGTGTTTTTACTTGAATTTTTTTGTTTTTAATTTTTTCTAATATATGTTTTACACGCTGGTTTTCTCTATTTCTTAATCTTTCTTTGGCAATGTTTGCTTTTCGTAAAGTTTTATCATCATTTACTTTTACATGAAGTTCTCCTTGGCTAACTTCTTCTACAATTGTAATTTTATTACAGCATAAATGTTTAGAAACAAAAAAAGCAGTTTTTATGGTTTCCTCTGTTTTTTCATCTTGTAAGCCATTTACTACTATATGTTTACAGGCAACTCTAACAATAGAAGGTTTTATTAATAATAAAACAGAGCAGGGGGCTTTTCTCGTAATTTTCCTAGCAATAGAACCAACATAATATTTTAATAAGTTTTCTCTTTGTAGTGCTCCTAAAATTAATAAATCGATCTGTTGTTCTTTGCAGGTTTGTAATATAACATCAACTGGTTTTCCTTCTTTCCAAATGGTTTTCATTTTTTTGTTTAGAGAATCTGCGTTAGATAAAAGTGTTTTTAATTCTATTTTTTTTTCATCAGATTTCACTCCTACATGAACGCCAACTAATTCAGCATCAAACATATTGGCTAACCTAATGGCTTCAAAAAGATTAGGTTTTAAGTTTGGTGAAAAAGCAATACCGATTAAAATTTTATGAATTTTCTGCAAGAAAAATCTTTAAAGGTTAAGTTATTGGTACAATATAGGGAACTTTATAAGAAAGAAAAAAACAATGTTTTTATTTTAAAGATAACTAAACATTCTTAAATTTACATTTAATCCATTTATCAATTTTTATGTTAGAATTAGCAGGAATTATCATTTTAGGAATATTAGCACAATGGGTTGCTTGGAAATTTAAAATCCCAGCAATTCTACCATTAATACTAATTGGGTTACTTGTTGGTCCTATTGCAGCTGAGTTTTTTAGTGAAGATGGTACAAAATGGATTGAGCCTATTTGGAATGGAGAAAAAGGGCTTTTTCCAGGAGAAGGTTTGTATTATTTTGTTTCACTTGCTATAAGTATTGTTTTATTTGAAGGAGGCTTAACCTTAAAAAGAAGCGAAATAAAAAATGTAGGCCCTGTTATTACAAAACTAATTACCTTAGGTTCTGCAATTACTTTTTTTGGCGCTGGAATTGTAGCGCACTATATTTTTAACTTAGGATGGGAACTTTCTTTTTTATTCTCAGGATTAATTATTGTTACTGGGCCAACAGTAATTACCCCAATTTTAAGAAATATTCCTCTAAAAAAAGACATTTCTACAGTTCTAAAATGGGAAGGTATTTTAATAGATCCAATAGGAGCTTTAGTGGCTGTATTGGTTTTTGAATTTATTAGTGTAGGTGGTGGTGGCGGTTTTACTAAAACAGCTTTAATAGAATTTGGGAAAATTTTGTTATTTGGTACAACTTTCGGATTTACATTTGCTCATGCTTTGGCCTATGCAATTAATAAAAAATTAATTCCTCATTATTTGTTAAATGTAGTTTCTCTATCAACAGTTTTATTGGTATTTGTAGAATCTGAAATTTTCGCACACGAATCTGGGTTATTAGCAGTTGTAGTAATGGGAATGGTTTTAGGAAATGGAAAATTAAACAACCTAAAAGAATTACTTTATTTTAAAGAATCGTTAAGTGTACTTTTAATTTCTATACTCTTTATATTGTTGGCAGCCAATATTAATATAGAAGATTTAATGTTGTTATATACCTGGAAAACTGCAGCTCTTTTTGCAATTGTAGTATTTGTTATTAGACCTTTGGCTGTATTTGCAAGTACAAGAAATTCTAAACTAAAATTTAATGAAAAACTGTTTATAAGTTGGGTTGGTCCTCGTGGAATTGTAGCAGCAGGAATAGCTTCTTTATTTGGAAGTAAATTACTAAAACAAGAAGTTGTTGGTGCAGAATATATTACACCTTTGGTTTTTATGATAGTTCTTGGAACAGTACTTTTAAATGCTACTACTGCAAGATTCTTTGCAAAAATGGTAGGCGTTTTTCTAAAAAGTTCTGATGCAATTTTGTTTGTAGGAGCCTCTAATCCTGCAAGATTAATTGCTAATTATCTTAAAGCAAAAGGAAAAAGAATTATTTTAATAGACTCTAATAAAAACTTTGTACAACAAGCGTTAGATGAAGGTTTAGAGGCTTTAAGAGTAGATGTTTATGATGATGATTTAACTGATAATATTGAACTGAATGATGTAGGTTACCTGATTGCTTTAACAGGTAGTGACGCTGTTAATAATCATACATTAAATAGCTTTTCTAAATCTTTTGGAGAACATGGAGCATATAAAATAGCTTCATCAAAAGAAAATATTGAAGCTTCAGAAGAAGAAAGAACAAACTTTTTTACCCCAAATGATGATTACATAAATTTAAGCGAAGCTTACAGAGAGAATCCTATAATTAATGAAATAAAAATTACTTCTGAAGAAGAATACAAAAACTTTTTAGAAATTTTATCTAAAGAAGAAAAATCTATTCCATTATTCGTAGAAAAAGAAGGAGGTATTTATTTAGTAACCGAGTTTGGTAAAACCGAAGAACCAAAAGAGAATTTAATATTATCTTATTTAGGAAAAGAGATAGATAGCAATTATAAGTCTAACTCAAAAGTTTGACGTAATTTTTCTATTAACGGATTTTTCTCTTTCAATTTATTATATTTTTCTTGTGGTGTATAGGCAAATTTTTTCTCTACAGTTTCGTTTAATATGGTGTTAATTTCAATTCCGTAGTTGTTTAATTTATCCCTTAAAAACTTAAGTAGTTTAGGTTTTCCTTTCTGAAATTGATCTTGCATTAATTTATTAGGAACAGTAAAAGAAATTTTAAAATTTTCACCCAATTTGGGTAAATCTGTGCCAACAATAGAAGCCATGCTTCTTTCTCCTTTTTTATTCAATAAAACAACATATTCTTTCCAAAATAGTTGCAATTGTTCCTCAGTAAATACATCTTTTGGATGATTGTCAAAGTTTTCTTCTACACTTTTGTTGTTAACTTCCTTTTTCTGATGAATACTTTTTAAAGATAATGCAGAGGTTCTTTTTTTAGCCGATTTTAAAACTAATTTTTCAAGCTTAGGTTTTGGTTTTTCTACAACTTTTTTGTCTATAGAAATTTTTTCTTTTTCCTGTAAAGGTTTTACAATTTCTTTGACGGTAGGGGAAAGTGCTTGGAAAAATGTGGCTGGAATTATATAGTTAGCTGACTTTTTTTTTTCTCTATCAAAAGTGATAGAGGCAATTTGCATTAAAGTCAATTCTACCAACAATCGCTGATTTTTACTTGCTCTGTAATTTAAATCACATTCGTTTGCTTTGTTAATAGATTGCATCAAAAAAGGAATACTTGCTTTTGTGGCTTGCGCTAAATATTTCTTTTTAGCATTATCACCAACTTCTAACAAGTTTAAAGTTGCTTTGTCTTTGGCAACTAATAAATCTCTGAAATGGCTTGCCAAACCGTTTATAAAATGATGACCTTCAAATCCTTTTGCTAAAATAACATTAAAAGCGTTTAATACATCAGGAATTTTATTTTCAAGCAATAAATCTGTCATGTTAAAATATGTTTCGTAGTCTAAAACATTTAAATTTTCAGTTACTGCTTCACGAGTTAAAGAGTTTCCAGAAAAACTAACAACTCTGTCAAAAATAGATAAAGCATCACGCATTGCACCATCTGCTTTTTGAGCAATAATATGAAGCGCATCATCATCTGCAGAAATTTTTTCTTTTTCACAGATTATTTTTAGGTAGTTTTTAGCATCTAAAACCCCAATTCTCTTAAAATCAAAAATTTGACAACGAGATAAAATAGTTGGAATAATTTTATGTTTTTCTGTAGTTGCTAAGATAAAAATAGCATGTGCTGGTGGTTCTTCTAAAGTTTTTAAAAAGGCATTAAAAGCGGCTTGAGATAACATATGTACCTCATCTATAATGTATATTTTATATTTTCCTGTTTGTGGAGGAATTCGAACTTGGTCTGTTAAACTTCTAATATCGTCTACAGAATTGTTAGAAGCAGCATCTAACTCAAAAATATTAAAAGCAAAGTCTTCTTCTTCAGAAAACTCAGCTTCTTGTTGGTTAATTTTCTTCGCTAAAATACGTGCACATGAAGTTTTACCAACTCCACGTGGACCAGTAAACAACAAAGCTTGCGCCAAATGGTTATTTTTTATAGCATTCTCTAAGGTGTTTGTAATGGCTTGCTGCCCAACAACATCTTCAAAATTTTGAGGACGATATTTACGTGCAGAAACTATAAAATGTTCCATTTTTAATTTTTTTTATCTTTTTGAGCGCAATAGAAATTTATACAACATTTTTTGAATGCGCTCAAAGAAACAAGGTTTATTGTTAATAATTGAGTTTAACAAATGTAAGTATCTGCATTATTTTTTACAAGATGCTTTCTTAATAAAATGCTAAAGTTGTAAACAAGTTGTAAATAGTATTATATAGATACGACTATCTTTGTAATGAAAATTCATATTTTCAATTTAAAAGTTCAGAAAATTGTATTAAGAGTTGGTTTAATTATTCTTGATACAATTTTCTATTAATTTGTATAAGTATTTGTAAATGAAAACATTAAAACCTTTAGTTATTGTAGTTTTTTCTTTGTTATTAATTTCTTGTTTTGGTTTTTCTAATAAAGAAAAAGATTATAAAGTAGCTTATATTCCTAAAGAAACTACAAAAGTAGCGTATTTTGCAAGCGGATGTTTTTGGTGTGTAGAGGCAATTTTTGAAAGTGTAAAAGGAGTGGAAGAGGCTGTTTCTGGTTATGCAGGTGGCAATACTTTAAATCCTACTTATGAAAAAATTGGAACAGGTAAAACGGGTCATGCAGAAACAGTTGCTGTATATTACAATCCTAAAAAAGTAAGTTTCCAAACCTTGGTTACAGTGTTTTTTGGCTCTCATAACCCGACTACGGTTAATGGGCAACATCCAGATTATGGAACTCAATATCGATCTATTGCTTTTTATACCAATGATATAGAAAAGAAAATTATAGAAAAAGAGATAGCTAAACTAAACAAAAAAGTTTATGATGGAAAAATTGCAACACAAGTAAAAAAAATAAAAAAGTTTTATAAAGCTGAAGAATATCATCAAGATTTTGAAAGAAGAAATCCGAATCAAGGTTATGTAAAAGCGGTTTCTATTCCAAGGTTAAATCGATTTAAGAAAAAATTTCCTGAATTGTTAAAAAAAAATAATCATTAGATTATAAATTAACTTTTATCATTCTATCATTTCCAAATAAATCTTTTCGAAGTTCTATGTTTTGAAACCCTTTTTCTAGCAACATTTTAACGGTTTCTTTTCCTAAGTATTGATTTATTTCAAAAAACAATACTCCATTTTTAGAAAGATAATTTTTAGCTAAATCAGCAATTTTTTCATAAAAAACTAACGGGTTTTCATCATCAACAAATAATGCCAAATGCGGTTCGTTTTGCAATACATTTTTTTGAATCTCTACTTTTTCTAATTTTCTAACATAAGGTGGGTTGGAAATTATAATATCAAATTGCTGGGGTAGTGTATTAGCAGTTAAAATATTTGTTTTAATAAAATTAACTTCAACATTATTTAAAATGGCATTTTGTTGAGCTATTTTTAAGGCTTTTTTTGATACATCTATTGCAGAAATAGAAACATTTTCTAAATTTTTACTTAATGAAATTGCAATACAACCAGAACCTGTACCAATATCTAAAATAGAAAGACTCGAAGTAACATTTGTTAGCAACTTTGAAACTTCTTTTATAATCCATTCTACCAATTCTTCGGTTTCTGGTCTTGGTATTAAAGTGTTTTTATCAACTAAAAAAGGAAGTCCAAAGAACTCCGTTTTTCCTAAAATATACTGAATCGGTTCTTCGTTTAAAAGTCTGTTAATAATAGATTTTAATTCAATTAAATTAGTATCAGTAATTGTTGCATTTGGTTGTAAAACTGTATCTATTCTTTGTAGGTTTAGTTTTTCTTCTATTAAAATGAAAAAGAAAGTATCAATTTCTGTTTTTGGATAGGTATCTGAAAGAGAATCAGAAAAAAAAGTTCTAAATTCTTTTAAGGTCATATCTTTTTAATCATCCAAACATTACAATTATAATGGCAAGTGTTTCCCATTGGTCTTTCTAAATCTCTGAAACCATATTTTTTATAGAGTTTAACAGCAGCTTTCATATAAGGTAAGGTTTCTAAATAACAATTTTCAAAACCAAATTCTTTGGCTTTTTCTAAACAAGTAGAAATCAGTTTGGTTCCTAACCCTTTTCCTCTTGCAATGGGCAAAAAGTACATTTTTTGCAATTCGCAAGTATTGCCTTCAAAATTATCTAATTGCGCAATTCCTGCACCCCCAACAACGTTATTTTTGTACTCTAAAACAAAATAAGCAGCTTTTTCTTTTTGATAGGTTTCAAACATTTGATCAGTTGCTTTATCCTCGTAGGCAGTTCCCACTTTTGGAGCTCCCATTTCTAAAATAACTTCTCTTATTACAACCGCTATTTCTATATTATCTTTTGGCTGAATTTCTCTAATGATAAAATCTTGAGGTATCATTTAATACTGTATTTTTGCAAGAGCAATTTACCTAATTTTTTAATGATTTCTGATGAAAAAACTGATATATTTTACCTTTTTATTGTTATTGATAACAAGTTGTGCTGTTAACAAACAACCTATATTTATTAAAGTTGATAATGTAAAAGTTGTTAGCTTAAGAAATGATACCATTCGTTTAAAAGCAGACGCTTTTTTTCAAAACCCAAATGATGTTGGTGGTAAAATATCTACTGATGAAATTAAAGTAATTGTAAACGGTGCAGAAGTTGCACAAGTGTCTTCAGATGAATTTAAAGTACCTGCAAGAAAAGAATTTACCATTCCGCTAAGAGTGGTAATTCCTGCTAAAAGAGTCTATGAAAACAATAAAAACGGAATTTTAGGAGGACTCATAAACTCAGTTTTAAATAAATCAGTAAAAGTTCAGTTTAAAGGAAATTTGAAATACAAGTTTTTAGGTTTTAAAAGAGATTTTATTGTGGATGAAACTCAAGAAATTAAACTATAATTGAATCATAAAAAATACATAAAACGTTGTCTACAAATTGCTAAAAATGGATTAGGAACTGCGCGTCCAAATCCATCTGTTGGCGCAGTAGTTGTTTATAATAATAAAATTATCGGAGAAGGTTTTACTTCTTCTTATGGTCAAAATCACGCTGAAGTTAATGCAATAGAATCGGTAAAAGATAAATCACTTTTAAAAGAAGCAACCATCTATGTAACCTTAGAGCCTTGTGCGCATTTTGGCAAAACACCACCTTGTGCAGATTTAATTGTAAAACATCAATTTAAAAAAGTGGTTATTGGTTGTGTAGATTCTAATAATTTGGTTGCTGGTAAAGGAATTGAGCGTTTAAATAATGCAGGAATAAAAGTAATTGTTGGTGTTTTGGAAGATGAATGTAGAGAGCATCACAAACGATTTTTTACAAATCAAGAGAAAAAAAGACCTTTTATCATTCTAAAATGGGCAGAAACTAAAGATGGATGTATTGCTCCATTAACCAAAGACGAAAACAGACCCGTTTGGATTTCCAATCCTTACTCACAGCAATTAGTACACCAATTAAGAAGTAGAGAGCACGCTATTTTAGTGGGTACAAATACGGTTATTGCTGATAATCCTAAACTAAATGTAAGAAGTTGGTATGGAGAAAACCCAATTAGAATTGTGTTGGATAGAAATTTAAGAATACCAAAAAGCGCCAATGTTTTTGATAAAAGTGTGAAGACAATTGTTATTACAGAATCAAGAAGTCTAAAGACTAAAAATGTCATTTCGAACGAAGTCGAGAAATCTCAACTAATTTATGAAAAGATTGATTTTACTAAAAAAATAGCTTCTCAAATTTGTGAAGTTTTACAAAAACATCAAATTCAATCTTTAATTATTGAAGGCGGAACGCAAACCTTACAAACATTTATTGATGAGAATTTATGGGATGAAGCAATGATTTTTATAGGTGATTGTGAGTTTGGAATGGGAGTAAAGTCTCCAATTTTTAAGAAAACAGTTATAGAAGAGAAAAACATTAAAAGCGATGTTTTAAAAATATATACAAATGATTAAAAATATCATTTTCGATTTTGGCGATATTTTTATCAACTTAGATAAAAAACGCTTTGCAAAAGAGATAGAGAAATTAGGTGTTTCTCAAGAAAATATAGCAGTAAAAAATATTTTAGATGATTATGAAATGGGATTAATTTCTACAGAAAATTTTCTAACTTTTTTCAATCAAAATCTTAAAAAACCTAAAGAAGCGTTAGTTTTAGCTTGGAATTCTATTTTGTTAGATTTTCCATTAAAACGATTAGAGTTTTTAAAAAAGTTGGCAGAAAGTAAAAAATATAGATTGTTTTTATTAAGCAATACAAACGATTTACACATTTCTTGGATTCAAAAAGATTGGGGGATGCAGCTTTATAATGACTTTAAAAGCTGTTTTGAAAAATTTTATTTGACATATGAAATTCATTTAAAAAAACCCAATGCAGACATTTATAAGTTTGTATTGAATGAAAATAATTTAATCGCTGAAGAAACTATTTTTATTGATGATACAAAAGAGAATACAGATGCTGCAAATCTACTTGGAATTCATACTTGGAATTTAATCTCTGGAGAAGAAGATGTCACTGAATTATTCACTAAAAAAGAAGATTTATTTTGACTTATTTATTATTAAGTATTCTTTTTGCAACAGGCTTATTTGTTATTTTTAAATACTTTGGTATCTATAAAGTAGATGTTTTAAAAGCAATTGTGGTAAATTATATTGTTGCCTTTATTTTTGGTCTATTGTCAACAGAAAAGAATATTGCATTTGTAGAAATTCCAAACCAACCTTGGTTTATTGGTGCTTTAGTTTTAGGAGCTATGTTTGTATCTATATTTTTTGTGATGGCAATGGCCGCTCAAAAAAACGGAGTTTCAGTGGCTTCAGTTGCAGGAAAAATGTCTGTGGTTATACCTGTTTTATTTGGTCTTTTCTTGTACAATGAGTCTGTAACTTTTTTAAAAGTAATCGGAATTATAATTGCACTAATTGCGGTGTATTTGGCTTCTGTAAAAGAAGAAAAAAGCGCAATTAAGAAAGCAGGATTATTATTCCCTATTTTGTTGTTTTTTGGTTCTGGAGCTATTGATACTACTTTAAAATATGTAGAAGTAAATTTTGTACCAAAAGAAGAAGTGGCTATTTTTTCTGGAAGTTTGTTTGCCTTTGCGGCCTTTTTTGGATTAATTATTTTGGGAATTAAATCCACCATAAAAAAAGAACCTTTTGGAGCTAAAAATTTGATTGCTGGTATTGTTTTAGGAATACCTAATTACTATTCTATTGTCTTCTTAATAAAAGCATTGCAAGTAGAAGGCTTTGAAAGTTCGACCTTATTTACCATTAATAATGTGGGTATTGTAATAGTTTCCACTTTAGTTGGTTTGTTACTATTTAAAGAGCATTTTAGTGTTAAAAACAAAATAGGAGTATTTTTAGCAATTGTAGGAATTATCTTAGTAACGATTGCCTAATGTTAGAAGACGTTTATAAAACTATCGAAAAACCATCTAAAGAAACTCTTTTCAAAGAAAAAGGAAGCAAGTTTTTTGGTTATGCTTTTCCTGTTTTAACAGAAGATGATGTAAAAAGTTGTTTAGAAGAACTCAAAAAAAAACACCATTCTGCGCGACATTTTTGTTATGCCTATCAATTAGGAATCGAAAAAATTAGATTTCGTGCTAATGATGATGGAGAACCCAACAACTCTGCTGGTTTGCCTATTTACGGACAAATTCAATCTTTTGAAGTTACCAATATTTTAGTAGTATCTGTACGTTATTTTGGAGGAACAAAATTAGGTGTTGGCGGATTAATTTCTGCTTATAAAACCTCTGCACAATTAACTTTAGAGGCTTCTCTAATTATAGAAAAAACGATTGATATTTTTTTTCTATTAAAATTTAATTACGATTTGATGAATGCAGTACAGAGAATTGTTAAAGAAAAAAATATCGAAATTATCAATCAGAAGTTAGAAATGGATTGCGAGTATACAATTTCTGTCAGAAAAAATGATGCAGATGTAATTCTTAAGATCTTTGAGAATTTGTATAAGGTAAAGATTAAGAAATTGGCATTAATTTAATTTGTATCATTTTTATTTAGTTTTTAAACCTGTAAGTTATTTAAAACCCCAAACCATCCAATAAATAATCAGGACAACGAGTTGGTTTCATCGTTTTTTGGTTCATAAAAGCCAAAACCGTATTTCCTGTGCAAATTAATTCATTGTTTTGGTTTACTATTTCGTAATCAAATTCAATCTTTACCATTGGTTTCTTTTTCAAGATTGTTATTATGGTTAATACGTCATCATATAATGCCGATTTTATAAAATTACATTTTAGCGAAATTACGGGTAGCATTATTCCGCTGATTTCCATATCTTTGTAAGTAACTCCTAAAGAACGCAACCATTCTGTACGCCCTAATTCGAAAAATTGAGCGTAGTTTCCGTGATAAACTACTCCCATTTGATCAGTTTCAGAATATCGAATTCTTGTTTTTGTTGATGATTTTTTCAATAGTAATAGACAAAAGTTGAGAAAGCATTTTACGTAAAAAAAAGTTAATAATCAATAGCAATTTCATTTTTTTATACTGTTTTTTATTCACACTTTTGTAGGGCTTAAGAAAAAGGGTTTAAAAGGCCATTTTTAATTTAATTATTAACCAAAAAATTTACTTAGTTTAAATGACTGTAACTGCTGACTCAGTTTGGAATGAATGTCTGTCTTTTATAAAAGATAATATTAAACCGCAAGCCTATAAAACTTGGTTTGTACCTATAAAACCAGTTAAACTGTCAGGAGAAGCATTAACAATTCAAGTTCCAAGTAAGTTTTTTTATGAATGGTTAGAAGAACACTACATTAAATTATTGCGAGTTGCATTGGTAAGACAATTAGGTAATGAAGCCAAATTGATATACGATGTAAAAATGGAAAACAATTATAGCAGCAATAGACCGCAAATTGTTAAAATTCCAAGTTCTAATAGAGATCCTTTAAAACCACAAAGAGTTACGGTTCCTTTAGAATCTAATAAAAGAGAATTAAGAAATCCGTTTGTAATTCCTGGATTACAAAAAGTGAAAATAGAGTCGCAATTAAATCCTAATTACAGCTTTGCAAATTTTGTTGAAGGAGATTCTAATAGATTGGCACGTTCTGCTGGTATGGCAGTTGCCAATAAACCAGGAGGTACTTCTTTTAATCCATTATTAATTTATGGTGGAGTTGGTTTAGGTAAAACGCATTTGGCACACGCTATTGGTGTAGATATCAAAGACAAATACCCAGACAAAACGGTTTTATATATTTCTTCAGAAAAATTTACCCAACAATTTATAGATTCTGTAAAGTCGAATACCAGAAACGATTTTATTCATTTTTATCAAATGATAGATGTGTTAATTATAGATGATGTACAATTCTTATCTGGTAAAGCAGGCACACAAGATGTATTTTTCCATATTTTTAACCATTTACATCAAAACGGAAAACAGGTAATTTTAACATCAGACAAAGCACCTGTAGATATGCAAGATATAGAACAACGTTTATTGTCTCGTTTTAAATGGGGTTTATCTGCTGAGTTGCAAGCACCAGATTATGAAACAAGAATTTCTATCTTAGAAAATAAATTGTATAGAGATGGTGTAGAAATGCCAGAAGACATTGTAGAGTATATTGCTAAAAACATAAAATCTAATGTTAGAGAATTAGAAGGTGTTATTATATCTATGATAGCTCAAGCTTCTTTTAATAGAAGAGAATTCTCTTTAGAATTGGCAAAACAAATTGTAGATAAATTTGTTAAAAACACGAAGAAAGAAGTTTCTATAGATTACATTCAGAAAGAAGTATCTAAATATTTTGATATGGATGTGGCTACATTACAATCTAAAACACGTAAGCGCCACATTGTACAAGCAAGACAGTTAGCAATGTTTTTTGCAAAACGATTAACAAAGACTTCTTTAGCCAGTATTGGAAACCAAATAGGGCAAAGAGATCATGCTACAGTATTACACGCTTGTAAAACGGTTGATAATTTAACAGAAACCGACAAGCAATTTAGAAAATACGTAGACGATTTAACTAAAAAGTTGACTTTCTAAAAAATATAATTTCACTTATTCTTATAAATTGTATTGTTATTTAGACACAGAAAAGAAAGAACAACGAGAAATCTCACATTCATTTCTGTTAAAATTAATTGCTTAAACTCTTACAAGCGAAAAATAGTTTCTTATTTTTAACCAAAGTTATTTTTTATGAAAAAAATTTTAATGGTTTGTTTAGGCAATATTTGCAGGTCTCCATTAGCAGAAGGTATTTTGCAATCTAAAGTAAATCTTGATGCAGTTTTTGTAGATTCTGCAGGTACTGCTGCTTATCACTTAGGAAATCGGCCAGATGAACGTTCTATTAATATTGCCGCTAAATATGGGTTGAACATAAGAAATCAAAAAGCAAGAAAATTTTCTATAAATGATTTTGATGAGTTTGATGTAATTTATGCGATGGATAAGAGCAATTACCAAAACATACTTTCGTTGGCTAGAAATGAAGAAGATGAACAGAAAGTACAACTGATTTTAAATGAAATTCATCCAAATCAAAATAAAAGTGTTCCAGATCCATACTATGGAGGGAATCAAGGTTTTGAGAATGTATATAAAATGTTAGATGAAGCTTGTAATATTATTGCAAAAAAACTATAAATATGCTTGGTAAACTATACTTAATCCCGACAACTTTAGGAGAAACAGAACCTTTAGAGGTAATGCCTTTATCTGTAAAAAAAGTAGTCGAACAAATCGATTATTATATTGTTGAGAATGAAAAATCTGCACGTAGGTTTATCAAAAAAATATCACCAAAAAAACCACAACCTTCTTTACAGTTAATGTTATTAGATAAATATGCAGAGGAGTTGGAAACGAGAAAATATCTTGATGTATGTAAAGAAGGAATCAATGTTGGTTTACTTTCTGAAGCAGGAGTTCCTGCTGTAGCAGATCCTGGAGCAAGTATTGTAAAGTTGGCACATCAGCACAATATTCAAGTTGTGCCTTTGGTTGGGCCAAGCTCTATCTTAATGGCGATGATGAGCTCTGGAATGAATGGACAAAACTTTGCCTTTAACGGCTACTTGCCTATTGAAAAATCGGATAGAAAAAGAGCAATTAAAGATTTAGAGCGTTTGTCTAAAGATAAAAATCAATCACAAATTTTTATAGAAACACCTTATAGAAATGAAAAGATGTTTACAGATTTAAAAGCTACTTTAACTCCAACAACCAATTTATGTATTGCTGCTGATATTACCCTGCCAACAGAGTTTATTAAAACAATGATGATTAAAGATTGGAAACATCTACAACCAGATCTGCATAAAAAACCAGCAATTTTTATTATTCAGAAGTAATTATACCTTAGCTTTTCTATCTGCTTTAATGTTAGAAACATCATAGCCACCAAACTTTTTTAGGTAAGATTGAATGGTTGCTCCATAGGCATCAGAAAAACGAACAGAACCATTACTACGTAAGAATTTTTTTACATTACCAGCACCACTTAAGTGAGCTGCAGCTAAAATTCCTGATTCTGTAATTTTTATTCCGTTAATAGTTTTGCCTACAGAACGTTTAATATCTTTTCTTAAAATCCATTTGTTTACTTTACACAAAGCCACAAAGGCACGTTCTTGTAATTCTGGATTTTGTAAAAATGCCTGAGTATTATATATTCTAAATCTTTCTAATGTTGTTCTTCCAAATTGATATTTTCCTAAATACCCTAAAGTGTTTACCACTGTATATTTTCCTTGAGATTCTTTAAAAGCCAATGCTTCTTTAAAACCAACAAAGTCTTTTTGTAAATAGGGAATATTGTAATCTATAAATTCTGGAAGAGAAACTGATTCAGATGCGTCTGTTTTTTTATCAAAGGTAGTTGCATTGATAAATCCTAAAAACACGATGCTTAAAACGAAATACTTTTTGATATATTAAATCTTTCTGTTTTGCACATGCAAAGTTATAACAGTTTTTTAATTCTACTGATTATCAATATGTTAAATTTTGTTAGAAATATAAATAATGAAATTTTACTTGTCCTTTAGTATTAATTTCTAAAGTAGGAGCAGGAATTTTTATAAAATTGATAACAGAAAACACCGATTTTAAGAATTTTGATTTTGTTGGAATCTTTACTAAATCGATATCGAGACTCAAATAAAACTGCCTATATGGGTTTTGAAGTGCAGAATTCTGCGAATTTGGACTTCCAAAGAGCATTCCATCTGCTCCATAACCTACAGCAACATTTAGCCATTTTGGGAAATTACTATCTTTATTAAAAGACCAAATGTTGGCAGATAACCAATAGGTTTGTCCGTTATAATCTTTTAAAGCTTGTTGTAAATAATTTTTACCTAAAGTATTCGGTCGTTGTTTTGCAAATGCTGTTTGATGAAATGAATATTTTACAGTAATTCGTTGTTCATTCCAAAGTAATTCCTGTCCAATGAGTAAACCAGTTCCTGCAGCATTCGCTAAAATATCTCCAGGAGAAGCACCCCATTGTTTAGAAAACCCGTCTAAAACTTCTACAGCGGTTAAAAAAGCAAATCCATAAGTTGCTCCATAAATTAATTGATTTTTTTTAGAAACTCCAGCCCAATCTAAAGCTTCCATTCCAATTTTTCCTACATAATAAGAAGTCATAAAATGCCCTATTTTATCCATTTGTTTCCAATCGCTATTATCATTTTTAAAATGAAAACTCGATTGTGGATAATCTTTATACCAAAGTTGATATAAGGCAACTAAAGCACCACCAGCTAAAGCACTTTTAGTGATAATAACTGCATTTCTTCTTTTTTTATTTAGGGTATCAGATTTTTTTAAAAAGGATGAGTTTTGTCCAAATGATATTGAAATAAAGAATAGAAAAAAGACAAAAAAAACAGTGTTTCGTAAACTCAATTTAATAATATTTAAACTTCCAACTTCCAACTTCCAACTTCCAACTTCCAACTTCCAACTACTACCTATTAATTCTTTGCTTGTTTAGCCAACGTTGATATTTAGCAGCGTTTCTATTATGCTGGGTTAATGTTTTTGCAAATTCATGATATCCAATTTTATCAACACTTGCACACATATAATAATAATTGTGTTTGGTAGGATTTAAAACAGCATCTATTGCAGAAATATCTGGCATAGCAATTAGAGTGGGAGGCAGGCCTCTGTTTTTGTATGTGTTATAAGGAGAGTTAATTTCTAAATCTGACGTTAGTACTCTTTTAACCACATAATCTTGCCCTTTAACCGCTTTTACACAATAGATAATTGTTGGATCTGCTTGTAAAGGAATTCCCTTTTTTAGTCGATTTAAATACAAACCTGCTACAATTGGTCTTTCAGAATTTTGAGCTGTTTCTTTTTGAACTATTGATGCCAACGTAATCACTTCATCTTTTGATAAGTTTAATGCTGTAGCTTTTTTTAATCTACTTTCATTCCAAAATCGCTTGTAAGCCACTAACATTTTTGTTCTGAATTTTTCAGGAGTAACTGTCCAATAAAACTCATAAGTGTTCGGAATAAATATTTGAAGAACAGATTTTTCGGTTAGATTATTTTTTGATAAAAATTCTTTGTCTTTAAAAGATGTAATTAAAGAAATCGAATCTGCAGCTATTTGTTGCGCAATTCTACCTGCTAATTTTTCTAAGGTATCTTGATTGTTAAACGATAATTTTAAGGGAGTTTGCCAACCACTTCGTAACATATTTACCAAATCGTTATTAGACATTCCTTTTTTTAGAACATATCTACCTACTTTTGGTTTTTCTACATTTTTTTTTGCGGCAACCCAAAGAAAAGTATTAGGGTTTTTAGAAACATCTTCTATTTTGGTTTTAATATCTACTAAGGTATCTGTAGAATTTACAAATAAGATGGTTTCTTTAATAATGGCTTCTCCAAATATTTTTTGATAATAATTGTATCCTAAAATGCTTCCTAAGATTAAGAAAAATGCTAAAATGTATACTGTTTTTTTACGCAATGGAATCGATTTTAATGAAAGACAAAATTAGTCTTTTATCAGTTGAAACAAAATTTCATCTTTAAATTTTCCATTAGATAAAATCCAATCTTTTTTTATCCCTACTTTTTTAAAATAATGTTTGGTGAAAAGCGAAATACTTTTAGCATTGTCTAAAGTAATATTTGCATACAATTGATGTAAATTTAAATGAGAAAAACTATAACTTATTAATATTGATAAAGCTTCTGATGCAAAGCCTTTTTGTTGAAAATCAGGATGAATCAAAATACCAATTCCTGCTCTTTGATGTTGTGGGTTAAAATCAAACAAATCAATCAATCCTACTTGTTTTTTTGTTGACTTTTCTTCAATTAACAAGCGTAATTGTTTGGCTTCAAAAATATCTTGATGCGCATTTTCTAAATATTGTTTTAGAATAAATTTAGAAAAAGGAGTTTGAGTGTGGCTTACTTCCCAAAAAGATGCATTGTTTTCTATTTGATATAGAAATTCTAAATCTTCGGGTTCTAAAGCTCTTAAATTAATAGTATTTCCTTGTAAATTTTGCATTAAATAGTAATGTTACCTTTAAAAACAAATTGCGCAGATCCTTTTAAAAACACATTCGAATATACCCCGTTTTTTTCTGTAAAAGAAACTTCTAAAGTACCACCTTCTACAGGTAAAGAAATTAAATTACTATTCGTTTTATTCGTTTTATGCATTGCAATTGCAACAGCTGTAACTCCAGTTCCACAAGCTAAAGTTTCGTCTTCAACTCCTTTTTCATAGGTTCTAACTCTAAAAGTCGAATTGTTAATTTGTTGTACAAAATTCACATTACTTCCTGGATTAGCATAAGAATATCTAATTTTTTTTCCGTTTTCAAAAACAGGAAAGTGATCTAAATCATCAACCAATTCTACATGATGCTGAGTACCTGTGTAAGCAAAAACAGCATTTTTTTGAATTTTAATATCATCAACATCAATCATTTTTAAAGAAACAATATCGTTTTCGATTTCAGCAAAATGTTTTCCATCAACAGCTATAAAATTTGTTTTAGAATCGATAATATTTAAATGTTTCGCAAAAGCAACAGCACATCTGCCACCATTTCCGCAAAAAGTTTCACTTCCGTCAGCGTTAAAGTAAATCATTTCAAAATCGAACTCAAGATGATTTTCAATCAAAATAACACCATCAGCCCCAATTCCAAAATGTCTGTCACACAAATGTGAAATTATGTCAGTTTTTTCTTTTGGAAAGATTTTTGTTCTGTTGTCAATCATCACAAAATCGTTTCCTGTTCCTTGATATTTGTAAAACTCTAAATTCATTGGAACAAAGATAGCGATTTCAATCTCAAAAAAAACCTGTTAATACGCGGTTAAAATGCGTTAAAAACAAGTTAAACAGATTTTTTAAAAATGTTAAAATTGTATATTTGAATATTAAAAATTAAGATTATGAAGAAAATTTTAGGTTTATTAGCAATGGCAATTTTAGGAGGCGCAATTACTTTAGGCGGATATAAAATGCTATTTAACGATCAAGTTATTGTAGAAAGAACTTTACCAGAACCGATAAAAACTGTTCAAACAAACTTTAATCCTACCTATAAAAAGGAAGTTGCTGTAGTAAATTCTATCGATTTTACTTTAGCAGCAGAGAGGTCTATACATTCTGTTGTTCATGTAAAAAACACAGCAGTTAGAACTCAAGTAAATCCATTAGATATTTTTTTTGGTAATGGAAATGGACAAAGAAAGTACGAACAAGTTGGTACTGGAAGTGGAGTAATTATTTCTCAAGATGGGTATATTGTAACGAATAATCATGTAATTGCCAATGCAACTAACATAGAAATCACTTTAAACAATAAACAAAAATATCCTGCAGAATTAATTGGTACAGACAAAGAGAATGACATTGCTTTATTAAAAATTGACACTGATGTTGATTTGCCTTACATTCCGTTTGCAAATTCAGACAATATCAAAATCGGAGAATGGGTTTTAGCAGTGGGTAATCCTTATAATTTAACATCAACAGTTACTGCAGGAATTGTAAGTGCAAAGGGTAGAGATTTGGAAGGAAACTCTGCAATCGATTCTTTTATTCAAACAGATGCAGCTGTAAATCCTGGAAATAGTGGAGGAGCATTAGTAAATACAAGAGGAGAATTAGTTGGTATTAATACTGCTATTTCTTCGAAAACGGGTTCGTTTATTGGGTATTCATTTGCAGTTCCATCTAACATTGCTAAAAAAATTGTGGATGATTTATTAGAATTTGGAGCTGTACAAGAAGCTATTTTAGGAATAAATATAGATCAAAGAGACGCAGATATTGAAGGTGTAAAAATAGCTTCTGTTGCTGATGATGGAGGAGCAAAAAAGGCAGGATTAAAATCTGGAGACATCATTAAAAAAGTAAATAATGTAAAAATATCTAAGTTTTCTGAATTAAGAGGGCAATTAACAGCAAAAAGGCCAGGAGATTTTGTAAATATTACAGTAGATAGAGATGGGGAATTTATAACGAAAAATGTAAAACTTAGCAAAAAAGACTCTTACATCTCAAGAAGTTTAAGTGTTGTTTTAAAAGATTTGACCAAAAAAGAGAAAAAGAAATATGGCTTAAAAGGTGGCGCAAAAATTATTACAAACGCTAATAAAAACTTAGATTATTATGGTGTAAAAGAAGGTTATATAATAACAGAAATTAATAAAAAACCTGTATTAAATGCAAACGAAGCAGCCAAAGCAATAGATGCATCCTATGGAAAAGGAAATCCTATTTATATAGAGGTAATTAATTTAGAAGGAGAAAAAGAGCGTTATGCCTTTAGATAATTAGTTAGTTTAAAAATTTGCAACTTTAAATCCTGATAAAATATCAGGATTTTTTTATTTACGAAAATTCTACGAAATCGATTTCGTATATTCAAAAAAAGAAATACTTTTGCACAAAAATTAACACATAATCAATCAAAATGTTAACAGCAATTAATTACGAAGAAGAAGTTTTATCTCAAGCTCAAACTAGAAGAGCAACAGTAGAATTTATTACCATTGTAAACGATTTATGGTATGATAAATCTATAGAATTGGTATTATTTAGAAACCCTTTAGTAGACAAAAGAGCCAATGAGGTGTTAAACTTAATTAATTACGCAAAAGAATTTGTAAACAAACCTATTTCTATTCAAGATGCTTTAGAAATTGCAAAAGCAATTCAGCAACTCGATTTACCATCTTCTAAATTAGATATTGGTAAATTAGCTTATGAGAGTCATTTAAATCCACAGAAATCAGCAGATAAAGTAGCGTTTGTAAAACACAAATTAAGAGGAGCAACAGAGTATGAAGCCATTCAACCAAAAGATGTAGTTTTGTATGGTTTTGGAAGAATTGGACGTTTATTAGCAAGAGAATTAAGTTCTAAAATGGGTAAAGGCTCTCAACTTCGATTAAGAGCAGTAGTTACGCGTGGAGAAATAAATAAAACTGTTTTAGAGAAAAGAGCTTCTTTATTAAGTATAGATTCTGTTCATGGAGATTTTTTAGGAACGGTTCAAGTAGATGCAGAACACAATGCGTTAATTATTAACGGAACAACAGTTTATATGATTTCTGCCAACAACCCAGAAGATATAGATTATACAAAATACGGAATTAACAATGCTTTGGTAATAGATAATACTGGCGCTTTTAGAGATGATGTTGCTTTAGAAAGACATTTAAAAGCTAATGGTGTGGATAAAGTTTTACTTACTGCTCCTGGAAAAGGAGTACCTAATATTGTACATGGTGTAAATCATAAACATTACGATCCAGATAAAGTTGATATTTTTTCAGCTGCGTCTTGTACAACAAATGCCATTACACCAGTTTTAAAGGTTTTAGAAGATAATTTTGGAATACACAAAGGACATTTAGAAACCATTCATGCATATACTAACGACCAAAATTTGGTAGACAATATGCATAATAAATACAGAAGAGGTAGAGCAGCAGCCTTAAATATGGTGATTACTGAAACAGGTGCAGGACAAGCCGTATCTAAAGCAATACCAGCATTAAAAGGTAGACTAACTTCTAATGCAATTAGAGTTCCTGTACCTAATGGTTCTTTGGCAATTTTAAATTTACAGTTAAGAACTAAAGTTAGTAAAGATAGAATTAACTCAATTTTAAAGAAATATGCTTTAGAAGGAGATTTAGTTGAGCAAATTAAATATTCATTAGATAACGAATTAGTATCTTCTGACATTGTAGGTACAACTGCACCATCAATTTTTGATAGTAAAGCTACAATTGTAGACGGAGAAACTATTGTAATTTATGTATGGTATGATAATGAATATGGATATTCGCATCAAGTAATACGTTTGGCAAAACATATTTCTAAAGTTAGAAGATATACTTATTATTAAAATATTATTTCCCCAGCTTATACTATAAGCAAATAAACCCGAAGCAATTTTGTTTCGGGTTTCGATTTTTTTTAAAAGAAGTTTTTATATAAATAACAAATGAGTATTATCTTGATCAGCTCTTGCGTAAAAATCTCCAACAGTTAAAATTCCATCGATATCATCGATTAAATCTTCTTTTTTTAAGTGAAACATTTCTACAGCCAATTTACAAGCCCAGAGCTTACAGCCAGAATCTGTTAAAATTTCTAAAAATTCACTGACAGGAGGCATGTCTAATTTCTCCATTTCTTTTTTCATCATTTTAGTTGCCAAAGCTTCCATTCCTGGTAAACCGCCCAACATAGTTGGTATGTGCATTGCAGGATTACCAACAGTGGCTACTCTTAAATGTTCTAATTTTTTCTTCTGTATTGCTTCTAATCCAAAGAAAGTAAAGAATATTTCAGATTCTATTCCTTCCATTCTTGCACCATTAGCCATTATAAATGCTGCATAAACATTTTCTATGGTTGCTTTAGATAAGATAAAAAGCATTTTACGAACTTTTGTTTTTCCCATAATTTCTAATTTTAAATTATATACAACTTTTTGGTTTTGGCACACCAGCTATTTTGGTAGATACCTTTAGCGGGCCTCCTGGAAATAATGCATAGAACTGCTTAATGTCTATTACACCACTTTTTTTGATTCCTCTTATAGATAAAGCTTTATTGGTTTTTACTTGTTCTTGAATCCAATTAATAACTTCCCAATGTTTATCTGTCATTTCAATTTCATATTCTTTTGCTATTTCTTCACCAATTTCTTTTGTCCATTGAGAAAAATCGGTTAAATAACCTTCATCATTTACATGTATATCTACTTTTTTTATCGTTTTTATCATTTTTTTTAAATTTTATTTGTTAATATTTTTACCACTCAAACTCATATTTCTTGATACAAAGGGAATTTTAATTCCTTTTAAAAGCATGTTCCAATAAATCCATCTAAAAGCCAATTTTCCCCAATGATTAAATACACTTTCTTTTAAGAGTTGTAAAGGACCAATTTTTGCAAAAGGAAATGTGCCAGTTACAGGTTCTTGTTCGTAATTAAAATCAATAAGTAAAGCTTTGTTATTTCCAGTTTCTATAAAGCAGTTTGCATGACCATCGAATTCTTCTTTTAAAGGTTTGTTATTAATATATAATAAAATATTGTCTGTTAATGTTTCTGCCTGAAAATGTGCAACAGAACCCGCTTTAGATGCAGGAACATTAGTAGCATCACCAATTACAAAAATATTTTCGTTTTCAAGAGATTGCAAGGTGTTTGGATGTGTTGGTACAAAATTTAAGTCATCACCTAAACTAGAACGCTCTATAACTTCATCACCCATATTTGTGGGGACAGTTACCAGTAAATCATAAGTAACTTCATTGTCTACGTAGTCTACAATTTTAGTATTTGCAAAATCTACACGCTCTATCGCAAAATCTGTTACCAACTTTATGTTTTTATCTTCTAATAAATAGCCTAAAGATTTAGAACAAAATTCTTTTGTAAAAGCACCAGATAAAGGAGTTACATATGTTATTTCTATTTTGTCTCTAACTTTTTTCTTTTTAAAATAAGAATCTGCTAAAAAAGCAAATTCTAAGGGAGCTACTGGACATTTAATAGGCATTTCTGTAATATGTACTACTAATTTCCCTTCTTTAAACTCTCTCAATTTATTTCTTAAAGCAAGTGCCCCTTCATAGGTATAAAAATCAAAAATTGTTTTTCTCCACTCTTTACTCAGCATGCCTTCAACTTCGTTAGGCGCAATTTTAGAACCTGTAGCAATAATTAAGATATCATAAGATAAAGTTCCGTTTTCAAGTTCTACCAATTCATTATTAGCATCAATTTTTTCAATCTTTTGCTGTATATAATTTACACCTCTAGGAATAAATTTTTTTCCTTCTTTTTGTACTTGTTCTTTAGTATAAATATCAAAAGGAAGAAATAAAAAACCAGGTTGATAGTAATGCGTTTTATATTGATCAACAATATGAATTCTCCATTCTTTTTTTTCTAATTTAGAAACTAAATGATTTGCCATCATTGTTCCTGAAGTACCCGCTCCTAAAATAACTAAGTTTTTCATAATTAATGATTTATGTATCAAATTTAGTTCAAGTGCTTTTAATATGATATGACAAAAATCATAAAAAAGAGTTGTGTAACATAGGTTACAAACGGGTGGTTTTAGTTTGTAAAATAGAATGTTATTTTGATGAATTTTGTATTAATTATCTTATTTTTGAAATCATACTTAATCATAATAAAGAATGAAAAAGCAATTCTTTTTTTTAGTTACATTCTATAGTTGTTTTATGTTATCTCAAGAAAAACTCCCTTATTACGAAATTCCAGAAACGGCAAAAGAATATACACCAGGTACAACAGTAAGTAGAATGCTTGATGGTTTGGGGTTTAGATATTATTGGGCAACAAAGGGATTAACAGAAAAAGATTTAACTTTTAAACCCAATGCTGAAGCAAGAACAACATTAGAAACTATAGATCATATTTTAGAGTTGTCTCAGGTAATTCTAAACGCTACTTTAAAAATTACAAACGGAGCTAAACAACCCAAAATGACATTTGTTGAAAAACGCACAAAGACTTTAAAAAACATAGAACAAGCCAGTAAAATTTTAAAAGAAAGTAAAGACATTTCTCAGTACAAAATGATTTTTGCTAAAACAGAATTCCCTTTCTGGAACGCAATTAATGGTCCAATTGCAGATGCTCTTTGGCATGTAGGTCAGGTAGTATCATTTAGACGCTCTTCTGGAAACCCTTTTCCAAAAGGCGTAAGTGTGTTAAGAGGTACAAAAAGTGAGTAACAATTAGTTTTTATGACAATCCAACAAAAAATACAATCACTTCGTGATGAATTAAATCAACACAATTACAATTATTACGTGTTAGATAATACCGCTATTTCAGATTTTGAATTCGATAGCAAACTTAAAGAACTTGAGAAGTTAGAAAAAGATAACCCTGAGTTTTTTGATGCAAATTCGCCAACACAAAGAGTAGGAGGCACTGTTACTAAAAACTTTAAAACGGTTACGCATAAAAACAGAATGTATTCTTTAGACAATTCGTATTCTAAAGAAGATTTGTTAGATTGGGAAAAAAGAATTCAAAAAATTTTAGGAACAACAGAAATAGAATATACTTGTGAGTTAAAATTTGATGGAGCTTCCATTAACTTAACGTATGAAAATGGTCAGTTTATAAAAGCAGTAACCAGAGGTGATGGTTTTCAAGGTGATGAAGTTACTACAAATATCAAAACGATTCGCTCAATTCCATTAAGCATAACATCAGACTTTGTTCAAGATTTTGAAATGCGAGGAGAAATTATTTTGCCTTTAGGTGGATTCCAAAAAATGAATAAAGAAAGAGTAGCAAATGGAGAAGAGGAATACAGAAACCCAAGAAACACTGCTAGCGGAAGTTTAAAGTTGCAAGATAGTGCAGAGGTTGCAAAACGACCTTTAGATTGTTTGTTGTATCAAGTGGTTACATCAGAAAGAAAATACAAAACCCATTTTGAGAGTTTGGAGAATGCAAGAAAAGCAGGATTTAAAGTTCCAAAAACCATCAAATTGGCAAAATCGATAGATGAAGTTTTCGAGTTTGTAAATCATTGGGATACCAAACGTTACGATTTACCTTACGAAACAGACGGAATTGTAATCAAAGTAAATAATTTGCAGCAACAAGAAGAGTTGGGGTATACTTCTAAAGCTCCAAGGTGGGCAATTGCTTATAAGTTTGCAGCAGAGCAAGTTTCTACGGTTTTAAATGAGATTACATATCAGGTGGGAAGAACAGGAGCAATTACACCTGTAGCTAATTTAGAACCTGTGGAGTTGGCAGGAACCACTGTAAAAAGAGCGTCTTTGCACAATGCAGACCAAATAGAAAAGTTAGATATAAGAGAAGGAGATACTGTTTTTGTAGAAAAAGGAGGAGAGATTATTCCTAAAATAATTGGGGTAGATTTCACAAAACGCCCAACAAATTCTCAACCCACAATTTATGCAACCAATTGTCCAGAATGTAATACAAAATTGATTAGAACAGAAGGAGATGCAAAACATTATTGTCCGAACGAATTCGGTTGTGCACCACAAATCACTGGAAGAATCCAACATTTTATTAGTAGAAAAGCGATGGATATTGATGGTTTGGGTGGAGAAACTGTAGATTTATTGCGTAAAGAAGGACTCATTCAGAATTACGCAGATTTATACGATTTAAGGGTAGAACAAATCATTCCGTTAGAAAGAATGGCAGAGAAATCTGCACAAAATATGATTAATGGAATCGAAAAATCTAAAGAAATTCCGTTTGAAAAAGTATTATTTGCACTCGGAATTCGTTTTGTTGGAGAAACTGTCGCTAAAAAATTAGCAAAACATTTTAAATCCATAGACAATTTAATGACAGCAACTTTCGAAGAACTCATAAATGTTGATGAAATTGGAGATAGAATTGCGCAAAGTATTATCGATTTTTCATCAGATTTAGGAAACATCCAATTAATAAATAGACTCAAACAAGTTGGAGTACAATTAGAAGTTTCAGCAGAAAGTTTAGCTACCCAAACCAATAAATTACAGGGGCAAATATTTGTGGTGTCTGGTGTTTTTCATCAAATGAGTAGAAATGAGCTCAAAAAAGCAATAGAAGATAATGGAGGTAAGGTGAGTTCATCCATTTCTAAAAAAACAAATTTTATAGTTGCTGGCGATAATATGGGGCCATCTAAACTAACAAAGGCACAAGGTTTAGGAATAGAAATTATTTCTGAACAAGATTTTATAGATAAGATTTCTAATTAATATCTGTTTGGTCTCTTTTTTGCTAAAGTTAAAATAATAAAATTTAAAACTTGAAAAAACTACTCTACATATATATATTGTTTATTTCAATTGTTTCTTTTGCACAAGTAAAAGAAAAAGATTCGTTGCCAGATAATATAGACGACTATGTTTTTGTAAAACCAGGAGATACATTAACTGTAAAATTTAATGAATTCTCACTGTTTCCAAAACATAAATTTAAGTCAAGAGATGATATCCGCTACTATTTATGGTTTCGTAGAAAAGTATTTAAAGCTTATCCATTTGCAAAATTGGCATCGCAAAGATTAGATACTTTAAATGCAAGATTAGCAAGAATAGAATCTAAAAGAAAGCAAAAAAAATATACAAAACGCATTCAGAAATACATAGAAGGAGAGTTTACTGATCAGATTAAAAAAATGACGAATACTGAGGGGCGAATTCTCATTAAGCTTATTCATCGTCAAACAGGAAAAACCGCTTTCAACAATATTAAAATCTTAAGAAGTGGCTGGAAAGCTTTTTGGTACAATACTACAGCAAATGTTTTTAAACTATCTTTAAAAACAGAGTACCATCCAGAATCAGTTAATGAAGACTTTTTAATAGAAGATGTCTTGCAGCGTGCTTTTCAAGACGATAAATTAAATAAGCAAGATTCTAAGCTCAATTTCGATTTTGCTAAAATCATTTCAGAAAGAAAAGCTAAAGTGAATGTTGAGGAGTATAAAAAAATGTTTGCTAAAATCAGAAAGAAGCAAAAACGTAAAAAGAAGAAATAGTTTAATAGAATTCCCTTTTCATAGGATTTATTTAAGATATTTTTAAGTTTAGATTCATGTCGTTTAATTTTTTAAAAAAGGATTTTTAAGATAAAAGCGTTCGGGCTTTTTGCACAGGTTTTTAATTTATGTTTCACAAAAGAGTACAGAGACTTGTTAGAATTTTTAGCTTGAAGATATGTTTTTCTTTGCTAAAGGTGTTTACTTTATCAAATATTTATGCTTTCTATGTTCCTATGTAGTTACAACAGAAATTCAATTCCAATCGATTATTAAACAATTTTCACTTCCCACTTCCATCTTTCATCTTTATTCCACACTTTAGGTTTCTACATTTTATAGTAAATTAGAGTAAGCAATACTATTAATAGATTAGGATGCAGTTTTATTTTGAATTTTATATAAAATATTTTGGGTTATAATTCCTTTAAAACAAACGGATTAAAAGTTGATTAAAAAATAAATTAAAAATACTTTTAAAAAAGGTTTGTGTATGTAAAAAGAGGCAGTATATTTGCATCCGCTAAGCGATATCCATAGAGTTTTTGTTTAGTTTTTTGTTCATTGAAAAGTTGTTTATTTGGGTTAAGGTATTAATCTTCAGTCCGTCAGCAATAAATGTAAAAATAGTTAAAAAAAGTTTACAATTATTTGTGTGATAATAAAAAAGCGTGTTATCTTTGCAGTCCGATTTTTTGGGGGAGTAAAGTTCAGTTTTTTTGGGGTTGGGAAAATAAATAAAAAAATAAATTATTTTTTATTGTCAGAATAAAAATAGTTTATATATTTGCAGCCGCTAACAAAAACAGCGAAAGAAGTTCAGAGAGATTTTGGAATGATTTTAACAGGTCAGATAGTTCGATTCTATCATTTCTACAAAAGGTGACATTAGAAGCGGGTAAGTAAAAACTTGTCTGTGGCGATTCACTAAGTTCATTGAAAATATTGAAATTGACAGCGTAAACAAAGAGTAGAATAACCGCATTAAATTAATTTAATGTAAATTCTTTTGAAACTTATTCATTCATATTATTAAAGATATACAATGAAGAGTTTGATCCTGGCTCAGGATGAACGCTAGCGGCAGGCTTAACACATGCAAGTCGAGGGGTAACAGGAGTGCTTGCACTCGCTGACGACCGGCGCACGGGTGCGTAACGCGTATAGAACCTACCTTTTACAGAGGGATAGCCTTTAGAAATGAAGATTAATACCTCATAGTATTGCGATATGGCATCATATTGTAATTAAAGATTTATCGGTAAAAGATGGCTATGCGTCCTATTAGTTAGATGGTAAGGTAACGGCTTACCATGGCAATGATAGGTAGGGGTCCTGAGAGGGAGATCCCCCACACTGGTACTGAGACACGGACCAGACTCCTACGGGAGGCAGCAGTGAGGAATATTGGGCAATGGAGGCAACTCTGACCCAGCCATGCCGCGTGCAGGAAGACTGCCCTATGGGTTGTAAACTGCTTTTATACAGGAAGAAACACTGCTACGTGTAGCAGCTTGACGGTACTGTAAGAATAAGGACCGGCTAACTCCGTGCCAGCAGCCGCGGTAATACGGAGGGTCCAAGCGTTATCCGGAATCATTGGGTTTAAAGGGTCCGCAGGCGGTCAATTAAGTCAGAGGTGAAATCCCATAGCTTAACTATGGAACTGCCTTTGATACTGGTTGACTTGAGTTATATGGAAGTAGATAGAATGTGTAGTGTAGCGGTGAAATGCATAGATATTACACAGAATACCGATTGCGAAGGCAGTCTACTACGTATGTACTGACGCTCATGGACGAAAGCGTGGGGAGCGAACAGGATTAGATACCCTGGTAGTCCACGCCGTAAACGATGGACACTAGTTGTTGGGCATTAGCTCAGTGACTAAGCGAAAGTGATAAGTGTCCCACCTGGGGAGTACGATCGCAAGATTGAAACTCAAAGGAATTGACGGGGGCCCGCACAAGCGGTGGAGCATGTGGTTTAATTCGATGATACGCGA
>JAUICK010000020.1 GCA_030427865.1 Bacteroidia bacterium | reverse complement strand
ATTTGGTAAGTTAGTCGCACAAATTCCTATCGATGGAAATGGTTGGAACGGAACTTACAACGGAAAACTACTATCTTCTGATGATTATTGGTTTAATGTTCAACTGATTCCTGCAGATACAAGCAAACAACCAATTCTAAAAAAAGGACATTTCTCACTTCTTAGAAGGTAAAAATTAACTTTTAAATCATAAAAAAAAGGGAGAAAATTAATTCGTTAATTTTCTCCCTTTTTTTTATGAATTCTTTCAGAAGAATATTTCTTAATTTAGCGTAAAATAAGAAATGAATGTCTATGGATATCAACTTCAACAAAAACGAAGATTATAACAAGCTATTAGCATCAGATTTAAAAAGACGTTTTGCTAAAGTAAAATTAGGGGGTGGTCTAAAAAGAATTGACAAACATCATGCAAAAGGAAAACTAACTGCTAGAGAAAGAATTGATTATTTATTAGATAACGATTCAAAATCCATAGAAATTGGTGCTTTTGCTGGTGAAGATATGTATGCAGAACACGGAGGCTGTCCTTCTGGTGGTGTAATTGTAAAAATAGGTTATATTAAAGGCAAACAATGTATTGTTGTGGCTAACGATGCTACAGTTAAAGCTGGTGCATGGTTTCCAATCACAGGAAAAAAGAATTTACGTGCTCAAGAAATAGCTATAGAAAACAGATTACCCATTATTTATTTGGTAGATTCTGCTGGTGTATATTTACCAATGCAAGATGAAATTTTTCCAGATAAAGAACATTTTGGACGTATTTTTAGAAACAATGCTGTAATGAGTAGCATGGGAATTACTCAAATTTCTGCAGTAATGGGAAGTTGTGTAGCAGGTGGTGCATATTTGCCTATTATGAGCGATGAAGCACTAATTGTAGATAAAACAGCAAGTATTTTTTTGGCAGGGAGTTACTTAGTAAAAGCTGCCATAGGAGAATCTATTGATAACGAAACTTTAGGTGGCGCTACTACGCATTGCGAGATTTCTGGCGTAACAGATTACAAAGCTAAAGACGATAAAGATGCTCTTGATAAAATAAAGTTTATTGTTGATAAAATTGGTGATTATGACAAGGCTGGTTTTAGTAGAACAGAAGCTTTTCCGCCAAAAGAAAATGAAGATGATATTTTTGGAATTTTACCAAAAGCCAGAAACGAACAATATGATATGTTAGAAATTATAAAACGTTTGGTAGACAATTCTGAATTTGAACAATATAAAGAAGGTTATGGGCAAACAATTCTTACAGGTTATGCCAGAATTGATGGTTGGGCTGTTGGTATTGTTGCCAATCAACGAAAACTGGTAAAAACCAAAGCTTCTAAAACAAAACCAACCGAAATGCAATTTGGAGGGGTTATCTATAATGACTCTGCTGATAAAGCAACTCGTTTTATTGCCAATTGTAATCAGAAAAAAATACCTTTAGTTTTCTTACAAGACGTTACCGGTTTTATGGTCGGCTCTAAATCTGAACACGGAGGCATTATAAAAGATGGTGCAAAAATGGTAAATGCTGTGAGTAATTCTGTGGTTCCTAAATTCACAGTTGTAATTGGAAATTCTTACGGCGCAGGTAATTATGCAATGTGTGGTAAAGCTTACGACCCAAGATTAATTGTTGCATGGCCAAGTGCAGAATTGGCTGTAATGAGTGGAAATTCTGCAGCAAAAGTTTTATTACAAATAGAAACGGCATCACTTAAAAAACGTGGAGAAGAAATTACGCCAGAAAAAGAAGCTGAGTTATTCGACAAAATAAAATCGAGATACGACAAACAAATTTCTCCTTATTACGCTGCTGCAAGAATTTGGACAGATGCTGTTATCAATCCATTAGAAACAAGAAATTGGATTTCTATGGGAATTGAAGCCGCAAACCACGCTCCTATTAAAAAATCATTTAATATGGGAGTTTTGCAAGTTTAGCAAAATTAAATTCAAAATTAAATCAATAATTAATGACTATTATCATAATTGATAATTAGTTTATGCTGTATTTTTGCGATGTAATTTTATAATACAAAATGAGTAAAGCTATATATATTGCCACAATTGAGTCAGATAGTGGTAAATCTTTGGTTTCATTAGGTCTTTTAAGAATGATGTTAACCAAATCTACCAAAGTTGGTTATTTTAGACCAATTATTAATGAAGTTAAAAACAGTAACCTTGACAATCACACAAATACTGCCATTAATTTTTTTAACTTAGATATCGATTACAACGACTGTTATGCATACAAACAAAGCGAGGTTGTAGAGTTACTAAGCGAAGGAAAAGAAGATGATGTCATACATAATGTTATCAAAAAATACAAAAAATTAGAAGCAAAATACGATTATGTTTTAGTAGAAGGAACAGATTTTTCTGGTGAAGGCGGTTTTACAGAATTGGATGTAAACTTAATGATTGCCAAAAACTTAAATATTCCTGCATTGATAGTGGGCGCTGGAAATGGTAAAAAGAAGAAAGATTTTATCAATACCATGCAATTAACCTATCAATCTTTTATTAATAAAGAAGTTGATGTTATTGGAATTGTAGCCAATAAAATAGAAGTAAATGAAATCGAATATATTCAAAAAAAACTACAAAAAAGTTTCCCTAAACAACTTCAAATAGACATTATTCCTAAAGTAGATTTCTTAGCAAATCCTACTGTAAAAGAAGTTGTTCAGGCTTTAAATGGACAAGTAATATTTGGCGAACAATTTTTAGACAATACAATTGGAAGTTACAGTACAGGAGCTATGCAATTGCGTAATTATTTAACGCGAATTAAAGAAAATGCTTTGGTAATTACTCCTGGAGATAGAGCAGATATTATTTTAGGAGCATTACAAGCAAATGCATCCAGTAATTATCCTAAAATTGCCGGAATTGTTTTAACTGGTTCTTTAACTCCAGAAGAATCTATCATCAAATTAATTGAAGGTGTACAATCAACAGTACCAATTATTTGTGTAGATGGAGGAACTTTTGGGGTATCTAATTTAATTGGATCGGTTAAGTCTAAAATTTATGCAACTCATGAGAAAAAGATTTTATTATCTTTAGATACTTTCGATAAATATGTAAATGCAGAAGGGTTAACCAACAAGCTAACCTCCTATCATTCAGACAAATTAACACCAAGTATGTTTCAATACAACTTGCTTCAAAAAGCAAGAGTAAACAAAAAACATATTGTTTTACCAGAAGGTGATGACGAACGAATTATTACTGCTGCTGCGCGATTACAACTGTTAAATATTGTAGATTTAACGCTTTTGGGCGATAGAAATAAAATACAATTAAAATGCGACCAAATTGGTTTACAAATCGATTTAGATAAAATAAATATTTTAAACCCCGAAAATTCTATTCATAATGATGATTTTGCAAAAACACTATATGAAGCTCGTAAACACAAAGGATTAACAGAAACAACTGCAATCGATTTAACAAGAGATGTTTCTTATTACGGTACATTAATGATTATGAATGGTTTAGCAGACGGAATGGTATCTGGTGCTGTACACACTACAATGCACACCATAAAACCTGCATTGCAATTAATAAAAACAAAACCTGGAGTTTCTGTAGTGTCATCTGTATTTTTTATGTGTTTATCAGACAGAGTTTCTGTGATGGGAGATTGTGCAGTAAATCCTAACCCAAATGCAGAACAATTGGCTGAAATTGCAATTTCATCAGCACAATCTGCAGAAGCATTTGGCATAGAAGCCAAAGTAGCAATGTTATCGTATTCTTCTGGAAGTTCTGGAAAAGGTGAAGAAGTAGAAAAAGTTAGAAAAGCAACAGAAATAGTAAAAGCAAAAAATCCGAATTTAAAAATAGAAGGACCAATACAATATGATGCTGCAGTAGATATGTCTGTAGCAAAAACAAAAATGCCAGATTCTAAAGTTGCAGGGCAAGCATCTGTGTTAATTTTTCCTGACTTAAATACGGGTAACAATACCTACAAAGCTATTCAAAGAGAAACTGGCGCATTAGCCATTGGCCCAATGTTACAGGGCTTAAACAAACCTGTAAACGATTTAAGTAGAGGTTGTACAGTAGATGATATTTTTAATACAGTTTTATTAACTGCTATCCAAGCCAATCAATAATAATTATGAATATTTTAGTTTTAAACGCAGGTTCTTCTTCTTTAAAGTATCAAGTTATAGAAATGCCTTCGCAAACAGTTAAATGTATAGGGTTGGTAGAAAGAATTGGAATGAATGACGCCATTTTTACACACCAAAAAGGCGATGAAGAATATGCTGAGGTGTTACCTATTTTAAATCACAAATTTGGTTTAAAAAAAATTGCAGAAACGTTAATGGATGCTAAAATTGGCGTTATCAATTCTGTCGAAGAAATTAAAGCAGTTGGACATAGAGTAGTTCATGGAGGAAACAAATTCAGTAAAACCACTATCGTAAATAAAGAAGTAAAAGAAAGTATCAGAGATTTATTTGATTTAGCACCTTTACATAATCCTGCCAATTTAACAGGAATAGAAATTGCCGAAACTATATTTACATCTGCAAAACAAATTGCCATTTTCGATACTGCTTTTCATCAAACCATGCCAAAAGAGGCCTATCAATATGCTATTCCTAATTCATATTTATATCAGCATCATATTAGAGCCTATGGTTTTCATGGTACAAGTCATAAATACGTTTCAGAAAAAGCAATTGATTTTTTAGGAAAAGAAAATGCTAAAAAAATAATTACCATTCATTTAGGAAACGGATGTAGCATGTCTGCTATTAAAGAAGGAAAAAGTATAGAAAACTCTTTAGGATTTGGCCCAATGAATGGACTAATTATGGGAACTCGCTCTGGAGATGTTGATCAATCTGTAATTTTCTTTTTGATGAAAAAACTCAACAAATCTGTAGAAGAAGTTAACAATTTACTTCAAAAAGAGTCTGGCATGAAAGGGTTAACTGGTTTTTCTGATTTAAGAGAAATCTCAGAAAAAGCAGAAAGTGGTGATGAAAACTGCAAAAATGCTTTAAATTTAGCAGGTTACAGAATTCGTAAATATATTGGTACTTATACAGCAGCCTTAAATGGCTTAGATGCCATTGTTTTTACAGCTGGAATTGGAGAAAATTCTGCAATTATGAGAAAATTGGCTTGCGAAAATTTAGACTTCTTGGGAATTGATTTAGATGAAACAAAAAATGAAATTCGTTCTAAAAAGATTCGAGAAATTCAAGCTAACACATCTAAAGTTAAAATATTGGTAATTCCTACTAACGAAGAAATTGAAATTGCAAAACAAGCTTATCAATTGTTAAAATAAAAACTTACCACGAATTCACGAATAAATAATATTATCATTTTCTATAAAAAATGTTTTAGCTAATCGTTTTAAATTATAAAACTTCGATAAGGAAATATAATTATCAATTCGTGAATTCGTTGCATTTTTGTAAATCCTAAAATCATCAATAGAATAATTGTAAAAAAACAATGTAATCTTTACATTTGTGAGCATTTTAATTCTAATAATAAATAGAAATGGGTAGAGCATTTGAGTTTCGAAAAGCAAGAAAAATGAAACGTTGGTCAGCTATGGCTAAAACATTTACCAGAATTGGTAAAGACATTGTTATGGCTGTAAAAGAAGGTGGACCAAATCCAGACACAAACTCAAGATTAAGAGCAGTTATGCAAAATGCTAAAGCTGCAAACATGCCTAAAGACAATGTAGAACGTGCCATTAAAAAAGCAACCGACAAAGATACTGCCAATTATAAAGAAGTGCTTTTTGAAGGTTATGCCCCTCATGGAATTGCGATTCTTTTAGAAACGGCAACTGATAATAATAACAGAACAGTAGCCAATGTAAGAGCTGCTTTTAATAAATGTGATGGAAATTTAGGAACATCTGGATCAGTTGTTTTTATGTTCGATCATACCTGTAATTTTACTGTAAAAAAAGAAAATATCTCCGATTTAGAAGAATTAGAATTAGAATTAATAGATTTTGAAGTAGAAGAAGTTTTTGATGATGAAGAAGGGGTAATTATTTATGCACCTTTCGAGCAATTTGGAGCTTTACAATCTTATTTTGAAGAAAATAATATCGAAATTTTATCATCTGGTTTCGAGAGGATCCCTACAACTACAACAAAATTAACAGAAGAACAACAAGAAGACGTAAATAAATTATTAGAGCGTTTAGAAGAAGATGATGATGTACAAAATGTGTATCATTCTATGGAAATGTAAAAAGTGACTTTTTAAAAAAGATTGTGTCTTAATGTTAGAAGTAAACTTAAAAAGATGCTTCTAACAAAAATCAAAAAAAAGAAACCAACGTGCTAACAGCGTTGGTTTTGTTTTATATGAGAATTTATCATCATATTAAACTGCTCTTTTTTATTGATAAATGAAGTTTGTATTCCCAAAAAAGATATTTCTTCAATTTTATTTTCTAACCGAACATAATCTTTTTCTGTGGTTAAAATGATTTTTTTTGATGATGCAAGTTTCGAATATTCATTTTTAATAAAATTAATCTCCTGGTTTGAAAAATGATGATGATCCGAAAATTTTAAATGTTTGAAAATTATCTTTTTATCATTTAAAAAAGATAATAATGGTTTGGGATTTGCAATGCCTGTAACTAATAAAACTTCATAATTTTTTAAACCATCAACTAAAACCTCACTTTTTCCTGATGTTTTATCATCATAAGAAATTGTAGTAAAAAACACTTCTTTTTGATATTTACATAATTTCTGTTGAATTTTATTTTGAACATCATTGCTTAAATTTTCAGGACATTTCGTTACCAAAATTACATCTGCTCTTTTTGCTCCTCTGCTACTTTCTCTTAAATTACCTGTTGGTAATAAAAAATCATCCACAAATAAGTCATCATATTTTGTCAATAAAATATAGAAACTCCCCTTTACTTTTCTATGTTGATATGCATCATCTAACAAAACAACTTCTGGCGATTTATCTTCAATTAGTTTTGTGATTCCTTCCACTCTATTCGCATCAACAGCAACATCAATATTTGTAAATTTCTTAAAATATTGCAAAGGTTCATCACCAACATCTTCAGCAAAATGCGAATTATTTAGCAATAAATAACCTTCTGTTTTACGTTTATAACCTCTACTTAAAACCGCAGTTTTATAATTATCTTGTAACAATCGAATTAAATATTCAATTTGAGGAGTTTTTCCTGTTCCACCAACACTTAAATTCCCAACTACAATTACTGGAATTTTAAATGACGTTTCTTTAAAAACACCAACATTATAACAAAAATTACGAATGCGAGTAACCACATTATAAATAATGGCAAATGGATATAATAAAAAACGCAGCATTTTCATTAACACGAAAATAAGTCATTTTTATGGATTGATGGAATGAAAATGCTAACTTTGATTTTCGATAGAATTTTATTTTATGATTGTAAAAGACATCACAAATTATTTAGAAAAAATAGCGCCATTAAATTACGCTGAAGATTTTGATAACGTTGGTTTATTAGTTGGTAATTATAATTCTAAAGTTTCTGGAGTTTTAGTAACCTTAGATACTTTAGAAGAAACTGTAGATGAAGCTATTGCTAAAAACTGTAATTTAATAGTTAGCTTTCATCCTATTATTTTTGGCGGACTAAAAAAATTAAATGGAAATTCTTATGTAGAAAGAGTTGTTTTAAAAGCGATTAAAAATGACATTGCCATTTATGCAACACATACTGCTTTAGACAACTCTAAAAATGGAGTTTCAGCAAAAATGTGCGAGGTAATTGGACTTACAAATACTAAAATTTTAATCCCTAAAAAAGGAATCATAAAAAAGTTAACTACTTATGTTCCTGTAGATAAAGCTAATCTATTGAGAAAATCTCTTTTTGAAGCTAATGCAGGAAATATTGGAAATTACGATAATTGTTCTTTTAATATTTTAGGCGAAGGCACTTATAGAGGTAATGAAAACTCAAAACCTACAATAGGAGAAAAAGGAGAAAATCATTCTGAAAAGGAAACACAGATTTCTGTTATTTTTGAAAGTAAAAACGAATCTTCAATTTTAAATGCTTTACAAGAAAATCATCCTTATGAAGAAATGGCTTATGAAATTGTAACCACAGAAAATATACATCAAGATATTGGAATGGGAATGATTGGTGAGTTACCATCTGAAATGGAAGAAAAAGATTTTCTATTGTACTTAAAACAAGTGATGAAAACAGATTGCGTTCGTCATTCAAATTTTATTCATAAAAAAATAAAAAAAGTTGCGGTTTTAGGAGGCTCAGGAAGTTTTGCCATATCAAATGCAAAAAAAGCTAAAGCAGACGCTTATGTTAGTGCCGATTTTAAATATCATGAGTTTTTTAAAGCCGAAAACAGCATACTTTTAGCAGATATTGGCCATTATGAGAGCGAACAGTTTACAAAAACCCTTTTGGTTGATTATCTTACAAAAAAATTTAGTAATTTTGCAATCATTTTATCAGAAAAAAGTACAAATCCAATATATTATATATAAACATGGCAAAGAAGAAAGAAATTTCGGTTGAAGCAAAGTTAAGAGCTTTATATGATTTACAATTAATCGATTCGAGAATTGACGAAATTAGAAATGTTAGAGGTGAATTACCTTTAGAAGTTGAAGATTTAGAAGATGAAGTTGCCGGATTAAACACGCGTATTGCGAACTTAAACCAAGATGTTGCTAACTTAGAAACTGACATTAATAACAAAAAATTAGCTATTGAAGAGTCTAATGCATTAATGAAAAAATATGATGAGCAACAAAAGAAAGTTAGAAATAACAGAGAATTTGACTCGTTAACTAAAGAAATTGAATACCAAGAATTAGAGATTCAATTGGCAGAAAAAAGAATTAATGAGTACAAGGCTAAAATTGCTCAAAAAATGGAAGTGATTGATGCTACCAAAGAAAAGTTAGCAAAACAAGAGCAACATTTAGGGCACAAAAAAGCTGAGTTAGATGCTATCTTAAAAGAAACTGAAAAAGAAGAAGAATTGTTAATTAAAAAATCTGCTGAGTTTTCTGAATCTTTAGACGAACATTTATTTTCTGCTTACTCTAGAATTAGAAATAAAGTTAAAAACGGTTTAGCTGTTGTAGCTATTGAGCGTGGAGCTTCTGGCGGTTCTTATTTTATAATTCCTCCTCAAGTTCAATTAGAAATTGCAAATAGAAAGAAAATTACTATCGATGAACATAGTGGTCGTATTTTGGTTGATGCTGCTTTGGCAGAAGAAGAAAAAGCTAAAATGGACAAATTATTTTCTTAATATTACAAAAAATACAAGTACAAAAAACTCGAAGTTAAACTTCGAGTTTTTTTGTTTTACAACCTTACAGTAAAAAACTATAAATTTAGTAATCTAACTTTTTTAGATAACTTAGCTTCTCTTTCCAGATAGCCAAATCGTTTTTAAATTCATTTACTCTATTTTTTACATTAATTACTAAAGGATTATCATCTTTGGCATTAGAAAAAAAGCTTAGATTATTCTCTAATTGCTGAATTTCTTTAACTACTTCATCTATCTTCTTTCTAACAAAAAACTGCTCTGAATCTAATTTTCTAACATCATTATCTGCAACATAACCATCTACTACATTTGTAAATTTTAGCATAGCTACTTCTTGTTTATCTAAAGATAAACCTTCTAATAGTTTGTCTATTTGTTTATTAAATTTACCTTCTAAATGTCTTGCATTTCTTGGCAAACTACCAATATCTCTCCATTTATTTACAGCCTCTAATACTTTTTCTTTAGTTGGCTTTTTCATCTCTTTAATATCTTCTAAAAATGCTTTTTTTGCATCTACAACTTCTTGTTGCTCTTTGTTTAAAGAATTCTTTTGTTGATGAAGTCTATCAAAATAATGATTACATGCGGCTTTAAAACGTTTCCAAATATCATCAGAAAATTTACGAGGAACATGACCTATTTTTTTCCAGTCAGACTGTATTTTTTTCATTGTGTTGGTTGTGTTTTCCCAATCATTGCTATCTTTTAAAGACTCTGCAATTTCTATTAAAGCAATTTTTTTCTTTAAATTTTCTTGCTGACCACTTTTTTCTTGCTTATAAAATGTATTTTTGGCGCTGTTAAATTTCTTGGTAGCTGCTTTAAATTTTTGCCAAACCTCTTCACTCTTATTGTAAGGCAATTTACCTGCATTAAAATACTCTTGTCGTAAAGCTTCTATTTCTTTGATGCTTTTTTGCCAATCGTTGTGTGTTTTATTATTAGAAGTATCGTACGCATCTATTTTCTGAATAACTTCTAATTTTTTCTCAATAATTTCTTGAAATTTAGAACGCATTTCTCTAAAATGTTCATGTCTTCTGTCATGAATTTTCTTAGTAGCTGCGCTAAATTTTCGCCAAACTTCTTCTCTCATTTCTTGAGAAACTGGACCAATATCTTCTTTCCAAGTTTTGTGCAAATTTTGTAACTCTTTAAAAGCTGTGTTAATATCTGCTTCTTCTGCAAGTGCCTCAGCTTTTTCTATAATCTTTAGTTTTTCTTCTAAATTGTGTTTAAAATCTAAATCTCTAAAGTCGTTACTTAAATGTAATAAGTCATAAAAACGCTCTACGTGATGATGATACGTTTTCCAAGTATCATTGTAATGATTTTTAGGAACTGGCCCAATAGCTCTCCAAGAATCTTGCAATACTCTAAAACTCTTGTACATAGTAGAAGTATCTGCATTTTCGATTAAATCTTTTAGCTCTTCAATAACAGTGAGTCTTTTCTCTAAATTTACAGATAATTGTTTTTCTAAATCTTTATAATAAGTATCTCTTTGCTTTTTATAATCTGATAATAATTTGTTGTACTCAGATTTTATAGGGCTAGAAAATTGAAAGTCAATAGAATTTCCTCCTGCATCTAAAAAAGCAGCTTTTTTCTCTGCTAATAAAGCTCCAAACTTCTGATTAAAAGTACTTTTTATTCCTTCTACTTGAGATTTAACTTTTTGTACAGGGTTATGGGTTAATACTTTTTTTAGCTCAGAAACTAAATCTTCTAAAGAAAGTGTAGCGTAATCTATAGTTGGTTTCTCATCTTCTTTAGACGTATCTTTTTCTGCTTCTTCTGCCATAGATTTTTCGATTTCTCCAATAGCATCAGAAGTTTCCTCTACTTCAATTTTAGTTTCTTGAGATACTTTTTCTACAGTTTGTTTACCAGTATTATTGACTTCTAACTCGTTTTTCTCTTTGTTTTCATCATTATTATCTAACATATCTACAATGTTTAAGGTCTTATATAATACCATTATTATATATTCTATAAAGATAATGACTACTTGGTTAATCTACAAGTAATAGAAATGTTAAAAATCTAACTTATTAATCGTCATTCCAAATTCTCCAAGATTCTTCTGCTTGCAATACTAACATTTGGTGACCATTTTTAATTGTAGCACCATTCTCTAACCCTTTTTGAAGAAATTTAGTTACTTCTGGATTGTATATTAAGTCAAATAAAAGATGCTTGCTAGATAGAAATTGATAAGGGATATCTGGGCATTTGTTGATGTCTGGTGATGTTCCTAAAGGTGTGCAGTTTACTATTACTGCATACTTTTCTAAAACTTCTTTTGTAATTTCTTTATAAGAAATTTGTTTTTTTCCTTTTGGATTTCTAGATACGAATTTTACTTTAATATCATTTCTTTTTAGCGCATAAGCAACAGCTTTAGAAGCACCTCCAGTACCTAAGATTAGGGCTCTTTTATGGTGTTTTCTTAAAAAAGGATAAATTGATTTTTCAAAACCTACAACATCTGTATTATACCCTTTTAAATCTCCACGTTTAATAAATTTTATTGTGTTTACAGCTCCTATTTTTTCAGCAGTTTTATCAAACTTATTTAGATATTGCATTACTTCTTCTTTGTAAGGAATCGTAACATTTATTCCCCATAAATTTTCGTTTTTATTTAGAATTTTAGGAAAATCATCAATTGTTTGAATATCAAAATTGAGATACTTATTTTTTTTAAGTCCTAAGTTTTTAAATTTTTCAGTAAAATATCCTTTAGAAAAAGAATAGGAAATATTTTTTCCTAACAAACCAAATAATTTATTTTTTCTTTCTTCCATAATAATCGATAACTAAAATTAAAGCAACCCCAAAAATGATGTAGAAAATTGCAAACCACGTTTCTGAGTTAGTAAAGTCTGGTATAAAACGCTGGTAGTTTTCTACAATTTTATTTCCTTTAGAATCTAAAACAAAACCTTCTTTATTTTTTAAGTATATGGTATTTTTCCATGGCCAAACAATACCTAAAGACCCCGTAATAAAACCTATAATAACGGCGTTTACAATATGATTCCATCGTTTTAAAACATAACCTAAAACATGCGAAATAGATACCAAACCAAATGCAGAACCTGCTGTAAAAACACTAATTATTTTTAAATATCTAATTTTTACAGGATTAGATAAAACTTCAAAATTCCCTGCGAATAAATTGGTAATTACAAAAAATAATTCGTTTACAGAATCTACTAAAAGTAACACATAGTTTCCCATTAAAATGAGGATAAATGAGCCCGAAAGCCCAGGCAATGTCATTCCAGAAACCCCAATAATACCACAAATAAAAACAAACCAAAGATTATCGTTTTCTGTTGCAGGAGTTAAAAAACTAATTCCCAAACCAACAGAAGCACCAATAATTAAAGACAACATATTTTTAAAATTCCAATCGCCAAAATCTTTACCTATATAATAGATAGAGCCAATTATCATTCCAAAAAACCAGCTCCAAACATAGAGCTCATAATTCTCTAAAAAATAATCTAATACTAAAGAAATGCTAAAATAACTAAAGATACTACCGCCCATTATTAGTAGTAAAAATTGGCCATTTACATATCTGTAAAAACTTTTAAAACGACCATTAAAAAGCAGTTTAAATGCTTTTATATTTATCTTTCTAAATGAGTAAATAAGTTCTTCATAAAACCCAAAAACAAAAGAAACTGTTCCGCCAGAAACACCAGGCACTTTATTTGCAGCACCCATTGCTAACCCTTTTAAAAAAAGATATATTTTTTCTAAAAAAGATCTTTCTTTTTGCATTTACTTTTTTTGAACAGCGATTTTTTCCATCATAATAATTAATCCAAAACCAACTATTGCTAAAATGATAGCAAATGTTAATTGTGCATCTCCATCAAAAGAAGATGGAGAAACACTTTGTTGATTAAAAGGAACTTTAACTCCATGAGAATTGGTGCGCCAAGTAAGAGTTTCTTTCCATGGCCATATTTTATTTAAAGAGCCTATAATAAATCCTGTTAAACCAGCTAAAGTTGCATTTTTATAATTGGCAAACAACCATTTTAAAACTTTAGAAAAACTCAACAAACCCACAATAGCTCCTAAACCAACTGCGGCAATGGTTTTTAAATCACGATCGTTTACAGCTGCTAAAATAGGTTTATATGCTCCTAATAAAACTAAAATAAAAGCACCAGAAATTCCTGGTAAAATCATTGCACAAATAGCAATTGCGCCCGCTATAAATAAAAATAAAGATGATGAGTTTTCAGAAACTAAAGGATTTAAAGTGGTAATATAATATGCTAAAAATGTACCTAAAATTAGAATAACAATTGATATAATACTCCATTTTTTAATTTGTTTAGCAATGTAAATAATACTTGCCAATACTAACCCAAAAAAGAAAGACCATAACAAAACTGGTTGGTTTTCTAACATCCATTTAATAGCTTTTGCTAATGACACAATGCTAACAAAAATTCCAATAAAAAGAGAAGCCAAAAAATTTCCGTTAAGTTGCTTCCAAGCTGCTTTTATACCTTGTTCTTTTAAAGTTTTGAATAGTTTTAAATTTATATTACTTATAGAACCCAATAACTCTTCGTAAATACCCGATATAAAAGCAATGGTTCCTCCAGAAACACCTGGCACAACATCTGCAGCTCCCATTGCCATTCCTTTAAGTCCAATTACTAAATAATCTCTTAATTTTCTATTCATTTTTAGTCAGATTTTAAAAAAACGAAGATAAAGTAAATTTGAAGAAAAATAGAAATCTGCCTTTTAATTTAGTTTGTTTCTAAAGCTAAAAAAACTTAAATTTAGCATACTATATATTATACTAATACCTAAAATTTAAAAATGACAAATGAACAAATTGCAATATGGAAATATTTAAAAGAAAATGCGCTTGGTTTAAATAATGCGAAACATATTAGTGAAATAGCCTCAGCTTTTGGAGTACCAGCATTTGGAACCAATAATGATAATGTTAGAAATTGGATAAAAGAATTGGTTATAAAATTTAAAAAACCTATTGGAACATCAAAAAAAGGTGCTTTTGTAATTTTAAATGACATCGAAAAAGAAAAAGCTGCCAAATTTGTTGAAAGAAATAACCGTGCAAATGCAGTTAGAAATAATGGAATTTACCAAGAATAATTTATTGTTATTTTAGTTTACTTTATATATTGATAAACAACTCATTAAAGAATATCAAAAAAAATTACTCCATTGCTTTTTTAAAATCTCTTAAAAGTTTTTGTACTTTTTGAAAGTCGTAAACAGTTGGGTACAATTCGTTTAGAATAGAATGATAATCGTAATCTATTTTTAAGGCAGCAATTAGATGGTTGAACCCATATTTTTCTTTATTAAGGATAAAAAACAAACCAGCTAACCTATACTCTATTTCGGCAAAATCTTTATAATTTTTTTGTGCTTTATATAAAATATTTAAAGCATCATTAAATTCTCCTAAAAAAGACAAAACATCGCACAAACTTATATAAACTTCGATACTATGGTCATTTAAATTTAAACAATTATAAAACCCAGAAACAGCCTCTTCGTAAAAATTTAGTTTTAAACTTATTTCAGAATGTCGCCTCCAATATATAGCATTATCTTCTTCAATCTTTAATGCTTTCGAAATATAGTAAGCGGCTTTTTGGTAGTTCTCTTGTTTGTAATAAAGATTTGTGAGTAAAATCCACCCTTTGTCTAATAACGGATCTTCATGAACAGCTTTTTTGTAAAAAGAAATAGCTTGGTTAAAATTGCCTAATTTTTCATGACACTCACCAATTCTAACGTAGGCAAAAGCGGTAGCATCATCTAATTCTAAAGTAATTAAATAATTATCTATAGCTTCTTTGTAGAGTTTTAACTGCTCTAAAGTTTTTGCTTTTTCTAAATATCCTCCAATAAAAGATTCATCTATTAAAACGGCATAGTCAAAAGAACTTAAAGCTTCGTCAAACATGTCTAAAATATAATACTGTCTTCCTAATTGATGCCATGCTACTTCGCAATAAGGATTAGTATTTATATATGAGTTTAAAAATTTTATAGCAGCTTCATGTTCGTTCTCCATATCAAAACAGTACACTATATTGTATAGTGCAGAATAATCTTCATAATCTACATCTATACATTTTGCAAAATTTAATCGTGCATTTTCGAAATCGTCTAAATACAAATATTCCATACCTAACATAGACCAAACATCTGCTTTGTCATCTGTAAATGAAAGTGATTTCTTTAAGAATTCAATAGCTTCTTTATGATTTCCTCTTTTAGAACTAATGGTTGCTTTCTGTATAAAAACCTCGTCGTTATTAGGCTCTAAACGTTCAATTCTTTTTAGAAGCATAGAGGCTTTATCTAACTCATCTTCAAGAAGATACAACTCTACTTGCAATAATTTTAAATCTATTGAAGCAGGATGTTGCTGCAAACCTAATTTCACTGCTTTTTTTGCCAAAGCATGTTTACCTGCATCTAAATAATGAATTATAATTTCTTCAAACTCAACCAAATCAAAGAAATAAACTGCATTGGTTTTGAGCATGGATTCAAATTTTAATAGAGACATAACTATGAGATTTGAATTATTACTTTAAAAATACTACAACTCTCTACCTTCTTTGAATTTCAAATTAATTGTTTTCAACAATTTAATTAACAAAAAGCCTACTATCTTATTTAAGTGCGATAAATTTTGCATATACATTTATTTGCAGTAATTTTGATTTTCAATAACTATCAAGCTAATTTGATAGATTTCTTATGAGCAAAAAAACACTTCTTAACTCAAAAGATATTGAAATAATTTTACATCGATTGGCATGTCAGTTAATCGAAAACCATAACGATTTTTCCAACACTGTCTTAATAGGTTTACAACCAAGAGGTAGTTTTGTAGCTAAACGATTAGCTAAATTATTAGAAGAAGAATATCAAATAAAAAACTTACAATTAGGTCTTTTGGACATTACTTTTTATAGAGATGATTTTGGGCGAAGAAAAGCACCTTTAGCTGCTGAAACTAATAAGATGGACTTTTTAGTTGAAGGCAAAAAAGTAGTAATTATTGATGATGTTTTATATTCTGGAAGAAGTGTAAGAGCAGCTTTAACAGCAATGCAATCTTATGGAAGACCTGATAATATTGAATTATTGGTTTTAATTGATAGGCGTTTTAGCAGACATTTACCTATACAACCAGATTACAGAGGCAGACAAGTTGATGCTATAAATGAAGAACGTGTTTTGGTTACTTGGAAAGAAACACATAAAAAAGACTCAGTCTATATCGAATATAAGTAATATGTCAGAATTAAGTGTAGAACATTTATTGGGAATAAAATATCTAAAACCATCAGATATTGATCTTATTTTTAAAACTGCAGACCATTTTAAAGAAGTAATTAATCGTCCTATAAAAAAAGTTCCTTCGCTTAGAGATATTACTATTGCTAACTTGTTTTTTGAAAATAGTACCCGCACTAAGTTGAGTTTTGAATTAGCAGAAAAACGCCTTTCTGCAGATGTAATTAACTTTTCTGCAAGTCAATCTTCTGTAAAAAAAGGAGAAACGTTAATAGATACCGTAAACAATATCTTAGCTATGAAAGTAGATATTGTGGTAATGCGTCATGCGAGTGTTGGTGCAGGAGTTTTCTTATCTAAACATGTAGATGCTAAAATAATAAATGCTGGTGATGGAACTCACGAACACCCAACACAAGCTCTTTTAGATTCGTATTCTATTAGAGAAAAATTAGGCGATATAAAAGGTAAAAAAATTGTTATTGTAGGCGATATTTTACACTCAAGAGTTGCTCTTTCTAACATCTTTGCACTTCAATTACAAGGTGCACAAGTAAAAGTTTGTGGCCCAACAACTTTAATTCCTAAATACATTTCGAGTTTAGGAGTTACAGTAGAAACAAATCTTAAAAAAGCCTTAGAATGGTGTGATGTTGCCAACGTTTTACGAGTTCAACATGAAAGAATGGATATTAAATATTTTCCATCAACAAGAGAATATACACAACTTTTTGGCATTAATCAAAAAATTTTAGACAACCTTGGCAAGAAAATTGTAATTATGCATCCTGGACCAATAAATCGTGGTGTGGAAATTACAAGTAATGTTGCAGATTCTAATGAGTCTATTATTTTAAATCAAGTTGAAAATGGTGTTGCTGTAAGAATGGCAGTAATTTACTTATTGGCACAACAAGTAAAAAGATAGAAATGCAGATTAATAAAAAAGAGAAATACACCCTTGTTTCTTTTAATGAAACCTCGTTTTTAGAGTTTTATAAAGCTTTTTTAAATGAAGAAAAAAAGCTTCGAAAAGAACATATTATCATTCAAGTTTTCAATAATATTAACATTTCTGATAAAGATTTTTTACTATTTTTGAATATCGCTGAACAAAAAAGAGAAAACGGCACATCATTTGTAATAATAAGTGCAAATGTAGATGCAGATAATTTTCCAGACAATTTTAACATTGTTCCTACCTTACAAGAAGCTGAAGATGTAATAGATATGGAGAATATGGAAAGGGAATTAGGTTTTTAAACAACAACACAGATGATAAAAAAAATACTTTTTATTTTATTTTTGAGTATTTCTACTTTAGGTTTTTCGCAACAAAAATCTATTGAAGATTTATCTGCTATTCCTAATCCATTTTCAAATTCAACTAAAATTAGTTTTATAGCTACATCTAATTCTAATGTATTTTTTACTGTAAGAAATGTATTAGGAAAAACGGTTTTTAGAAAAAGTATTAAAGCCAAATCTGGTAAAAATTTTATTCCTTTTTACAAAAATGATTTGCCAACAGGTATATATATTTATAGTATACAAGACAAAAAATACAACATCTCTAAACGTTTTGTAATTAGATGAGTATTCGTCTAACTATTTTAGGATGCCACTCTGCTACACCAAGAATTAACGCTTTTCCAACTGCTCAATATTTAGAAATCAACAATCGCCATTTTTTAATTGATTGTGGAGAAGGCACTCAGCGACAAATGCGAAAATATAAAGTTGGTTTTTCTAAAATAAATCATATTTTTATTTCTCACTTACATGGAGATCATTTTTATGGCTTAGTAGGTTTACTATCTACTTTTGGCATATTAAATAGAGAAAAAGAGTTGCATATTTATGGCCCAAAAGGTATAAAAGAAGTAACACTATTACAATTAAAAATTTCTCAATCTCATGCAAAATATAACATAATATTTCATGAATTATCATCAAAAGAAAGTGAGCTTATTTTTGAAGATGATAAAGTTGAAGTTAGAACAATACCCTTAGATCACAGAATTTATACAAACGGCTATTTATTTACTGAAAAAGAAAAACCAAGAAAACTAAACATGATGAATATTAGTGGGTATTCAGAGATTAATAAGGCCGATTATTTAAATATTAAAGCTGGTAAAAACGTTACGTTATCAACAGGTGAAATTGTTTTAAATTCTGAATTAACGCTTCCTTCAACAAAACCATTATGTTTTGCTTTTTGCAGTGATACCTGCTATAAGTTAGATATTATTCCTATCATAAAAAATGCAGATTTACTATATCATGAAGCAACGTTTTTAGATGACAAACAAGATTTAGCTCAAAAAACAAAGCATTCTACTACAAAACAAGCGGCTAAAATTGCAAAAAAAGCTAAGGCAAAGCAATTAGTTTTAGGACATTACTCTGGTAGATACAAAGATATATCTCTATTTAAAAAAGAAGCTCAAGAAATTTTCGAAAACACTGAGTTGGCAGAACCTGGAAAAGTTTTTCAGATTTAAATTTTTAATTTTGAAATAATACATTAAATAGATGTTTTTTTTAAAGTATATCTGCATTTTAAAATATTTCGAAAAACAAAAATTGTCAATCAATTTAATTTCCTTTTTAATATTGATTTGTACTTAGTAAAACTAAAGTACATGCAATTTCGTACTCAATATTATTCTTTCTCAACAAATTTATAAACTCAACATTTTCAGTTTTAGGGTTAAAAATAACTCTTCTTGGTTTTAAACTAATAATATAATCGTAATATTCAACTTGTCTTTTAGGGTTAAGATATAGCGTAATAGTATCTATACTTTTAAATGCAATTTTTTTGGTTTCTACCTTTACATCGGCAACTAAGCCTTCTCTTAATCCTATTGCTACAACAGGTATTTCTTTGTCTCTCAACTTCTTAATAGCTCTGTAAGAATATCTAATTTCTTTTAAAGAAGCCCCAAGAACAAGTGTTACATTTTTCATATGTTAATATTACGTTAAACAAAGTTAATTGTTGTAACAAATATAAACATTGGGGCGTCTATATATCATTCAACCAAGAATAAAATCAACCAAAATGAAAAAAATACTATTAGTTGCTATACTATTTGTATCTGCAAATTCTTTTGCCCAAATGGCAAAAAACGTTCTTCCAAAACCAGGCATGATAACTGGTAAAGTAGTAGACAAAAAATCTCTAGAACCGCTTCCATACGTTAATATTGTAGTTAGAGATGTGTCAAAAAAAATTCTTACTGGAGGTATTACAGACGAAAACGGAATATTTAAAATTAAAGATATTCCTAAAGGAAATAGTTTAGTTGAAGTTCAGTTTATTGGCTACAAACTATTCTCACAAAAAATTAGTGTTACTAACAAAAACAAAAGCATTAATTTAGGTACAATTTCTTTAGAAGAAGATGCTGCAAGTTTAGACGAAGTTGTGGTAAGAGCAGAAACCTCTACAGTTGTTCAAAAAGTAGACAGAAAAGTAATTAATGTTGGTAAAGACCTTACATCTGCGGGAACAACAGCATCAGAACTTTTAAACAATGTACAATCTGTAAGTGTAGACAGTCAAACTGGGCAAATAAGTTTACGAGGAAATTCTAACGTTAGAGTTTTAGTAGATGGTAGGCCTACCAATATTCCTGTGGCAGACTTATTAAGACAAATTCCTTCTTCATCTATAAAAAGTATTGAGTTAATTACAAATCCATCAGCAAAATACAATCCTGAAGGAATGAGTGGAATTATTAACATTATATTAAATAAAAATGCCAATATGGGCTTTAACGGTTCTGTAGATGGTGGAGTTACAGCTGGTCATTATGTTCGTTATAATGCATCAACCAATATGAATTACAAAACCGGAAAAGTTAATTTCTTTATGAATTACGGTCATAATAGTGGAGACAATTACAACTTTGGTTTTGTAGAAAGACCTATGGTAAATCTTCAGAAATTTACGTTTGTGAATGAAAACAACTCTAACTTATTAAAGTTTGGTGCAGATTTTTATTTAAATGATAAGAATACAATTTCAGTTTACACCACCCAAAATTGGTTTGATGGTGCAGGAAGAGGAACTGCAGATATTTTTGACAATAATGGAGTTGCTTTAATACAAGCCCCTAACACTCAAAAAAATTATTCTCCAACCCAAACGTATAATATCAATTATAAATTAGATTTTGAAAAGAAAGGGCATAATTTAGAATTTGAAGCTACGTATTCTAAAACAGATGCTACAAACGATTTAACAAATATGAATACGTTGCAACAACCATCTGATTTTGATTACAAAGTTTTTAACTATTTTAATGATATTGGCAACAACAGAAACAACACGTTAATCAATTTAGATTATACAAACCCATTATCTGACAAGACAAAATTAGAATTAGGTTTAGAATACAGAACAGACGAAACCAATAATACTAATTTAACAGACCAAGAAATTTATACTTTTGATAATAGTGGTAACATTAACGGTACAACTTCTATTGGAAACTCTAATTTCGATTTTAAAAGAAATATTTACTCAGGTTACATAAACTATGCAACTTCTTTCGATAAATTTACCATGCAATTAGGAGCAAGATTAGAAGACTTTAATGTTGAAGGTATTTTTAACAGAGTTGGTCAAAACCCAGACCCAGTAACCGATCATATTTTTACTGTTTACCCTTCTGCCTTTTTTACATTTAGTCCATCAGAAAAAAACCAATGGCAATTTAGTTACAGCAGAAGAGTAGATAGACCAGGAATACAACAAGTAAATCCAATAAGAGAATGGAGTACACCATTAATTGTTTCTATTGGTAACCCAGATTTGGTTCCTCAATTTACCAATTCTTTCGAGTTAAACTACACACGTCAAATTAAAGGAGGAAACCTAACTTTCGGTACTTTTTACAGAAAAATTTCTGATGTTATTTCAAGAATTACAAATATAGACCCTGCTAATCCAGAGGTTGGTCAAGTATTATCTTTTACCAATTTTAGCGACACAGATGCTTACGGTTTAGAATTTTCTGCTAACTTTAAAATGAACAAATGGTGGAGAGTAAATTCGAGTATGGATTTTTACTCTCAAGAACAATTAGGAAATATAAACAATACAGGCACAAATCCTACACAATTATCTGTACAAAACAATGTTTTTAATGCAAGAGTAAGTAATAGTTTTACAGCAACAAAAAACTTAAGACTACAATTATTTGCTATGTATAGAGGTCCACAAAAAGATATTCAGTGGGATGTAGAAAATATGTGGATGGTTAATGCTGGAGCTAGTTTAAAGGTTTTAAAAGGAAAAGGAACTATTAACTTACGTTTCAACGATATTTTTCAGGGGATGAAATTTGCCTTTAACTCTACCAATCCGTTTGTTCAAAATGGGCAATTTAACTGGGAAAGCAGAACCACTTATATCGGTTTTAACTACAGATTTGGTGGCGGAAAGAATAGAGCAAAATCGAGAAGAAGAAGAGATAGTAGAGAGAAACAAGGTGGTGGTGGTTTCTTCTAAAATTGTATTTTAATCAACAGTATAAAGCCTCAAATTTACATCATTAAATTTGAGGTTTTTTTATTTCATAATTTTAATTACTTTTATCAAAGTTTGTAATGGTTTTATATTGCTATGAATATTACAGATTTTTAAAAAAAGTATATGAAAAAGTATTTACCGCTATTTGTCTTTTTTTTATCATTATCTTTTTGTAGCCAAACAAAAAAGGAAGGAATAGAAAACATAGGTTTTATCTCTGGAAAAATTTTTGATGCACAATCAAAGAAACCTTTACCTTATGTAAACATCATCTGTAAAAACAAAAAAAATTCTGTAATTAATGGTGCAATAACCAATACTAAAGGCTCCTTTTCAATTACAAAATTGCCATTAGATTCTATTTTTATAGACATCCAATTTATTGGTTATCAAACAGAAAAAAAAGTGGTTTTACTTAGCAAAGAAGCACCTAATTTCTCTTTTAAGAATGTTTTTTTAAAGGTAGATATCAATCAGCTTGATGAGGTAGTAATACAATCTAAAACTTCTACAATTGTTCAAAAAATAGATAGAAAAGTTATAAATGTTGCCAAAGATTTAGCTTCTGCAGGCACAAATTCTTTGCAATTGTTAGAAAATATTCCTTCAGTACAAGTAGATTTTCAATCGGGTAATATTAGCTTAAGAGGAAATAGCAATGTTAGAGTTTTAATAGATGGAAAACCTTCAAATTTATCGCCTTTAAAATTATTGAAACAAATTCCTTCTTCATCTGTTAAAAGCGTAGAATTAATTACAAATCCATCAGCAAAATATACCCCAGAAGGAATGAGTGGAATTATTAACATTATTCTAAAAAAAAATACAACAATTGGTTTTAATGGTTCAGCAAATATTGGTGCAGAACATAGTATTAATACAAGACCTACAGCTTCTTTAGATGTAAATTATAGAACTGGAAAAATAAACATTTATGCAAACTATGGTTTTGATATTGGAAAGTTTGAAACCTTTGCTTTTTTTGATAGAAATGATAAAAACTTACAACAAAATATCGATTATTTAGACAATTCTACCAATAATTATATTAAAACCGGAATAGATTTTTACATTAACAAAAAGAATACATTATCTTTTTACACCTCGCAAAGTTTTGCAAATACAGATTTTTATATTGACACTAAAGTCTTTGAAAACTCTAATTTAACTTTTAACGCTCCTAACTTATCACAATTTAGCACCAAAGAACAATCTTATAATATTGATTATAAGTTAGATATTGATAACAAGGGGCAAAACATTGAGTTTGAAATTAATTATACAAAAACCACTGATCCGCAAAACGATTTTAATAAAGAAACGATTAACCCAAGCTCTAAAATTTATAATTATACCAATAAAATTACCAACACTTCAGATTTATTTTTAGCAAATTTAGATTATATAAAACCCCTTTCTAACGGAAAATTAGAGTTAGGTTTAGAAGCAAGAATTCAAAATACATTTAACAACATTATTACAAATCAAGAAATTGAAACTGATGGAAATCCACCAACAGTACCAAGAGGTAATCCTAAATTTACTTACGATAGAGAAATCTATTCTGCTTACTTTAATTATTCTAAAGAATTTAAAAAAATAGCTTTTCAAGGAGGTATTCGCGTTGAACATTTTACTGTAAACGGTTTGTTTACAAACGCAAAACAAGGCAATACAGAACCGTATTCTGATAAAATTTTTACACTCTATCCTTCTGCCTATTTTACCTATTATGCTTCCGATAAAAACGAATTTCAAATAGGGTATAGTAGAAGAGTAGACAGACCAGGAATAGACCAAGTAACACCAATTCAAGAATGGACTTCGCCACTATCTATTTCTGTTGGAAATAGAACTTTAGAACCACAATTTACCAATTCTTTTGAACTAAACTATACCAGAAACATTAAAAAAGGATACCTCTCTTTTGGTGCTTTTTACAGAAACACATCAGATATTATTGGAAGAATTGTTCAAAAAGATTTTACAAATTTAGACAGACAAATTCTTTCTTATACCAATTATAATTCTGCAAATAGCTATGGAATTGAATTTTCGTCCAGTTTTAAAATAAATAATTGGTGGAGTTTTAGACCAAGTTCCAGCGTCTATATTCAAGATAGCCATGGAATTATAAACGCTAAAAACGAAAGCATTAAAAACACCTTATTGAGTATTCGAGTTGGAAATAGCTTTAAAGCATCAAAAAAATTAAGCTTTCAACTTTCAAGTGTTTATAGAGGAAAAAACGAAAATGTACAGTTTAAAATAAATCCTTATTTTGTAGTAAATGCAGCTGCGCAATTATCTATTTTAAACGGAAGTGGAGCTATTTCTTTAAGAGGTACTGATATTTTTGATGGTTATAAATTAAATTTTTCTACTACAAATCCTTTTTCACAAACTGGGCAATATACTTTAGAATATAGTTCTATATACTTAGGTTTTTCTTATGATTTTGGCAACGGAAAAAATAGAGCAAGAACTAGAAAATATAGAGAAAATAACGAAACTCAAGGAAGTGGAGGTGTTTTGTAAAACCAAATTTTATTTCTAAATTAAAAATACTAATTCATAAAAAGCATAAAAAAACTCGTTTACACGAGTTTTTTTATAGAATATTTTATAATTATTACCAACGAATAATCACACTCCCCCAAGTAAATCCACTTCCGAAAGCAGCTAATACCACAAGGTCATTATCTTTTATTTTTCCTAATTCCCAGGCTTCTGTTAATGCAATAATTACAGATGCAGCAGTGGTGTTTCCGTACTTCATAATATTATTAAATACTTGGTCATCAGATAGTCTAAATTTCTTCTGTATAAATTGTGCTATACGTAAATTTGCTTGATGAGGAATTAACATATTGATATCTTCTTTCTGTAAATTATTGGCTTCTAAACCTTCTACAATCGCTTCAGAAAAACGAGTAATAGCGTGTTTAAATACAAATTGCCCATTCATATAAGGATAGTAAGAAGTATCATCAGGATCATTTTGCTCCATAATTTCTGGCACCCATCTTTGAGTTGATGGCCCTTCTAAAACCAATTCTTTAGCGTGTTTTCCTTCAGAATGCAAGTGAGAAGATAAAATTCCTCTTCCTTTTTCCTCACATCTTGACAAAACTGCAGCTCCTGCCCCATCACCAAAAATAACAGTAACTCCTCTACCTCTGGTAGAACGTTCTAAGCCTCCAGAATGATTTTCAGCTCCAATTACCAAAATATTTTTATACATACCTGTTTTGATAAACTGATCTGCCACAGACATCGAATAAATAAAACCAGAACACTGATTGCGTACATCTAATGCACCAATAGTTGGCATTTCTAAAATATCTTGCACTTGAACTCCACCTCCCGGAAAATACATATCTGGACTCAAAGTGGCAAACACAATAAAATCAATATCATCTTTTGTTAAACCTGCTCTTTCTATGGCAATTTTGGCGGCTTTGGCTCCCATAACTGCAGTAGTATCATCGGTTTTTGGGTCTATCCAACGTCTTTCTTTAATTCCTGTTCTTTCCTGAATCCATTCATCAGAAGTATCCATAAATTCCTTTAAATCGTTGTTGGTCACAACATTTTCTGGAACATAATATCCTAAACCAGTTATTTTTGAATTATACATATGTCTGTTTTTCATTAGTTATTTGTTGTAATTAGCTAAAATAGTGATAAATTAACACCTTTACAAAAAGTAAATACAGCTATCTAATCTTACTTTATTATGAACAGAAAAGATTTTTTATCACTCTCATCAAAAGCAGCCTTATTTTTAGGATTAACCACTGCAGTTTCTTGTAAAGAAGAAACCTTAGAAAAAACGAATACGCTCTTAAACAAATCTGCAAAAGGAACAGTTTTTGGGCTAAAAGCCCCAAAAATAGACAATGTTAGAGTTGGAATAATTGGTGCAGGAAATAGAGGTCAGACTTTAATACAAATGTTTGATTGGTTGGTAAAAAATAATAATGCTACTATTGTTGCCATTTCTGATTTAAAAAAAGAAAAAACTGATAAATTAAATGCGCATCTTTTAAAAACACATAACAAAACTGCAGAAGCCTATTATGGAAATCCTGATGAGTGGAAAAAGGTAGCAAATAGAGATGATATTGACTTACTAATTATTGCAACTCCTTGGGAAATGCATACACCAATGGCTTTGTATGGAATGGAAAAAGGAAAGCATGTTGCTTCTGAAGTGCCAATTGGAACTACTTTAGAAGATTGTTGGAAATTGGTAGAAACTGCAGAAAGAACCCAAAAACATTGCATGATGATGGAAAACTGTTGTTTTAACAATGAAGAATTGTGGGTATTAAATATGGTAAATCAAGGTGTTTTTGGTGATTTAACACATGCAGAAGGCGCATACATTCACGATTTAAGAAAACATTTGTTAGATGAAACGTATTATGAAAATCAATGGCGAATTAAACATCATCTTAAGAAAGATGGTAATTTTTATACGACACATGGCTTAGGCCCTATAAGTCAATACATGAATATTGGTAGAGGAGATACTTACGACCATGTAATTTCTATGAGTTCAAGAGAAAAGAGTTTGAGTGATGCTGCAAAACGTGCAGGAATTGACAAGTTTTCGAATGTAAAATGTGGAGACATGAATACCACAATGATTAAAACCAAATTAGGTAAAACCATTATGTTGCAATTTGATGTGCATTCTGGAAGACCTTATGACAGATTAAATACAGTTGTGGGTACAAAAGCTGTGCATGAAGGTTATCCTTCAAAATTATATATTAATGAAGAAGAATTGGCTTGGTGGGGACACAAATGGTTAGAAAAAGAAAAATATGATGAATACAGAGAAAAGTACAATCACCCTCTTTGGAGCAAATTAAAAGCACAAATTTCTGATAATTCAGTGGGTCATGGAGGTATGGATTTTGTAATGATTTACAGATTGATTAGATGTTTAAATAAAGGGTTACCTTTAGATATAAATGTGTACGATAGTGTTTTGTGGAGCGCTATTACTCCACTATCAGAACTTTCTGTTGCTCAAAATAGTAGCTCTATAAAAGTACCTGATTTTACAGGTGGAACTTGGAAAAACGAGAATACTACTGAAATGTTGAGAGAGATATAAATTACAAATTATGAATTTATAATTCGTAATTAAAATATTTCTGTCATCTTGTCATAATTCTTTCTTTGGTATTTTTTTTGACTACTC
>JAUICK010000040.1 GCA_030427865.1 Bacteroidia bacterium | reverse complement strand
CTGCAATATTTGAGGGAATTGAAACAGCAGATCGTGTTATCTGAGAACTCAATCCATATTTTTCGGTGTTAGGAAAATTGTCCACAAATGTATAAACGTCATTAACAAGCTCCATACTATCTGTCCAAATATCGTATTTCCTAAAATCTCTCATGTCTAAGTCGTTGTCAAAGTCTACGTAAACTTTACTTCCTTTATATCACCAACATTCTCTAAAAACCAATTGTAGGTTTTTTCAATGCCTTCTTGTAATTCTGTTTTGTAACTCCAACCTAAATTCTTCATCTTAGAAACATCCATTAACTTTCTAGGAGTTCCGTCTGGTTTTTCAGAATCCCAAACAATCTTACCTCTATGACCAATTACTTTCTGAATTGTTTCTGCTAATTCTTTTATGGTAATATCTTTACCAGAGCCTACATTGTACAAATATTCTGGTAAGTTGTTTTCTAAAGCATAAACTACTGCTTCAGCCATATCATCAACAAATAAAAATTCTCGCATTGGAGTTCCACTTCCCCACAAAATTACATCAGCATTATTATTTATTTTTGCTTCGTGAAACTTACGAATCATCGCAGGTAAAACATGAGAAGTTTTTAAGTCGAAATTATCAAAATACCCATATAAATTTGTTGGCATTAAACTTACATAATCCTTATTAAACTGCTTTCTTATGGCTTGACATGCTTTTACTCCTGTAATTTTTGCAATAGCATACCATTCATTCGTTGGCTCTAAGGTGTCTGTTAATAAATATTCTTCTTTTAGTGGTTGAGGAGCAAATTTTGGATATATACACGAACTACCCAAGAAAATAAATTTATTTATTCCTGAATTTAATGATTCATCAATTAAATTATTTTGAATCTGCATATTCTCCATGATAAACTGATAAGGATAATCGTTGTTTGCTAAAATACCCCCAACTCTTGCTGCTGCATCAATAACGATATCTGGTTTTTCTAATTTAAAAAACGCTTTAACTTTAGATTGATTTTTTAAATCTAAATCTTTGCTAGTTTTCCCAATTAAGTTGTTGTAGCCTTTTTTTTCAAGAGCTCTCCAAACAGCAGAACCTACCATTCCTCGATGACCTGCTATATAAATCTTGAGTTTTTTATTCATTTTGATAAGTGATATCTTTTATACCATGAAATAAATTTTTGCACACCTTCTTCAATTTTAGTACTACTTTTATATCCTAACTTTTCCAATTCTGTAATGTCAGCCCAAGTTTGTAAAACATCACCTGGTTGCATTGGCATAAATTCTTTAACAGCTTCTTTCCCTATACTTTTTTCAATAACACAAATAAAATCCATTAAAGACTGTGGATTACCATTACCTATATTTGATAATTTATAAGGTGGTTTAAAATTTGACTTTACAGGTGGATTTTGTAAAATTATTTCTACACCATTAATAATATCGTCTATATATGTAAAATCTCTACTCATATTTCCGTTATTAAATATTTTAATAGGTCTATTATTAGATATAGCGTCTGCAAATAACATAGGAGCCATATCAGGCCTACCCCAAGGACCATATACAGTAAAAAAACGCAAACCTGTAGTAGGTATGTTATATAAATGGCTGTAAGTATGCGCCATTAATTCATTACTTTTTTTCGTAGCAGCATATAAACTAATAGGTCTATCTACATTATCTTCTTCAGTAAACGGTATTTTTTGATTTGAACCATAAACACTAGAACTACTAGCATATACTAAATGTTTAATTTTAAAATTTCTACAACATTCTAAAATATTCAAAAATCCTACAATATTACTTTGTATATAAACATCAGGATTTTCAATGCTATATCTAACTCCAGCTTGTGCTGCTAAATTACATACAATATCAAAATTCTTTTCTTTAAATAGCGAAAACAATTGTTCTTTATCTTCTAAATTTAGCCTTATAAAATTAAAATTAGTAAATATTTTACTTTTGCATTCAAAATGATATTTTTCTGCATCTTTTCTAATTACACCTAAATCATTTAAACGTGCATATTTTAATCTTATATCATAATAATTGTTTATATTGTCGATACCTACTACCTCAAACCCTTTTTTTAAAAGTCTTCTACATAAATGATAGCCGATAAACCCTGCAGCTCCAGTAATTAATATCCTCATTAGTTTTTTCCTATTTGATAATATTCAAAGCCTTTTTCTTCTAACTTAAAAATACCATATTGATTTCTACCATCAAAAATAATAGGTGAGTTTAATTGACTTTTTAATTCTTCAAAATCTGGAGATCTAAACTCTTTCCATTCCGTTAATAAAATTAAAGCATCAGCATCTTTTAAAACTTCGTACTTAGAATCGTAATAACTAATACCCTTAACTCCTTTTAAATAAAACCTCTTTGCTTCTTCCACAGCTTTTGGGTCATAAGCTTTTACTGTAGCTCCTCTTTTTGTTAGTTCTTTTACCACATAAATTGCAGGTGCTTCACGCATATCATCTGTTCCTGGTTTAAAAGCTAAGCCCCACAAACCAAAAGTGAATCCCGATAAATTTTCTCCAAAACGCTTTGTAATTTTTTGTGCTACTACTAATTTCTGAGCATCATTGACATCTTCAACTGAAGAAATTAACCTAGCTTTGTAATTATGTTCTTCAGCTATTTTCTTTAAAGCCTTTACATCTTTTGGAAAACATGAACCCCCATAACCAGCACCTGGGTATATAAAACTATAGCCTATTCTTTTATCAGAACCAATACCAATTCGTACTTGATTTGCATCTGCTCCTACACGTTCACAAATATTAGCAATTTCATTCATAAATGATATTTTTGTAGCTAACATAGCGTTCGCAGCATATTTGGTCATTTCAGCAGAGCGAATATCCATGGTAATAAAACGATCGTGAGTTCTGAAAAATGGAGAATACAATTGCTTCATCACATCAAAAGCAAATACTGATTCTGCACCAATAACCACTCGATCTGGCTTCATAAAATCATCTATTGCAGCCCCCTCTTTTAAAAATTCTGGATTAGAAACCACATGAAAGTTAATCTGTAATTCTCTTTTATTTAATTCATTCTGAATAGTAGCCCTTACTTTATCTGCTGTCCCAATAGGCACTGTAGATTTATCTACCACCACCAACTCTTTGGTCATACTTTTACCAATTGACTTCGCTACAGCTAATACATATTGTAAATCTGCTGAACCATCATTTCCCATGGGTGTACCAACCGCAATAAACACAATTTTTGCTTTTGAAATTGCTTCAGAAAGGTTTGTAGTAAATTCTAAGGTATTATTTTTTATATTTTTTAAAACCATAGCCTCCAAGCCTGGTTCAAAAATAGGAATGATTCCCTTATTTAGATTTTCTATTTTTTTTTGATCAATATCTACACAAGTCACTTTATTTCCCATTTCAGCAAAGCAAGTTCCTGAAACCAACCCAACATATCCTGATCCTACAACTGTTATATTCAAAACTATTTATCTTTTTTCTTTAAGTTTTCTTTTTCTTGCACTTCTTTTCGTAAGCCGCTGCTTGAAAAACGATGTTCTCTTTTATTGAAATACAGCTCAATACCCTTTTCCTCACAATATTTTCTGCCTGTAAATTGTTTACTAGCATACTCTTCACCAATAATTCTTACATCTATTTTAAAAGAACGTAATACGTCTTCCAAATCTTGTTCTGTTGCATAAGGGACAATTTCGTCTACAAACTTGCAGCCTTTTAATTGAATATATCTTTCTACAACCGATTGTACAGGCATGTTTTTTTCTGGCCTATCTAGTGTAGGGTCTGTTTGTAAGCCACAAATTAAATAATCACATTGACGTTTTGCATCTTCTAGCATGGTAATATGTCCTGCATGCAATAAATCGAATGCACTAAATGTTATACCTATTTTCATGTTCGTTGTTCGTTGTTCGTTTTTCGTTTTTCGTTGTTCGAATTTCGATAGACGTTAATCGTATTTAGATTGTTGTTTTTAAAATTACGATCTTCTGAGCGATTTTATTAATTTATATAACATCATTCGTATTCTAATACAAATTCCGTCTAATTCTTTATACAAAGCTAAAGAAATATATTCTAAATCTTTGGCTAAATATAAGTGATAATTGGTTTCATCTAATGAACCTTTTGCAATATATAAAAATTGAATAAATTCCTTTTTATATTGCCTACCCTGACCTTCTACAATATTTGTTGGAACACTCATTGCACTTCTTCTTACTTGACTAGTCAATCCAAAATTTTCATCAGAGGGAAATTGCTTTGATACTTCATATACTTTTAAAGTGAATTCATGCGCAAGTTTCCAAACTTCTAATTGGCATTCCATATTGATTTTTATTTCTTTTTTTATAGCTTATTCGATGTTCGTATTTCGTTGTTCGATGTTCGATGTTCGATAGACGATTATCGGTAAACGATTAACGACTCTTCAACAACCAAGAAGAAGATTGTATTTTATCTCCTAAACCATCTATTAAATCTATACCTAATTCTTTACAAATTGGAGC
>JAUICK010000039.1 GCA_030427865.1 Bacteroidia bacterium | reverse complement strand
TTTTATTTTTAATACTATAATAGTATAACAAACGTTTATTTATTTTGCATAGTTTGGCAAATCATAAAATATATCATTTATTTAATGTTTTATAATTATTATTATTATTATTACATTTTTTAAAATCAACCTCTTAAAATCAGAAAAATGTTACATCACTTTAAAAAATACATTTTATTTAGTTTTCTGTTTAGTTTTACTTTTCTTTTTTACGATTGTAAATCTGATAAACCAGCCACTACTAATACAATTAAAACAGAAGTACCAAAAGGCATGATTTGGGTAGCAGGAAAAACCTTTTTACAAGGAGCAAAAGCATCAGACACCTATGCTATGCCTAGAGAAAAACCAGCGCACCAAGTAACTGTAGATGGTTTTTATATAGATGTTACAGAGGTTACTAATGCACAATTTAAAGCCTTTGTAGCTGCTACTAATTATGTAACTGTTGCCGAACGAAAAATTGATTGGAAAAAAATGAAAACTCAAGTACCTGCAGGCACCCCAAAACCACATGACTCTATTTTACAACCAGGCAGTCTTATCTTTAATAAAAACGTAACTGCTGTGGTAAACATGAACAATTATACGCAATGGTGGACATGGAAAATTGGTGCAAATTGGAGACATCCTCATGGACCTGGATCTAGTATTGAAGGTAAAGACAATTATCCAGTAGTGCATGTTGCCTTAGAAGATGCTTTGGCCTATTGCAAATGGGCAAATAGACGTTTACCAACAGAAGCAGAATGGGAAGCTGCTGCACAAGGAAACCAAACTGATGCTATATTTACTTGGGGTAATGATTTTTCTATTTTAAATGCTAATGCCAATACTTGGCAAGGTGTTTTTCCTACAAAAAACGAATCTAAAGATGGTTTTGAATTTATTGCAGAAGTAAAATCGTACCCACCTAACAGTATTGGCTTGTATGATATGTTAGGGAATGTTTGGGAATTAACTAGCGATTTGTTTAATGTAAATTACTATAAACAATTAGATACAACATCACCAATTTTAAACCCAAAAGGGGCAGCTAAATCGTATAGCCCAAGTAATCCTTACCAATTAGAACATGTTATGAAAGGGGGGTCTTTTTTATGTCATGATTCGTATTGTGCTAGTTTTAGAATTTCTGCTAAAATGGGAGTTGCTATAGATTCGGGTTCCGATCATATGGGATTTAGAACTGTGGTTACACCAACTATGTTAGAGAGTAAATAATAGAGATTCCTAGATAGGCTCATAAATGCAAATAACACATCATTACGAGAACAAGAGGATGAAGTAATCTGTTTATCTATCATACAGATTGCTTCACTGTGTTCGCAATGACACGTCATTACGAAGGAGTGAAACGACTGAAGTAATCTTATTATTTATTATACAGATTGTTTCGTTGTGGTCTGTCTTGAACAACAAAGAACAATCTCAAAATGAAAAAGACTTCAAAAAAACAGGTAAAAATAAAATATAATTTGAGTTTATAATAAATCAAAAATTAATTAACGAACATTTGATCATAACTTGTTAATATATTATAATTATGAAAAAATATTTTTATATCAGTAATTCTTATATTTGTAAAAACAAAAAAGCCTTAAAGATGTTGCTCTAAGACTTTTTGTAAAATCGGTAACACTGATTGAGTTACGTAGTTTCGTTTTGGTATTTCAAAATTACAATACTTCTTTCAGCTTACCAAAAAAATTATGTTAAAAAGTAAAGCAGGCCAACATCCTGCATCTGGTAAGTTATTATGGTTTAATTTTTTTACTCCTATTCTTTTACGAAGTAATAGTTTGTTGGGTAAAACGTACCCAGCAATGCCCATACAAAGGCAGAGTGCATTTAAAAACGTAGAGGTCGTCGTACAATACCCTCTCACCAAAAAGTATTGTAATTTTTTAATTTTAAAATAAATAACATGATTTCATTAAATATCATAGAACGTCCTAATCCGCAGGACAGAACAGCGGAAAACAAATTTTACGCCCAAGTAGTAGCTAATGGTAAAACAGATTTAGAACGCCTAGCGTATTTGGTTAGTAACCAAAGTACAGTTAGAGAAGCCGATTGTTATGCAGTCATCTTATCTTTATTACATAATATTGTGGATGAACTAAAACAAGGTAGAATTGTAAAGCTCGATAAATTAGGATCTTTTCAGTTGGGCATACAATCTGAAGGCGTTGCTACTGCAGAAGAAGTAAATGCTAGTGTGGTTAAAAACGTACGTATTAAGTTTAGACCAGATCAACGCATGAAAAACCAACTGAATTTAAAAACAGTGCAGTTTACGTTGGCAGCATAAGGTAAATCTTACCTTTTTTGTTTAAAATCTCAATAGTTAAAGCTATTGAGATTTTTTTTATCTAAAAAAAGAAAGGATACTTTTTTAAAAAGTATCCTTTCTTTGGTTTTAAACTATACATAGTTTTAGGTAAAACTTACCATAGTCTTTGTAATAAGTTTTGTTTGTTTTTTAAAAAAGTTGTTAGCGATTAAAATGAAATAAGTTTTTTTTCTTAAGTTTATAAATTAAAAGAAAATTGCTAAAAAAATCATATTATAAAACGAATAACAACGATAAAAATACGTCGATATCCGGAAAATAGACCCTAAAAACGACGTATTTTATAAACATATAACACGTTATGAGCAATTAAACTCAAAAAACGGTTAAAAGAAATAGAATGAGACTAACCACCTTATATGAAATAGGAGAATTGCTGAAAATCCTTAAAAAAAAAAGAGTAAGCAGAAAATTTAAAATATTTAAAAATGAAAAAGTATAAAATTTTATTTATATTAACGGCACTAATATTTATTTTTAGCTGTACAACTGAAGATAATGAAATTCAAACTAAAACCTTAAATCTTAAATTCGAAAATAATTTGAGTGGTAAATCAAAAAATCAACAGAACTTTACAATTTATACTGTAACTATGAATTCTTTAGGAGAAGTTGAACTTAATGATGAAAATTTGGAGTTAGTTGAAGCTATTAACGAGAGTACACAAAAACAATCTTTTATGATAATTGAAAAGGATACTAACTATGCTAACAAGACCACATCAATACATTCTAAACAACCAAGATGGAAAAGAGGGTATTTTTTTGATGGAGAGTGTTTTGTTTATGGAACAATGTTCTATGGTGATAATGGAGTAAATCTTTTCGTTGCTTGTGGAATAAATTGTATCGGTTTTGATGATGTTTGTCCAGGATGGAATGAAGCATTTGCCTAATAATATACTATAATATGAAATCTGTAATCTTTTTTTTGTTTTTTATTTTTTTATTAAATTATAGTTGTAAATCTAAACAACTAAATGAAAATAATCTAAGTTTCCCTATTGAAGATACTATGTTTGAAAATCAAGAAAGTATGTATCAAACTATAAATACAAAATTGTATTCTATATATCAAGATAGCACAACTCTTGTAATCTTTAATGGCAAAAAACTTTCACTTAAGGAATTGAATTCGCTTAAAGGAAAGATTGATTCAACTTTTAAAATAAATATTTTTAGAGATACAATTAAATTAAAAAAAATGAAAATAGATAAAAAATACAAAACCTTGATTTCAATTAATAAAAGCTCATAACAAGGTATATAAAAAATAGCAGAAAAGTGCTAAACCAAAAAGTTTAGTTCTTTTCTGCTATTTTTATTTCTAAACCGAAAAACAGCACATATAAACCTGCAACTTTTCATATACCAAACCGTTGTACGCAAGCTGAACAAAAGCCACCACACGTTCAAGCACATTTTATTTTGCTCGTACCTCACAAAATAAAAAGAGCTTTCACTTCCCCACCGCCACCCGAAATATTTTGATTTTATACACAATATTTTGAGATATAAAACTATATTAGTGGACGGAAAAATGACATCTGAAATGAACCGAATTAAGGAAGTGTTGGAACAGAAAGGAATTAAGCAAACTTGGTTGGCTGAAAAACTCGGTAAGAGTTACAATATGGTCAATGCCTATGCTCAAAACCGACAACAACCAAGACTGGAAACGTTGATGGAAATTGCGAACATTTTAGACGTAGACGTAAAAGACTTGATAATATCAAACAAAGAAAAAAATTAAATGGCAAAAACAGACACTACCAGTTTCGAGAAGAAACTATTTAAAGCTGCCGATAAACTGCGCAAAAACATTGATGCTGCCGAATACAAACATGTCGTTCTCGGTTTAATATTTCTAAAATACATTTCAGAATCTTTTACGGAACTTTATAATAAGTTAGAAACAGACGAGTGGAGCGACCCAGAAGATAGGGATGAGTATATTGCCGAAAACACCTTTTTTGTACCTAAAGTAGCACGTTGGAGCCACATACACGCACAAGCCAAGCTACCATATATTGGGCAAACCATAGATGAAACTATGGAAGACATCGAAAAAGAAAACAGCGACTTAAAAAATGTATTGCCACAGGTTTATGGAAAAGCAAATTTAGACAAGACATCTTTAGGGGAATTGATTGATTTAATTTCTAACACCCAACTACAAGCCGAAAACG
>JAUICK010000038.1 GCA_030427865.1 Bacteroidia bacterium | reverse complement strand
TTTAATCAACCTATTGGAGATTGGGATGTTTCAAATGTTGAGGATATGAGTGGTATGTTTGCTAATGCCAAATCGTTTAATCAAGATGTTAGTAAGTGGTGGGAAATCAATAAAAGAATAAAAACATCTATATATGAATATAATGGGATTATGTTTTGACGAATTAATTTCACAATTAGAATCCAAATATTTTGGTGAAAATGAATCAGTATCTCAATCAACACTTTCAACCGAAACTAAAAATCGATCTAATTCAATTCAACAAGAAACATTATCAATTTATATCCCAATTTATAATGTAATGATAAGTGAAAAATCGATTGTTAAAGAAGTATTGAAAAAGCAAAAAGAGAATGATTTAAATAATTATTCTAAAAAGTATTTAAAATGTTCTTTTTCTATCCCTATTGAATTAAAAGATGAGATAGAAATAGCTGAATCATTACATTTAAACAACTAAAAATTAATAAGAATAATTGATATATGATAATTACAATAATAATAACTGGATTTATATTTAGTTTTCTTTTAATATTTAATTACAAAGGATCTGTTGGTAGAATTGAAAGAAAAAATCAAGTAACAGGGGAGTATCAAGATTTAGGTCCTGTTAGTGAAAAAGAAGATATCGCATTTATGGAAGGGCGACATAAAAAAGTTGCTTTCTACCAAGCTTTTTTAGCAGCCTTAATATGGGGTTTAATTGTATTTTTTATATCATACTATTTTTTTGTATGATTCTATAAAATATTTAACATAGATAGAAAGGAGTTAAAAAAAATAGATTTTTTTTACTTTTTATATGTTTTTGCTTAGGTGTAGTTATTTATAATAAATATTGAAATAAAGAATTTATTTTAATATTTTAATTTAAAATTAGATTTCACTCCTTTTGAGTACAATTTTTATTTCCAAGAATAGTTTATTAACTTTAAAAAGTGTATTAACTGAAATACAAATTTAATCTAATTCGCATCTGAATTTTATCAATAACAATTTACAAAGCGAATAGATCTGTGTTTAGAAATAAAAAAAAACTAATTCTATTAATTTTGAAGGAGGAGTTTTAATAACAGAAATCAAGGTAAAAACTGCCCTGTTTGCGAAAATTTAAAAGTTGTAAAATCAAATTCTTTGGCGGCTACCAACCCTGAATTGGCTAAACAATGGCATCCATCAAAGAAAGGGATGTTGGTTGATGAATGTGGAATGTGTAATATTAATTTTCTCATACAAATAGTTTTATTTTTACTTTGATATAGACGTTTATTTTGACTTGTCGTCCGTATTGTTTGACCACCGTGGTGTCTTCACTCGGTTGGTACCCTTTTTGGGTTCGTAATACAAATTAAAGATACATAAAATAATTGACTAAAATTTAGTTAATCATCTAAAATTACTATTGAAAATATATATTCTATTTCAATACTGTTATTCAGTATAATTAGTAGATAAGGTTCGTTTATTAAATATGAAAATGGTGCGTTTTTATGATTCTTGTAAAACCGAATTCCAACAAACTCTAGTTTTTCGTTAAAGCTTACAATCTGACAATCTTTAGCACCGGTTAAATCAACTTGAGTATCCGTATACTGGTGATTCTTAATTAGTAAAAAAGACTTTAGGCTAGAAGATTCTATATCAGAAATTGAAATGTGTCTTTTTGTCAATTCTATTTCCCCAACTTTCAGGTTTTCTTTACGTTTTTTATAGTTGATTTGAATTGTTTTAATTGTTGTTTTCATAATTGGTTATTTAGATTTATATAGGTAATAAGGTATTTGGAGTTTGTTTTAAATTATATTCTTGGGTCTATTTCCTGATTCAATTCAAACATCTTAGATTCATTGTGATATAAAATCACCACTCTATTTTGTCTTAATTTTTTCATTAAATATTGAGTTAGTGCCTCTACTTCTTTTTTAAATGTATTTTCATCTAATGGGAATTTAGGGTAGTTGATAAAGCTTAGTTGATAATGAGGTTCTATATGTCCACTCAAGACAATTTCACATGATGAAATACATGCACTTAAATAGATTGACTTCTCCTTAATGTTCTTAATTTGATATTCTTGAAGAAATTTTATTAGTGTGTCTTTATCATAAGATTTTTTAGAGTATCCATATTCTGTTCCAATGATAATAGTAGCCGTATAATTAGGTGTGCTGATAACATTCATTTTAATTCTTTTATTTGTAGTGCTTTGTATCTAATCCTATAACTTCGTCTCTTATATCTTTTAGTACTCCTTCTGAAGGTATGCTTTCAAAGAATTCAATTTCTCCAGATTCGTAATAGTATCCTGTATTTTGACCTTCAACAAGAGATACTTGTACTTCTTTTTTGGTTTGATGCTCGAAATAATTAGAAACATCTTTGGTAAGTTCAATCAATGTTTCATGTATTACTTCAATGATATGAGATTGTTTAGAAACCATAAGTTCGTTAGGCTTTTAACAATCTTAAAAATATGTTTATTGTCTAAGAAATACTCCGGAATTGTAGTAAAGTCGATGGTGATTTGAAGGAAACGAGCATATCTACTTTTAAAAATGATGTAAGGAAAAATTCCAAATTCTTTTCTTTGGATTTCACTTTTGGGTGAATATTTTTTCATAATACTTATGTTTTAAATTATACATACGCATCACGAATAAATGATAATGAAATCAATGGAGTCATTTTTTTGACGACTGTCCGCATTCTAAACCACCGCGGCTTTTGTGCTCGGTTGGTACACATTAAATGTGTTCATGATGCATTGCAAAGATAAAAATTAAAAAACACAAAACAAATAAATAACTGTACCTTGTTATGATCGGTAAGATGCATCTTTAATTATAGAGATACAATATGCTTCTTTTTTTATAGAAATTAGAAGTATTATTTACATAAAAAACCCCATATTTAGGAATCAAATAGATGTCATATTTCATTCTTTTAACAAAGCAGTATGTTTTTTAAATTTCCATTAAACCTGAGCTACATAATAAGCATTTATATACAATTATATATAATTAAGTTAATAATAGCAGAGCTTTAATCTGTATGTGCTACTATATTTGCTACATAACGGACACTAACAAAATCTACCGCTGTTTCGTTGGGCGCAGCCGCGCTAGCAAAACCTACTTTGTTAAACAGAAGGTGCATACATCATCGCTAAAACAAGTTTCAAGTACATTACTATTCTCATTCCTACGCTTGCGACAGTGCTTTCTCGCCAACACTAGAAACGAAATGAATAAAATAAAAACTACCTAAAAAAAGTGTATATTGCATAGCATCCTGAGGGATGCTATGCAATATACACGGAACGTTGGATGTAATTAAAAAAAATGACGAATTCAGAAAAATTTTTAGACATATATAATAAAATTGATGATTATTTGAAAAAATCTGATGGCTACGACTCGTATGTGAATTTCGCACAGAAAGTAAAGAATACAAAAAATAAAGTAGCACAAAGATTTAAGGACGAACTATTATCTTTTGGAGAATTACGAAACGCTATTGTTCACAATCCAAAAATCGGAAACAAAGCAATAGCCGAACCACATGAAAATGCTGTGATGAGAATTTACGAACTATATGATAAGATTAGTAATCCTAAAAAAGTAATACCTGAATTTCAATTTCCTGTATTAGGAGCCAAAAAGGAAGAGTTTATAAACGATATTTTAGTAGAAATGAAAGATTCTTCCTTTTCTCAATTTCCAGTTTTAGATGATAATGAAAATGTTTGCGAACTAATAAACACCAATACTATTTCTCGATGGATTTCTTCACAAATGGAAGAAAACGGTACAATTATGATTGATAACGTAAAAATTATTGATTTATTACCCGAAATAGAGTTTAGTGAGAACTACAAATTTGTATCAAGAAACACATCAATTTATGAAGCTTACGATTTATTTATAAATCAGATAAACAAAAAACAACGAAATCTAGATTGTTTATTTATTACTCATTCAGGAAAAAAAAATGAAAAACTTTTAGGACTAATAACGATTGAAGATATTGCGAATTTAGTGTGAGAAAAAGCTACACACAACAATGTGTATAGTGCATAGCACCTTTCGGGATGCTACGACACCATACACGGAACGCCGTTACCTGCAAGCTGAAAAAAAAAGCCAACCGCACAAATAGCACATTTATTTTTTTCCGACACATAAGCCAACTCTGAAAAAACAAAAGAGCAGTTTATTTGCCAACGCTCAAATTGATGCTAATATTAAACTGAAAAAAAAATGAGTTGTTTATAACAAAAAAACAATATATTCGTTAAATAGGTATTGTCTAGTTGTTGACAATCTCATTTATCAATAATAAATAATAATAAAATGAAAAAAGTTATTGTGGCATTAATTGTAATGATTGTAAGTATAAATACAATAATTGCTCAAGAATGGCAAACAGAAATAAATTTTGCAAAAGAAATTGCGACCAAAGAAAGCAAACCCATAATATTAGTATTTCAAGGTTCAGATTGGTGTGCGCCTTGTATAAAACTAGACCGTGAAATCTGGAGTACTGATACCTTTAAAAAGT
>JAUICK010000019.1 GCA_030427865.1 Bacteroidia bacterium | reverse complement strand
TATTTTTTGAAATCCACCTTTGTAGTTTTACAAGTTCTATTTGTAATAAACGTAATTCTTTATCGTATAAAATTGTTTTTTTTACTTTGTTAAAAGCTTCATTTTTTTCTTCTATTATTGCTAATAATTCTACATTATTTTTAGCTTTTAAAAAGTCTTCTGAACTTAGCCCCGTTTTAGTTTCCATAATAATATTTAATGCTCTAAAATAACTACTTTTTTTTCAGAAAACAACTAAAAAAACATCTTTTTACGTTTGTTATTTCTATTTTTGAATTATGAAATATTTTACTTTAATTCTTGTTTTTTTTGTATCTTCTTATTCTATATCTCAAGAAAAATTTTCAAAAGAAATTAGTTTAGTTACAGATAATGATTTATACATATCTACTGTAAGAGATCGGTATTACACAAGTGGTATATTCTTATCTTTTAGGTATTTATCTAAAAAACAAAACAGTTCTTTAGAAAAATTAATTTATGAATGGAAACTTAATCATGAGATGTATACTCCTTATAAGTCGACAGTAGATAATATTACTAAACATGATAGACCTTTTGCTGGATATTTATATGGTAGTTTTGGAATTAAAAGGGTTTACAAAAAGAACCAAATTTTAAATACATCTATTCAATTGGGTGTTATTGGCCCAAACGCTTACGCTAAAGAATTGCAAGAGCTTATCCATAACGTTTATGGTTTTAAAGAATCAATTGGTTGGGAATATCAAATTCATAATGCACTTGCGTTAAACTTTAATGCTGCTTATTTTAAAACAATTTTAGATACTGAAAATAAAAAATTTGATATAACATGGGTAAACGATGTTAATTTTGGTACCGTATACACAAATATTTCTACCGGATTTTACAGCAGAATAGGGTTAAAATCTCTACAAAATTTAAAAAATTCTATTGCTTTTGATACCAATTTAAACAATGAAAAAACTAATTATTTTAGAGAAATTGAATCTTTTTTCTATATAAAACCTACGTTACGATATGCAGTTTATGACGCAACATTACAAGGTAGTTTTTTAAATAAAAACAGCCCAGTTACTAAAGAAATAACACCAATAGTTTTTGATGTTGAATTAGGTTTACGATTTACAGCGAATCGTTTAAATTTCGGTTATGCTTTTCATTATAACACAAACAAATCTAAGGGCTTAAGATACGATTATGGAAATAAGTATGGAAGATTGATAATTAACTATTTATTGCGCTAATCAGAAAAAAAATCATCTTTAAAACCTATTAGGTATAATTTTTTTTCTGCTCTTGTTATAGCCGTGTAAAGCCATCTGTAATATTCTTTTGAAACTCCTTCTAAAAGGTAGGGCTGCTCTATAAAAACTGTTTTCCACTGCCCACCTTGAGACTTATGACAAGTCATAGTATAAGAAAATTTTACTTGTAAAGCATTGAAATACTTGTTGTTTTTAATTGCTAAAAATTGTTTATATTTTGATTTTTCATCAGCATAATCTTCTTTTACTGCTTGATATAATTTATTTGATTCTTCATAAGTTAAAGAAGGGCTTTCGCTTGTTAAAGTATCTAACAGTAAAACCGTTTCAAAAGGTTGCATTGTTGGGTAATCTATCATTCGTATTTCTACCTCAGCAAATGTAAATCCATACAATTCTTTGATAGAAAAAATTTTTAATACTTCGCATATATCTCCGTTTGCAATAAAATTAGCTGAAGATTTATTCTCTAACCAAAAATAATTATTCTTCACTATCATAATATAATCTCCAGCAGAAATTTCATTTTCCTGTCCTCTTATTCTATAACGAATTTGTTGATTATATTGATTTGCTCTCTTATTAGACCTCACAATAAAAGCGGTATCTTCTACACTGTTATTTTGATACGCAGCAACCAAGGCATCTTCGATATCAAAACCATCTATTAATCTTGTAATGTCTGGAAAGTTAATATCAAACTTAAAATTAAGATTATCATTTTTAATTAAAAACCTTAGTTGAGTTGCATTGGCAAGTATTCCTGAATTTTCATGTTGACGCATAACTTCATCTAATTCAATTTCAAACACTTGCTTATTAAATTCGTATTTTAAATTTGATGCATTTAAAGCAGGACTAATTGTTAATTTAACAGGCGGTAATTGAGCAGTATCTCCAATAAAAATTAACTTACAGTTTTTCCCAGAATACACATAAGAAATTAAATCATCTAATAAAGATTTGGTATCAAACAACTGTTTACTCTGTCTACTATCTGGTATCATAGAAGCTTCATCTACAATAAAAATGGTATTTCTATGCTTGTTTACTTGTAAAACAAAATCTACACTGCCATTAGTTTGCTTTTTGGGAAAATATATTTTTTTATGAATCGTAAATGCTAATTTCTTAGAATACATAGAAATTACTTTTGCGGCTCTACCAGTTGGAGCCAATAAAACAGCAGTCTTATTCACTTTAGACAAGCTATTTACAAATAAACTTATAATAGTTGTTTTTCCTGTACCTGCATAACCTTTTAAAAGAAATAATACATCTTTATTGTCATTAAAAACAAATTCACTTAAATGCGTTAAAAGTTGATTTTGTTTTAAAGTTGGAGAAAAACTAAAATTTTTAAGTAATTCTTTGTAAAATTCTGATGTTTTATTTACCATAAAAAAATTAATTTAACAAAGATACATTGAAATATAAATAAAAGTTTTTATCATAAAAAAAAAATTGTAGATTTGCCTTAAGACTATTAAAAAAACATAATTAAAATGGGATTACTTGGAATGATTTTAGCAGCTGTTTTAGTTGCAATACTTTTAGCTATTGTAATAGTTAAATATTTACCATTAAAGTTAAGGTGGATTGCCTCTGTATTACTTCTGGCTTTAACTATATTTTTAGTATACAAAATTTATAACGGAATTATGGAACCAATTAAGTTTCATAAAGATAAAGTAACAAGATATGCTAAAGTTGTTAAAAACTTAAAAATCATTAGAGATGCACAAGTGAAACATTTTGAAGTAACTGGAAAATACACAAAAGATAAATCTGGTTTAATCAAATTTATTGATACTGCACAATTAGCATTAACAGAAACAAAAACGATTGTAGAAAAAGAAGATAGAGGTGGTGGAATTATTGTTGATGTAGAAAAAAGAAAAACAGATACTATTGGTTATGAACCAGTTTTAAAATATTTTAAAGATAGAGATTATAAAAATATGTTTAAAGTACCAGGTGTAGAAGGTAAAGAGTTTGAAGTAGAAATTGGTACAGTAGAGAAAGTTCAAGGTTTAGTAGTACCAACTTTCTTTGTAAAAACTGAAAAGAAAGACATTTTAAAAGGAATGGATGAATCTTTAGTAAAACAAGAATTAGAAGCAATAGCAACAGATCAAATTAAAGGAGAATACGTTTCTGTTGGTTCTTTAGAAGAAGTTACAACTGGAGGTAACTGGCCACCATCTTATGATAAAAAAGAAAGTGTTACTAAAGACTAGCAATACAAGAATATCAAACACAAAAGATACAAATTTATCCATCCAATTTAATTTGGGTGGATTTTCTTTTTGTGTTTTAGATACTAACACAAACAAAACGCTATATTTTTCTGAATATTCCTTTAAAGAAAAAGCGGCAACACTAGAAGGTTTATTAAATTACATTAAAGAAATTTTTAATACTGATGCTCAGTTACAAAGAGATTTTTCATCAGTTTTAGTAATACATCAAAATAATTTATCTGCTATTGTTCCAGATAATTACTTCAATGAAAACAATCTTTTAGATTATCTTAATTTTAATCTTAAAACGTTAACTACAGATTTTATTACTTTTGATGATATACAGACTATTAAAGCAAAAAATGTTTACATACCTTATGTAAACATTAATAACTATTTATTTCAAAATTTTGGCGAATTTATTTACAAACATCAAACAACCATTTATATTGAAAAACTACTTTCTTTAAATGTAACTTCAGAAAAAACAGTTTTTATAAATGTTTATAAAGAAAATTTTGATTTAATAATTATCGATAATAGAAAATTGGAGTTCTGTAATTCCTTTATTTTTAAAACTAAAGAAGATTTTATTTATTACATTTTATTTGTTTTTGAACAGTTAAAATTAGACACAGATAAACAAAAACTATATTTTACAGGAAATATAGAACCTGAAGATGAAATTTTTAAAATTACATACCAATATGTAAGAAATATTTTCTTTTTAGAAAGTAAAAATAAAATATTTAACAATTTAAATTCTTCAAAACACAATCACTTTTTACTTTTAGGAGAATGAGAATAATATCTGGAAAACTTAAAGGTAGACGTTTATCTGCTCCTAAAAACCTGCCTGTTCGCCCAACAACAGATATGGCAAAAGAATCGTTATTTAATATTCTAAATAATACTTATTTTTTCGACAGTATATCTGTGATAGATTTATTTGCCGGAACTGGCAATATTAGTTATGAATTTGCATCAAGAGGTACAAAGACTATTTATGCCGTAGATGCACATTTTGGTTGTATAAAATACATTTACAATACTGCAAAAGAATTAAATTTACCTATTAACACCTATAAAAGTGATGTTTATAAATTTTTAGAAAAAACATCTTTACAAGCTGATGTTATTTTTGCTGACCCTCCTTACCATTTTGAAGCTAATCAGTTTTTAAAAATTGTAGATATAGTATTTGCTAAAAAACTCCTTAACGAAGAAGGAGTTTTAATTATTGAACATTCAAAACACACAGACTTATCAATGCACAAAAATCATAGTTATGATAAGCGTTATGGTGGTAACGTTTTTAGTTTTTTTGAAATTTAATTATTTCTATCTAAATATTCTTGAGATTTTCTTCTTAGTTCTGCCATTAAATCAGAAGGCAATAATTTAGCACACTCTATAAAATATTTTTGATATTTATTATTGTTAGACATGTAAATATCGAACAAAACACCATCTTGTTTTTTATCCATTAATTTCATAATTGCCACAATAATTTTCTTCCCAGATTCTTTGTTATCGAAATTAGAACATACTTTTGCCATAGAGTTATAAAATGTTACAAAACAAGCTACATCACTACATGCATTTATTCTATTCATTATTTTTGTAGCCAAATCATTTGTATCAACTTTATTGTTAGTTGTATTATTAACAGGCACACCATCACCTCCTTCTGATTGAGCTTGTGTTTGGAATGAGATGAAGAACACCAACAAAGCTGTACATAAAATTTTCATAATTTGTTATTTAAAGTTACAAGACAAATCTCTATAAATATAATAATAAAAAAAATACGGCAAATGCCGTATTTTTATATTAAGCTTGTAATGAGGTTATTATAATAAAGATTTTATAATGTCAGAAATGGTAACACCTTCTGCTTCTGCCTTGTAGTTTTTAACAATTCTATGAGATAAAATTGGAATAGCAACAGCCTTAACATCTTCTATATCTGGTGAAAATTTACCATAAACAACTGCATGAGCTTTAGCAGCTAAAATTAGATTTTGTGATGCTCTTGGACCTGCTCCCCAGTCTAAATACTTTACAACTAAATCTGTGGCTTCTGTAGATTTTGGCCTTGTTTTACCAACTAAAGCAACTGCATATTCTATAACATTATCTGCTACTGGAATTTTACGAATTAATTTTTGTACTTCTAAAATTTCTTTTGGAGAAAATAAAGAATTAATTGTATTGCCTAAATTGCCAGTGGTATTTTTTACAACCTGTACTTCTTCTTCGAAAGTTGGGTATTCTAAATTAATAGAAAACATAAATCTATCTAATTGCGCTTCTGGTAAAGGATAGGTTCCTTCTTGTTCTATTGGGTTTTGTGTTGCCAATACAAAAAAAGGCAAATCTAATTTATAATGATGCCCAGAAACAGTTACAGAACGTTCTTGCATTGCTTCTAATAAAGCTGCTTGTGTTTTTGGTGGTGTTCTGTTAATTTCATCAGCAAGAATAATATTAGAAAATATTGGTCCTTTAATAAATTTAAAATGACGGTTTTCATCTAAAATTTCGCTTCCTAAAATATCTGAAGGCATTAAATCTGGTGTAAACTGAATTCTTTTAAAATGAAGTCCTAAAGCATCAGAAATTGTATTAACTAATAAGGTTTTTGCCAATCCAGGAACTCCTATTAACAAAGAATGACCTCCGCAAAGAATAGATAATAGTGTAAAATTAACGGCTTCTTGCTGTCCAATTATAACTTTTCCTATTTCGTCTTTTAAGGCTTTGTATTTGTATACTAAATCTTTTACAGCTTTAACGTCTGACATTATTTATTAACTTCTTTTTTCCAATTTTTCTTAAAGGTACACTTATTGTGCCCTTCTCCAATTTTAATATAAGTGTCTTTAATTTTTTCTTTAGACCACTTGGTAATCGTTTCTTCTTTCTTTTTTTGAAGTGCTAATTGCTGAATTTTCACATAATCTTCAATTATGTCTGCAGTATGGGTATCTGTTCTATTCTTCATTAAAATGAACTTAAACATTTTTTCTCCAGATCTTGCCTCATCATAAAAAGGTTCTGTCATTTCTCCCTTTTTTAAATCATTTACTCTAGCATAAAAGGCAGGATCCATTCTTGTTAAATCAAATTTAGATTCTCCTGTAGATGGGTTTACAATTAATCCTCCATTATTTTTAGTTTCATCATCATTAGAATATTTTTTTACAGCTTCTTCAAAGGTTAATTTTCCTTCTCTAATTTCTAAAATAATCTTCTCTGCTTTTTCTTTAATTTTTTGTAGCTTTTCTTCTGGTACTTCTGGTTGCATTAAGATATGAGAGGCTATTCTTGTATTGCCTTTAATTTCATGAAGTTGCATAATATGATAACCAAATTCTGATTTAAATGGTTTAGAAACTTCGCCAATATCTAAGGTAAATGCCATTTCTTTAAACTCTTTTATAAAATTAGATTCTTTGGTTACAGTGTATTTTCCTCCATTATTTGTAACTCCTGGGTCATCAGAGTTTATAATGGCTTTCATTCTAAAACTCGAACCTTCTTCTATCTGCTTTTTAATTTCGTTTAGTTTTGCTACAATTCTATTGTTCTCTTCTTCTGTTGGTTTAGCTTTAATTACTATTTGAGCTAATTCTATTTCTGCTGGAAATTGAGGTAATTCTCCTTTTTCTTTTAATCCATTATAATATAAACGAACTTCTTCTGGGGTAACATCTATTTTTTCTGTAATTTTTTGTTGTTCTTTTTCTATTAATAGATTTTCTTTTTGAACAGTTGTAAGTTCCTTTTTTAAATCATCTAAATCATTAAAACCATAGGCTTTAATTACCTTTTCTATGTTTCCATATTGTTGAGTAAAAAACTGTATACTTCTGTCTACTCTTGATGAAATTTCTGCGTCAGATACAGTAACACTGTCTATAATTGCATGATGTGCTAATAATTTCTGTTGCATTAGTTCTTCTAACATTTCACAGTCAGAAATCTTTATTTTTCCTTCGCTTCTTAGTTCTACTTCTTGTTTAAACTTCTCTATGTCTGAGTCTAAAACAATGTTTTTACCTATTACAACTGCTACTCCATCTATTTTTACTTTTTGGGCAAAAGTATGTAGGCTCGTAAATCCTATAAATAGGGTTAAGACTAAGAGTTTAGTATATTTTAAAATTATTGTTCTGTGTGGCATCTTTAACTAATGTTTTTTCTATCTCTCTAATTAATTCGATTTTACGTTTGTGTAAAATCATTTGTTTTATGGTTGGTTTTATATAGCTTAAGGGGGCTATAGAATTTCTGTTTAAAACGTCTTTTATTGCGACCAAATATAAACCTATTGAGTCTTGTTTTTCAATGAATTTTGTTTTTTTTAACAGTTTTTCTTTAGAAAAAGGCAGTTTTAACAAAATGTTATCTAAAGGTGTCCAAATTGAGTCGTTAAACTGATGAAATTTAAAACTTAGTTGTTGTTTTTCCAATTCTTCTAAATCTTCTATTTCATCAGATTTAAATAAATTTATAATTTCTTTTTTATTAATAATATTTTTGTCAAAATGAAGGTATTTTACTTTTACAAGTTCTTCATTTAATTTAAAATTATTATTATTTAGCAAATAATATTCGCTTATTTCTTCATCAGAAATTATAGTATCTAATCTTTCCTTTATGAGCTGCTCTTTATATTTATTAATTAGTAAACTTTCTTTGTAATCAAGAACTAACTTATCTATTTCGTTAATATCATCAATAGAGCTATTGTTTGTCGCATTTTTTAACAGCAATTTTTTTATTGCCCAATCTTGTATAAAACTTCTTACTAAGATTAAGCTATCTTTTTTACTAATATTAGCAGGCAAAATGTTATTTAAATCTTCTCTAAATAATTTATCGGTATTTACAATAGCCACTATTTCTGAAGCCTTATCTTTCTTCTCTTGTATATTAAAATAATCGCATGAAATAAAAGTTAAAATGCTAAAGAAAAATGCTATTTTTTTCATCTATTTTTTATAGAATTTTATTAATTTTTTTAGCTGTCTTTTACTAATTTTTATTTTACTTTTCTTTCTTAAATCTGCAATCCAGTTTTTTTCTAAATAATTCTGATAATCGTTCATTACTTCTCCTTTTACCAATTTTAACTCTTTAGAATTGTATTTGTTTAGGTTTTTTTGATAAAATTTTTGAAGCCCAATAGTGTCTTTGGAAGATTTATTCCAAATTTTTTGCTGCATTAACTCAAACAACAACAAACCATCTTCATATTCTTTTAAAGTGTAAGCATATTCTGGTTCTGTATAAATTAAGTTTTCTTTGTAATACTCAATAATTTGGTTGTTTTTAAATTCTTCAAATAAAACAAAAACAGGTTTATGTCTTCTGTTTCTAATGTATTTTACAAAAGTTTCTTGGGTAATTTTTTTATTATTTATAGTGATAATAGAAGATTGTAAAGAATCTACAGGAATAGACCTAATATTTTTTCTATTTAATATTTTTTTGGCTTCTTCGTTTTCTACAATGGTATATTTGCGCTTTAATTTGTTAATTACTGCTTTATCACTTAATTGCATTCTTGAGCTTTTTTTAATTTTGTTTTTAAGCTCACTTTTCATTTCTTCGAAAGATTTTATAGGATGCTTTTTCAATAATTTTACAATATGCCAACCAAAACGAGTTTTAAAAGGCTTAGAAAAATCTCCTTCATTTTTTAGCCCAAAAGCGGCATTAGAAAAAGGTTTTACCATTCTATTTGCTTTAAACTTACCTAAGTTTCCTCCATTGTTTTTAGACCCAGGATCTTCGGAATATTTTTTAGCTAAATCTTCAAATTTTTCTTTATTTAAAAGCTTGGTATAAATGCTATCAATCTTATGTTTTCCTTTATTGGTAGTATCTCTCACCAATATATGAGCTGCTTCAATTTCTCCTCTTGAATCTCTAAAGTCGTCAACTTTTAAGATATGATATCCAAATCGCGTTCTAAAAGGCATAGATGTTTTACCTACTTCAGTTTTGTAAGCTGCAACTTCAAAAGGATATACCATACTAAAAGCAGAAAAATACCCTAAATTCCCTCCATTTCCTTTTCTCCCAGATTCTGGATCTCCTTTTGCAGATCGATCTTCAGAAGTTTCTATAGCTACTTTTTCAAAATCTTCACCATTTACTATTCTATTTCTAATTTTTATAATTTTATTGTAAGCAATTAAGGTGTCTTTTGGTGATGCATCTCTTGGTATTCTTACCAATATATGTTTTGCCTTAACTTCTTTTTTAGTTCTGTAATAGGCATCTTTTACCAACTGATCTATAAAAGTAGTGTCTTGTAAATAAGGTGCAGAAAGTTGGTTTTTATAAGTTTCCATCTCTCTTTTATATGATGGTAAAGTATCTAGTTTTAAATTATAAGCTTCATTAACTTTTAATTTATAATTAATGTATAACTCTAAATTTTTAGCAACATCTTTTGCTTCGTCATTATCTATTGCATCTAAATTTTTTTCATAAACACGTTTAAATTCAGCAACCGTTGTTTTTTCGCCATTTATTGTTACTAATACTTTGTCTTTCTTCTGAGAGAAAACAGACATTGATGCACTTAAAACAAATAATAAAACTATTTTTTTCATAAATTAAATTATTATAATGATATGATTCCTTTAATTATTTCTGCTTTTTTATAATATGAAATTACTTCTTCAGAACTTTCTATTTTTAATACGATAGAAACACTTATATATTTTCCTGTTTTAGACTTTTTTGTCTGAATTACAGCGCCTTTATTATTAAACAAATTCTGTACCTCTTCTACCTGATTTTCATCAGAAGGAACAATAAACTTATACATATAATCAGCAGGAAACAATGTTGTATCATCTAACTGATTCTTTAACTTGGTGTAAAATTCTTTTTTATCACTCATAATTATACTTTTTAGCAAATAACTTGCCAAATCAAAAGTTACAAAATTACATTAAAAATTAGTTTTATAAAGGGAATGATTTATTTTTGTGAGATGCAACAAAAAATTGTAATTATTGGCGGTCCTGGAACAGGTAAATCTTCCGTTTTAAACGAACTAATAGATAGAGGTTATTTCTGTATGCCAGAAGTTTCTCGCGAAGTTACTTTAAAAGCGAAAGAGCAAGGTATAGATCAGTTATTTTTAACAGAACCTTTGCTATTTAGTAAAATGTTGTTAGAAGGTAGAGAGCAACAATACCTAATTGCGCATAAAAGTAATAAAGACATCGTTTTTTTTGATAGAGGTATTCCAGACGTTCATGCCTACTTAGATTTTTTTAAAACAGATTACCCTCCAGTTTTTTTAGAAAAAAGCAAGAAATATCAATACACAAAAATATTTCATTTTTCTCCTTGGGAAGAAATTCACACCACAGATAATGAGCGTTATGAAAGTTTTGAAGAATCTATAACTATCGATAAATTCTTATTAAAAGCCTACAAAGAGCTTGGATACAAAATTTACAACGTTCCTTTTGGTTCGATTAAAGAAAGAACCAATTTTATTTTAAATGCACTTTCTGCTAATGTATGATGAATTCTCCAAAAGAAATATTAAAAAATTATTGGGGATTTACTGATTTCAGGAAACCACAAGAAGAAATAATCAATTCAGTTTTAGCGCAAAAAGATGTCATTGCTTTACTACCAACTGGTGGAGGAAAATCGATTTGTTTTCAAGTACCTGCTATTCTTAAAGAAGGAATTTGTTTAGTTGTTTCTCCATTAATTGCTTTAATGCAAGACCAAGTTGAAAATTTAAAACAAAAAGGTATTAAAGCCGCAACAATACCTTCTGGTGCAACTCAAGACGAAATCATTATTTTTTTTGACAATATTAAATTTGGGAATTACAAGTTTTTATACATCTCTCCAGAAAGATTACAATCTAAATTTATTCAGCAAAAAATCAAAGCATTAAACATAAATTTACTTGCAATAGATGAAGCGCACTGTATTTCTGAATGGGGACATGATTTTAGACCTTCTTACAGAAATATTAAAGTTTTAAAAGCGCTAAAACCAGAAATCAATTTTATTGCTTTAACAGCTACTGCAAATCAAAAAGTAATTGATGATATTTCTAAAAACTTAAACCTTAACAACCCAAAAGTCTTTAAAAAATCTTTTTTTCGAGAAAAATTAGCGTATCAAATTTTTAAGATAGAAGACAAGTTGCAACGCTTAATTCAGATTTTTACAAAAACTAAAACACCAGCTATTGTATATGTAAGCTCTCGAAAAAAATCAATTGAAATTGCTAACTTTTTAAACGCAAACGGCTTTAAAAGTTCTTTTTATCATGGAGGTTTATCTTCTATAGAAAAGCAAACCGCTTTCGAAAATTGGATGTTAGAAAATACCCCCATTATAGTAGCTACAAATGCTTTTGGTATGGGAATAGACAAACCAAATGTTGGTTTGGTAATACATTACAACTTACCAACAAGCATAGAAAACTACATTCAAGAAGCAGGAAGAGCGGGTAGAAATAATAAAAAATCTTTTGCTGCACTCTTGTATAATGATCACGACATTTTTTTGTTAGAGTTACAGCAAGAAAAATCATCGCCTACAATAAAAGAAATAAAAGCAATTTTAAAAAACCTCTATCAGCATTTTAGAATTGCTTTGGGCGAATTATCGCTCGAATCTTTCAATTTTAACTTTTTATTGTTTTGTAAAAAATACAACCTCTCTACTTTTAAAGTTGATACGGCCTTAAAAATTCTTATTAACAATGGTATTATAGAAATTGATACAAATTTCAATCAAAAATCAACTTTGCAATTTAATGTATCAAGCCATCATGTTTTAAATTATGCTAAGAAAAATTCAGAGATAGAACATTTTATAAGTACCATATTAAGAACTTATGGTGGTTTATTTGAACAAGAAACTAAAATAAACGAATTTGTAATTGCAAAAAAAGTAGGAATAACCTCTCACAAGGTGCTTTTAAGTTTAAAAAAATTACACCAAGACCAAATTGCCATATATAAATGTGCAAATTCAAATGCTTCAATTTCTTTTTTAGTTCCAAGAGAAGATAACAGAACTGTAAATAGATCTTCAAAAGAAATAAAACAATATATCAATCAGAAGAAGAAAAAAACTAAAGATTTTATCAAATTTGTAAAAAATGATGAAATTTGCAGAAGTATACAAGTTTTAGAATATTTTGATGAGAACTCAACAAAAAAATGCGGTATTTGTGATGTTTGTTTGAAACAAAAGAAAAAAACTAAGATTAATGTGGCACAAAAAATAGTTCAACTTTTAAAATCTAAACAAAGTTTAACATCCTCAGAAATTAGAACACACTTAAGAATTGATGAAAAAGACATTTTAATACATTTGCAGCAATTATTAGCAGCAAATAAAATAAGAATCAATCATCAAAATAAATACCAATTAAATTAAAACTATGAAAGACTTGCGTATTGTTTTTATGGGAACTCCAGATTTTGCAGTTACTATTCTAAAACACTTGGTAGAGAACAGTTATAACGTAGTTGGTGTAATTACTGCCACAGACAAACCTGCTGGTAGAGGAAGAAAACTAAACGAATCTGCAGTTAAAAAATATGCAAAATCTGTAGATTTACCTATTCTTCAACCTAAAAATCTTAAAAATGAAGATTTTTTAGATGATTTAAAAGCTTTAAATGCCAATTTACAAATTGTAGTTGCCTTTAGAATGTTGCCAAAAGTAGTATGGCAAATGCCAAAATATGGTACTTTTAACTTACATGCATCACTTTTACCAGCATACAGAGGAGCAGCACCCATACATTGGGCAATAATAAATGGAGAAACCAAAACGGGTGTTACCACTTTTTTTATTGATGATAAAATTGATACAGGAGAAATCATCTTACAAGATGAAATTTTAATTGCTGATGATGAAACCATAGGAAGTTTACATGACAGAATGATGTTTATTGGAGCAGAATTAGTTGCTAAAACCGTTAATTTAATTGCTAAAGGAAAAGTAAACACAACCAAACAACCAGAACGAGAAGAGAAATCTGCACCAAAACTAAGTTCTGAAAACACTAAAATTGATTGGTATGATACTATTGACAGTGTTTACAATAAAATAAGAGGCTTAAATCCTTTCCCAACAGCTTGGACCATCATTAAAAATAATAATGAAGAAGTTTCTGCTAAAATTTATGCAGTTAGAAAAGAGTTAGAAAATCATAATTTTGTACCTGGAAAAATTATCTCTACAAAAAAAACTTTAAAAGTTGCGGTAAAAAAAGGTTTTATAATTATTGATGAAATTAAGCTTTCTGGAAAGAAAAAAATGGATTCAAAAAGCCTTTTAAATGGTTATACTTTTCATAAAGATTCTAAAATGATGTAAACCCTTTATAGATAAGGATTGTAGCGTTTTTGCTTTTTACAACATGCTTTATTAACAATTTGCTATCATTTATTAACAAAATGAGGTTTTTTATGGGGTTGAATTTGCACAAGCCCTTAATCCGTCTATATTTGTTAAGCTTTTAAGCAAAAAAATATTCAATTAATTTTAAAAATCTATTTATTATGAACAAGTCAGATTTAATCGATGCAATGGCTGCAGATGCAGGAATTTCTAAAGTAGCAGCTAAAGCGGCATTAGAATCTTTTACAAGTAATGTAACTTCTGCTTTAAAAGGTGGTGGTAAAGTTGCTTTAGTAGGATTTGGAACTTTCTCAGTTTCTAACAGAGCTGCAAGAACAGGAAGAAATCCTCAAACAGGACAAACTATTCAAATTGCTGCTAAAAATGTAGCAAAATTTAAAGCTGGAGCTGGATTAAGCGACGCTGTAAACTAAGAAATTTAGTTTAATCGTATATTAAAAACTCTCTTTTTAAGAGAGTTTTTTTTATTTCTTATATTTTTTATATATTTAAATTTAATCTAAAAAGATAATTTGAAACCTAATAAAGGAAAACTTTTAATTGCAGAACCAGCAATTCTTAACGATAGTTCTTTTAACAGAACCATAGTTCTACTTACAGAACACACCCCTAATAATTCTATTGGTTTTATTTTAAATAGACCTTTAAATTATACCGTTAATGATCTTTTACCAGACGTTAATTGTAATTTTCAAGTTTATCAGGGTGGTCCTGTAGAACAAGATAATTTATATTTTGTGCATAAAATACCCAATTTAATTCCAGATAGTATAGAAGTAGCTAATGGTATTTTTTGGGGTGGCAATTTCGAATGTCTTAAAGATTTATTGAATGAAGAGGTCTTAAACAATTCTGACATTCGTTTTTTCTTAGGATATTCTGGTTGGGGAAAAAAACAGTTAAATAAAGAAATGAATGAAAATTCTTGGTTTGTTGATGAGAATGATTCTGAAAATATTTTTTCTTTAGACGAAGAAAGTCTTTGGAAAAACAAACTACTTCAAAAAGGTGGAGATTATAAGCTTTGGGCTAATGCACCAAGCGATTTTAATTTAAACTAATTCCCCGCAATTTGTAAAACTCTTAAATTGTTCGCTAATTTCTGACCAACTTCAGTTTTAAATGTTTTTTTCTTATAATTTGTAACAGGTTGAACACCAATAATAGCATTTGTTATAAAAACCTCATCAGCTTTTTGAATTTCGAAAGGAGAAATAGCAGTTTCTTCAAGAGTATAATCACTATTTTTAGAAAGTATTTCTATCAATTTTTTTCTTACAATTCCTTTAATACATCCTTCAGTTAAAGCAGGAGTTTTAATTGCGTTTCCTTTAACAATAAAAATATTACCATTTGTAACTTCTACAACTCCTTTTCTTTCGTTTAATAATACACAATTATCTAAATCATTCTCATCAGCAAAAATACTTGCTAATGTGTTAAGTATTCTGTTGTTAGTTTTTACAGTTGATAAAAGTCCAGAGTAATTATAAAAATCTTTAAAAACATCTAACTTGTATACTTCTTTAGTTGCATAGATATTTTCACTTGCCTCTATTGTAAAATCTATTTTATTAGTATTGGGTTTGTATAAACCACCGTCTTTTCTATAAATATTTAACCGAACTCTATAAGAACTTGCTTGCTCTTGAACTGCTACTGTTTTTAGAATTTCTTTTTCTAAAAATTCTAATGTAAATTTCATAGGAATTTTCATGCGCAACATACGCATAGAAGCCATTAATCTAAAATAGTGGTCTTCCCAAAAAACAACTTTATTGTTAACAATTTTAATCGTTTCAAAAATAGCATCACCAAACTTAAAAGCTCTATTTTCTGTAGATATCTTTATGTTTTCTGGATATAATAATTCACCATTAAGATTAATCATAACTAAAAATTTAAAGCTGCAAAATTAGTGTATTTTAAAATATGATAGCATAAAAAAACCCAACAAAAGTTGAGTTTTAGGTTTATTTTTTTATGAAAATTTAAGCTCCAATTGTATGTTTTAATTCTTCTATTTGGTTCTCCCACAATTTTTTAGACTCTTCTATTTCATCTTCATCATCTGCAAAATCTACTATTATTAGAGATACGTCTTTGGTTAAGGCGTCTACTTGTATTTTTATTTCAAAATAACTATCATCATCTTCGCTTTCTAACCATTTAAAACGAATTCTTTCATCAGTTTTCTTAGACAGTAGCTCTGCTTTTTCTTCTACACCATCCCAAATAAAACTAAAAATTTTTCCTCTTGAATTTACTTTATCTGCAAACCATTCTTGTAAATTAGATGGCGAAGAAATGTATTGATACAACATATGAGGTGATGCATGAATAGGAATTTCTAATTCGTATTTTATTTTATCCATTCTTATTTTCTTAGGATGACAAGATAGGTATTAATTCTATTTAAAAAAAATTAAAAACACATCTTGGTAATCTGCAAAAATCAATTATATTTGCACCCTCAAAACCTAATGGCGAGGTAGCTCAGTTGGTTAGAGCGCAGGATTCATAACCCTGAGGTCACGGGTTCAAATCCCGTCTTCGCTACAAATCTTAAGCTTAATTAAAAAAAACGAATTGTATTTTACAATTCGTTTTTTTTATGCCTCCATTTTTCATACTTTAACAAACATTGTACAAAAAAATACATGTTGTGAATTGCTTTCAGTTCTTTAAATTTACAGAGAATTCACAGGTCAAATGCTGGTAAATACAGCTATTTAAGCGTTGTGAATTGCTTTCAGTTCTTTAAATTTACAGAGAATTCACAGGAAGTTGTATTTGTTAGTGGTGTTAAGTTTGTTGTGAATTGCTTTCAGTTCTTTAAATTTACAGAGAATTCACAGGATAAAAAAAGCAATGGTAAATAGACAAATAGTTGTGAATTGCTTTCAGTTCTTTAAATTTACAGAGAATTCACAGGTAATATGAAACTAACAAAAAGAAAAGGTTTGTTGTGAATTGCTTTCAGTTCTTTAAATTTACAGAGAATTCACAGGCACCAGCAGCACCACCGTAAAGAAGCTCTTGTTGTGAATTGCTTTCAGTTCTTTAAATTTACAGAGAATTCACAGGTGTAAAAAAAGATTATGCTACAGAATTAGCGTTGTGAATTGCTTTCAGTTCTTTAAATTTACAGAGAATTCACAGGAGGCGTGCTTATCAAAGCAAGTACAAACGTGTTGTGAATTGCTTTCAGTTCTTTAAATTTACAGAGAATTCACAGGCAAATTCAATTCCATATTCTTTTGAAAGAGTTGTGAATTGCTTTCAGTTCTTTAAATTTACAGAGAATTCACAGGGATTCTAAAATGTACGAGCAGAAATTAAAAGTTGTGAATTGCTTTCAGTTCTTTAAATTTACAGAGAATTCACAGGAAAAGATGCTTCAGGTAGCGTACATGCATCGTTGTGAATTGCTTTCAGTTCTTTAAATTTACAGAGAATTCACAGGTTTTGCCGATGCCAGATACAAGCTTTCTGGGTTGTGAATTGCTTTCAGTTCTTTAAATTTACAGAGAATTCACAGGTTTACAAAACAACTAAAGGAATTAAAGGAAGTTGTGAATTGCTTTCAGTTCTTTAAATTTACAGAGAATTCACAGGGATGATTATGGCGGAATTGACGGCGGTGAGTTGTGAATTGCTTTCAGTTCTTTAAATTTACAGAGAATTCACAGGCTGAAGGTTGCCATCCAGAAGTAACTACATGTTGTGAATTGCTTTCAGTTCTTTAAATTTACAGAGAATTCACAGGATTTGAATCAAATGGAATAAATGTTGTCGGGTTGTGAATTGCTTTCAGTTCTTTAAATTTACAGAGAATTCACAGGAAGCACGTTAAAACGTGTTTGTATCAATGTGTTGTGAATTGCTTTCAGTTCTTTAAATTTACAGAGAATTCACAGGTTTTCAGCCGCCGCAAGTTCCGCTTGTCTGGTTGTGAATTGCTTTCAGTTCTTTAAATTTACAGAGAATTCACAGGTTTGCATTTCAAAGATTAGGTGTTGAAGGTGTTGTGAATTGCTTTCAGTTCTTTAAATTTACAGAGAATTCACAGGGTGAAAATTATAAAATGAAAGAGGTTAATGGTTGTGAATTGCTTTCAGTTCTTTAAATTTACAGAGAATTCACAGGATTAACTTTTAACTCTAATTTGCCCCACCTGTTGTGAATTGCTTTCAGTTCTTTAAATTTACAGAGAATTCACAGGATTACACATAACAAGGTAAAAAGCCTATTGTTGTGAATTGCTTTCAGTTCTTTAAATTTACAGAGAATTCACAGGCACCAATGGCAATAGTAATATGAATATTTTGTTGTGAATTGCTTTCAGTTCTTTAAATTTACAGAGAATTCACAGGTTACTAACTTTGTAAATAAAGCACTTAAAAGTTGTGAATTGCTTTCAGTTCTTTAAATTTACAGAGAATTCACAGGATCATAGACAGCACCATTTGCAAATTGCTGGTTGTGAATTGCTTTCAGTTCTTTAAATTTACAGAGAATTCACAGGATTTCCATCATTTCTTTAAATGAGGTTATCGTTGTGAATTGCTTTCAGTTCTTTAAATTTACAGAGAATTCACAGGCATTTACTTTAATACCTTTTAAACCGGGTGGGTTGTGAATTGCTTTCAGTTCTTTAAATTTACAGAGAATTCACAGGGATTCCAAAATGTATGAACAAAAACTGAAAGTTGTGAATTGCTTTCAGTTCTTTAAATTTACAGAGAATTCACAGGTTTGTTGTTGATTATAATCTGCATGGTTTAGTTGTGAATTGCTTTCAGTTCTTTAAATTTACAGAGAATTCACAGGCAACACAATTGATATTACAACACAAGTAAAGTTGTGAATTGCTTTCAGTTCTTTAAATTTACAGAGAATTCACAGGGCATTTCTGAAAGTGTATCATACTTTTTTGTTGTGAATTGCTTTCAGTTCTTTAAATTTACAGAGAATTCACAGGACCTGTAAATGGAAAACTCAAAGAATTGTAGTTGTGAATTGCTTTCAGTTCTTTAAATTTACAGAGAATTCACAGGAAAAGGAAAATACATATTTCCTTGGCGTAAGTTGTGAATTGCTTTCAGTTCTTTAAATTTACAGAGAATTCACAGGTTTAATTGGTGGGTTAATTTCTGGAACATCGTTGTGAATTGCTTTCAGTTCTTTAAATTTACAGAGAATTCACAGGTCACATTTTTTATACGTTCTCTTTACCCTAGTTGTGAATTGCTTTCAGTTCTTTAAATTTACAGAGAATTCACAGGTAATCAATTTAATAAGTTAACTAAATATCAGTTGTGAATTGCTTTCAGTTCTTTAAATTTACAGAGAATTCACAGGTTAGCGGGATTTCCTAAACTTTGTTGAGCTGTTGTGAATTGCTTTCAGTTCTTTAAATTTACAGAGAATTCACAGGTATTCACCATTTTAGAATAGTATTCTGCTTGTTGTGAATTGCTTTCAGTTCTTTAAATTTACAGAGAATTCACAGGCAAACTCCATTTTTTTCTCAAGAGTATCTAGTTGTGAATTGCTTTCAGTTCTTTAAATTTACAGAGAATTCACAGGTGCACATGGTTTAAAAACTAATGATATTATGTTGTGAATTGCTTTCAGTTCTTTAAATTTACAGAGAATTCACAGGAAGTATATGCGTGGTTTAACAGGTCCAGCGTTGTGAATTGCTTTCAGTTCTTTAAATTTACAGAGAATTCACAGGATGAAAATGGTACAGGTGTCTACCAGCTTTGTTGTGAATTGCTTTCAGTTCTTTAAATTTACAGAGAATTCACAGGTCGCTGATGCTGCACTCGTTCTGTATGCCAGTTGTGAATTGCTTTCAGTTCTTTAAATTTACAGAGAATTCACAGGTTGGCATAAACAAGCTAAAGGGAATTCAGAGTTGTGAATTGCTTTCAGTTCTTTAAATTTACAGAGAATTCACAGGAAAAGTCAATTAGTTGGTGATGCTGGTTATGTTGTGAATTGCTTTCAGTTCTTTAAATTTACAGAGAATTCACAGGCTGCAATTGGTGTTTTCTTATGGGTTTATAGTTGTGAATTGCTTTCAGTTCTTTAAATTTACAGAGAATTCACAGGTAACCTTATCTGCTTTTTATAACGGAATTAGTTGTGAATTGCTTTCAGTTCTTTAAATTTACAGAGAATTCACAGGGCAAACGTTTACAATATTATAGGGAAAAAGTTGTGAATTGCTTTCAGTTCTTTAAATTTACAGAGAATTCACAGGATATGAAACGATACAATCCTAAAGGATTAAGTTGTGAATTGCTTTCAGTTCTTTAAATTTACAGAGAATTCACAGGAAATTATATGCTAATTGTAAGAGATTTCTAGTTGTGAATTGCTTTCAGTTCTTTAAATTTACAGAGAATTCACAGGCAAAAGCATTCATATACTGATTTGGTTTCGTTGTGAATTGCTTTCAGTTCTTTAAATTTACAGAGAATTCACAGGGCAACAGTATCTGCAAAGCTTACCTTTGTAGTTGTGAATTGCTTTCAGTTCTTTAAATTTACAGAGAATTCACAGGTTATATCTACTTCCTTATATATAGAAGTTAGTTGTGAATTGCTTTCAGTTCTTTAAATTTACAGAGAATTCACAGGTGTATAAAACGCTTTATAAAACAACTCTAAGTTGTGAATTGCTTTCAGTTCTTTAAATTTACAGAGAATTCACAGGTTTTAGCCAAAAAAAAGTTGACACGCTTTAGTTGTGAATTGCTTTCAGTTCTTTAAATTTACAGAGAATTCACAGGTTTGAGTACGTTGTGTATTTACACCTTCTTGTTGTGAATTGCTTTCAGTTCTTTAAATTTACAGAGAATTCACAGGCAATACTTTTTTTACCCATTCCTGGCGTGGTTGTGAATTGCTTTCAGTTCTTTAAATTTACAGAGAATTCACAGGGAATCCGTTATTAAACGATAATGAGATTAGGTTGTGAATTGCTTTCAGTTCTTTAAATTTACAGAGAATTCACAGGATACTTGTTGCAACATACTGGTATCCTGTTTTTTATGAATTCGATTAGAATTGTATAAATCGGCAGATATAAGTAGTATATCTTCCAACAAAAGCAGGAATAGAAATCCTAAAAATAGGATAAGATATTGTAATACTGAATCAAGTTCTGTATGATCTAAGTGTTAAAATAACTCAAGTTGTTGAGATGGTGGTTCTAAATCTGCTTCTTTTTGCCCGTAAAATAACTCCATCATACCAAATTGTTTATCAGTGATTTGCATAATACATACTTTCCCTTTTTTGGGTAATGCTCTTTTGGTTCGTTGAATATGTACTGCTGCGTTTTCTCTGCTTGGACAAAAACGTGTGTAAATACTAAATTGAAACATCCCAAAACCATCGTTTAACAGATTTTTTCTGAATTTAGAAGCTGCTCTTCGTTCTAATTTGGTATCTGTAGGTAAATCAAAAAAAACCAAAACCCACATACTTTTATATTGATTGAGTTTTGTTAAGTAAGAAGACATTTGTATTCATTTTAAATTTCGATTCGATACAATTTTTCAGTATTTCATTGTAAAAAGATTATTAAATCTGCCGTTTGTTGTCTTATTTACAGAATTCTGGATATAAAATTTTTCTTCTACTTCCTTCAAAACATTTAAACAAACTATTGGTTGTTCTACTCATTGCATTCATTAATGGACTTTTTTTGCCATCAATCATCACATCAATAGCAGGTATTATCAATAATTCTGATTTTAGTTTTGTTGTGAATTCTTCAAATTGACATCCTGTAGCAACAATTTCGTGTACAATATTATCTACAAAAGGTCTGTAAGGTTCCATAATATCATCAGCTAAACAAAATGCATTGTATTTGTTATGATGAAAAATCCCAACACTTGGTAATAATCCACTACTAATGATAGCTCTTGCAGCCACAGCACGTAAAATTGCATACCCATAATTGAGTAAATTATTAGGTGGTACACCTTTTTGGTTTCTACTAAAACCATCTATATTAAATAGTCTCTGAAAATAAAATGCTGCTGCTAATGCTTCTTGATTATTATTATCTCCACTTTTTACTTCTTTAGCATATCGTTTTAAGCGTAATGCATTTTTTCCTTTTAGCAAAAAATGATTGGCTTGATTTTCTATTTTAGCAACAACCGTTTGTTGCCATAAATTCTTTTTTAAAGGAATACTTGCATCCAATTGATAGCGATAACGCTCTGTTTGTTCTGAATGCCCTACCAAAGGTTGTAATAAGGAACAAGGTAAATGTTGACTATCGCAAGTAACAACAGCTGTTTTGTTTTGCGCCATTTTTTTGAGTAACGCATTTGTTATGGTAATTTGAGGATGCTCTAAAACCAAAAACCCTAAATCTTCAATAGGTATGGTTACTTCTTTTTTTTCTTCGTTCGGAAAATTAACCACCAATTGCTCATTTTTGGTACTTAAGTAGGCTGGGTTTCCAAAAAATAAGGTTCTCTTTATCATAGCTTTTCAATTATATTAATCCTTTTCTGTATATATCTTCTAAATCGTCTGCTGGTTTATGAGTTAATAATTCTTTTATGAATTCTTGAGTAGGGACTATTAGCTTTGAAAAAACTTGAACAGACAAGCAATGAAATATGTCTGCTGTTTTGTTGTGTTGGCTGATATAACATTGCAACTCTACCTGATTATCTAACATATTAGCCAATACAATATTTTCATAAGCAGCAACGTAACCTAATTTAAACTCTTTATAATACAATTGAATAGCAAACCTATCATATAAGTTTGTTGGTTCACGCTTAAGAATTAATGCATCACCTTCTTTAATTTCATTTTTTAATTTCTTGTATTTATAATGTTGCAAACCTCTGATGTAGTTGTCATAAATTTTTATATTTTGATAATTTAATAGGGTATTATTTGGAATTATGATTCCTGATGCCCCTAAACCTAATGACTTTATAAAATCGGAACGTTTCATTTTATGATTTTTAATATTCTCCAACTTGAACAATTTGTCCTAAATGATTAGTACGAACTTTAACAATAAATTCAAATTCTGATATGCTTTTATAAACTTTGTAAGCAATATTTCTTAATCTTTTGTCATCATTAATCTTAGTTTCTAAATGATGCCTAAAAACATAATCTCTTATAGCAGAATTACCATATTCAACTTTTGAGAGTTTTTGAACTCTAAATAAGTTCTCGCTAATTATATTAGTGTTATTAACATCGTATAAATTATATTCTTTTGGGCTAAAATCTTTTGATGGAAAAATAAACAACTCGTTTTGTTTCATTGTGAATAAAAAGCTCCAACCTAAATGTTGATTGTATGTTTTATCTATTACAGATAAACCTTCATTAACACGTTGTACAGCTTCGAAAAAGGAAATAACTTTATCTTGCAACTTTCCTTTTTCATCTCTATAAATAGCTACGTGATGATTGTTTCCAGTACTTACAAAATCTGATTGAATTGGTTTGCCTTTATCATCTAAAATTAGATCTCCTAAATGATTTCTTTTTTCATGTAAAGCTTCTACATTACTTACACCAGAAATTGTAACTCTATTTATTTTTATGCCCTTTTCTTGGTTAAGCCAAATTGGGTTTTGTTCTATATTTGAAAAAGCTTCTTTAGCATTATTATTATACTTTTCTAAACGATTAGTTAGAATATTTCTAATGTTTTCATCAATTACTTTACTTAAAGATTTTAAGTTTTTAAAGTTATCAGGATTAACCTCTTTTCTAATTGTATAAATATTTTCATAACAATGTATTTCTTTGATTGGTTCTCCTTTATAAAAAAGAGGGGCTATTTTTAACGTTTTGGTATCAAAAGCAACTAGAGTATTATTATCAAACTTTTCTAAATGATTTAATACTATATCCCTAATTTTAGGATGTATAATATTATGAACCTGTTCTAAAGTAATACGCTTACTAACCTTAATGGGTTTAGGCATTGGTTGTTTAGATTTACCATAAACAGTTTCTTTATGCAATTGTCCTCTTGGTGTTTTAGTTTCTTGAATATGAAAACCTACTTTCTTTTTGGTTTTGTTAATATTTTTAGTAGCAACTTTATTCTTTGCTTTAAATGATATTAAAATAGATTCTATATGCTCTTTAGCCTGTGAACGGAAATTTTTAATTGGTAGTTTAAATTTCTTTTTTCCGTTTTCATCTTTACATATAATCTTATTTTCTATACCTATAATATTTTTATGCATTTTATGAAATTCATCTCTTCTTGCATTTAAATTATTTAAATATTGAATGTGATTATACGTAGTAAATGCAACTGTTAAAGCATCCATTGCGTGATGACGATGGTCATTCCGTTTTGTCCAATCTTTTATTACTTCTACCTCTTTATTTCCTTTTCGAATTTCGAGTTCTGTTAATCCTAACGCTTTATATTTCGGGAAGTTTAATTCTTTCATTACATTAATTAAGTCCCAATCTTCACGCAATCTATCAGTAATATTTCCAGAAGTTGACAAGATTGGTTCTTTAACCAACTCTTGCAACATTTGTTTGGCTTTTTTAGCAATATATTGCGAGTTTCTTAAATCTCGCTCTATAAAACCATCAGGTAAGTTTTGCTGACTCATTAACAGCTTCTTGTACTTGCCTTTACTTATCGTTCCTTTTCCTTTATCATAAAGTGTTTCAACTCTGTTTTTATAGTTTTCTACATCACTATTAAAATCGCTTTCTATAAAATCTATTGCAGTTCTATCTCTTTTTTGCAGATTTATTTTTTTGTAAGCTAAGGTTTTGTTAGAAAAAGAATCATCAAACAACAGTGCTTTTGGAATAATGTGTTCTATGTCTATTTCTTTAGAGAATAATTTCTCTTTGGGAATATATTGATTGGTAAAAACTGATTTATAACCTAAAGATGAAAGTTCTTCCCATAATCGATATCTAACAACATCATTTTTAGTAGGGTTTGGAATACCAAATTCTTTTGTGATTAAACTTCTAATATCGTCATTTTCTTTAGTGCGTTTATTAATAAATAAAGTTGCTTCTTTACGTTCTGTGGCAGATTTTTTTAACTCTCTTGCTAACTCAATTCTTATTTCATGCAATGAGCCATAAGTATCTATAACTTGATTTACCAAATTTACCATTTGATTCAAAATCTTTTCTACAACCGGATTTCGCAGGCTATTTTTTGGTAGTAAATCTAATTTTTCTTTTAATTCTTTTTTATTTAACTCTTCTCTATTTAAACTTTTAGAATGATTATAACCCGCAAGTGTACAAGCCTTTGAAAATAGATTTCCATCTTGTAAATATGGTAATATTTTACGAATTGCTCTCGAAGATAAACTACCATAATCTTGTTGCAACTTTATATTTACCAGCCATTTTGTGTAATCTATTTTAAAACCATATTTGGTGTGTAATTTCTTTTTTAGGGCAACATTGGTGTTACCATATTTTTCTTTATCTTCCTTAGTTATTTTATAGTCGTCTTCAGCAGAGTATAATAAATGCCACAATTGATAACTGGCTTGTTTATCAAAATCATTTGCATTTCCATTAAAATCTAAAATTTCTGGAGTAATACCAATGGTTGGAAAAATAACTTTTAATTCATTTTTTATTTCAACTGCAGATTTTTTCTCCCAATTAAAACCATACCCTTCTTCATCAGCAATTTTTTTATAAACATTATACAATGCTTCATTGGTTCTATTGCCTTCTATAGTTTCAAAATTGCACTTCCATTCTTTACTTTTTTTTCCTAAAAACTTTAAAACCTCATTTATTTTTAAATCTCCTCTAATATTTAATTCTTCAAATAATAATTTTTTGGTTTCATTATCTAAGACATATTCAGATTCAATATCTTGGTTAAATAAGTCGTTTGTTTTTTTATCAATTCGCTTGAATTGTAAGTTATTTAAGTTTTGCCATATCTTAAATTCTTGAAACAGAGGCGATGATTTTGGAATAACTCGTTGACCAACAATTCTTTTTTTAGGGTTTCCTGTTAATTTATTAATAACTAAATTACCTTCATCATCTTTTTTATCTTCTTCCCAATGCTCAAATTGACAAAAACTAATCAATCCTTTTTGTGATTTTAGTCTACGTTGATAAAAAACAACAACATCTCTAATTTCTACTTTTAATTCTTTCGTTAAAACAGGGTAATATTTAGCTTGTGTTTCCCAAATTTGCTCAAATTCATCTAAATAATCTTGTCTGTAAAACACTTTATTTTTTAATGAAGCGTGTGGGTTTTCTTTAATTTGATTGTATAAATACTGGCCTACCGTAATTTTACGAAAATACAACTCCTTGCTTCTATCACTTATTGCTCCTAAATATCCGCTGGAATTATTAAGATTGTTATTAATTTCTTGCAGTACTATTGCTAAATGTTCTAAATCTATTTTATTGTATAATGCAGAACATCTTAATTCATATTTTTTTAGTTTTTGTGCTTTTGCATTTCCATCGAGTTTAATACCAACTATGTTAAATGGCTTTTCACAAATTTTCCAAGTTGCTCCTTTATTTTTACCTTGAAGTTCTTTATACAATTTGTCTGTTAAAATTTTTGAGTAAAATTCTTTTTGAAAATTCCAAATTCTATCAAACTCATTTTGTAAATCAGATCGATAAAACTCTGGGATATACTTTCTATTTTTATTCAATAATTCATAAACATATTGTCCTGGGGTAAGTTGTTTTTTGTACAATTCTTTAGCTACAGACATTCCATCGATAACAATTCCATCTCCTTCATCAACAGATTTTCTACTACTTTTATACCCTCTTTTTTTATTAATTGCCAAAAGTATTTTTGCAAAATCTTCTAGCTTAATCTTCTCTGTGGCTGCTTTTGCTCTTGTATACAAAGTTTGATGTGTAGTGTTTTTACCAATTTCAGTTAGAGATGTATCATCAGAAATAATTTGATGCTCTTTAAGAATTTCAATTAAGTTTTTTCTACGCAATTTAAAGCGTTGTAAATTTCTTCTGGCTCCACGTTTTAGGGTTCTATCTGCATTTACCGAAAGTGGTCTTCCTTTTTCAAAATCGGTGAGTTCGTCAGTACTTAGAGGATTAACTCTAACTCCTAACTTTATAATTTCTGATTGTTCATTTTTATTTTCTGCTTCATTTACTAAAGCCCAACCAATAGAGGATGTTCCTAAATCTAATCCTAGTATCTTTTTCATAGTATGTAATATTTTAAATCTACTTTTGTAATTATAGCCAGTTCTAATTAAATTAAAATTAGCTTCTAATGTGTTGATAACTTGTTTACAAATATAATAACAAAATCATCACTAAATAAATATATATAGTATTTTTATATATGACTGATACTTCATTATAAAGTATTTTCATCATTGGATTGGTATTCCATTTGTACTATTTCCTAAATGTCAGTCAGAATTCACTCACAACACTATATATATGACATTTAGTGAACTGTGAATTGCTATAAGTTACTGCCAATTAATTTTGGCAGTTTTTTAATTTTACTTGAAAATATTTATTCCTGTTAATTGAAATGAATAATTAGCAATTTTATTATAATCTTCTAAAAATAAGAAATAAATAAATATCAAAAAATGATATTCATCAGTAATTGATTATAAAATTATTGTAACTTTGTAGTACTGAAAGCAATTCACAATAAGGATTTTTCCGTTGTGAAAACATTTAAAGCGGCATTATAGCAATATAATGTCGTTTTTATTATTAGAAGAAGTATTGACTGTTTTTGAATAGAAATAATTTGTGAATAAGAGTGCATGATTTTATTAGAATGTTGCCTCTTCTACCTTCTAACATATAAATTTGTTTAGAAAGTTGAGTTGTTTTGATGGTAACTTCCTTTTTAGATTAAGGTCTTTAAGAACTCATTATCAGCAATAAAACTACAAATAACGTTTTTACTTCCATTTTAAATTAGTCTTATTACGTTAAGTTGCAAACATTATTTTGTTGGTTACAAAATTTCAACCACTATAAAGATGCTTTTTTTTTAGATAAAAAGTATTGTAAAACTCAAAAATCATTTTATATTTGCATTCCTTTACCATGCGAAAGTAGCTCAGTTGGTAGAGCGTCAGCCTTCCAAGCTGAATGTCGCCAGTTCGAACCTGGTCTTTCGCTCACAAAAAAATCGAAACTAATTAGTTTCGGTTTTTTTATTATAAATCCTTTAGTTTATCTCCAAAAATAAGCAACATTACTATTGGAATTCCTAATGCAATAACTAATATTTTATTTGAAATAAATATAGAGGGTTCTAATAACAAAGTTGCTGCAAAACCTCCAATGGCACCTCCTAAATGTGCAGAGTGCCCAATATTACCTAATTGCTTTTTCATACCATAAATAGAGTATAATAAATAGCCTACACCAAAAACATATCCTGGCATTGGAATGGCAAAGAACAGTAACAGTTTCATGTTTGGAAAGAGCAAAATAGAAGAATATACTATACCAGATACTGCTCCAGAAGCACCTACAGCACTATAATAAGGTTCGTTTTTATGGTATTGCAAAGAGTATAAGCTTCCAAATAATAGGCTAACAAAATAAATAATTAGAAAATCTGTTGTGCCTAAAATTTTTGTTACAATATCTCCAAAAAGATATAGTGCATACATATTAAAACCTAAATGCAACCAATCTACATGCAAAAAACCAGATGTTAGTGCTCTTATTTTTTCTCCATTTAAAATTCTACCCACTTGAAATTTATATTTATCTAAAAAAGAATAATCTTTAAATCCTTTCATAGAAAATAAAACATTGGCTATAATAATTAATAAAACGGCTTGATTAATGGTATTCATCATTTAACAAACATACTAAAAACAGATTAGTAAAACTATTGCATTATAAATTTATATACGATATTTGCATTACTAAAAAAGTACTGTATGAACTTTATTCTTTTTGTATTTACTTATCCATTTATTTGGTTATATTCTTTATTACCAATGAGGATTTTATATATTAAATCAGATTTTTTTTACTTTTTGATATACCATGTTTTTGGGTATAGAAAAAAAGTAGTACTCGAAAACTTAAATTTAGCTTTTCCAAATAAAACAGATAAAGAAATTAAAGATATTTCAAAAAAATTCTTTAAACATTTTGTTGATTTAATTTTTGAAAGCATTAAAGCCTTTTCTATTTCAGAAAAACTAATTTTAAAACGCTATAAGTATAAAAATCCTGAATTGGTAAATATATACGCTAAACAAGGTAGAAGCATAGCTTTAGTTGGGGCGCATCAAGCAAATTGGGAGTGGTCTATAAGTTTGCCTATTCCTCTACAAATTGATGTTTATGGTGCATATACTAAACTAAATAATAAATATTTTGAAAAAGCCGTAAGAGAATCAAGAGAAAAATTTGGGGTTATTGGTTTTAAAACTTCTGAAACTGTTAAAGGAATTCAGAAAAATTTTAATAACAAAAAACAAGGTGCTTATATTTTATTAAGCGATCAATCTCCACAACCACATAAAACTTTTTATTGGAGAGATTTTTTTGGAATAAAAGTTCCAGTGCATACTGGTGCTGAAATGCTTTCTAAAAAGTTTGATTTTGTAGTAATTAACTATGTTACAAAAAAAATAAAAAGAGGGTATTATGAGGTTGAATTTCAATTGATAACAGATTCTCCTAAAGATTTCGAAAATTATCAAATTACAGACAAATATACTGAACTTACGGAAGAGAATATTAAACGTCAGCCAGAGTTTTATTTATGGTCTCATAAAAGGTTTAAGCACAAAGACATTTTTGAAGAATGGAAAGAAATAATGGCTAAAAAACAAAAAGAGAAGAAAAACTAATTTCTTCTCTTTTTTATAATATTTAGTAAATTGTAAGGGTTTTAAATACCTGCTACTTCTTTTATTTCTTTGATAAAACGTTCTGCTAAATCATCTGCCGCTTCTTGCGATTTTGCTTCTGTATAGATTCTTATAATGGGTTCTGTATTCGATTTACGCAAATGAATCCACTTTTCTGCAAAGTCTATTTTTACGCCATCAATAGTGTTCACATCTT
>JAUICK010000005.1 GCA_030427865.1 Bacteroidia bacterium | reverse complement strand
GGACACAACCAATCCATAATTGGGGGCTAATTCTTAATCAATTTTTAACTATATTTGAAAAAAGGGTTCAACTTTAAATAAGTCAAACCCTCTGAAATTCTATTTACACAAAATTCTGGACAGTGTCTTTCAAACTTATTTTAAATCCTCAAACTTTTTTCTACCTAAAATAAAATACTGCCATACAATACTTGTATGTAGGTTATAATCTTGTTTTTTTGATAGTTTTTTGCGTTTTCCTAAAAACTTAAAGAAGTTTTTATAAAAACTAAAATGTGCTTTTAGTATTGCCCAGGTATGAATAGGCCTTAATTCTAAAACAAATTTTAAACCAGCAATTCCATCTAATACCAAACGCGAAAAAACTACAAATAAAAACCATTTTTTAGGTACGTTTTTTACGACATTTAATAAGCTATTTCTAAAATTTAAATACGTTTTATGCGGATTTGTTTCTTGCAAAGTTGCACCTCCAAGATGATAAACTACAGATTTACCAGTGTATTTTACTTTAAAACCAATATTTAGAACCCTCCAACATAAATCTATTTCTTCTTGATGCGCAAAATAATCTTCATCTAAACCACCAATTGTATGATAAACCTTAGAACGAACAAATAAACAAGCTCCAGAAGCCCAAAAAATATCAATCACATCATTAAACTGATTCTCATCAGTTTCTAAATGATTAAAAACACGTCCTCTGCAATAAGGGTAACCAAATAAATCTACATAACCACCAGCAGCTCCAGCATATTCGAACTTGGTTTTATCTTTAAAATCTAATAATTTTGGCTGAACTATAGCTGTTTTTTTATCAGCTTTAAAAACATCAATTATCGGTTTTAACCAGTTTTCGGTAACTTCTACATCAGAATTTAATAAACAATAGATATCTGCATCAATACTCTGTAAAGCATCATTGTACCCTTTAGCATAACCACCATTTATGGCATTTTCTATAATTTTTACTGATGGAAAAAACTCTTTTATGTAAGAGGTTGAAGCGTCAGTAGAGGCATTATCTGCCACATAAATATCAGCTTCTTGCGAACTAAAATTTACAACAGAAGGTAAAAACTGTTCTAATAGTTTTTGACCATTCCAATTTAATATAACAATTGCTACTTTCAAGGTTGCGAATTTACATTTTAAAACTGAGTTTTTGGCTAAAGTTTTCTTAATAAAATTAAATGTAATTAGGAATTTCTTTCAAGAAAATATAGGTTTCATTTTCAAAATCCATCTTACAGTAAAAATGATTTAACCCATTAGTAACAACCAAATAATTTGCTTTAAGTTTCAAATTATAACGTGCAATTTGATCAAAAGTTGCTTGCGTAATTTTTATTGAAGGGGCTTTACATTCTACAATAATATCATGATTCCCTTTTTTATTAAATACTAAAATATCAGTTCTTTTTTTACGATTGTTGATCGTGAGTTGCTTTTCTAAAGCAATTAAAGAAGTAGGGTATTTTTTTTCATTAACCAAAAAATGCACAAAATGCTGACGAACCCATTCTTCTGGAGTTAAAATCATCCATTTTTTTCTTAAATTATCAAAAATAAGCATCTTATTTTCGCTACTTTTGAGTTTGAAATGATAATTTGGTAGATTGAGTTTTTGCATCAATCAAAAGTAATAAAATGAACGAAATAAGAACTATAGTTTCTGATATTCAAAAAGGAAATATAAAACCTATATATTTTTTAATGGGTGATGAGCCTTATTATATTGATAAAATTTCTGATTTTATTGAAGAAAATATCTTAGATGAAGCAGAGAAAGGTTTTAATTTACAAGTAATGTATGGTAGAGATGCCACCATAGAAGATATTGTTGGTGCTGCAAAACGCTATCCAATGATGGCAGAAAGACAAGTTCTTATTGTAAAAGAGGCGCAAGATTTAAGCAGAACTATAGAAAAGTTGGTCTCTTATGCAGAAAACCCACAGCCTACCACAGTTTTGGTATTTAATTATAAGTATAAAAAACTTGATAAGCGCAAAAAATTACATAAAGCAATTGCTAAATCTGGATTGATTTTCGAAAGTAAAAAACTATATGAAAATCAAGTTGCAGATTGGATTCGTAGAGTTTTGAGTGGAAAAAATTATCAAATAGAACCCAAAGCTGCTCAAATGTTGGTAGAGTTTTTAGGAACAGATTTAAGCAAAATTGCAAACGAATTGAGTAAGTTAATGCTAATTCTTCCTAAAGAAACCATTATTAATGATAAGCATATTGAGGAAAATATTGGGATTTCAAAAGACTTTAATAATTTTGAGTTACGCAAAGCAGTAGGAGAAAAGAATATTGTTAAAGCCAATAGAATTATTAATTATTTTGCAGAGAACCCCAAGAACAATCCTTTAGTAATGACCATTTCTTTATTAAATGGTTTCTTTACTCAATTGTTGTTATTTCACGGTTTGCAAGACAAATCTAAAAGTTCTGTAGCCAAATCATTAGGTGTTAGCCCGTATTTTGTAGATGAATATTTTTTAGCGGCAAGAAATTACCCAATGCGAAAAGTAGCCCAGAATATTACTTTTTTAAGAGATGCAGATGTAAAAAGTAAAGGGGTAGGAGCAAGTTTATCTAATAAAGATATTTTAAAAGAATTACTATTTAAAATTTTACATTAAAATGAAAAATATTTTTACTAAAGAAGTTACGGAAGAAGTTATTCAAAGAATAGAAAATTTAACTTCAGAAACTCAACCTATTTGGGGTAAAATGTCGGTTGCTCAAATGTTGGCACATTGTTGTGTAACTTACGAAATGATTTATACAGATAAACACCCAAAACCCAATGCATTTACAAAGTTTATGTTAAAGTTGTTTGTAAAAAAGATTGTAGTTTCAGAAAAATCGTATGCCAAAAATGGAAGAACAGCACCACAATTTTTAATTACTGATGAAAAGGTGTTTGCTACAGAGAAACAACGTTTAATAGACTACATCAATCAAACACAAAAATTAGGGGCAACTTATTTTGAGGGTAAAGAATCGAATTCTTTTGGAAAACTAACTAAAAAAGAATGGAATAATATGTTTTATAAACATTTGGATCATCATTTAACTCAGTTTGGAGTTTGATTTAATAGGTATGTGAATAAATAAAACTACTAAAAACACAAACCAGACATTTTGTTTGATTTGTGTTTTTATAACAAAGAAAGACGTTATAAATCTTTTTCTATTTTGGTTTTATCTACCACAATTCTTTCTTTTCTATTGGCAAGTTCCCAAGCTGTATGAAAAACTAAACGAGTTCTTTTTGCTAACAAATCGTAATTAATTTTATCTGGTGTATCTGTGGGTTTGTGATAATCTTCATGAGTACCATTAAAGTAAAAAATTACAGGAATATTGTGTTTTGCAAAATTATAGTGGTCTGATCTATAATAAAAACGGTTGGGATCGTCTTCATCATTATAACGATAATCTAAGTTGATATTGGTGAACTTTTTATTAATGCTATCAGAAATTTTATGTAAATCTGTACTTAACTTATCAGAACCAATTAAATAGACATAATTAGAATCTGTTTTATGAAACTTATCAATTCTACCAATCATGTCAATATTTAAATTACAAATTGTATTTTTTAGAGGAAAAACAGGGTTTTCTGTGTAGTATTTAGAACCTAATAAACCCTTCTCTTCTCCAGTAACATGCAGAAAAAGAATTGATCTTTTTGGTCCTTTACCTCTTTTGGCTGCTTTTTTAAATGCTTGGGCAATTTCTAAAATGGCAACTGTGCCAGAACCATCATCATCTGCACCATTATAAATTTCTCCATTTTTTGTTCCAACATGGTCTAAATGAGCCGAAATTACAATAATTTCATCAGGTTTTTCTGTTCCTTTTATAAAAGCCAAAACATTTTCTGAATTTTTTAAGTCACCTCTGCGCGAATTTTTACTCAACCATTCTGAAGTGATGGTTTGATAATAATTATCATTTCCATTTGGAGAATTAATTTTATGCTTTATGTAAAAGTCTTTTAAATATTTTGCAGCCTTTTTTTGACCAGGTTCTCCTGTATTTCTTCCTTCAAATTCATCTGAAGCATAAATGTATAAATGCTCTTTTAGTTCTTCTGAAGTAATAGTTTTAGCATACTTTTTAGAGATCTCTTTGCTTGTGCTACATCCTATTAATATTAATACAGCAAAAAAATAGAGTAAGTTCTTCATTTAGTTTTAATTTTATGGGTTTAACATCGTTTATAAATTAAATTTTATTCATTGTAAATTGCTGTAATTTACTATTAAATTTAATAAGTTCTTTAGGAAATAAGTCTTCAAAAGCCTTCTTGTCTATTAATTCTTGAGGTTTATCAGAGTATAATTTGTTTTCTGTTAAAAGAACAATCTCATCTGCCAATTGAATAGCTAAATTAGCTTCGTGAGTAGAAATAATGATTGTTTTTTGAGTTTCTACTACCAACTTTTTTAATAAAGAAAATATTTTAACGGTATGATGCATGTCTAAATGTGCAGTTGGTTCGTCTAAAATTATAATTTCTGTGTCTTGTGCCAAAGCTCTTGCAATTAAAACACGTTGTAATTGCCCATCACTCAACTCGTAAAAACGCATGTTTTGAAGGTGTTCTACTTCAGTTTGAAGGATGGCAGAATTTATCTTTTTAGTATCAGTTTCAGAAAGCTTATCTATCCAATTTGTGTAGGGTTGTCTTCCTAAAGCAATCAACTCATAAACAGTAAGTTGGCTTTCGGGTAAGCGTTCTGTTAATACCAAGCTAAGTTGAGTAGATAATTCTTTTTCTGAGATTTGCACACTATTTTTTTGATTGATTAATACAGCTCCAGAAATAGGTTTCTGAACCTTAGAAATTGTTCTTAAGAGCGTAGATTTTCCAATTCCGTTTTTTCCTAAAACAGTAACAAGTTTGCCTTTTTCAATTTCTATATTAACATTAGAAAGTACAATTTTTGTATGCTTTTTTTGCAGATAACCCACAGATAGGTTTTTAGTTTTTAAAATATTTTTATTCTTGATTTTCAAAGCTTCAAAGTTTGTAGAGTTTTTAAGTTTAGCATTATTTACTTTACCACTATTTTATACAAATATTCTTTTTTTTCTAACCAATAACCAAATTACAACAGGTGCACCAAATAGCGATGTTATTGCATTTATTGGAAGTGTAAATTCGCTTGTAGGCAATTGTGCAATGCTATCGCAAATTAATAAAATAATTGCACCAATAATGGCAACAGCGGGTAATAGTATTTTATGGTTAGAACTTAAAAATAACATTCTTGCAATATGAGGAACAGCTAAACCAATAAAAGCTATTGGACCAGAAAAAGCAGTAATTACTCCTGTTAAAATACTGGTAGTAAGTAGAATAATATTTCTGCTTTTTTTTACATTGATTCCTAAGCTTTTTGCATAATTTTCTCCTAATAAAAAGCTATTTAATGGTTTAATAACAAAAATAGTATTTATAATTCCAATCAAATAAATTACTGTAAATACTAAGATTTCTCTCCAAGATAAATTTCCTAAACTTCCAAAGCTCCAAAATAAATATTGTTGTATTTGTTCAGAATCACTAAAATACGCCAAAACACTTATAATTGCTGATGTTAAGCTGCCAAACATCAACCCAATAATTAAAATAGACATGGTATTTCTTACTTTATTTGCAGCAATAATTACAGCAGATAAGACTAAAAAAGCACCCAAACTTGCTGCAATAGGTAAAGACCAATTAGAAACCGACTGAGTTAATAAAAATCCTCCAAAAACAGAAGATCCTAAAATTAATATGGCAACTCCTAAACTTGCCCCAGAAGAAATTCCTAATACAAAAGGACCAGCTAACGGATTTCGAAATAAAGTTTGCATTAATAAACCACAAATAGACAACCCAGAACCTACTAAAACAGCAGTAATTGCTTTAGGTAATCTAAAATTTAAAATGATGGTCTCCCAACTTTCTTTAGATACTTTACCGCCCAATAATGAATTAAAAATATCTTGAAACGGAATAGAAACAGAACCCAAACTAATGTTTACAAAAAACAATACAACCAGTAAAACTGACAAGAAAATAAAGTGTTTTGTGTAGTTTGTTTGTTTCATTCTGTAATAAGACCTCACAGGTTTTTAAAACCTGTGAGGTCTGTTATTTTTATTTAAAATCCTTTAAAAATTCAACTAATTTATGAATTGCAATTCCTCTATGCGAAATTCTGTTTTTTTCTGAAGAAGTCATTTCTGCAAAAGATTGATTAAAACCTTGGGGTTTAAAAATAGGGTCGTAACCAAAACCTTTTTTACCTTGCTTTTTGGTTAAAATTTTACCTTTACAAATGCCTTCAAATAAAAATTGTTTTTCATCAATATTTAAACAAATTGCTGTTCTAAATTGTGCATTTCTGTTTGTTTTATTTTCTAAAGCGGTTAATAATTTTTGCATATTCTTTTCAGAGTTTGCAGGCTCCCCAGCAAAACGAGCTGAATACACTCCAGGTTTTCCACTTAAACTTTCAACTTCTAAACCTGTATCATCTGCAAAACAATTGTAACCAAAATTATGGGTAATATAATCTGCTTTTAATTTTGCATTACCTTCTAAAGTGATTTCTGTTTCATCAATTTCATCAAAACAATTAATATCTTTTAAACTCAATAATTTTATTGAGTTTGGTAACATTTCTTGTACTTCTTTTAGCTTGTTTAAATTGTTGGTTGCAAAAACGAGTTTCATTATATTTTTTAAAAGTATAGCAAATGTAGTGAAATGCCTAATGCCTAATGCCACAATGTGGCTTATTCATGATGATAAGGTTCATTTTTTAAAATCGTAAAACCTCTATACAACTGTTCAACAACAAATAAACGAATCATTTGATGTGAAAAAGTCATTTTAGATAATGAGATTTTTCCTTGAGATTTTTGGTAAACAGCTTCAGAAAAACCATAAGGACCACCAATTACTAAAACTAATTGTTTGAGACCAGAATTCATTTTCTTTTGTAGGTATTGGCTAAATTCGATAGAGGTAAAATGTTTCCCTTTATCATCTAACAAAACCAATTGGTCTGTACTTTGCAGTTTCGATAAAATTAGTTCTCCTTCTTTTTCTTTTTGTTGAATCTCACTTAAATTCTTAACATTTTTAATATCTTGAATAATTTCCAATTCAAACTTTATGTAATGTTTAAGCCTATTTTTATACTCATCAATTAGTTGAATTAATTGTTTGTTGTCAGTTTTACCAATGGCGAGTAATTTAATTTTCATGTTTATTACTTTTTATACACTACATTTAAATTAACGCAATGTGAAACAAAAAATGGTTTTCTAATTTTAAATAAACCAATTCTATTTTTATCTTTAAACTCATAAGTTTTTATTAAATCATCTCTATATTTTTTCCAATCCTCTTTTTTTAAGAGTTTTCTAATAATTTTATCAGTAACACTTCTATCACTTAAAAAATAATCTCCATTGGGTTTTAGTATTAGAAATTTAAATGTGTTTGTCTTTTTAAAGAAAAATTTACGTAGTAATCCTTTATCTTTCATCCAATAGGTGCTTTCAAATTGTTTTGAATTTCCAACAGAAGTGTTATAGAAATAAAAAAAGTTAGACTGTTGCCTCTTATAATAAGATTTAACACATTTTTTTATTCTTTTGTTTCTGATTTTTAACAATTTATTATATTTGGTTTTATTATAAGAAAGGTTTTTAAAATCTATAATTTCTCCATTGATACTGAAATTTACATTCATGTGATATTTTTCGTGATGTAAATCATGTTTGTTTTTTATGGATTGATAATCAAATAAAGTATCAGCAAACCGAATTAAAATACTTTTACTTTTATTTACATTTTGTTTAGTTTGAAGTTGAATTACTTTTAAGACCTGAGAATATGCTTCTTTAGTAAGTCTTCCCATTTTGTATTTAAAGCTTACAACCCCATACATTATACTATCTTTTTTAAATGAAGTACATGAGAAAAAATTAGACACACACTTTGTACGATATAAAACAGAGTCAATAGGCTTTAAATTTTCATTTAAATAAATTTTTGATTGAGATAAGAGTAAGTTACTACACATTAGAATCAAAAGGATAATAATTTTTCTTTTCATATTCTACAGATTTTTTATCAAAAATACTATATTTTTGGTATGATAAAAATATTTTGAAATGATATCAAAAGAACAATTTGAAAAAGAATTAGAAATTATTATCACAAATGCGATTCGTGAAGATATTGGAGATGGAGATCATACTTCGTTGTCTTGTATTCCTGCTGATGCGAAAGGAAAAGCAAAATTATTGGTAAAAGATGATGGAATTATTGCAGGAGTAGCGTTTGCAAAACAAGTTTTTAGTTATGTGGATGCGAATTTAGAAGTAGAAACTTTTATGAATGATGGTGATAAAGTAAAATATGGTGATGTTGTTTTTCACGTTTCAGGTAAATCGCAATCTATTTTAATGGCAGAACGTTTGGTGTTAAATGCAATGCAAAGAATGAGCGCAATAGCAACTAAAACTGCTTTTTTTGCGAATCTTTTAGAAGGTACCAAAACAAAAGTGTTAGATACAAGAAAAACTACACCAGGAATTAGAGCTTTAGAAAAATGGGCGGTAAAAATTGGAGGAGGAGAAAACCACAGGTTTGCCTTGTATGATATGGTAATGATTAAAGACAATCATATCGATTTTGCTGGCGGAATTACAGCAGCAATTATAAAAACCAAGAAATATTTAGCAGATAAAGGATTAGACATTAAAATTATTGTAGAAGCAAGAAGTTTAGAAGAAATCAAAGAAATACTTTCTGTAGAAGGAGTTTACAGAATTTTAATAGATAACTTTAATTACGAAGATACACGTAAAGCTGTTGCCTTAATTGGAGATACTTGTTTAACAGAATCTTCAGGCGGAATTAACGAAGACACCATTAGAAAATATGCAGAATGTGGTGTAGATTATATTTCTTCTGGTGCATTAACGCATTCGGTTTATAATTTAGATTTAAGTTTAAAGGCTTTTTAGAGTTGTGAAAATAGTTGCAAAGTTTCAAAGTCAAAAAAGTAAACTCTGAAACTTTGTCACTTTTTTAACTTTGCCACTTTGTAACTCAAAATAATGTCAAAAGAAATAGAAGATAAACTTGATAAAATACCAATTGTATGTGTTTTGGTACGTTTTGGGAAGAAAATAAAAATCCCAGGTTTAGAAGGTATGTCTTTATACGACGTTTTAGAAATGTATATCATCGGAATTGTTGAAGGCGCATTAACAACAAGAGCAGGAGGAATTGCATTTAGTTTTTTTATGGCGGTTTTTCCTTTTATGTTATTTATTTTAACCTTAATTCCATACATTCCTATTGAAGGTTTTCAAGACGGATTATTCTCTTTTATTCAAGAAATTTTACCTCCACAAACCTTTGAAGCAGTAAATACCGTTTTAGGCGATATTATCAACAATCAATATGGTGGCTTACTTTCTTTTGGTTTTTTATTGTCTATTTTTTTAATGACCAATGGTGTAAATGCTATTTTTGGAGGTTTTGAATATTCCTATCACGTTACAGATGTTCGTAACGTTTTTAAAACTTATTTTGTGTCTTTAGGGGTTTCATTATTAATGTCATTATTCTTGATAATAACCATAGTATTATTGATATTGTATCAAGTAGCTTTGTCTAAGATAGATGAAATTGGTTGGCTAAACACAAGCGATTTAAATTTATTTAATTTAGGAAAAAACGCATTGTTTTTAGTGATGATTTTCACCATTGTTTCCCTATTGTTTAGATTTGGAACCAAACAAGGAAAAGAAGTAAAGTTCTTTTCTGCTGGTGCAGTTTTAACAACTGTTGTTTCATTATGTACCTTTTATTTATTCGGAATTTATGTGATTAAATTTGCACAATACAATCAACTATATGGTTCTATTGGTACACTTTTAATCTTAATGTTATTTGTGTGGTTAAATGCAATCATTTTGTTGTTAGGTTTCGAATTAAATGCTTCTTTATATGCATTAAGACAAAGAAATAAAATCGATTCAACTTTATAACCTTTATAAGTTTTTCACGATATTTGCGCTCTGAAATTTACAATTACAAATTAATAATTACAAATTTTTAGTTTTGAGTGATTTTTTTCTTAATTTAAAATTCGTAATTCATAATTATTTATATGAAACCAAGTATCCCAAAAGGAACCAGAGATTTTTCGCCAACAGAAGTTGCCAATCGTACGTATATTATGAATACGATTAAAACTGCTTTTGAAACTTTCGGATTTCAACCTATTGAAACTCCGAGTTTTGAAAACTCATCAACTTTAATGGGAAAATATGGTGAAGAAGGGGATAGATTGATTTTTAAGATTTTAAATTCTGGGGATTTTCTTAAAAAAGCAGATGAGAAATTATTATCAGAAAAAGAAAGTATAAAAGTTACATCACAAATCTCAGAAAAAGCTTTACGCTACGACCTTACTGTTCCTTTTGCAAGATATGTAGTACAACACCAAAACGAAATTACATTTCCTTTTAAACGCTATCAAATTCAACCTGTTTGGAGAGCAGATAGACCGCAAAAAGGTAGGTTTAGAGAGTTTTATCAATGTGATGCAGATGTTGTGGGGAGTCAATCTCTATGGCAAGAAGTAGAATTTATTCAATTATACGATACCGTTTTTAGTAAGTTAGGCTTAGAAAACACGACTATTAAAATCAATAACAGAAAAATATTATCTGGTATTGCAGAAGTAATTGGTGCACAAGAAAAACTCATCGATTTTACGGTTGCTTTAGACAAATTAGATAAAATTGGTCAAGAAAAAGTTGAAGCAGAAATGTTGTCTAAAGGAATTACAGAAGAAGCCATTCAAAAAGTACAGCCTTTATTTAGTTTTGAGGGTTCAAACTTAGATAAACTTACTTCTTTAGAGAAAATGTTATCAACATCAGAAGAAGGAAAAAATGGAGTAGAAGAGTTGCGTTTTGTTATTAATTCGATTACAGAATTAGGATTGCAATCGGCTAATTTAGAAGTAGATGTAACTTTGGCAAGAGGTTTAAATTATTATACAGGTGCTATTTTTGAAGTAGCTGCTCCAAAAGGTGTAAAAATGGGTTCTATTGGTGGTGGTGGAAGATATGATGATTTAACAGGAATCTTTGGAATGCCAGATGTTTCTGGCGTTGGAATTTCTTTTGGATTAGACAGAATCTATTTGGTTTTAGAAGAATTAAAATTGTTTCAATCTGTTGATTTGCCTAAACCTAAAGTATTGTTTTTAAATTTTGATGCAGAAACCGATATCGTAAAAATGAAAGCAATAACTACTTTAAGAAATGCAGGAATTAAGTGCGAAATGTACCCAGATTTAGCGATTAGTAACAATCAGCAAAAGAAACAATGGAAATACGCAACCAATAGAGAAATTGAGTTTGTGGTTTCTAAAGTAGAAAAAGAACGGTATTTGTTAAAAAATATGCAAAATTTTGAGCAAACAGAATGCTCTTTGGCTGAAATTATAGAGAAAGTAAAATAAATTGGTGTTAAAGACGTAAATTTGCACTTTAATATAGATTGAAATGTTTGAATTGAACAGCAAAATGAATGACGAAAGAATAGAAGAAATAGGAGAAAACCACGTTGGTACATCAGCTAAAACTCCTTTAAGAGCAGATGCTTTTGATATTTCTGACCAAGAAAAAATTAACAAAATCCAAGAAAGTGTCAAAGATATTCTTGAAACTTTAGGAATGGATTTAACCGATGATAGTTTACAAGGAACTCCAAAAAGAGTTGCCAAAGCTTTTGTAAATGAGATATTTATGGGGTTAAACCCTAAGAATATGCCAAAAGCATCAACATTCGATAATAACTATAATTATGGAGAAATGTTGGTAGAAAAGAATATTGTGGTATATTCTACTTGCGAACATCATTTATTACCAATTATTGGTCGCGCTCACGTGGCTTATATTTCTAACGGAAAGGTAATTGGTTTATCTAAAATGAATAGAATTGTAGAGTATTTCTCTAAAAGACCTCAAGTGCAAGAGCGTTTAACAATGCAAGTAGTACAAGCAATGCAAGAGGCTTTAGGTACAGATGATGTTGCTTGTGTAATAGATGCAAAACATTTGTGTGTAAACTCAAGAGGAATTAAAGACATAGAAAGTTCTACAGTTACGGCTGAATTTGGAGGTAAATTCAAAGAAAAAGACACTAAAAGAGAATTTTTAGATTATCTAAAAATGGAAACAGATTTCGATTGATAATCAATAATTTAACTATATTTTAAAACCGTTTAGAAATTTCTAAACGGTTTTTTTATTATTTTTTGAGACACTTTTAAGATGCTTACGTTATATAAGTGTAAAAAGAAACTAACATAGCTTTTTTTGAATACAAAAAACATCATACAAAAATGTAAAGCAAATGATTATTCAGCTCAATTAGAGGTCTATCATTCCTATAAAAATATGATGTTTGGTAGTGCCATCAGAATTCTTAAAAATAGGGAGGAAGCAGAAGATATTGTGCAAGATGCATTTATAAAAGGATTTGAAAAAATTCATCAATTACAAGATGAAGCCAATTTAGGAGCGTGGTTAAAACGTATTGTAGTAAACAAATCTTTAGATGTAGCAAGAAATAGAAACCGCTTCATTTTTACAAGCGAAGATTCAATTTTAGAAAATAAACCAGATGAGAATGAAGATGATATAAAACCAGATATTTCAATTGATTTTATCAAAGAATGCATCAACAGTTTAAAAGAAAAATACAGAATTGTTTTAATGTTGTATATGATAGAAGATTACAATCATAGAGAAATAGGAGAGTTGCTAAACATAAATGAAAGTACAGTGAGAAACCAATATAGAAGAGGAAAAGATCAATTATTACAGCTATTAAAAGTAAAGAAAACAGGATGAAATTAGAAGAGTATATAAAAGAAAACAAAACACATTTTGATTCTGAAAAGATGTCATCATCATCAGATTTAGCTTTTGAGAAGTTATTGAAATCGAAGTTGCATCAACCTAAAAAACAGAAAGTAGTGTATTTAAAATATGTTACTGTTGCAGCAAGTGTTGTATTGGCTTTTTCAGTCTTTTTATGGTGGAATCAGCAAGAAGAAATCAGTAAAGAAAAGCAAATTTTATTAGCTAATTTAGAAAATGATTCAGCAGGCAAACGTTTGGAAGGAGTCTATGCTTTTAATGATGAATATGTAAAAGAAGACAAAAAAATAATAGCAACTTTAATCGGAATTTTACACAAAGATGAAAATGCAAATGTAAAAATAGCTACTATAGATGCCTTGTTGAAATTCCCCAAAAACGAACAAATTAGAACCAATTTAATCACTGCTTTACAAAACGAAAAAGCACCTTTGGTACAAATAAGATTAATAAAAGCATTAAGTTTTTTAAGAGAAAATCGTGCACAAAAACCTCTTGAAGAACTTATAAATAACGAAGAAACCTACCCAATTGTTAAGAATAATGCAACGTTAGCAATGGTAGAAATTAAACAATAAATACAATGAAAAATATACAATACATTTTAGTTTTTGCACTTTCAATTTCATTCTTTGCTGTAAATGGGCAAGAAAAAAAAATAAAATTTAACAAAGGAACTTTAAAAATATGTTCCTCAAAAAACTTTACAATTACTGGGTATGATGGTAAAGAAGTCATTATAAAAAGTTTACATGAAAAAAGAAGTTCAAATTTTTATAGATACAGCGTAAATTCTACGAATGGTCCTAAAAATTTTCCTTTGGTAAAAGGAAGAGCAAGAACATTTAGTAGAAGTAGTGGGTCTAATAATTCTTTTTCTTTTCATTCTAATGACAGTATAAAAAAAGGACGAGTAGTTTTCTTTAGTAATGATGGAAATAGAAAAGAAGGATTAAAAAGGTTAGGCAAAAAAAGTGAAAATAAAGATTTAGGAATCTATTTTGCTATAGAGCAAAAAGATGGTGAGTTAATTTTTAAAGATCAAACAGATGGACAATTAGTAATGTTTAGTAATGAGCGTTATGAAATAAAAATACCCAACACCATAAAATTAAATTGGGATACCAATAGTTGTAAAGAAACTTTAAATAAACGAAAAAATAAGTACGTATTCTTTAACTCTAAGCCTTCGATGTTATCTAATTTTAATGGAGAAGTAGAGATATCTACTTCTTTAAATAATATGAAGTTAGTAGATGTTACAGGCCCCGTTTCGATTAATTCTATTGGAGGGAATGTTACAGTAGAGTTTGATAAAAAAACACCAAAAAAACTCTATTCTATTTATTCGAACAATGGTTTTATAGACGTTACTTTGCCTAAAAATTCTGATGTAATAGTAGATACAAACTCAGCATCTATATATTCTGATATCGATTTTAATATTCTTGAAGATAAAGAAGAGCCAGGTATTCAAAAGATGAAACTAAAATTAAATAGAGGTAATGTAAAAATGAAACTCAATGCAGGTTTAGGGAACATTTATTTGAGAAAAAAATAATCTAAATACAATTAACCTATATTTAAAAACTCCGTTTAGAATTATCTAAACGGAGTTTTTTTTTGGTATATAGAGTTTTAGTACAATTACACACCCTTTTTCGTATTTCTATTCTTGCGTATTTTTTGATATTGCAACAATTATAAAACAAGACTTTTCTTAGTATTATAGGTTATAATTTATAATACACGATTTTTTTAGAAAATTTTTTATATATTGGTAAACCAAACTGGTAAACCAAATAATTACCACAGTTAAACAATTAATATAATAATTATGAAAAAAATTTTACTTCTATTTACCCTTCTTTTTTCAGTGATAAGTATGGGACAGACATTTGATGGTATTACAACTAATTCAGGATACTATATCAATAAGATTATAGCCAGCCCAAGTGGATCAGATTTAACAAAAGAATATTTTGAGTTTAGAGGGCCAGCTGGAGCTATAATTCCAACTAACCTTTACTTTATTGCCATAGAAGGAGATGGAGAGAGTGGTTCTTTGACTAAAGTTTCAGAAGCCATTCAATTAGGAGATGGTACAAGAACGTTTGGTACCAACGGAATGTTAGCTATAGTCTCTAATTATACAGATATTAATGGTGCCTCTGCTTATAATTTATCTCCACTTGATGCAGATGATGGAAATGCAGATGTAAAAACCACAAATTCTTATACTGCTATTATTGCAGCAGGTACAACTATAATAACTATAGAATTAGAAGGTAGAGATATAACCAAAACAGATTCTGGAGCTGTTATTTCAAGATCTCCAGATATCGGTTATGATGGTAATCTAAGTGATCCGTCTGCAACTTATATGTTAATTACATCAGATGCTAACCCTAAGAACAAAAAGATAGATGTTTTATTAAATAGTGATGGAGTTACAGCTGGTAATGATGGAATTATAGATGCAACAGGAGATCATATAGATGATAACTGGGTACTTTATGATTCTGTATCTTATTTAGATGATGATGGTCATGGAGGAAGTGGAGAATATGGGTATGGTCAAATTATTTTTGCACAATTACATGCAGCAAATACTGCAGATATTAAAACTACAACAAGTGCAACTATTATAGACCATAATACAACAAGTGACATAAATTATTTATTTAGACAAGGAACAAAAACAGGATTTACTACAAACGACTGGGTTGGAGCAGCAAACGGAAGTGGATCAAGCGTTCCTAATTGGGTAATTACAGGATCCTCATCAAAAATAAACAGGGCTTATTATAAAAGTTTTCAATTTGGTAGTGGAAATAATATAGAATATGGAGCTTTAAACCCTGTAGAACCAAATGCTTGGAATGGTACAACTGCAGATTGGGGTACTGCTTCTAATTGGGATTTAGGGATTCTACCAGCAGTTGGAGGAGAGGTAACTATTGACGGAACTGGAAGTGCTCCAATAATTAGTAGCTCAACAGGGGTTAACATACACAAGTTAACTTTAACAGGTGAAACCGTTACAATAAACTCTGGAGGATCTTTAATAGTTACTGGTTCTTCAACAGGAAATGTAATTTATCAAGTAGCAGCTAATGATACTAACTGGCATCTATTGTCCAGTCCTGTAAATGGCGCAACATATAATGGAACATGGATATCTGATAATGATATTGATGATACTACAGGTACAGGCACAAATATTGCTATTGGTACCTATACCAATACTGTTGATGCAGATGGAGATTGGAACTATGTAACAGATGCAACAAACTCAGGTTCTTTTACAGTTGGCAAAGGGTATTCAATTAAAAGAGATGGAACAACAAATTCTTATATAACTTTTACAGGAACTATTAAGGTAGATAATTTAACAGCTACCATTAATCAGAATACAAACAATTGGAATTTAGTAGGCAATCCTTTTCCTTCTTATATATTAGTTAGCGACTTGATTTCAAGTAATACTAGTAATTTGTCTGGAAGTCATCAAACTGTTTATGTTTGGGACAATAATAAACTTGGAGGAGCTGGTTACGTAGCTTTAACAGGTACAGATTATATTCACCCAGCACAAGGTTTCTTTGTAAATGCTGCAAACTCTTCTTCCGATAATTTTACAATTGATGCTTCTAAACTAACTCATCAAACAGGAAAAATTTTGTACAAATCTTCCTCTAATAAACCATCAATTAAATTATTTTTTTCAGACGGAAGTAAAATAGAATATACAGAGATTAATTATTTAGAAGGAAAAACTAAAGGTTTAGATCCAAGTTTTGATATTGGAACTTTTACAGGAACTTCAACTGCTTTTAGCATATATAGTCATTTAATAAGCAATAGTAATGGAGTAGATTTTATGCGTCAGTCTCTACCAAATACTAATTTTGAAGATCTAATTGTTCCTATTGGCGTTAATGCAGTTGCTGGTAAAGAAATTAAATTTACTGCAGAGGCTTTAGATTTACCATCAAATTTAAAAGTGTTTATAGAAGATAAAGTAACAAATACTTTTACAAGAATAGATGAAGTTAACAGCGAATATAAAGTTACTTTAAATGAAACTTTGAACGGAATTGGAAGGTTTTATTTGCACACAAATTCAAGCGCTTTAAGCATATCAGATTCTACCATAGAAAACATTAGTATTTATAAATTAAATTCTTCTTTCTTAAGAATTACAGGAATGCAACAAGGAAAAGTTAATGTAAAATTATTTAATATTACAGGTAAGCAAGTGTTAAATTCTTCTTTTAAAACTAACGGTGTAAAAGATATTTTATTACCAAAATTAGAGACAGGAGTTTATATTATTCAATTACTATCAGAAACTTGTAAATTAAATAAGAAAATTATTTTAGAATAATTAACGAGAACTTAAAACATACAAAACCATGAAAAAACTAATTAAAAATACGCAAGATATTTCTCGTAAAGAAGCTATAAAAAAGATTGGAAACTACGGTAAATATGCAGCTTTAACAGCTTTAGGAACTTATATGATACTAAACCCACAAAAGGCACAAGCGCAAAGTCCAGAAGATCCAGGTACAGGATTTTAGTTTAATATTATTACATTGTAAAAAAAACCGTTTAGATAATTATTTCTAAACGGATTTTTTTTTATTTCTAATTACGATGTTTTTAATTATTCACTAAAACCCATTCTCCTTTTTCAATTAAAGGAATGGCTTGCTTGTATTTTACAACTTTTTCTTCACCACTCATCACATTTTTAATAGTAACACGTTCGTTTCTACCAATTTTTGGTTGTTCGCGAACAATGGTTTCTACAGGTTCAGCAGATTGCTGACGAGAATTCTGGATAGCTTGCTCAGTAGTGTTTTGAACATCTGCTTTACTAGCATTTAAACGTTCTCTTTTTTGTTGACGAGCTTCAGAAATTTGAGAAGTATCTTGTGTTGGCAATTCACCTTTAAATAAAAACGATAAAACTTCTCTATTAATTTGGTCTACAGTTTGTTTAAACAATTCAAAAGCTTCAAACTTATAGATTAATAATGGGTCTTTTTGCTCGTAAGATGCATTTTGTACAGATTGTTTTAAATCGTCCATTTTACGTAAATGATCTTTCCAATTTTCATCAATAATAGCTAAAGTGATGTTTTTTTCGAAATCTGTAATTAAACTTTTTCCTTCAGATTCATAAGCCTCTTTTAAGTTGGTAACTACTTGTAACGATTTAATTCCGTCTGTAAACGGAACAACAATACGTTCGTATCTGTCACCTTCATTTTCATAAACATCTTTAATTACAGGATACGCTAAAACAGCATTTCTTTGAATTTTATTTTTATAGTGCTCTGTAACTAAATCGTACAATTTATCTGTGATTTCTTTTTCCGATAATTTTTCGAATTCTTCTTCAGAAAATGGAGAAGTCATTGATGAAAAACGAATCAATTCGAATTCGAAATTTTGAAAGTCTTTAGCAGCTTTATTTGAGTTTACAATAGATTCGCATGTATCATAAATCATGTTTGCAATATCTACTTGTAAGCGTTTACCATCTAAAGCATGACGTCTTCTTTTGTAAACAAACTCACGTTGCGCGTTCATAATATCATCATATTCTAATAAACGTTTACGTATACCAAAGTTGTTTTCTTCAACTTTTTTCTGCGCTCTTTCAATAGATTTGGTAATCATAGAATGCTGAATTACTTCGCCTTCTTTTAATCCCATTCTATCCATCATTTTTGCAATTCTATCAGAACCAAATAAACGCATTAAGTTATCGTCTAAAGCAACATAAAATTGAGAAGAACCAACATCTCCTTGTCTTCCTGCACGTCCTCTTAACTGTCTATCTACACGTCTAGAATCATGACGTTCTGTACCAATAATTGCTAAACCACCAGCAGCTTTAACTTCATCAGATAATTTAATATCTGTTCCACGACCAGCCATATTGGTTGCAATGGTTACCACACCAGGTTTACCAGCTTCTGCAACAACATCTGCTTCACGTTTGTGTAATTTTGCATTTAATATATTATGTGGAATTTTACGCATTTGCAACATTCTACCCAATAATTCTGATATTTCTACTGAAGTTGTTCCTACTAAAACAGGTCTTTTTTGTTCGACTAATTTTACAATATCATCTATAACTGCGTTGTATTTTTCGCGAGCAGTTTTATATACTAAATCTTCTTTATCGTCTCTTTGAATGGGTTTGTTTGTAGGGATTTCTACAACATCTAATTTATAAATTTCCCATAACTCGCCTGCTTCTGTAATTGCTGTTCCTGTCATACCAGACAATTTGCGATACATTCTAAAGTAATTTTGTAAAGTTACTGTTGCAAAAGTTTGCGTAGCGTCTTCAATTTTTACATTTTCTTTGGCTTCAATAGCTTGATGCAATCCGTCTGAATAACGACGACCGTCCATAATACGACCTGTTTGTTCATCGACAATCATTACTTTATTTTCCATCACTACATACTCTACATCTTTTTCGAAAACAGTGTATGCTTTTAAAAGCTGATTCATGGTATGAATACGTTCGCTTTTAATGCTAAAGTCTTTGTACAGTTCTTCTTTTTGTGCTGCTTTTTCTTCTGATGACATTGTGGAAGCATCAATTTCACCAATTTTTACACCAATATCTGGCAAAACAAAGAAATTATCATTGTCGGTTTTTTCAGATAAATGTGCAATTCCTTTATCAGTTAAATCTATCTGATTGTTTTTTTCTTCTACAACAAACCATAAATCTTCATCTACTTCTGGCATTAATTTATTGTTGTCTTGCATGTAATAGTTTTCTGTTTTCTGCAAGATTTGTTTAATTCCTTCTTGAGATAAAAACTTAATTAACGCTTTATTTTTTGGTAAACCTCTGTAAACTCTTAATAATAAGAATCCACCATCTTTATCATTGCCATCTGCAATTAATTTTTTTGCTTCAGCCAAAACACTTACTAAATGTTGTTTTTGTAGCGTAACTAAATCTGCAACTAAAGGTTTTAATTCATTAAATTCGTGTCTATCTCCTTGTGGAACAGGACCAGAAATAATTAATGGCGTTCTAGCGTCATCAATTAAAACAGAATCTACCTCATCTATAATGGCATAATTGGGTGCTCTTTGCACTAAATCGTCTTTAGAACTTGCCATATTATCGCGTAAATAATCGAAGCCAAATTCGTTATTTGTTCCGTAAGTAATATCGGCATTGTAGGCTTTTCTACGTGCATCAGAATTGGGTTGATGATAATCTATACAATCTGTAGAAAGTCCATGAAACTCAAAAATTGGTCCCATCCACGCTTTATCACGTTTTGCCAAATAATCATTTACGGTTACTACGTGAACTCCGTTTCCAGATAAAGCATTTAAGTAAACAGGTAAAGTAGAAACGAGTGTTTTACCTTCACCAGTCATCATTTCTGCAACTTTACCTTGATGTAGTACAGAACCACCAATTAATTGCACATCGTAATGTACCATATCCCAAGTAACAGGCTTTCCTGCTGCATCCCATGAATTTGCCCAATAGGCTTTATCTGCTTCTAAAGTAATGTTTTCTCTTTCTGCAGATAATTCTCTGTCAAAAGGAGTAGCAATTACTTCTATTTCTTCATTTTCTACAAAACGTTTTGCAGTTTCTTTTACCACAGCAAATGCCGCTGGCATAATTTCAAGTAAAACATCTTCAGAAACTTTATAAGCATCGTCTTTTAAAGCATCTATTTCAGTATAAATATCTTCTTGTCTGTCTATATCAGCAGTTTTGGCTTCTTCTTCTAAAGCCGCAATTTTATCGTCAAACTTTTTTGTAGCCGCTTTAATTTTATCTTTAAATTCTTGCGTTTTTGCTCTTAATTCATCGTGGGAAAGTTGAGAGAACTCTGCTTCGAATTTTTTTGTATCATCTACAACTGGCTGTAAACCTTTTAAATCTTTTTGTTGTTTGTCGCCTACAAAAAGTTTAATTACTGAATCTAAAATACCCATTTAATTATATGTTTTTCAGTTATTTATGTAACTGTATTTGTTTTATTGAAATGCAAGTGTAATTAAGCTGAAAAGTACTACTTTCTCAGTTAAAAGAAAACAAAAAAAAAGCCTCTTTAGAGACTTTTTATATTTTTATTGAGTTTAGTATTCATCCTCATTCCAAAGATAATCATCTTCAGTAGGATAATCTGGCCAAATCTCTATGATAGAGTCGTATGCATCTCCTTCGTCTTCAATATCTTGTAGATTTTCTACTACTTCTAAAGGTGCTCCAGTTCTAATAGCATAATCTATTAACTCATCTTTGGTTGCTGGCCAAGGTGCATCTGCTAAATAAGATGCTAATTCTAATGTCCAATACATTTCTTATTGTTTAATTTTGTGCAAAAATAATTTTTTTACGCAATTATGCAAGTCTTTTTTAAGAAATATACAATCAATAAAAAAAGAACTTATTATTGTTTTTCAGGAATCCACTTGATTTCCTCTACTGATAGGTCTTTAGACAACTTTCGTGCCAACGTAAAAAGATAGTCAGAAAGTCGGTTTAAGTACTTTATGATGTCATTATTTATAGTTTCTTGGTCATTTAATTCTACAGATAAACGTTCTGCACGTCTACAAACGCATCTTGCGATGTGACAGAATGACACAGCTTGATGGCCACCAGGAAGAATAAAATGTGTCATTTGGGGCAATTCTTTATCCATTATATCTATTTCATTTTCTAAAAATTGAATTGAATTTAGATCCACTTTAGGAATATTTAAGCGTTCTTTACCAGATTTTAAGGTTTCTTTTTCTGGTGGTGTAGCCAACATTGCGCCTAAAGTAAATAGTTCATTTTGGATTCTTAATAAAGCGGTTTTGATATTATTACTGATTTCTTGATCTTTAATTAGGCCAATGTAAGAGTTGAGTTCGTCTACTGTTCCGTAACTTTCTATACGTAAATTGTATTTTTTTACTCTTGTACCTCCAAAGAGTGCAGTAGTTCCAGAATCTCCTGTTTTTGTATATATTTTCATTTTTTTAGTTTCAAAGTTGCTAAGTTGCTAAGTTACAAAGTTAAAAAGTTGGAAAAGAATAAAGTTAAAAAGTTATAGTAGCAAAGTGTTTAAGTTGAAAAAACATTGAATTAGATTAATTTTTTTATTACCAACCATCAACTATTTTATATGCTAAACTCTTATTTTAAAATGTTCTTTTTGTTGTTCTTTTCTGAAAAAAACGATACCAAAATGAAAAACATCAACAGTAACTGTAACTTTTGGATGACTTTTAATTTCGGACCAAGTTTCTTGCATTTCTTTGTTCCAATAAATATCATCAAATATCCAAAAAGTATCATTTTTAACTGTAGGTAAACAAGTATTAAAGTAGTTTAAAGTTGCTTTTTTTGTATGATTTCCATCGAAATAAATAAAATCAAACTTCTTGTTATCTACAGATTTTGGAATTGTTTCTTTAAAATTACCTATTATAGAATTAATTTGTAGAAGTTTATTTTTTAGAAATAATTCTTTAGCAATGGTAGCTGTTTCTGAGCAACCTTCTAAAGTTATCATTTCTGAATTTTGATTTGCAATTTTTATTGCAGAAGTACTTAACCCAACTGAAGTTCCTATTTCTAAAATATATTCTGGTTTGAAATAGTTTACAATTTTGATTAATAATTTTGCTTTTTTGTTTGAAATTCCAGCAACCTTAGTAATTTTTGATATTTGTCTTTTATTTGTTTTAAAAACTTTAGAACCAGAACCAAAATCTGTGACTTTAATAAAACTTTTATTGTCTAATAATTGTTGCTTTATTTTTAAAAATGATTCCCAAAGGTTTATGCTTATATTTTTATAAAAACATGCAGTAGTTAACATATAAACAAAAGGAGAATGTACCCCATGTTGATTAGTGGATTTGAAAAAGAATTCTAAATATTTTGTTAGTAAATAAATCATTTTTAAATAAAAAACGAAAATAAAATAAAATTATAGCAAACCACTTTTAAAAAGTATATTTGTGCTTATTGATGATTTAATTTAAGATGAAACACTACATTCCACTATTTTTATTAATATTTTTCTTCTTCTCATGCGTACCCAGCAAAGACCTTATTTATCTACAAGGAGAGCCTATTCAAAAAAAAGAAATTAAACGAATTAACGATATACCTTATAAACTTCAGGTAGATGATATTTTAAATATTGACATTAAGTCTAGTGATGAAAGATTGGTTTCTATTTTTAAAAAACAAGAAAATGGAAATGCTGCTGGTGAAAGTTCCGGTCAAAATTTAGGTTCTGGTTATTTTAGCGGTTATAGTATAGATGGTTACGGAAATATAAGAATGCCAATATTAGGAGAGATTAATGTATTAGGTTATACAGTTTTAGAAGTAAGAAGAAAAATTGAAAAAGAATTACAAAAATTTATTAAGTCTGAAAATGATATGTTTGTTTCTGTAAAATTATCAGGAATTAAATATACCATAATTGGCGAGATAAATAGCCCAGGCCCTAAAATTATTTTACAAAATAAAGTTTCAATTATTGATGCCATTGCCAATTCTGGAGATATTTCAATAGTGGGGAATAGAAAAAAAGTAGAAGTTATTCGAAATTCTGTAAATGGAACCCAAAAGTTTGTTATTGATTTAACAGATATCAATGCTTTTCATTCAGATGTTTTTTACATCAAACCAAACGATATTATTAATGTAGTTCCTTTAAAACAAAAGGCTTGGGGTACAGGAACAACAGGTCTTCAGACTATTACTACAATAATATCTATTTTTACTTTACTTACGTCAAGTTTTATTTTAGCAAGAAATTTATAACATTCATGGATACTAAAACAAAATTTAACCCACCTAATATTCAAAATAATATAGATTTTAAAAGTTATCTTTTTAAAATTATTTCTTACTGGAAACTTTTTTTAGTAACTATAGTTATTTCTTTAATAATAGCTAAGTTTATGAATGGTTATAAACAAAAAAGGTATAGTCTAAGTACTATGATATCTGTTAAAGAAGAAAATAACCCATTATTTTCTACAGGAACAAATATTGCTTTTAATTGGGGAGGTGCTAGTGATGAAATTGAAACTATAAAGGTTATCTTAAAATCAAGATCTCATAACGAAAAAGTAGTAAAAAAATTAAATTTTTTTATTTCCTACCTCAAAGAAGGTAGATATAGAAAAGAAGATGTTTATGGCTATGTTCCATTTAATATAGATCTTAAAACAAATAAACCCCAATTATATAATAAGCTGATAGAATTAGAAATTACAGGAGAAAATACGTATAAGCTATCTTTTAATTTAAATGAAACTAATACAAACAGATTAATTACGTATGATACTAATTCAATCAGTCAATACACATTTAAAAATACTACTTTTTCAAAAGAATTTGAAGCAGGAGAAGAATTAAAAACAGATTTTTTAAATTTTACTTTAACTAAAAATTCAGAATTTGTTATCGGTGAAAAATATTTTATAAGTTTTGGAAGTTTTGATGGAACTGTTGGCGCATACAGAAATATTTCTGTCAATGCAGTTACAGATGGAGCTTCATTGCTAACTCTATCTATGAGTGGAGCAAATAAAAAAAGATTAGAAGCTTATTTAAATGCTACAGTAGAAGTCTTAGAAGAAGATAAACAAGAACAAAAAATATTATATGCTCGAAAAACCAAAAAGTATATAGACGAACTTTTTGTTAAAGAAAAAGACAGCTTAAATAAAATTGAAAAAGAAATAGGGGCTTATAAACAAGTTAATAATATTTTCGATTTATCTTTTGAAGGAAACCAAGTTTATGAAGAAATTATAGCGTTAGAAAAAGAAAAAAAAGAATTATTAGAGTATAACGATTATTTAAAAAATTTAAGAAATTACATTTTAACTCATAATAAATATTCAGAAGGAATCCCTGTTCCTGCTCTGGTAACTATTCAAGATGGAAAAATTGCAGAAGAGATTGCCATACTTATTCAAAAATCTTCTCTAAAAGAAACTATAAAAAACACAGTAACAGATAATCATCCAAGTTTAAAAAAACTAAATACAGAAATATCAATAGCTAAGAATAATATTATTGAAAATATTTTAACATTAACAACAATTAATAAAAATAGATTAAGCAAAATCCAAAAACGATTATCTGTTACAAATAGTAAATTAAAGAAACTTCCAGTTAGAGAACAAGGACTTCTAAAATATCAGAGAAATTATGAAATGTCTGAAGCAAATTATAATTATTTAAAACAAAAAAGTTATGAAGCTGGAACCGCAATTGCTGCAAATGTATCTGATGTTAAAGTAATAGATAAAGCAAGAGATTTAGGGCAAGGGCCAAACTACCCAAGACCTAAATTTAACTATATGGTTGGGCTAATGATGGGAATAGTAATTCCTCTTTTTTATATAATTGTTAGAGAAATATTAGATAATAAAATTCATACAGCAGAAGAAATTCAAAACAACTATACAATTCCAGTTTTAGGAGTAGTAGGAAGAAATCAAGGAAAAAATAATTTAGCAGTTTTTGATAGACCAAAATCTTCTGTATCAGAATCTTTTAGAGCAATAAGATCAAATATTCAATTTTTATTTAAGAATGCTCAAAAAGACGAATCTAAAACATTGATTTTAACATCATCTGTAAGTGGTGAAGGTAAAACAATGATTTCTATTAATATGGCTACAGTTTTTGCTTTAAGCGGAAAGAAAACAGTTTTAATTGGGTTGGATTTAAGAAAACCTAAAATTTATGATGATTTTGATTTAACAAACGATGTAGGAGTCGTAAATCATTTAATTAATCAAAAAACCTTAGATGAAATTATAATTCCTACTAAGATTCCAAATTTAGATGTAATACTATCAGGACCTATACCTCCAAATCCTTCTGAATTACTTTTAAATGAAACTGCAGATAAGATGATTAAAAGCTTAAAAGAACGATACGATTATGTTATTATAGATACACCACCTGTAGGTTTGGTATCAGACGCTTTAGAGTTATTTAAATATGGTGACGCTATTTTATATGTTATTCGTCAGAATTATTCTGAAAAAGGAATGATGAAAATGATTGATGATAAATACAAGAACAAAGAAGTTACCAATATTAGCTATGTTTTAAATGATTTCTCAATTAAAAATAAGTACGGTTATGGTTACAGTTATGGCTATGGCTATGGCTACGGTTATGGCTATGGTTACGGAAAATATGGTTACGGTTATCATGAAAATGAAGAAAAGAAAGGTTTCTTTAAAAGAATTATAGATTTCTTTATTCCAAAAAAATAAGTTATTCAAAAAGCATCGTTAACTCGATGCTTATGTATTTTTATAAAATAGTTAAAAACTATAAATTTATTGTTATGATTTTAAAAAAAGAATATGCGCCTTATTTTAAACAGTACATTCAACTTGTTGATAATAATAAGGGTATAGTAGAAAATTTAGAAGACTCACAATTAGAATTTAACGAGTTATTCAGAAATTTACCAAAAGAAAAAGGAGATTATTCTTATGCTAAAGGTAAATGGTCTCTTAAAGAATTGATTCAGCATATTATAGATACAGAACGCATATTTTGTTACAGATCTTTGTGTTTTGCCAGAAATGATAAAACTGAATTACCTGGTTTTAATCAAGATATTTTTGTTGCAAATGATAATGCTAACGACAGGGATTATTATGATTTGTTAGATGAAATGCAAATTTTAAGAAAATCTACAATTCAATTATTTAAAAGTTTTTCAGATAAAGCTTTATTAAGAGTAGGAGTTGCTTCTAACAACAAAATTTCTGTCAGGGCTTTAGGGTATTTATTTTCTGGGCATCAATTGCATCATCTAAATGTAGTTAAAGAAAGATATGTATAAAAAAAACGAAGTTTTGACTTCGTTTTTTTTATACATTAATATGCAATTTTATCTTGCTTTTCGAACCATTTATTAAAAGGTTCTAATGCTATTTCTCGTCCAATTTGTTCAAAAGGAATACTTCTTTTTTCGTAAGGAAGAGGTATTTCTTTGTAAATAAATTCATCATCAAAGCCAATGTTAGCAGCATCTTGTTGGTTACTTCCATAAAACACTTTTTCTGGTCTTGCCCAATAAATAGCACCCAAACACATTGGGCATGGTTCGCAAGAAGTGTAAATAATGCAACCTTCTAATTGAAAAGAACCTAAGTTTTTACAGGCATCTCTAATTGCTGTAACTTCAGCATGAGCAGTTGGGTCATTTGTAGAAGTAACTTTATTGTTACCACGACCTACAATTTCTCCATTCTTAACAACAATGCAACCAAAAGGACCACCTTCATTGTTCTGCATTCCTTTTAAAGCTGTTTTAACAGCTTCGTTCATAAATTCTTCATGTTTGTTCATCTTAATTATTTTTTGATAAGATACTATTTTAGCTAAAAAAAGCTGCAAGTTATTGCAGCTTTTAAGTTCCGTATAAAAATACGCTATTATTTCAAACTTCCAGTCATATCTTCTGGTTTTACCCATTCATCATATTGTTCTGGAGTTACATACCCTAAACTAACTGCTTCTTCTTTTAAAGTTGTTCCGTTTGCATGGGCTGTATTTGCTATCTCTGCTGCTTTGTAATATCCAATTTTAGTGTTTAAAGCTGTAACTAACATTAAAGAGTTGTTTACCAATTCTGTAATTCTTGTATGATTTGGTTCTATACCAGCAGCACAATTTACATCAAAAGACACACAAGCATCACCTATTAACTGTGCAGATTGTAATACGTTTGCAGCCATCATGGGTTTAAAAACGTTTAATTCGTAATGCCCCTGTGTGCCACCAACTGCAACTGCAACATCATTACCTATAACTTGTGCACAAACCATTGTCATAGCTTCACATTGCGTTGGGTTTACTTTTCCGGGCATAATAGAAGAACCTGGTTCGTTTGCAGGGATGATGATTTCTCCAATCCCTGATCTTGGTCCAGATGCCATTAAACGGATGTCATTGGCAATTTTATTTAAAGAAACTGCAATTTGTTTTAAAGCTCCATGCGTTTCTACTAAAGCATCGTGGGCAGCTAAAGCTTCAAACTTATTTTCTGCAGTTACAAATGGCATGCCTGTAAATTCTGCAATATATTTTGCTACTAAAATATCGTAACCAACAGGTGTATTTAAACCTGTACCTACTGCTGTTCCTCCTAAAGCTAATTGACTTAAATGTACTAATGTGTTTTTTAAGGCTTTGATACCAAAGTTTAATTGCGCTACATAACCAGAAAATTCTTGTCCCAAGGTTAGAGGAGTAGCATCCATTAAGTGCGTTCTACCAATTTTTACAACATCAGAAAATGCTTCTGATTTTGCTTTTAATGTATCTCTTAACTGTTCTATTCCAGGAATGGTATTTTGCACTATTTTTTTGTAAGCCGCAATATGCATTCCTGTTGGAAACGTATCGTTTGATGATTGAGATTTGTTTACATCATCATTAGGTTGAATGGTTTTTTCGCCTTCACCAATTACTTTTCCAGCAATTTCGTGAGCTCTGTTAGCAATTACCTCGTTTACATTCATATTCGATTGTGTACCAGAACCCGTTTGCCAAATCACCAATGGAAATTGGTCATCGTGTTTGCCTTCTAAAATTTCATCACAAACTTGTGCTATCAAATCTCTTTTTTCTGATGTTAAAACACCTAATTCTGTATTTGTATAAGCAGCTGCTTTTTTTAAGTAAGCAAAACCATATACAATTTCTAATGGCATAGATGCTGGTGCTCCAATTTTAAAGTTATTTCGAGAACGTTCTGTTTGTGCTCCCCAATATTTATCAGCAGGAACTTCAACCTGTCCCATTGTGTCTTTTTCGATTCTATATTTCATAATTTGGATGTAAAATTTTGACCGAACAAAATTACGAAAAACTATTCTCAAGAAAGGTTGATAAATATCATTAATTGATAAAAAAAATATTTTTTGGTGTGGAGTTTTTGAAAATAAGTATTATTTTTGCAACAAGTAATATTTTAATACAAACAAATGTTAGATTTTTCAGAATTTTCAGGATTAGTTTTATTCATGTTCATTTTTACAGCTGGTTTTTGGTTGTTAATCTTTTTATTAACGTTTGTAGTTCCTTATTGGATAGGTGGAACAATTTGGGAGAATATGAAATTAAAGAAAGAAGCAAGAAAAGCTGCTGAAGGAAAATAATTTAGTACTTATAATATAAATAACTCGTTTTTGATTTTTCAGAAACGAGTTTTTTTATGAGTTTGAATGAACGCGTTAGGGATTGAAACGGCATCCTTTTTTGAGGAACGAAAAAAAGATATAGTGAAAAGCCCGTTAAAACGCCCAAATATTTTACAAATTAAAATTCGCCACCACCATCATCTTCTCTTTCTTGTCGAATTCTTTTTTTCTTTTGATTAAAACGATAAACAAAATTTACCCTAACTTGAGGTCCAACTCTCCATTGAAATTCGCTATATTGATTAGAAATTCCTGGTAATACAATGGTAGACATTCTTTTTCTGCCGTTAAAAACATCGCTAACATTTAGGCTTAAAGAAGCTTTTTCTTTAAAAATATCTTTACTGGCAGCAATATTCATGGTAAAAATACCTTGATTTGTACTTTGTGCATTTTGTGTAGCACCTCTATAATTGGAGTTAATTTGTAGGTCTATTTTTGAGGGTAATGTTATTTTTTGATTTAATCTGATAAAAAATGCAGTGTTAGTAAAATCAAAATTGGTAGTTTTATTGGTGTTTGGGTCTAAGTAATCTCCATCTGTAATGGTATGAAAAAGGTTGAAATCACTATTAATATTCCAAATTTTAAAGGGCTTATAATTTAATGTAAATTCGAAACCAACTCTTTCTTCTAATGATAAGTTGATTGGAAATCTTCTTAAAATTGGATCTCCATTATCTGTTAATTGCCCTGTGTTTTCTTGAATAAATTCCCAGCTTTCATCACTTCTGTTGTAATAAATAGAAGTGCTTAGTGTAAATTTTTTCCAACGCTTTAGATAGCCTAAATCTAAAGCATCTGTTAATACAGGTTTTAGATTTACGTTTCCGCTAAAGACATTACTTTCGCTTGATCTGCTTGGAAAAGGGTTTAAAAAGCGCCCTCTTGGTCTTCTTATTCTTCTATTGTATCCTAAAGTAATGTTTTCTCCTTCTTTTAGTTCAAAGCCTAAATTTAAGGTTGGAAATAAATTTCCGTAATTATTTTTATCTGTTGATGTTGAGGTTTGTTGCTCTATTTCTACAGAAGTATATTCATACCTTAAACCTGCTAAAAGTGATATTTTATTAAATTTTTGACCATATTGAAAATAAGCAGCATTTACCAATTCTTTATAGTTAAAAGAATTGTTTAAGTTAGTATCTGGAACTAAGGGACCGTTTGGAAAAGTTTTTCTTTCTGCTAAATAAAAACGGTTAAAAATATCTCTGTAATTACCTCTATAACCAGCTTCATACTGAATGTTTTCTCCTACTGGATGTATATAATCTGTTTGCAGTAAAAAACGTTTTTCATCTTGGTCTTCTATTACTTGTTCTAAATCATTTAGTTGATTGGTCTGCGTATCTACTTCTGTAATATTGTTTAAAATGTCTTCTGTTTCTGTAGAATATTGGGTGTTTATGGTTAGTTTTCTTCCTTTTCCATCGAAATTATTTACATAATCTAAGGTATACTGAACTCTATTTTCGTCTTCGCTTTCATTTTCACTTCTAAAAGTAGCTTCATTTAGCTCTTCAGCATCATTAAATCTATCTATGGCATTGGTATTTTTATCATCATCATTTCCACTATTTAAAATGATATTTCCAATTATGCTAGAGTTCTTTGTGATGTAATATTCTGTTCCAAAGCTGGTAAATAAAGAACGGCTTAATCTTCCAAAATGCCTTTGTTCTATAACTCTTGCATTTTGGGCAGTTGGTAAAAAGTTCTGGGTATCGCTAAACGCATTACCTGGTGCAGCTCTGTATCTAAAACCAGTATTTGTAAAGAAATTCCATTTTTTTGTTCTCCAATTGGCATTAAAAGCAGCACCATATCTTTCTGGATAACCAGCATCAAACTGCAAAGAGCCATTAAAACCTGTTAATTTATTTTTTCTTAAAATAATGTTTAAAATACCAGCAGTTCCTTCAGCATCATATCTTGCAGATGGAGAAGTAATTACTTCGACTTTTTCTATGGCTTCTGCAGGAATTTGACGTAAAGCATCTGCTCCATTTATGCCTACTAAAGCACTTGGTCTTCCATCAATTAAAATGGTTACATTTTCATTTCCTCTTAAGCTTACATTTCCTTCTACATCGACTTGTACAGAAGGTACATTACCTAAAACATCACTGGCATTTCCTCCTCTTATAGAAAGGTCTTTACCAATATTAAAAACTTTTTTATCTAATCGAATATCTACTGTAGTTTTTTCTGCAATAACTACAACTTCATCTAAAGAGTTTGCATCTTCAGAGAGTTTGATTGTTCCTAAGTTTAGATTTTGGTTAATAGTTTGTTTTGGATACTTTTTAGGTTTGAAAGAAATAAATTCTATACTTATCTCGTAAGTTCCTTTTGGAGTATTAATTTTAAAAACTCCTTCTTCATCTGTAATTCCACCAGAAATTTTTTGGGTAATAGAGTTTTTTAGAACAATGGTAGCATATTCTAAAGGTTGATTGGTTTTGGCATCAATCACTTTTCCACTAATAAAAATTTCATTAGTTTTTTTAATTTTTTGTGAAAAAACACTTTCAGTACATACAAAGAGACACAATAAAATAATAACTTTTTTAGTCAAAACTGTTTGGTTTAATAATTTGGCTTAAGACTACAAAGTTCTTTCTAAGTTTAGTCTAATTTCGTTAAAAAAAAGTTAAACAAATTAAAATGGATTTATTTAGATGATTTCTAAAATAGATTCAGTAGGTCTGCCAACAACAGCTTTATTGTTGTTAATTACAATCGGGCGTTCAATTAATTTAGGATTTTCTATCATTGCTTTGATAATTTCTGCATCAGATAATTCTTTACCTCTATAATTTTCTTTCCAGATTTTTTCATTTTTTCTTACTAATTGAAAAGGGGAGATGCCTAATAAATTGATAATTTGTGTCAGTTCTTTTTCTGACGGAATATGCTCTAAATACTTAATAATTTCGAATTCTTTTTTTAAGCTTTCTAAAAAGGAAACACCTTGTCTTGATTTAGAGCAACGTGGATTGTGGTATATTTTTATCATTTTTGATTAAGTTTCAAAGTTTCAAAGTTTCAAAGTTTAGATTTCTCGACTGTGCTCGAAATGACAAATTAATTAAATTTGTACTAACTACTTTCTTTCTGTCCGTTTAACATTAAATAGGCTTTTAAAAACGGTTGTATATTTCCGTCCATAACTGCATCTACATTTCCAGTTTCATGAGCAGTTCTAACATCTTTTACTAATTTATAAGGATGCATCACATAATTTCTAATCTGGCTTCCCCATTCGTTTTTCATTTTGTTAGCTTCAATATCATCTCTGGCGGCTTGTTGTTTTTGCAATTCAATTTCGTATAATTGCGATTTTAACATTTGCATTGCAGTTGCCCTATTGTCGTGCTGAGAACGTGAATTTGAACATTGAATTTGAATTCCTGTGGGTTTATGAGTTAACTGAACTTTAGTTTCTACTTTATTCACATTTTGCCCACCTGCACCACTTGATCGGGCAGTCGTAATTTCGATATCTGCTGGATTAATATCAACCTCAATAGATTCATCTGCAACTGGATACACGTAAACAGAAGCAAAACTTGTATGACGTTTGGCATTCGAATCGAAAGGAGAAATTCTAACCAATCTGTGCACACCATTTTCACCTTTTAACCAACCAAAAGCATAATCACCATCTACCTCAAAAGTTACAGTTTTTATACCGGCAGTATCTCCAGCTTGATAGTTGAGTGTTTTTAGTTTAAATCCCTGTTTTTCTGCCCACATGGTATACATTCTAAAGAGCATTTCTGCCCAATCGCAAGATTCTGTACCTCCAGCACCAGCAGTAATTTGAATTGTAGCAGAAAGAGAATCTCCTTCTTCAGATAGCATATTTTTAAACTCAATATCTTCTAAAAAAGAGCTTAAATTTTCAAACTGTTCTGTAATTTCAGTTTCTTCAACTTCTCCCTCTTTGTAAAATTCATATAAGACATTTACATCTTCATTTAAAGTAATTGCTTTGTTATAATCTTGTACCCATTTTTTTTTGAAACGCAATTCTTTCATTACAATTTCTGCAGCTTTTGGGTCGTTCCAAAAATCAGGATTCGCTGTTCTTTCTTCTTCGTTAGATATTTCAATTAGTTTTTTATCAATTTCTAAATAAGATTTTAACTTTTCTATTCTTGTTGAAATATCTTTTAATTGGTCTTGTGTAATCATAAGTTTAAAAGCCTCAAATTCACAAATTTTTTTACGTAAAAATTATTTAAAATTACACAGAAAAATTGTCTTGATTTTTAATCCGTGAATTTATGGCAATTTTTGTTTTGCGTTTGATTCTTACAAAAATAAATGAAATTTTAAGATATCTTGTTTTAAAAGTTAAGAGTTATTTTATAGATTTATACAAAATCTACAAACCATGAAAAAACGAACCATACTTTTTCTTTTTTTATTGATTACTTTAACTACTCATGCTCAATTTTTTGAAGGCAAAAAAGAGGTAACAAAATACAATGGATACTTTACTTTTTATTACGATAGTTCATCTGATAAAATCTTTCTTCAGATTGATAAATTAGACAACGAATTTCTATACGTACGTTCACTATCAGAAGGTATTGGCTCTAATGATATTGGTTTAGATAGAGGGCAATTAGGAGGCGGAGTTGTTGTGCATTTTAAAAAAGCAGGTAACAAAGTTTTAATGATTCAACCCAATCAAGATTTTAGAGCAATTACTAATAATCAAGAAGAAAAACAATCGGTAAAAGAAGCTTTTGCAAAATCGGTTTTGCATGGTTTTGTCATCAAAGAAGAGAAAAACGGAAGTTTTTTGGTTGATGCAACTTCTTTTTTTATGAGAGATGCACATGGTGTTGCTAAAACTTTAGCAAGAAATAAGCAAGGAAATTATAGTTTAGACAAAAGTAGAAGTGCGTTTCATTTAGATAGAACCAAAGCATTTCCAAAAAATGTGGAGTTTGATGTAATGCTTACTTTTAAAGGAACTCCAAAAGGATATAATATTAGAAGTGTAACTCCAGATGCAAGTGCAGTTACTGTGCATCAGCACCATTCTTTTGTAGAGTTGCCTGATAATAACTATAAACCAAGAAAATACGATCCAAGATCTGGTTCTTGGCAAATGAGTTATATGGATTATTCTACACCAGTAAACCAATCGATTACAAAACGATTTATTTATAGACATCGCTTAGAAAAGAAAAACCCGAAAGCAAAAATTTCTGAAGCTGTAGAACCAATTATTTATTATTTAGATAGAGGAACTCCAGAACCAGTTAGAAGTGCTTTGTTAGATGGTGGTCGTTGGTGGAATCAAGCTTTTGAAGCTGCTGGCTATAAAAATGCTTTTCAGTTTAAAATTTTACCAGAAGGTGCAGACATGTTAGATGTTCGTTACAATGTTGTACAATGGGTACACAGATCAACCAGAGGTTGGAGTTATGGAGCCAATATTTCTGACCCAAGAACTGGAGAAATTATTAAAGGACACGTAAGTTTAGGAAGTTTACGAATTCGTCAAGATTATTTAATTGCACAAGCTTTACAAGCACCATTTAAAAATAATACTGTTGATGATGATTTTGCTATGCAAATGGCAATTGCAAGAATTAGACAACTATCTGCACACGAAATTGGTCATACTCTTGGTTTTGCTCACAACTTTACTGCAAGTACAAATGGTAGAACTTCTGTCATGGATTATCCACATCCAAAATTCACTTTAAAAGATGGTAAAATCGATTTTTCTGATGCGTATGATACTAAAATTGGAGCTTGGGATAAAGTGACTGTTGCTTACTCTTATCAAGATTTTCCAAAAGGAACGAATGAAGACAAAGCCTTAAATAAAATTTTAGGGGATGCTTTTGCAAGCGGATTAAAATATTTGTCAGATTCTGATGCAAGACCACAAGGAAGTGCAAGTGCAACAGCACATTTATGGGATAATGGAGGTAATATTTATGATGAATTGTACAATCTTTTAAAAATTAGAAAAATGGCCATTGCTAATTTTTCTACAGATAATATTAAGACTGGAGAGCCTTATTCTGTCTTAGAAGACGTGTTTGTTCCACTATATTTTTTGCATAGATTTCAAACAGAGGCTACTACAAAATTAATTGGAGGTTTAGAATATAGTTATGCTGTAAAAGGAGGGAACCAAACAGTAGTAAAAAGAGTTTCTGGTACCACAGAAAGAATAGCATTACAAGCAGTTTTAAAAACAATTGCTGTAGATGAAATTGCAATTCCGAAAGAAAAATTAGATTTATTTCCACCAAGAGCCATTGGTTATTGGAGAACTCGCGAATCTTTTAATAGCAAAGTGGGTGTAGCTTTTGATGCGTTTTCTGCTGTAGAAACTGCTTCAGAAATGACATTGAATTTATTACTAAATCCACAAAGAATGTCAAGATTAATTGCGCATAAAAGTTTAAGTAAAAGGCAATTAGGTTTAGAAGAGTTGATAGATGAATTAATTACGAAAACCATCAAGAAAACTCATAAAGATAGGTATTATCAAGAATTACAAAATGTAATTAATAATAAGGTTTTAGAGCAATTATTTTATTTAGCAGCGTATAAAAATCAGTACAAACAAGTAAATGCTATTACGATGTTTAAATTGGATGAAATAAAATCGATTTTAAAAGGAAAAAAATTAGAAGGAGTTCAGAAAATTTACAATGCAGCTATGATTAAAAAGATTGATGGGTTTTTAAAGAATCCAACATCATTTAAGAAAATGAATGCACCAAAAATACCTGATGGTTCTCCAATTGGAAGTGATTATTAATTATTTCTTAAATAAACTTTTAATAATGTCTATTAAATATGGGAAAGTGTTTTCGTAATCTTTCTTTTGTTTATCTAAATTTCCAGAATAATCGTGTTTAGGATTGTAAATATTTTTGTAAGCACTAACAAAAATTAAGATTATGAAAGTTATTATAATTAAACCTAAAAATGTTTCCATATTATAAATATAAAAATTTAAAATGACAATAGACTTAATCTCAGATACAGTAACCAGACCAACAAAAGAAATGTTGGATGCAATGCTAAATGCAAAAGTGGGTGATGATGTTTTTAAAATGGATCCAACAGTAAATGAATTGCAAGAAAAAGCTGCCAAATTATTTGATATGGAAGATGCGTTATTTTTTCCTTCAGGAACAATGGCAAATCAAACTGCGATTAAATTGCACACACAACCAGGAGATAAATTAATTTGCGACAAATATGCACACGTTTATAATTATGAAGGTGGAGGAGCAGCATTTAATGCAGGTGTTACTTGTAAATTAATTGATGGTAACAGAGGTATGTTTACAGCAGAACAGTTGCAAGAAGCAGTTGCAGGACGTTCTGATATTCACGTTCCGTTTTCACGCTTAGTTTGTATAGAAAACACCACCAATAAAGGAGGAGGAGCTTGTTGGGATTTTGCTGAATTAGAAAAATTACAGAAAATATCTAAAAATAATAATTTGACATTTCATTTAGATGGTGCACGTTTATTTAATGCTTTGGTTGCAAAAAATGAAACGCCAAAACAATATGGTGCTTTGTTTGACACCATTTCTATTTGTTTATCAAAAGGTTTAGGAGCACCAATTGGTTCTATTTTATTGGGTTCTAAAGAGCATATTGCAAAAGCACTAAGAATTAGAAAATTGTTTGGTGGCGCTATGAGACAAGTTGGTTTTTTAGCAGCTGCAGGTATGTATGCCTTAGATAATCATGTAGAAAGATTAGCAGAAGATCATCAAAAAGCAAAAGGAATAGGAGCAGTTTTAGAATCGGTTTCTTATGTTACAAAAGTAGAACCTATAGAAACAAATATCATTATTTTTTATGTCGATAAAAGTATTGGAGATACAAATTTTATCAATAAAATGGCAGCTAAAAATATTTTGTTAACGCCAATGGGTGAAGGAAAAATAAGAATTGTTACGCATTTAGATTACACAGATAATATGCACGAGGTTTTGTTAAAAGAGCTTAAAAATTATCAGAAATAAAAACGAACAACTGGCGAAAATGGAGAAGCAAAAACACTTTTGTTTTTATCATATAAAACGTCATATCTCAATCCAACAGCAAACCTACCTTGGTTGTAAGCAATTCCTAAATGCAAAGCAGGGAAATTTGTTTTTACAGAAGTATTGTTGCTAAAATCTGTTTGTTTTGCAAAATAGTAATCTAAATCTCCAGAAAACTGAATACCAAAATCGGTTTGATATAAAGATATAATGCTTGCACCATAAACGTTTGTTGTAAAATCATTAATTTCTGAATACAAATAATTAAAACCTGTACCTAAAGAAAAACCATTATTAAAGTTATAAATAGCACTTGGAGAAATACCTATAGTTGTTTGATTGTTGCTAAACCCTAAGGTAAAACCACCTCCATATTGTACATTGTTCCAAAAATCTGATTTTTGTTGAGAAAAAACAGCTAAAGAAACAGTTAGCATTAGAAAAAGAATTTTTTTTTTCATTAAAGCGTTAATTTATGCTGTCTAATTTAGCCAATTCTTTATAATTCTTGTTTAATTTTCTTAATAAAATTCCATAAAGTAATTGATAAAACAACCAAATAATTCCTAAAATTAAAATAGTAGCTATTAAAGTAGAAAAGATAATAAGTAGCAATTGTTTAGAGTTTAAGTCATCAAAATTAGTATTAATATTTGCAATGGTAACTACAATTATTACTAAAGCTATATAACCAAGGTTAAATAAAACATAGTTTCTAACTGTTTTTCTGGTTTTAATAATTTTTTTCATTAAAATTTTAGTAGAATCTACTGTAGATATTTTTTTATAATTCTGATAGAACATCCATAAAAAGTAAAACAATATAATATATGCAGCTATTTGAGTGTAAAAAACAAAATTTTCGATACCCAATTTTTCGTATTCTTTCATAGCTTCTTTAGTATCAATAAAAAAATACAAAGAGTTTAAAATAACAAATTCTAAAATTCCAATAATAAAAATCCATTTTACTATTGATGATGATTTTGAATGCGCCATTTTGTAAATTTCTAATGCTGAAAATTTACTGACTTCTTCTGGCTGATTTTCCCAGACTTTTTTATAATTATCTAATACATCCATAGAGTTATGGGTTTAGTATGTTTTTTAATTTTTCTTTAGCTCTGTTCATCTTTACTCTTGCATTTACAGAAGAAATACCCAATGTTTCTGATATTTCTTTATAAGGTTTATCTTCTAAATACAAGAAAATAAGTGCTTTATCGATATCGTTTAATTTATGAATAGCCTCGTATAACGCTTTTAACTGACGTTCTTCTGTGTCATCATAATCATTCGACTTTATTTTAAATGCAACATCATTAATATCTTGTGTTCTAACTCTTTTTGTAGATTTTCTATACAGAGAAATTGCTGTATTTAGAGCTACTCTGTACATCCATGTACTAAATTTAGAATCTCCTCTAAACTTTGGATAATTTTTCCAAAGCTGAATGGTTATTTCTTGAAACAAGTCATTATGTGCATCTTTATTTGTAGTATAAATCCTACAAATTTTATGTGCTATATTCTGATTTTGTTCAAAGTCTGATAAAAATTTAGTCTCTAAATCTTTTTGCACCTGTAAGTAGTTAGTTCTATTATAAGTAGTGTAAATGTATCAAATGTTACAATTTTCCTAAAAAATATTTTATTTCCTAAAAATACTTTAAATTTGTTGAACCCAAAATAAATTACATTGAACAATATTAAACAAGATTTTACAATAAAAGACCTTGAGAATATTTCTGGCATAAAAGCACACACAATTCGTATTTGGGAAAAAAGGTACGATTTGTTGAAACCTAAAAGAACAAATACAAATATTAGATATTATTCTAACGACAGTGTACAAAAACTTTTAAATATTGTTTTACTAAACAATAATAATTTTAAGATTTCTAAGATTGCTAGAATGTCTGATGAAGAATTAATCTTACAATCGAGAGAATTAGCTTTTAGTTCTGCAATTAACGATGAGGCTATAAATTCTTTTAAATTATCAATGTTTCAGTTTGATAAGGTTTTGTTTAACAATACCTACAATAAGCTCTTGCATAAAAAAACATTCAGAGAAATATTTAAAGATGTTTTTATTCCTTTCTTAAACCACATTGGTTTACTATGGCAAACAGATACTTTATTGCCTGCTCACGAGCATTTTATATCAAACCTAATAGCACAAAAAATACAGATTAATACAGAAAAACTACAATATAGCGTTTCAAACTCTAACAAAACTTATGTATTATTTCTTCCAGAAAATGAGATTCATGAATTGGGTTTACTGTATTTAAACTACGAATTAGTTTTAAGAGGATACCATACCATTTATCTAGGCCAAAGTTTACCATTAGATAATTTAGATTATTTTTTTAAAAATGAAAGAGAAATTTGTTTTGTAACATCAATGACGGTAATGCCTTATGATGATAAAATTGAAAGTTACTTTAAAGAAATAGACTCCATTTTAAAAGGTACAAATCATCAATTAATAGCAATTGGAAGAAAAATAAACTTAGTGAAAAGTTCAAATTTTAAATCAAAAATAGCGCTATACAATTCGGTGTCAGACTTGTTAAAAGAATTATAATTTTTTTATGTAAGATTATATTTGTTTAATATTTTGATATATTTGTTTAACAAAATATTTTATGAATAAAAATATACATATTATTGGTTCTGGATTTTCGGCATTAGCAGCTTCTTGTTACATGGCAAAACAGGGCTACAGTGTTACAGTTTTGGAAAAAAACTCAACATTAGGAGGTAGAGCAAGACAATACAAAAAAGATGGTTTTACTTTCGATATTGGTCCTACTTGGTATTGGATGCCAGATGTTTTCGAGCGTTTCTTTGCAGATTTTGGAAAAAAACCATCTGATTTTTATCGCTTAGAAAGATTAGAGCCAGGATACCAAGTGTATTTTGATGAAAATTCTTCAATAACCATTCCTGGAACTTTAGATGAGATTTATCAAATATTTGAAGAAGAAGAAAAAGGAAGCTCTAAGCACTTAAAGACATTTTTAGACTCTGCTAAAACAAACTACGAAATTGCCGTTTTAGATATGGTTTACAAACCTGGGGTTTCGCCTTTAGAATTAGTATCAACACAAACAATAGCAAGAGTTTCTCAGTTTTTCTCAACGATTAGAAAACAAGTCAGAAAAAAAATAAAGAGTCACAAGTTAATTCAAATTTTAGAGTTTCCTGTGCTCTTTTTAGGCGCAAAACCAAGTAATACTCCAGCATTTTATAACTTTATGAATTATGCTGATTTTGGCTTAGGAACTTGGCATCCAGTTGGAGGAATGCATAAAGTTGTTGAGGGTATGGTTGAATTAGCAAAGAGTTTAGGTGTGCATTTTGAGGTAAATGCAGCTGTAGATAAAATTATAACAGACAAGAACAAAAATGTAACTGCTTTATTGGTTAATGGAAAAGAGATAAAATCTGATTTAGTTTTAAGTGGTGCAGATTATCATCATACAGAAACATTATTAAATAAAAATCTTCGTCAGTATTCAGAAGAATATTGGTCTAAAAAGACATTTGCACCTTCATCTTTATTATTTTATATTGGTTTTGATAAAAAAATCGAAAATGTAGAACATCATACTTTATTTTTTGATACAGATTTTGATGTACATGCCAAAGATATTTATGATAATCCACGTTGGCCAGATGAACCTCTGTTTTATGCAAGCTTTCCAAGTATAACTGATGATTCTTTTGCTCCTGATGGGAAAGAAGCAGCCACTTTTTTAATTCCTTTAGCACCCGGAATTGAAGACACAGAAGAATTAAGAGAATTGTATTTTAATAAAATAATGACTCGTTTAGAGAAATTAACCAAGCAAAATGTAAAAAAAAGTATTATTTTTAAGAAGTCGTTTTGTGTTAATGATTTTATTGAAGAATACAATTCATACAAAGGAAATGCATACGGATTAGCTAATACGCTTTTTCAAACAGCATTTTTAAGACCAAAAATTAAAAGTAGTAAAGTAAATAATTTATACTTTACAGGGCAGCTTACTGTTCCTGGACCTGGAGTACCACCCGCTTTAATTTCTGGTAAAATAGCATCCGATTTAATCATTAAAAAACATCACTAATTATGAAAGAATTATTTGACTCGGTTTCTAATGGATGTAGCAAATTAGTTACAAAAAAATATAGTACGTCATTTTCGTTGGCGGTAAATATGTTATCGCCAAAAATTAGAACAGATATCTATAATATTTATGGTTTTGTAAGGTTTGCAGACGAAATTGTAGATACATTTCATGATTACAATAAAGAGGTGTTAATGGCTCATTTTGAAAAAGATTATTATCTTGCTAAAGAGCAAGGTATAAGTCTAAATCCTATTTTAAACTCCTTTCAGCAAACGGTAAGTAGGTATAACATTCCAGATAAAATGGTGCAAGCTTTCTTAAAAAGTATGAAAGCAGATTTACACAAAACTCAGTACCAAACCAAAGCAGAGTATGATGAATATATTTACGGTTCTGCAGATGTGGTTGGTTTAATGTGTTTAAAAGTTTTTGTTGATGGTGATGATAAAAGATACGAAGAGTTAAAAGATGCAGCAATGCGCTTGGGTTCTGCGTTTCAAAAGGTAAATTTTTTACGTGATTTAAAAGATGATTTCGAAATTTTAAATCGCTCTTATTTTCCAAATATAAACTTAGGTGAATTAGATGCTGCTTCAAAACAAATTATAATTAATGAAATTGAAGCCGATTTTGATTATGCATATAACAACGGAATTCTTAAATTGCCAGTTGAAGCTAAATTTGGTGTTTATATGGCTTACAGATATTACAGAAGGTTATTAAAAAAGTTAAAAGCGGTTCCATCAGAAAAAATTATGGATACCAGAATTCGTATTTCAGACCCTATGAAAATTAATTTATTAGCAAGAAGTTACGTAAAATACAAACTAAATATTATTTAAATGATATATGCATTAATTACACTTGGAGTTTTCATAATTATGGAAGGTATAACTTGGTGTACGCATAAATATGTAATGCACGGTTTTGGATGGTACTTGCACGAAGATCATCATCAACCAGGGTATCCACATGTTTTCGAAAAAAATGATGCTTTTTTTGTTGTTTTTGCTGTGCCAAGTATGCTGCTTTTTTTATTTGGAACATATACTGAATATCGTTTTCTTTTCTTTATAGGCTTAGGAATTTTGTTGTATGGTTTGGCATATTTTTTAATTCATGATGTGTTAATTCACCAGCGATTTAAATGGTTTAAACATACTAATAATTGGTATTTAAAAGGCTTAAGAAAAGCACATAAAATTCATCATAAACATTTAGGAAAAGAAGAAGGAGAATGTTTTGGAATGCTATTTGTACCTTTTAAGTATTTTAAACAATACAAGAAATAGCTTGCTTTTTTTAATTCTTAGATACACTTTATAAGCTTAATTTAAAATGAAACTTTACGACTATATTATTCTTGGTGGTGGAGCTTCTGGGTTAATGATGGCTTATAGAATGGCTAACGATTCTTTTTTTGATGACAAACAAATTCTGATTCTTGATAAAGAACAAAAAGCAAAAAACGATAGAACTTGGTGCTTCTGGGAAACTCCTAATGGTATTTGGGACGATATTTTAACTACTTCATGGAATTCTATTGAGTTTAAATCTAACATTTATTCTGCAAAAGAAAATATTGCTCCTTATCAATATAAAATGCTGAGAAGCACTGATTTTTACCAAAAAATATGGAATGTTTTAAATCTAAAGACAAATTTTTTATTTATAAGAGAAGAGGTTAAATACATACAAGAAGAAAAAGAAATAGTAAAAATAATAGCATCTAAATCAGAATATTTTTCTAAAACAGTTCTTAATAGTATTGTTTTTTCTGATGCTTATCAAAAACAAACAAAATATCCAGTTTTACAACAACACTTTGTTGGTTTTTTTGTAAAAACAAAAGCAGATTATTTTGATGATACAACTGCAACATTTATGGATTTTACTGTTGCTCAAAAAGAAAATACTCGTTTTATGTATATTTTACCATACAGTAAAAATGAAGCACTTTTCGAATACACTTTGTTTTCATCAAATTTATTGCCTTATGATGAATATAAAATAGAAATAGAAAAATATTTAGAAGAAAAAAATATTATAGACTACAACATTATAGATATAGAGCAAGGTTCTATACCTATGACTTGTTATAAATTTTGGAAACATAACTCCAAAAACATTATTCATATTGGTACAGCTGGTGGTTGGACAAAAGCTAGTACAGGGTTTACTTTTAAAAATAGCACTAAAAAATCAAAACAATTAATCAGTTATCTTAAAAAGAAAAAATCTTTAAAGACTTTTCATAAAAAGAATAAATTTTGGTTGTACGATTTATTGTTGATAGATATTCTTCATGAAAAAAATTATATCGGATCAACTATTTTTGGTCAGATGTTTAAAAATAATAGTGCCAAAAAAATATTGAAATTTTTAGATGAAGATACCTCTTTGTTAGAAGACTTACAAATTCAGTTAAAAATGCCACCTTACCAATTTGTAAGAGCTTTATTGAAAAGAATTTTTAATTAATTTTTCCAAGGTTTAAAGTTTTTAGCTTCAGGGCCTTTTAAATTTTTTCTTCTCAAATCTCTTTGAACAATTATTTTAGTATCCTTCTTTTGTTTACTCCAAATTTTTTGGTTTTTGAGTTCTGGAGCTGTTAAATCTTGTTTCTTATAACTATTTACAGTTAAAATTGTTGCAGCTTTTTTTTGTTCCCAAACCTTAGTATTTTTAGCTTTTGGACCAGTTTTTCTTTTAGAAGATTGAGCGAAAATACTACTACCACTTAAAATTAAGATAGATAAAAATAACAGTCGTTTCATAATAGAATTTTTTAGATATTTCTTAAAAAAAAGTCTTTAAAATCTTTACAAAGATAAGAAAATGTAAATTGAAAATATGTTAAATTATTATAAAAAAAAGAATATTCTTTTAAAATATTAGGTATAATTTATATTATATAGATAATAATTGATTATATCATAATAATTTAAATCTATGAAATATTCAAAATATTATAAATAAATCTTACGTTTTAGGAAATTTGTCTCTAATTTTTTCCAAACCTAAATTATGAATGCTTCCTATATGAGAATGTTGTTTGCCTAAATCTGGTTTGTAAGTTCCTGCTTGCACTTGACCACCAATTTGTTGATAGGCTTCTCTAAAACTCATTCCTTCTACGACCAAATTATTGATTGAATCTACTGTAAATAAATATTGGTATTTTTCATCATTCAAATCGATATCTTTTACAATTACTTGCTGAATGGAATAATTAAAAATGTCTAAAATGTCTTTTACATCTTCAAAAGCAGCAATGATATTTTCTTTTAACAATTGAAAATCTCTATGGTAACCTGTTGGTAAATTATTGGTAATCAACAACATTTCTGAATGTAATGCTTGAATTTTATTACATTTTCCACGAATCAATTCAAACACATCTGGATTTTTCTTGTGTGGCATAATGCTACTTCCTGTGGTTAATTCATCAGGAAAAGTGATAAACCCAAAATTCTGACTCATATACAAACAAACGTCCATTGCAAAACGAGCCATAGTATTACACAAACCCCCTAAAGCAGCAGCAATTGAGCGTTCACTTTTTCCTCTGCTTAATTGGGCTGCAACTACATTGTATTTTAAAGTTGCAAAATCCAATTCTTTGGTGGTTAACTCTCTATCAATAGGGAAGGAGCTACCATAACCAGCAGCAGAACCTAAAGGATTTTGATTGACCACTTTTGATACTGCATTTAATACATAAACGTCATCAATTAGCAATTCTGCATAAGCAGAAAACCACAATCCAAATGATGATGGCATAGCAACTTGTAAATGCGTGTAACCGGGTAAAAGACTGTCTTTATGTGTTTCAGCCAAACTTAACAACGTATCAAACAACGTTTTTACTTTATCATTTACAATGGCTAAATTCTCTTTGTAATAGAGTTGTAAAGCCACTAAAACTTGATCGTTTCTGGAACGAGCAGTATGAATTTTTTTACCAACTTCACCTAATTTATTGGTCAATTCCCACTCAATTTTAGAATGTACATCTTCAAAAGAAGGTTCTATTACAAAATCTCCATTTTCAATGTCTGTAGCTAATTCTTGCAACCCTTTTTTTAAATCGGTCAATTCATCAGCAGAAATAATTCCAATAGATGCTAACATTATAGCGTGTGCTAAAGAAGCTTGCACATCATATTTTGCAATGTGTATGTCAATTTCTCTGTCATTACCCACTGTAAAGTTTTCTATTTGTTTGTCTATTGAAAATCCTTTGTCCCAAAGTTTCATATCTATATCTATTTGTTTGTCCTGCAAGGTCTTTGAGACCTTGTAGGTATTTTATAATAAATTTTAAACCTACAAGGTGTTTAAAACCTTGCAGGAGTTCTGTGTTTACACAATTACACGATTTAACAATTCCACATAAATTTGTATTCCTTCTTCAATTTCTGATAAATAAATAAATTCATCTGCAGAATGAGAGCGTGTGCTATCTCCAGGTCCTAATTTTAAGGATTGGCAAGATAAGACAGATTGATCAGACAAGGTTGGAGATCCATAAGTTGTTCTTCCCATTGCTATTCCTGCTTTTACCAAATCGTGGTTAATTGAAATAGAAGAGGAGTTTAATCGTAAACTTCTTGGAGTTATTTTACTGCAAGGAGATTGTTCTTGCAAAATGTCTGCAATTTCTTGATTGGAATAAGCATCATTTACACGAACATCAATAACTAAATCTACGTGTCCTGGAACCACATTGTGTTGAGAACCTGCATTAATTTGAGTGACTGTCATTTTTACATCACCCAAAGCATCTGAAGTTTTCTCGAATTTAAAATCTTTAAACCACTGTAAAACTTCAATGGTGTTGTAAATGGAATTGTTATCATTTGGATGTGCTGCGTGACTTGGAGTGCCATCAACTTGCGCATCAAAAACGACCAAACCTTTTTCTGCAACTGCTAAATTCATTAAAGTAGGTTCACCAACAATAGCAACATCAATATGAGGAATGATGGGCAACATAGAGTTTAAACCATTATTTCCACTGTTTTCTTCTTCTGCAGAAGCTACAATAACTAAATTGTATTTTAAATTTTCTTGCGCATAAAAATTGGTAAAAGTTGCGATTAAAGAAACTAAGCAACCACCTGCATCATTACTTCCTAAACCGTATAATTTTCCATCTTTTACAATCGCTTTAAAAGGATCGTTGGTGTATTTTGAGTTTGGGTGAACTGTATCATGATGTGAGTTTAACAACAACGTAGGTTTACTTTCATCAAAATATTTGTTCGTTGCCCAAATGTTATTTTTTGTTCTTTTAAATGGAATTTGGTATTCTTTAAACCATCCTTCAATTAATAACGCAGTGTTTTCTTCTTCTTCAGAAAAAGATTGTGTTTCAATCAAATTCTTTAAAAGTGCAATTGCGTCTTTTGTTAATTTTTCTAAAGTCATAATTATAAAGTAATTGTTGTAAACAACTCGTTTTCTTTGGTTAACATTGATGTATTTCCAATATGTACTTTTTGTACACCACTTTTTAAAGCATCAAAACAATTGTCTAATTTAGGAATCATTCCATCAGAAATGACTCCGCTTTTAAGTAATTCTTTGTATTTATCAGTATTAATATTTTTAATTACTGAATCTTTATCATCAAAATCTTGTAAAACGCCATTCAATTCAAAGCAATAGTAAATTGAAGTGTCATAGAGTTCACTCATTCCTACTGCAATTGTGCTTGTAATGGTATCTGCATTGGTGTTTAATAATTGTCCATTTCTATCATGTGTAATCGCACAAAAAACAGGGGTAAAATCCGCTTGAATTAATTTATCAATAGAATTGTTTGCCACTTTTTTTACATCACCAACAAAACCAAAATCAATTTCCTTAACGGGTCTTTTATCAGATTGAATACTGTTGATATCTGCGCCTGTTAAACCAATGGCATCAGTACCTAAAGCTTGTAGTTTTGCAACCACATTTTTGTTGACTAAACCACCATAAACCATTGTAATAACCTCTAAAGTTTCAGCATCAGTAATACGTCTACCATTTACCATCTTAGATGCTATGCCTAATTTTGAAGCAATATGAGTTGCTCTCTTTCCACCTCCGTGAACTAAAATTTTCTTTCCTTTTAGATTAGAAAATAGTTTTAGAAACGCATTTAAAGAAGTTTCATTTTCTATGATGTTTCCACCTATTTTTATGATTGATAACTGTTCTTTCATTTTATGCTGAATTTGTTTCAGTATCTTTTAATTTTCCCAATAGGGAAAAAATAATACTTAATATTTTTATAAACCTCAAAGGTTTTTAAAACCTTTGAGGTTTAGTTGAATTGATTACAAATCTTCTAATATTTTTTTTAATACCAATTGCGCAGCAAAAGTTCTGTTATTTGCTTGCTCAATTACTAAAGAACTTTCTGAATCTAAAACAGCATCTTCTACAACCACATTTCTTCTTACTGGCAAACAGTGCATAAATTTTGCATCACCGATTTTATCTTTGGTAATCATCCAGTCTTTATCAACTTTAAGAATTTTACCATAATCATCATAAGAACTCCAGTTTTTGGTGTACACAAAATCGGCATCTTTAAAAGCTGCTGACTGATTGTGATAAATAGGAGTTTCTTTTGTGATTTTTAGGTTCAAATCATATCCCTCAGGATTAGCAATTACAAACTCAACATCCATTTTTTGCATGGCTTGTACAAAGCTATTTCCAACTGCGTGCGGAAGTGCTTTAATGTGTGGTGCCCAACTTAAGACAACTTTGGGTTTCTTTTTGGTTGTGTTCTCTGCAATTGTAATGGCATCTGTTAAACCTTGTAAAGGATGACCAGTTGCACTTTCCATATTTACAATAGGCACAGAAGCATATTGTACAAAAGAATTCAATACTTGTTCTGAGTTGTCTTTTTCTTTATCTGTCAAAGTAGGAAAAGCTCTTACTGCAATCACATCACAATATTGTGAAACTACAGCAGCAGCTTCTTTAATATGTTCTGCTGTATTGCCATTCATAACAGTGCCATCTCCAAACTCTATTCCCCAAGCATCACCAGAAACATTCATTACAATTGGATTCATTCCTAAATTTAAAGCGGCTTTTTGTGTGCTTAAACGTGTACGTAAACTCGAGTTGAAGAATAATAAACCCAAGGTTTTGTTTTGTCCTAATTCGATATTCGCTAATGGATTTGCTTTAATTTCTTTAGCTTCTTCAATCCAAGAATTGATATCGTCAATGTTTTTTATGGATGTGTAATGTTTCATTTTTATTGTTTTTCCTGTAAGGTCTTTATGACCTTGTAGGTATTCTTAAATGTTTTTCTGATACCTACAAGGTTTTTAAAACCTTGCAGGAGTTTATTTAATTTTTGTAAACGGAACTTTATTTTCAAAAGCATTTGTAATAAAATGATCTTCCAATCCGTTTACAATCCACGTTTCTATATTTGCTTTTTTTGCTACTTCAGCAGCTTCAATTTTCGATTGCATTCCTCCACTTCCATGAGTAGATTTTGCATTGACAATCTCGTTTTTTAAATCCTCAAAATTGATTACTTCTTCAATAGTTTTTGGTTGTTTATTTTTGATGGATTTTTTGGTATAAATTCCATTGGTATTGGTTGCAATGATTAACAAGTCAACCTCTAATAAGGATGCTGTTAGCGCCGCTAATTTATCGTTATCACCAAACTTAATTTCATCAGTGGCAACAGTATCATTTTCATTGATAATCGGAATGTAATTGTTGTTTACCAAAACATTTATAGTATTGGTAATATTGGTTCTGCTTTCTTCTTTTTCAAAATCAGAATAGGAGAGAAGGCACTGAGAACTTAACAAACCATATTCTCTAAAAATTTCTTGATAAATTCTGATTAAATGAGGCTGACCAATAGAAGCCAAAGCTTGTTTTACAAAAACTTCACTTTGTAAACTTTCTAACTTCACAAACTGTTTTGCCACAGCAATAGCACCAGAACTTACAATAATAAATTCGCAAGTATCTTTGAGTTTTGCAATCTGATTTGCAATATCTTCAATTTTTCCTCTTGAAATATTATTGGTCTCCTTTGTTAAGGTGTTAGAACCAATTTTTAGTAATATGCGTTTCTTTTTATTCAATTGTTAATTTTGTAATTACGATTTTTCCATCCTGTCATTTCGAGTGATTTTTAATTTAGAGCTTAAGCGAAATATTAAAAATTGTATCGAGAAATCTTAGATTCCTCTGTTTCGCTATCGCTTCAATCGGAATGACATACCCTAAACCTCTTTAATTCCTAACTTGTCCTTCTCCGTGAACATACCATTTATTAGTAACCAAATGTTGTAAACCAATTGGCCCACGTTGATGTAATTTGTCTGTGCTAATTGCCAATTCTCCACCCAATCCTAACTGCCCTCCATCTGTAAAACGAGTAGAAGCATTATGATACACAGCAGCACAATCAATATTTTCCATAAAAACTTTTGCAACAGCCTCATTTTTTGTGATGATTGCTGCAGAATGTCCTCCAGAATATTGATTTATTTTTACAATAGCTATTTCATTAGAAGCAATTTCTCCAATTACAATTTTATAATCTAAGAACTCTTCATACCAAACAGTATCAGAAGAAATTTGCTCTAAATTATGATTTTCGGCAACAATGGCATCACCCAAAATTTCAATTTTACCGGCTTTCAATTTTGATATCAATTGATAGATAAATTTATTTTTATTGGGAAGATTTTCATCAACCAAAACTTTATCGACTGCATTACAAGCAGATATTTTTGATTTTCCGTTCAAAATGACATCAAAAGCAATATTAATATCTGCTTCTTTTTCTACAAATACAAAGTTGTTTCCACGTCCGCTAATAATAACAGGACAAGTTGCGTGTTGCTTTACAAAAGCAATTAAACGTTCTCCACCTCTTGGCACAATTAAATCAACTTTTTGAGTTGGTTTTTCTAAAAATGCTTGGGTTTCTATTCTGTTGAATTGTAAATATTCTACCCAATCTGTAGCAGCATTATGCTCTTTTAAAGCTTGATGCCATAATGCTACAATTTTTAAGTTGGAATTTAAAGATTCTTTTCCTCCTTTTAATAAGATTTTATTACCTGATTTAAAAGCAATTCCTGCAGCTTCTACTGTTACATCTGGTCTTGACTCATAAATAATTAAAACCGAACCAAAAGAAGCAGTTTTGTTGTAGACTTGCATTCCGTTTTCGTGCAGAAAACTAAAACGCTCTACACCAACAGGGTCTTCTTGAGAAGCTAAATGCCTTGCAGCTTTTATCATTTCATCAACTTTAGCATCATTCACTTTTAAACGATCAAACATAGAAATGTCATCACCTTTATAAGCCTCTAAATCAGTTTTATTAATGTTGATGATTTCTGCTCTATGTTCTTCTAAAAGCTTTGCCATTGTTAGCAAAACATTGTTTCTTGTTTCTGTGGATAATAAGGTATTCATAATTTTATTGTTAAATTAGACTTCGACAAGCTCAGTCTGACATCCTTATTTTTATTTAATTTTGTAATGCATCAATTAAAGCTTCAAAAAACTGATTGATATGATCTTTTCTTACGGTTAATGGAGGTAAAATTCTCAGTAACTTTTTATTGGCTGCTCCACCTGTAAAAATGTGATACTCATAAATTAACTTCTTTCTTAAATCACTTACTTCAAAATCGAATTCTAAACCTAACATTAATCCACGCCCTTTAATGTTTTTTATCTGTGGAATCGTTTTCGCTATTTTGATAAAATATGCAGACATTTCATTGACATTGTCTATTAAATTTTGCTCTTTAATTACATTTAAAACTGATAAACCAGCAGCACAAGCCAAATGATTTCCGCCAAAAGTAGTACCTAACATTCCGAATTTTGCTTCAATACTTGGATGAATTAAAATTCCGCCAATTGGAAAACCATTTCCCATTCCTTTGGCAATAGAAATAATATCTGGAGTTACATTATAATGCTGAAATGCGAAGAATTTTCCAGAACGTCCATAACCAGACTGCACTTCATCAGCAATAAAAAGTGTATTGTTTGATTTACAAAGTGCATCAACTTGTTCAAAGAAATCAGCAGTAGCTTCATCTAAACCACCAACACCTTGAATAAATTCTACAATTACAGCACAAACGTCACCTTTTTCTAATTCTCTTTTTACACCCTCAATATCATTTAAATCAAGAATTTTAACTTCTTGTTGTGCATTAATGGGTGCAATAATGTTTTTATTGTCAGTTGCAGCAACTGCAGCCGAAGTTCTTCCGTGAAAACCATTTTTAAAAGCAATCACTCTTTTTTTTTCTGTTTTAAAAGAAGCTAATTTTAATGCATTCTCATTAGCTTCAGCACCAGAATTACATAAAAACAATTCGTAATTTGTACAACCAGAAAGTGTTTCAATTTTATCTGCTAATTGTTTTTGTAACGGATTTTGAATGGCATTCGAATAGAATCCTAATTTAGAAACCTGGTTAGTTATAGCTTCTACATATTTTGGATGCGCGTGACCGATAGAAATTACAGCATGACCACCATACAAATCTAAATATTCGGTTTTATTTTCATCGTAAACATAGACTCCTTTGGCTTTAACAGGAGTAACATCATACAGAGGATATACATTAAACAAAGGCATCTTAAAAGTTTTTAGTTGTTAGTTTTTGGTAGATGATGTAAATTATTTTGTTTTTATGTGATTGATTTTCTCAAAGGAAGCGTTGATTCCTTTAATTAAAGAAGAACTTAATCCTTGATGTTCCATTTCGTTCAATCCTTCAATAGTACAACCACTTGGAGTGGTAACTCTATCAATTTCTGCTTCAGGATGATTTCCAGATTTCTTCAATAAAGTTGCGGCTCCAAAACAAGTTTGCATTGCCAATTCGTGTGCTTCAGTAGCTTCAAAACCCAACTGAATCGCACCTTGCGTTGTCGCTCTTATCAAACGCATCCAAAAAGCAATTCCGCTTGCACAAATCACAGTAGCAGCTTGTAGTTGTTCTTCAGGAATTTCCATAGAAACTCCTAAACTGTCAAAAACCGTTTTTGCCAATTCTATTTGCTCTTTTCCTTTTTCGTTAGCAGAAAGGCACGTCATAGATTGTCGAACAGAAGCAGCCGTATTGGGCATTGCTCTAACAATTGAATGTTTAGCACCAATACTATTTTCAATTTTACCAATAGAATATCCTGTGGCAACAGAAATAATTAGCTGCTCTTTTCTCAGTAAATATTTTACATTTTCTAAAATTTTGCTCAAATGTTTAGGCTGAACTGCAAAAATGATGATATCTGCATTATCAACCGCAAATGTGTTGTCTGCGGTTAATGTAACTTCTTTATGTCTTTTAAAACTCTCTAAAGAAGCTGTATTTCTTTTGGTTAAATACAGAGCACTTATTACTTTTTTAGACAATAAACCTTTGGCTATAGATTGTCCTAAACTTCCAGCTCCAATAATTGCTACTTTCATAATAAAAAATATTTCAAAGTTGTAAACTTTATTCTTTAATTTGTCTTTCCTGCAAAAGCAGGAATCTATTTTATCCTGCAAGGTCTTTTTTTGACCTTATAGGTATCGCTTTTTAATACCTACAAGGTTTTTGAAACCTTGCAGGATTTTCCAACTTATTCTTCCTAAAAATAATTCGCTTTTAAATTTAAACCTAAGGTTTCTTCAAAGTCATACATTAAATTCATATTCTGGATTGCTGCTCCAGAAGCCCCTTTTAACAAATTATCAATAGTACTTGTAATTAATAATTTATTTCCGTGTTTTTCTAACTGCACCAAACATTTATTTGTGTTTACCACTTGTTTCATATGAATGCTTTCATCAGAAACAAAAGTAAATGCTGCGTCTTTATAAAAATCTTGATATATTTTTTTTGCGTCCTCTAAAGAACCTTCAAATTTGGTATAAGTGGTTGCAAAAATTCCTCTTGAGAAATTCCCTCTATTGGGCATAAAGTTAATTTCTGAATCAAAATCAGATTGTAATTGATGTACAGTCTGATTAATTTCACCTAAATGCTGATGTGCAAACGCTTTATAATGCGAAAAGTTGTTATCTCTCCACGTAAAATGTGTGGTTTTCGATAACGAAGTTCCTGCACCAGTTGCACCAGTTACTGCATTAATATGAACATCATTTTTTAACAACCCATTCGCAGCTAAAGGTAAAATTGCCAATTGTAAAGCAGTTGCAAAACAACCAGGATTTGCAATGTATTGTGCTGCTTGAATGGCTTCTTTTTGCAGTTCTGGTAAACCATAAACAAACTCTTTACCATCTATAACTTTATCTTTTACCAATCTGAAATCATTACTTAAATCAATGATTTTTGTGTTGTCAGAAAAATGATTTGCCTTTAAAAAAGCTGTTGAATTTCCATGACCTAAACACAAGAATAATACATCAACATTTGCATTGATTTCTTGGGTAAATTCAATTTCTGTATCTCCAATTAAATCTTGGTGTACTTTGTATAGCTTGTTTCCTGCATTAGAAGTACTGTACACAAAATTGATATTTGTTTTTGGGTGATTCAATAATAATCGAATCAATTCTCCAGCTGTGTAACCTGCACCACCAATAATTCCTACTTGTAATTTTTTCATTATTTACTATTTATCCTGCAAGGTTTCAAAAACCTTGTAGGCGTTTGATTTTATACCTACAAGGTTTTTGAAACCTTGCAGGATTAATACTATTTATTTACTTGTTGATATATTTTATTCTGATTTCCTAAAATCTTGATAAATCCTTTAGCATCGTCAGCTGTCCACGCTTTATTTTCTTCACCATACGTACTGAACTTGCTTGACATTAAATCGTGTTTAGAAACAATTCCGTCTAAAGAGAAATGATACGGTTTTAAAGTAACAGTAACATCACCAGAAACCATTTTTTGAGAACTTTGTAAAAAAGCTTCCATATCTCTCATCACAGGATCTAAATATTGACCTTCGTGCAAATGCATTCCATAGAAACTCGATAAATATTCTTTGTGTTGTAATTGCCATTTGGTTAACGTGTGTTTCTCTAATAAATGATGAGCTTTTACAGTAATTAAAGCAGCTGCAGCTTCAAAGCCAACTCTTCCTTTGGTACCTACAATAGTGTCTCCAACGTGAATATCTCTACCAATTGCATATTTAGAAGCAATTTCATTTAGGTTTTCGATATTGATTTCAGGAACATTAGATTCTCCATTTAAAGCAACAAACTCACCATTTTTAAACGTTAAGGTTACTTTTTCTTCTCCATTTTTTTCAAGTTGAGAAGGGTAAGCTTCACTTGGCAAAGGTTTTTCTGATGCTAAAGTTTCAACTCCACCAACACTGGTTCCCCAAAGACCTTTATTTACAGAATACTTTGATTTTTCCCAAGGCATATCAATTCCTTCAGATTTTAGATAATCGATTTCTTCTTGTCTGGTTAACTTTTGATCTCTAATGGGTGTAATAATATTGATGTTAAGAGCTAAAGTTTGAAAAATCATATCAAAACGTACTTGATCATTTCCAGCACCAGTACTTCCATGAGCAATATATTCTGCACCAATTCTTTTTGCATATTCTACAATTTCTATAGCTTGAATAATTCTTTCAGCACTAACAGACAAAGGATATGTTGCGTTTTTTAAGACATTTCCAAAAATCAAATATTTAACTACTTTATTATAAAAAGTAGAAACTGCATTGATGTTTTTATAAGTAGTAACTCCCATTTTATAAGCGTTACTTTCTATATGATTGATTTCTTCTTTTGAGAATCCACCAGTGTTTACACTTACTGCGTGAACTTCATATTCTTTTGATAAACTTACAGCACAATAGGAAGTGTCTAAACCACCACTATAAGCAATTACTAATTTTTTCATTTTTTATCTTTTTTTAAAAACAAATTCTGTTTTATATTTTTTAACCTTTTAAATACGTTTTCTTTTACTTCTTTAGTAGCTTCTTTGTTATTGTTTTTAGGGTCAAATAACATTCCTGTACACAAACACATTTTTCTATCTGTTCTTGTTAAAACATCAAAGTTTCTACAAGTTTGGCAGCCATCCCAAAAGCTTTGGTCGTCTGTTAATTCAGAAAAAGTAACAGGTTTATAGCCTAAATCGCTATTTAGTTTCATTACTGCTAAACCAGTAGTAATACTAAATACTTTTGCATCTGGAAACTTTGTTCTGGAGTGTTTAAAAACAACTTCTTTAATTTTTTTTGCCAACCCTATATTTCTATAATCTGGATGTACAATTAGTCCAGAATTGGCAACAAATTTTCCATGTCCCCATTTTTCGATGTAGCAAAATCCAGCAAATTTTCCATTATCTAAAGCAATTACAGCATTCCCATTTTCCATTTTAGTGGCAATATATTCAGGTTTTCTTTTAGCAATACCTGTACCTCTTACTTGAGCAGCATCTTCTATGGTTTTGCAAATAATTGTTGCGTATTTTATATGTGATTCATTTGCAATTACAACTTCCATTGAATTACGTTTTTTATTTTTTTTATTGTAAAAAGACTTTTTGCTTAATGCGGAATTGGACACACCTAACTCCATAATTTTATCTATACCCTTACGGGCGGCGAAAATTACGACGTCGCACAGAAATAAGATTACTACTTAAAGTAATTTGATTTTGATTGCCGTTAAAGTTAAAATTGTAATACATAAGCATAAATAAAATAGAGTTTCTAAATAATGTGCTAAGTTTTAGAATTAGCGAGACCTTCTGCGAGAGCGCAAAGTGGGTACTATCATATTTATTTTATTTATTGAAGTAATCATCGGAACAAAAGTATGTATTTTTTAATTTTTATTGATATACTAATAACACTTTTTAATAAGTTTTACGAAATATTAACGAATTTCAATATTTCGTTAATAATTTAATATTAGAATCCTCGTAAAATGATTTATTATCAATATTTGAAACAATAATAATTTAATTCTTAGACTTGTATAAAGACTTATTAAACTTAAATATTGTTTTTTTACAATTCATCCTTAAAAAAAAACAACTCGGTATTCTTTACTTTAAAAAACTGAACTTTGAGTAGATATTTGCATTAGTATTAATCAATAAAATTAAATATTATGAAATTTATAGTTCCAGTTTTAGTTGCACTAATGTTATTTATATCGAGTTCAATAACAGCTCAAAACAAATCAATAACAGCAACTGTTGTAAATGTAACCTCAGATTCTGGTAAAGTAGGCTTTGCTTTATATAACAAAACTACTTTTATGAAAACACCTATTCAATCTAAAAATGCAAAAATAATTAACGGAAAAAGTACCGTAGTTTTTAAAAATTTAGAAGATGGAGAATATGCAATAGTATGTTTTCATGATAAAAATGATAATGATAAAATGGATTTTCAGCCAAATGGAATGCCAAAAGAAGACTATGGTGCCTCTAATAATGTGATGAGTTTTGGTCCGCCACAATATGATGATGCAAAGTTTGTAGTTACTGATAAAGATGTATCTTTAGATATCAAATTTTAATACCATATTGGGTTTAATAAACTAATATAAAGAGTAAAATGAATAGCTTTAATAAAATAGAATATACAAAACAAATTAAAAAAGAATTTTTACTAACACTAAAAATTATATTAATACTAACTATTATTCTTTTTATTATAGTAAGAGATTATTCCTTTAGAGGTTTTCTTTTAACGCTAACAAGAACATCACTTTATACATTTATTTTAGCCTTCGGACAAGGAGTTTTAAATAACTTTATTACCTCTAAATGGGATTGGGTTACACAGACTAATAAAAGAGTTTGGGCAGGAATCATCTCAACAGTATTATATACAGTACCAGCAATTTTATTTATACATTATATTTTATTTGTTAAAGTAGATGGATTGCCTGAAGAACGTTTTTTTGAGCAGAGATTTATTTGGGTTCACCTTTTTTGGATGCTTTTTTCTTTCGCTGTTTCTTCCTTTTTACACGCAAGAGAGTTTATGATAGAATGGAAGAAGTCTACCAAACAAGAAACTACAAAACAAGAAATTGTAGCAAAAACAGAAACAGCAAAGTTTGAGTCGTTAAAAAATCAATTAGATCCACATTTTTTGTTCAATAGCTTAAATGTATTAACCAGTTTAATTGGCGAAAATCCTAATCAAGCAGAAAAATTTACCACCAAACTATCTAAAGTGTATAGATATGTTTTAGAACAGAGAAATAAAGATTTAGTACCCATTTCTGAGGAATTGTTATTCGCAAAAACGTATATGCAGTTATTAGGAATGCGTTTTGAAGATGCAATACAATTTAATATTCCAGATAATGTGAGTGATGCAGAGTTAAAAATGGTACCATTATCATTACAACTATTGTTAGAAAATGCAGTAAAACACAATGTGGTTTCATCCTCTAAACCCTTAGTGATATCAATTTATGAGGAGAATAATCATTTGATTATAGAAAATAACATCAACCCTAAAGAAGCAATAGGAAAAAGCACCAAAGTTGGGTTACAAAACATTGCTGATAGGTATGGGTTACTAACAGATAAACCTGTTAAAATAGAAAATAACAACACAACTTTTAAGGTGAGTTTACCTCTCCTTTATAAAATGAACAATATTATGTATTCAGACGATTTAGAAAATAGCAAATATGTAAAAGCTGTAGAAAGAGTAGAAAAATTAAAAGAATTTTATCAAAATTTAGCTTCTTACTGTTTAGTAATTCCTTTTTTAATTTTTATCAATTTAAGATTTTCGCCACAATTTCATTGGTTTTGGTTTCCAATATTTGGATGGGGAATAGGTTTAGTATTCCACTTTTTAGAAGTAAATAATTACAATATTTTCTTAGGAAAAAATTGGGAAGACAGAAAAATTAAAGAGTTGATGGAGAAAGAAAATCAACAAAAAAGATTACAATAATGAAACAAAAATTTACACAAGAACAAAAGTATGTTTTGGCTCGTAAAAGAGTAGAAAGAATAAGTAAATTTTATAAACATTTAGCCATTTATATAATTGTAAACATCTTTTTAAGTGCCGTTTTTATTGTAGGAGATATGAATGATGGAGAGTCATTTAAGGAAGCTTTTACAGACTATCATAACTATAAAATATGGATATATTGGGGAATAGGAATTATTTTCCAAGCATTAAATACTTTCGGAATTAATTTTATTTTTAATAAAGATTGGGAAGAAAGAAAGGTAAAAGAATATATGAATGATGATAAATACAGAAGATAAGATGGCTGCAGGTTTTTCAAAAGAACAACGCTATTATAAAGCCCAAAAAAAAGTAAAGGAAATAAAAGGGTTTTACACACACTTGGCTATTTATTGCTTGGTAATTCCTGTAATTATTTTTGTAAATTTAAAATATGTACCAGAATTTTATTGGTTTTGGTTTTCTGTTTTAGGCTGGGGAATGGGTTTATTCTTTCATTGGTTGGGTATTTTCGGGTTTAAATTATTAGGATTTGGAAATAACTGGGAAGAAAGAAAGATTAAAGAATTTATGAACGAGAATAAGTAAGTCATGAAATCAAATTATATACATTATCATTTAAATTTAATTGCGCAAAAACAAATTAAAGACATCAAAGGTTTTTATACCCACTTTTTTGCAACGTTTTTAATTTTGCCTTTTATCATATTTATCAACTTACAAACAGTACCACAGTTTCATTGGTTTTGGTATGCAATTGTAGCTTGGTTTATTGGCTTAATTATACATTGGATTAATGTATTTGCCTTCTCTAAAATGGGTTTTAAATCAGAATGGAAAGAGAGAAAAATCAATGAAATTGTAAGCAGTAATGTTCTTAAAGAAGCTGTTTTAGATGAAGAGTACCTTCAAGAAAAATATTATTTAAAAGCTAAAAAAGAAGCTGCAGAAATAAAAGGATTTTATGTTCATTTAATTGTGAATGTCTTTGCTTTTCCAATCATCCTTTTTGTCAATTTAAAATTTGTACCAGGTTTTCACTTCTTCTGGTTTGCTTTAGGAGGAATGCTAATCGCATTATTTTTTCATTGGTTGGGAGTGTTTGGTTTCGAGGTTTTAGGATTAGGAAAAAAATGGGAAGAAAGAAAAACAGCAGAAATATTAAAAAAATACAAATAAAATGCAACAAGATTTTAGAAACGAACAAAATTATATAAGAGCCAAAAAACGTGTAAAAGACATTAAAGGTTTTTACGTTCATTTATCAGTATATCTAGTTGTTAATATTTTTATTAGCGGTGTAATAATATTTGGATTAACCAAAAGCGGAGATTCATTTAGCGAAACATTTTTAAACTTTGGAGTATATTCTACTTGGGTTTTCTGGGGAATAGGTATGTTTTTCCATTGGTTAGGTGTTTTTGGATTTAAATCTATTGGTTTTGGAAGAGATTGGGAAGAAAGAAAAATTAAAGAAATGATGGAGAAAGAAGAACAAAAGAATAGGTTTTAATTGAGAGAGAAGAAATAAATATGAAGTGTGAAGAAATTTCGAAAAATATTTTGAATCCTACATCTTTTTTTCAACTTTCTAACAACTAACAACTAACAACTAACAACTAGCAACGAACAACTAAAAACTAAAAACTATAATTATGTTTTCTACAATAGGATATATTCATTTATTCTTTGCCATAGTTTCAATGGTAACAGGATTAGTCGTGGTTTTTAATACAAAAGGAACTCGCTTTCATAAAAAAGTAGGTTATATTTATGTGGCCAATATGCTATTATTAAATGTTTCATCATTTTTTATATCTAATTTTAACGGATTTAGCATTTTTCATTTCTTTGCTATTGTAAGTTTAGTTACTATTTTAGCAGGCATGTATCCTGTTCTAAAAAAGACGAAAAACTGGTTAAACAAACACTATTATTTTATGGCGTGGTCTGTAGTGGGTTTATACTGTGCTTTTTGGTCAGAAGTTGGGACACGTTTTGTAAAAAATATGCAACAATTTTGGTGGGCAGTTGCCATTGCTACATTTTTAACTGCTTTTATTGGAGCAAGAATTATAAATAAAAACGCAAAAAGATTAACAAGAAAATAAGATGAATGTACTAATTATTGAAGACGAAAAACCAGCAGCAAGAAGGTTAAACAGAATGTTGGCAGAATTAGGTATTGAAGTTCAGCAAATGCTACATTCTGTAGAAGAGTCTTTAAACTGGTTACAAAATAATGAACATCCAGATTTGATTTTTTTAGACATTCAGTTGTCTGATGGTTTATCTTTTGAAATTTTTGAAGAAATTGAAGTTAATTCTGCTATCATTTTTACCACTGCTTATGATGAATATGCCTTAAAAGCCTTCAAGTTAAATAGTATCGATTATTTATTAAAACCTTTAGATAGTGACGAATTAGAAGCTGCCATAAATCAGTTTAAACAAAAACAACCTACGCAATCTGATGTACAAGTAAACTTGGATGATATTCGTAAATTATTGATAAACCCTGTAGACCGAAAATTTAAAAAACGTTTATCTATAAAAGTTGGTCAGCATATAAAAATTATTCATATTGATGAAATAGAGTGTTTTTATAGCGAAAACAAATCTACTTATATCCATACTAAAGAAAACAGAAATCACTTGTTAGATAATTCTTTAGAAAACTGGCAAGAGCAATTAGACCCAGAACATTTTTTTAGAGTAAATCGTACTTTTATTGTGCATATAAATGCGATAAAAGATATTGTAGCTTATTCTAATTCACGTTTAAAATTAATTTTGAATTCTTATAACGAACAAGAAATTATTGTCAGCAGAGAACGTGTAAAAGACTTTAAACATTGGATTGACTAATGCAGTTAGTTTTTGTATTTAGTTTGTTTCTAAACTTCATTTCTAATATCTTCGAAAACTAAGAATATAAACGTTGAAACATTGCATATTCGTGTTAACATTAGCGAATCTCCCCAAAAACAATTTTCCAACAAAACACACAAATAATTTTCTAACAATTAAACTTTACTTATTTTTATCAAAATTTGATACATTGCTAAATAGTTAAAGATATAGTTTTTAGTATTGTTACTTAAGAATCTGTAATAAAAAACATAAAAAGAAGCCATTCGAAAATTTTGAAATTACCTAAAAAAGACATTCAATTTAAGAATCTACATATACTTATCTTTTATTTAATTACTACAATCCTTATCGCACTTTTTGTTTACAAAGATTATGGTGTAAGTTGGGATGAAGATGTTCAAAGAAAAACAGCTAAACTTAATTTTGATTATATTTTTAGAGGTGATAAATCCTTAAAAACCTGGAAAGATAGAGATTATGGAGTTGCTTTTGAACTTCCTTTAGTAATCTTAGAAAAGGCATTTAAATGGGAAAAACCTAATGGCGATGAAACCAATGTTTATTACAATAGACATTTTTTTACACATCTGTTTTATTTATTTGGTGGAGTCTTTTTATACCTTTTAGTAGTTCAATTATTTAAATCTAAACTTTACGGAATACTATCATTGTTATTATATGTTTTAAACCCTAGAATTTATGCACATTCTTACATCAATTCTAAAGATATTCCTTTAATGATAATGTTTATTATGTGCTTTTATTTCTTTATAAGGTTTGTAAAGAAAAGAAGTTTAAAGAATATTTTTATACTAAGTTTTGTTTCTGCTATATTAATTAATGTTAGAATTGTAGGGGTTATTTTTCCTGTTATGACTATTTTTTATTTATTAATTTTTGATTTTGTTGATTTTCGTTTTAAAAATTATAAAAAAACCTTACATAATCTTGGCACATACATTTTTTCAACGTCTATTTTAGTCTATTCTTTTTGGCCAAATTTATGGTTAAATCCTTTTAGTAATTTTATAGCTTCTTTTGTAAATATGTCTCATTTTAGGCATGATAGCTATGTATTAACTTTTGGAGAAATGATAAAAGCTTCTAGCGATAAAAGCTATTTTTTTAAATGGTTTTTTACCACAAATCCTTTACTATACATCATTTTAGGATGTTTAGGTTTGCTACTAATGCTTTTTTGTGTTCTAAAATCTAAAGGCAATTTTTTACTAAAAAAACAAAATAGATACATTGCTTTTATATCATCTTTCATGGTAGCTTCTTTAATTATAATTATTGGTAGAGGTTCTGTTTTATATAATGGTTGGAGGCAATTATTTTTTGTTTATCCAAGCTTTATTATTTTAGTACTTTTTTCTATGTATTTTTTTAAACACAAAAAAATACACAAATACATAATTTTAGCATTTGTATTTTATGCAGTATTTGTTTGTTATAGCCAAATAAAAATTCATCCTTATCAAACAGTTTATTTTAATGAAATTATAACATCTAAAAAAAATTATAGAGCAGAAAATTTTGAACTCGATTATTGGGGGCATTCTTATAAAGAAGCTATATTAAACTTAATTTCTTTTGATAAATCGCCTAAAATTAAAGTTGCTTTTTCAGAAAAAATCGGGATGGCAAATGTTAAAATGCTAAATTTAAAAGATAAACAAAGAATTGTATATGAAAAAGATGTTAATGAGGCAGATTATTTTATTGCCAGAATTTACAAAGATTATCTAAAATTTAAAGATTATAAACCTATTTTTGAAGTAAGAAGAAATAATAGTGTTGTTATTTCTATTTTCAAATTAAAATGATGTAAGCCTGTATAATAATTTTATGCTATAATGAAGAAAAAGTTTACCCTTAAAAACTTTTTAGAGTTCATTAACAATAATGAAATTGATTTCTGTTTTGCAAATGATTAGTAGTACTGATGTTATTGAAGATGTTGGTAAAGAGGAAGTAATAAGATAAAAGAAAATCTATTGATAGTTATTCTTTAAAAGGTTTTAGAATTTGGAATAAAGGTAGTTTTCTTATAAAGATGACAACCTCTATTTTCTATTTAGAATTTATGATAGTTTTTAATCTCAAAGTTAGGAATTCTTATTTCTTTATTTCTTGCTATCCTCTTCATATATAATCTAACCATACAAAATAAACTAACACAGTTGTACTAAAAAAAATTTCACAAGATTGAAACTTTACTTATTTTTATCAAAATTTAGTTTTAAATGAGTCAACAACAAGAATTCTTTGAATATATCAACAATGGTTACAAAACCAAAGGAGATTTTTTAGAGTTAGGAGCAGCAATGTTAGGTGAAGAAACGATTACAAATGCCATTGTAAAAGTTCCTTTAAAAACCTTAAACAGACACGGTTTAATTGCTGGAGCAACAGGTACAGGGAAAACCAAAACCTTGCAAGTTTTAGCAGAAAATTTATCAGAAAAAGGTATTCCTGTTTTGTTAATGGATATTAAAGGAGATTTATCGGGTTTGGCACAACCGAGTCCAGGACATCCAAAGATAGATGAACGTCACGCAAAAATTGGCTTTCCATTTACAGCTAAAAAGTTTCCTATAGAAGTGTTAACCATTTCCGAACAAGATGGAACGCGTTTGCGTGCCACAATTTCGGAATTTGGACCTGTTTTATTATCGAGAATTTTAGACTTAACTGAAACTCAAAGCGGAATTGTTGCCATCATTTTTAAATATTGCGATGATAACAAGTTGCCTTTATTAGACATAAAAGACTTTAAAAAGGTTTTGCAATTTGTAACCAATGAAGGAAAAGAAGAAATCCAAAATGAATATGGACGAATTTCAACATCCTCAACTGGTGCCATTTTGCGTAAAATTGTAGAAATCGAACAACAAGGTGGAGATTTGTTTTTCGGCGAAAAATCGTTTGATGTAGAAGATTTAACAAGAGTAGATGAAGACGGAAAAGGAATTATTTCTGTACTACGTTTAACAGACATTCAAGACAAACCAAAGTTGTTTTCAACATTTATGTTGCAATTATTGGCAGAGGTGTATGAAACATTTCCAGAACAAGGAGATTCAGGGAGACCAGAACTCATCATCTTTATAGACGAGGCACATTTGGTTTTTGAAGAAGCCTCAAAAGCATTATTAAATCAAATAGAAAGTATTGTTAAACTAATTCGTTCTAAAGGAATTGGCTTGTATTTTGTAACACAAAACCCTAAAGATGTGCCAGAAGATATTTTAGCACAATTAGGTTTAAAAGTGCAACACGCTTTAAGAGCATTTACGGCTAAAGATAGAAAAGCGATTAAGTTAGCGGCTGAGAATTATCCAGATTCTAAATATTACGATACCAAAGAAGTGCTCACTCAATTAGGAATTGGAGAAGCATTCATATCCGTTTTAAACGAAAAAGGAATTCCAACTCCGTTAGCAAGAACCATGTTGCGTGCACCCATGAGTAGAATGGATATTTTAACTCCAAAAGAGTTGAAAAATGTGATTAATAACTCAAGACTATTCTATAAATATAATGAGAATTTAGATAGAGAAAGTGCCTACGAATTACTAAATGCTAAGATAGAAAAGGTAAATATTGCTGAAGCAAAAGCCATTGAGAAAGAGAAAGCGCAAAAAGAAAAAGAACGATTAGCCAAAGAGAGAGAAAAAGAAAGACAACGAGAAGCAAAAGCGAGTAGAAGTTATAATAGAAGAAGAAGCACAAGACAAAATCCAATTGTAAAAGTATTAACCAGCGCAACTTTTATTAGAGCAGCCTTTGGTATATTAAAAAAAGTATTAAAATAACAAAAATCAAAAAAGAACGTTTACATAACGAACAAACTCACCAAAATGACAAAAAAAACCTTCTTATCAATAAGTATTATCGCTGTTATCTCACTTTTGTTAATAAGTTGTGGTAACAATAGTAAATTTAAAATAGAAAAAGGAAAAGTGGGTAGTATTACCACAAAAACTAAAATCTTAGAGTTGGCATCAATTTTTAAAAACGATTCTATTGTTAAAAATTTAAGTGAAGGCGCACAAGGAGACAATTATTTTCAAGAAGATGACGAATATTTTGTGTACGAAAAAGGAGGCAAACTCTTGTTAACTATTATGCCAAAAGAGCAATTAGATTCTACATCTACTATAAAAAGTATCGAAATTCATGACGCTCGTTTTAAAACCGAATCTGGTATTCATCTAAATTCAAATTTTTCTGAAATAAATGCCAATAATAACATTAATAGAATTGAGTCTACGTTTTCATCTGCAACCCTATTTATAGACGATTTAAATGCAACTATAGTTATAGATAAAGAAGAATTAGGCTTAAAAGAATTTAGTACCCAAAAAGTAACCTTAGAGCAAATTCCAGATTTGGCTAAAATGAAATCGCTTATTATTTGGTTTCATTAGGGCGTATTTTGCTTTAGGCAAAACCGCGCTTTCGCTACTCGCTTTTTTTAGTGTTTTCAACACCAAAAAAGAGCTCAAACAGACCGCTCAATCGCTTACGCAAAATGTGATTTTGTTATGAAAAAAAAATATACAATTCAAAGATCGCCATTTGTAGTGCCAACCACAGACGGAAAACTTATTGAAGAACATTTTGGAAATGCCACAGATGGTAATTCTCAGATTAGTATTGCACACATGATTGCACCAGCCAATTGGTGTGAGCCTTTTCAAACGCCAGATTTTAATGAATATACTTACATTATTAAAGGAAAAAAACAGTTTATTATAGAAGAAGAAACGATTGTTTTAGAAGCTGGTCAATCCATCAAAATAGAAAAAAACACCAGAGTTCAATATTCTAATCCTTTTGATAAAGAATGCGAATATTTAGCAATTTGTTTGCCTTCTTTTTCAATGAATTTGGTACATAGAGAAGAAGAATAACAGTGTTAAATCAATATTAAAGACTGTTAAATATTAAACAATTATGATTGGTTTTAACTACATTGTGTAATCAAATATTAACCAATCATGAAACTTTTATCTACATTAACTTTACTATTTTGTTTATTTGTACTATCTATTTCATCTCAAGAAAACAAGATGAAATACGAGGTTTCTAAAGAGAATCCTTTTGGAAAATACAATCCAAAAGCACCCAAACAATTACAAGATTATAAAGATTTAATAGGCGAATGTAAATGCACATCAGAATCAAGAAAATTAGACGGCTCTTGAGCAAAACCAGTAAAAATGATTTGGCGTTGGAAATATATTATGAACGGAATGGCTGTACAAGATGAAACTTTAAAGAAAGATGGGAAACATTCTGGTAGCATACGCCAGTTTGATAAAGATAATTTACAATGGAATGTTCATTACTACTCTTCAAGCACAACTCCTAAACCTTTATCTGTTTGGATAGGAAATAAGACATCTAAAGGAAAAATTGTTTTGTACAAAAAGCAAAAAGCGCCAACTGGAGCAGACGGTTTTTTTAGATTAACGTTTTATGATATTTCTGAAAAAGGGTATAAATGGATTGGAGAATGGACAGATTTACAAGAGAAAATAGTGTATCCAACTTGGAAAATATCCTGTAAAAGATAAAGGTATTTAAGGGGTGATTTTTTGAAGTTTCTTGTTCTTCTTTTTGTTAATATAGTGTCTTAAAACACCACCTTTAACATTATTTACATCAAATTCTACAATAAAAGCATCTTTGTCTATTTCTTGAATAATTCTATACATTTTTTTGATATCAATTCTGTTAACTATAGAATGAATAATATCAAAATCTTCTTGTATTCCTTTTGTTCCATAACCAGAAGAACCTTTGTATATTGTTAATCCAACCCCTAAATTTTCTAAAATAGCCTTTTTAATTAATTTATGTTTTCTAGATACTATGGTTACCCCGATAAAATCTTCGAAACCTTCTATAACTGTATCTGTAACTTTAGCGGCAATAATATAGGTTAAAATAGAGTAGAGGGCAACTTCAACAGAAACTACAAAAGCTGTAATAGCAAATAAAATAATGTTAAAAATTAAAACTATTTTACCAATACTAATTCCTAATTTATCATTTAAAAATACTCCCAAAATTTCTGACCCATCTAAAACAGAGCCATTTCTTATAGCAATTCCAATACCAGAACCCACAAGCAAACCACCAAAAATTGAGATTAATAATTTATCATTTGTTATAGTTTGGAAATTTTCGAAATGAATAAATAATGCTAATCCTAAAATACTAATAATAGATTTAATTACAATACGTTTAGAAACTGTAAAATAACCCAAAATTAAAAAGGGGATACTAATTAAAACTAACAAGTAAGACATGTTAATATCTGCTTGCGTTCTTATTAAAAGAGCAATTCCAGTAACGCCACCATCTAAAAAACCATTGGGTAACAAAAAAGCTTTTAAGCCTAAACTTGTTAATAGTATTCCAATAAAAATCTGAAAGTACTCGCTAAAGTAAGTGGCAGCTTTTTTTGTATGCATTTAAGGTGTTTAATTCTTTCTTTTACAAGATAGTAAAGTATTTTTTAGTAACATGGCAATGGTCATTGGACCAACTCCACCAGGAACAGGTGTTATAAATTCTGATTTTTGGGCAACTTCATTAAAAGCTACATCTCCCACCAATCTAAACCCGTTTTTCTTAGATGGATCTGCTAAACGTGTAATACCAACATCAATAACTGTAACATTATCTTTAACCATGTCTGCTTTTACAAACTCTGGAATTCCAATTGCGGCAACAATAATATCTGCTTGCAAAGTAATTTCCTTTAAGTTTTTAGTTCTGCTATGGCATATGGTTACTGTTGCATTTCCCACTTTTCTTTTTTGAGATAACAAAATACTCATTGGGCTACCTACAATATGACTTCTACCTAAAACAACAACGTGTTTTCCAGAAGTTTCTACATTATATCTATCCAATAATTCTAAAATACCAAACGGAGTTGCAGAGATAAAAGTAGGTAAGTTTAGCGCCATTTTTCCAACATTTGTTGGATGAAACCCATCTACATCTTTATCAGGATCTACAGCCATTAAAACTTTTTGTTCATCAATATGTTTTGGTAAAGGCAATTGAACGATAAATCCGTCAATATCTTTATCAACATTTAAAATGGCAATTTCATTTAACAAATCTTCTTCAGTTGTTTCTTCTGGTAAACGAATTAAAGTAGACTCAAAACCAACACGTTCACAAGCCTTAACTTTTGCGTTTACATAAGTAATACTTGCACCATCATTACCCACAATAATTGCTGCTAAATGCGGAGTTTTATTTCCTCTATCTTTTAATTCTCTAACTTCTAAAGCAATTTCTTCTTTAATTTCTGCTGCTGTTTTTTTACCGTCTAATAATGTCATAATTTAATTTTCAGTCTCAGTCTCAGTCTCAGTTTTCAGTTGTAATTGAGATTTTATTTTAATCTGTTTTAACTCCAAATTTACCTGGATTATTTATCATAAAATTGATTAGTTTTCCAATTTCTTTATTTTGTTCTGAATAGATAAGATGCTTTTCTTTTGATAAATATTCACAAGCAAATGCAAAATCTAACCAAGTACTGGTTTCAGAATTTTCTCCATCAGAATCTATTAATTTACTGATAAAAATGTTTTGGATATCTTCTTTTTCTATATGCTTCTGCAATGTTTGCACATACAGAACGTGAACTTCTTCTTATTTGATCGGTTAAAGAATATTTTTCTTCTTTAGGAAATGATTTAGATGTTTCAAAAATATACATTGACAAATCAAATGCTTTCTTGTAAGCCAATAATTGTTTGAAATCCATAGTTTTACTGATAACTGTTACTGAAAACTGTGACTAACTCACTATTTCATCCCTTTCATCATTTGCATCATCTTTCTTCCACCACCACCTTGCATCATCTTCATCATTTTGCTCATTTGGTTGAATTGTTTCATTAACTGATTTACTTCTTGAATAGAAGTTCCAGAACCTTTCGCAATTCTCTTTTTTCTGCTTGCATTTATACTTGATGGTGTACTTCTTTCTGAGGGTGTCATTGAGTGAATAATTGCCTCAATACCTTTAAAGGCATCATCATCTATGTCTACATCTTTCATTGCTTTTCCAGCACCAGGAATCATTCCAACCAAATCTTTCATTGATCCCATTTTTTTGATTTGCTGAATCTGATTTAAGAAATCATCAAAACCAAACTGGTTTTTAGCAATCTTTTTCTGTAGTTTTCTGGCTTCTTCTTCATCATATTGGTCTTGTGCTCTTTCTACTAAAGAAACTACATCTCCCATTCCAAGAATACGATCTGCCATACGATCTGGATGGAAAACATCAATTGCATCCATTTTTTCTCCAGTACCAATAAATTTGATTGGTTTATCAACCACAGATTTAATAGATAATGCAGCACCACCTCGTGTATCACCATCTAATTTTGTAAGAACAACTCCTTCAAAATTTAAGATATCATTAAATGCTTTAGCAGTATTTACTGCATCTTGACCCGTCATAGAATCTACAACAAATAATGTTTCTTGTGGTTGAACAGCTTTATGAATATTAGAAATCTCAGTCATCATTTCTTCATCCACAGCTAAACGTCCTGCTGTATCGATAATTACAACATTTTTTCCAGTTGCTTTGGCGTGTTTAATTGCGTTTTGAGAAATTTCAACCGGATTTTGATTCCCTACTTCAGCATATACTTCAACTCCAATTTGCTCGCCAACTACTTGCAATTGATTAATAGCTGCTGGTCTATACACATCACAACCTACTAAAAGTACTTGTTTAGATTTTTTAGTTTTTAGGTAATTAGCTAATTTTCCTGAAAAAGTAGTTTTACCAGAACCTTGTAAACCAGACATTAAAATTACAGTTGGTGATCCTCCTAAATTCACACCCACAGTTTCTCCACCCATTAATTCAGTTAGCTCATCTTTTACTAACTTAACCATTAACTGACCTGGATTTAAGGTAGTTAATACGTTTTGACCAATAGCTTTTGTTTGTACTTTTTTGGTAAATTCTTTGGCAATTTTAAAGTTAACATCGGCATCTAATAATGCTCTTCTAACTTCTTTTAAAGTTTCGGCAACATTAACCTCAGTAATTTTGCCATGCCCTTTTAAGGTGTGTAAGGCTTTATCTAATTTATCGCTTAAATTATTAAACATAATTTGTTTTCTTTTTTAGGAAGCACAAATATAAGAATTAGTGGTGGTTTTTGTAAGTATTGAATTTAGTTTTTTGATTATTCTGTTTTTAAGAATAAACTTGTAAAGAAGTTGATTAAATGAACAAATATAGATAGTAAAAAAACAATAAAAGATACAATTAAAATAAGGTTATTACTAACAAAATTTGTTGAAATATTTCCATCAATTTTGAAAGATAATATTACAGAAAGAAAAGGGATTATGGTTAATAATTGTAGAACAATGTGAATAATTGTTAGTGTTTTTTTGGGTGTTTTCTGAGCCCAAAAAAGGGAATAATAGTTAAATCCAATTAATAAAAAGAAAACCGCAGAAATGTTACAAATTAAGCTTATGTTTATATCAAAATAAATATAATCTACATTAATGTTAAGAAAGCTGTCTCTTTTTAAAAAGCCAATTACTAGAAATAAAGGAACTAATCCAAAGAAAAAAAGAAAAGGTTTAGCAATAATTTTCTTCAGCATATTCCTTTTTTAAACTATTTGTATGATGTTCTGTATGATATGCTGTCCACATAATAATTTCTCTAATAGTCATTTTTCCCATTAAAGGATGAGGAACCACTAAAGTATCTAAATTAACATTACTAATTTTTCGAAGTTTGTATTGTAACTTTTTATTTTGAATTTGCAATTTATTTAACAATCGCTCTCTATCTCTTTGTAATGGTTTCTTTAGTTTTTGATTAAAAATTCTTGCCCTCTCTTGATTTACAATTAATTTTTCTTGGTAATTTTTTACTATAGTATTATAATCTCTGATTTCGCGATTACAGGTTCCAAATTTATATTTTAAAAAAAATCTTGGGTAACTTAATGCATTATTTAACAGTTGCAAACTATTTACTAAATGAAGTATTTGCTGACCAACTGTCCATTTATGTTCAGGCCCTTTTTCCCAATTATCATCTGGTTGATTGTTTAACCAATCAAATAAAATTTGATGTTTTTCTTCTAATAGATTTACAATAGCTTCTTTCTCCATAAAGAATAATTTATTAGAGAAAGATACAAAAAGAGTTGAATATAACAACCCTTAATTTTTAGTCTTGTACTTTATTTTCTATTTATTTGGAACAAACTCTAAAGCAACACCATTAATACAATGCCTTTTTCCAGTAGTTTCAGATGGCCCATCATTAAAAGAATGCCCCAAATGCCCACCGCAAGTATTACATTTTAATTCGGTTCTTGCATAACCAATTTTATAATCTACATCTAATTCTACACTATTTTTTATAGCTCTATCAAAAGATGGCCAACCAGAGTTAGAATTGTATTTGTGTTCAGATTTATACAAAGCAGTTTTGCAGCCTGCACAAACATAAACCCCTTTTTTATAGTTTTTATTTAACGGACTTGTAAATGCTCTTTCTGTTCCTGCTTCTCGTAAAACATAATACGCCATTGGAGAGAGTAATTTTTTCCATTCTGCATTTGTTTTTTCAACTTTATACGTTTTTTTTTCTTTGGATGAGTTTTGAGCTTGAGTTGTACAGCTTAATAAAAATAGAATTGTAATGAGAGATAAAATATTTTTCATTTGAATAAATTTGTATTTTTTTGGACGTTCTTATCATCAAAAAATTACATAAAAAGATAAAATAAAATTTACTTTTTTGATAAAGATAGAATATGTAATTTTAAAAAATCTTAAAAATTGATTAATATAAGTGACAAACAAAATTTTATTGTGTCAAAATAATGTCCACTTAAAAATAGAATTAAATGAAAAAAATAGGAATTTTAGTTTTAACCGTTTTTCTTTTTGTAGAATGTAGTACAGTGCCTATTACCGGAAGAAAGCGTGTTAATTTTGTAAGTGATGCTCAAGTATTACCAGCAAGTTTTGCTCAGTATAGTAACTTTTTAAAAGAGAATAAAGTTTCTACCAATAGAAAAATGTCTAATCAAATTAAAGAAGTTGGTAAAAATATTTCTGCGGCTGTAGATCGTTTTATGAGAGCTAATGGAATGGAACAAGAAGCAAATTCTTATAAATGGGAGTTTAATTTAATAGAAGACAAAACAGTTAATGCTTGGTGTATGCCAGGAGGTAAAGTTGTTTTTTATACTGGTATTATGCCAATTTGTGCCAATGAAAATGGAGTTGCAGCAGTTATGGGGCATGAGGTAGCACATGCATTTGCAAAACATGGACAAGAAAGAATGTCTCAAGGACAGTTGCAGCAAATTGGAGGTTTAGCAGTAGCATTAGGAACTTCTGGTAAGAGTCAAGAAACTCAACAAATTTGGAACATGGCATTTGGTGTTGGCTCTACATTAGGGATGCTAAAATTTAGTAGAACTCATGAGCAAGAAGCAGACAGGTTAGGTTTGGTTTTTATGATTATGGCTGGGTACGATGGAAGAGAAGCAGCTGAGGTATGGGTGAGAATGAGTGAAAAATCAGGAGGTAAAAAACCACCAGTAATTTTAAGCACACATCCTTCTAACGAATCGAGAATTCAAGATTTAAGAAACTATTTGCCAACTGCAAGAAAATATGCAGCACAATTTAATGCGCAAGCAAATAATTCAATAAAGAAATAGTAAACAAAATACTTTCATTATATTGTAGCCGTTCAAAAGAAATTTTGAACGGTTTTTTTATAAAATAAGATTATGTTAAAAATTGGAGATAAAAAATTAATTAATGCTTGGGCGTTTTACGATTGGGCTAACTCTGTATATTCTTTAGTAATTAGTACTGCTGTTTTTCCTATATATTATGCTGGTTTAACAGCTTCTGAAGGTTTTGCTAATGCTGATGGAAAAATTGCTTTTTTAGGAACTTTATGGACACCAACAACGTTGTATAATTATGCTTTGGCATTCTCTTTTTTAGTTGTTGCTTTTATATCACCAATGTTGTCTGGTATAGCAGATTATGCTGGAAATAAAAAGAAATTTTTAAAAGGTTTCTGTTTATTAGGATCAATTTCTGTGATGAGTTTATTCTTTTTTACGGGTAAAGAAACTCTCTGGGTTGCCATAGTGTTTACTATTTTAGCAAGTATAGGTTTTTGGGGAAGTATTGTATTTTATAATGCTTATTTGCCAGAAGTAGCACATCCTGAGCAGCAAGATAATGTTAGTGCAAAAGGTTTTATGTTAGGGTATTTAGGTTCTATTTTATTATTATTAATTTGTTTAGTTTTAATAGAAACTAAAGTTTTTGGTTTGTATGATAAACAATTTGGATCGCAATTATCTTTTGTTTTAGTTGGTCTGTGGTGGCTTGGTTTTGCGCAAATTACATATGCTAAATTACCAAATGAAGAAAAAACAACACTACCTAAAGATAATTATTTTAAAAAAGGATTAAAAGAAATACAAAAAGTAGCTAAAGAACTTTTTGCTTACAGAGAATTAAAGATTTTTTTGATATCCTTTTTTTTACTCAGTATTGGTGTTCAAACTATAATTTTAATGGCAGGTATATTTGGAACTATTTTGGGTTTAGAAACACTAAATTTAATAGCTACCATATTGTTAGTTCAAATAGTGGGTATTTTGGGTGCGTTTTTATTTTCAAGGCTATCTAACAAAATTGGAAACATAAAAACACTTAAAATAACCATCGCAATATGGGGTTTGGTGTGTTTTATTGGTTTTAATTTATCAAAAGAAACACCAAATATAGAAATGTACTTCTATATTTTAGGAGGATTAATAGGCTTGGTTATGGGGGCAATTCAATCTTTGGCAAGATCTACTTATTCTAAATTATTGCCAAAAACAGAAGATACAGCTTCTTATTTTAGCTTTTTTGATGTTACAGAAAAAATCGCTTTAGTTATTGGTATGGTTACTTTTGGTTTTTTAAATTCAATAATTTCTATTCAATCAAGTGTATTGGCATTGGCTATTTTCTTTTTAGCAGCTTTTATTACTATTAGTTTTATAAAGAAAACAAAATATGTTCATTAAAAAAAGTGTTGCATTGCAACACTTTTTTTAATGAACTTGTTAAGAATTAAAGGTTAAAGTTAACACCTAAAACTATATTTCTTCCTTGATTTAAAATTTGATCTGACTTTAATCGAGATAAATGGTGAATGTACTTTTTATTTAATAGATTATTAATAGAAAAATTTGTGGTAAACTTTATGTTGCGCAATATAATTTCTCCTCCTAAACCAAAATTTAATAAATTATAATTAGCAGAAGGAGTTTCAAATGTGCTGACATTGTCTTGTGTAGAAACACTTTCTAAGGTTAAAGATGAGTAACCTTGTTGTAGCCAATTGTTTACAGTAAACTCTGTTCTAAATGTATTTCTCCAAGTATTTGCAGGAATTAATGGTAAGTAATTACCATTGTTTTGTTTTCCAACAACAGTTTCGAAAGTACTTTCTAAGTGCAACCAATCTAAAGGATGCGGGTGTAAGTGAAATCCAAATTCTCCACCATACAATTTTGCATTTTCTTGAATATAAGTAAAAACAGCCTCACCATCTTCTATTTGATTTGTTGGAGTAATGTAGATGTAATCGTTTAAATGGTTGTAAAATCCGTTAGTAAAAATCTCAAAATGCTCAGATTTGTATTCTAAAGAAACATCAATTTGTGTATTTTTTTCATTGATTAAATTACTATTTCCTTTTTCAAATCTATTGGTTCCATGATGCACTCCATTAGATGCTAATTCTGCTAAATTTGGTGCTCTAAAACCTGTAGAGAAATTTATTCTTGAAGTTAAATTGTTAGTAATAGCTGTTTTTAAACCTAAAGAAGTTGTAAAACTATTGTACGATTTATCTACGACTTCAAAAATATGAGTATCATTTTCATGGGTAATTTCATGCCTTTCAGTATTAATGTTTCTATTGTCAAAACGAATTCCTGCTTGAATGGTGTTCTTATTCCAGGTATAATTTGCTGTTGTAAAAATCCCAAAATCATTAACCCGTGCATTAGGAATTAGTATCTCTTCACCAAAATTTTTGTTTGTTTGGTGTAAGCCTTGAACACCAGAAAGAATTTCAAAATTTCCAATTTTAGGGAAGTGATATTTTACATTGTAAGTAAACGTTTTAAGTTTCATTCTTAAAGCTGCTTCTTCATGACCTTCATGATGATCTTCTTCCGCTCTTAATTGAGTAGTTTTGCCATGGTCATCATGCTCTTCATGCTCTTCAAACTCTTGTCTATCGTTAAATGTGTATCCTAAATCGATATCTAATTTAGAATTTCCAAAGAAAAAATGATTATGAGAACTTAAAATATGATTGTCTATTTCTTGGTACGGTTCTAATAAAGTTTTACTTTTAGATTGCTCAGTAATTCCTTCTTCGGGCAATCCTAATTTCGATTTATTGTAATTATACCTTAGTTCTGATGAAAAGTTATTTTTAGAAAATCCAACACCGGTTTTAAAGTCCTTTTCGCTAAACCTTGTATTGGTAACTCTTTGATTATTAGGTGTCTTGTAATCGGAGTGAGAGGCAAAAGTTCCTCTTGCTAAAAATTTCCAATTTTCATTAGAAGTTTTATAGGCTAAAGAAGAATTTGTGCCTAAGGTGTTGCTAAAAAAGCGCTGACTAAAATTTACATTATTTGTATTTTGCAATGCAAATTTTTCTGGATTAATATATAAAACACCTCCTAAAGCATCAGAACCATAAAGTAGAGAAGCAGGTCCTTTTATAACCTCTATACTGTTAATGCCTGCGTCATTAATTCCTAAACCATGTTCGCTACCAAATTGTTGGTTTTCTAAACGAATTCCTTGTGTGTAGACTAGAACTCTATTTCCGCTTAAACCTCTAATAACTGGTTTTCCAATAGAAGCTCCAGTAGATATTTGAGAAACTCCAGCTATATTAGTAATTCCTTCTGATAAGGTTGTTGTTCCTAATTTTTGGATAGATTTTATACTTAACCTTTCTACTTTCATTACGTTTTCTGATTGTAATTTATTAAAAGGTGTAGAAACAATAATCTCATCCATTTTAAAAGGAGATTCTTGCATCTTAATATTTAAGGTAGTGTCTGAATTTATGTTAATAATTTTTGAAACAGTTTTAAAACCTAAATAAGAAAAAGTAATTTTAATCTTTCCATTAGGAATGTTTTTTAAGATATAAGTTCCGTCTTCTAAAGAAATTGTTCCTTTATGAAGTTCTGGAGTTTGAACTTCTACTTGATATAGTGGGTTGTTTTCTAAATCTGTAATTTTTCCTGAAATACTATTTTGAGCATTCGCAGAATATATTGCTATAAAAAATAGCAGTTTTATAAATGTTTTCATCGATGTTGTTTTACTAATTAAAAATATGTGTTACTATAAATTGCTTGAAACAATCTTTTTAATTCTTACGATTGTTACAAGATTCATTTTATAATAATAAATTGATTTTAAGCAGTAAAACTTGGTGGACCTCTTGTAGTTTTTGTAGATTGATAAAACGCTGCAAATGCTTGAGGTTTATCAATAAAAATTGATGTATAATAATGTGTAGGAATTACATCATAATTAGATGCAAAGTCTATAGAAAATATAGTAAGTTGTTTGTGAAATTCGTCGCAATCTACTGCTTGTTCATGAATATGATGTTCTCCAATAGATGTACAAATGGTATGCTCATGGTTTTCTAAACCGTGCATAATTTCTATTGATGATGGTAGCATCAATAAGAAAATAAAAAAAGTACTAATCAGCTTTTTATACACTATTTAACTTTTTTACGAGCTTTTAAATTCAGCATTTCTACGCCTAAAGAAAACGCAATGGCAAAATACAAATATCCTTTTGGAATTACTCCTACTGTTTTGTTAAATATTTTTGTGTGCGATAAATGAGCACCTTCGGTAATTAACATAAACCCAATTAAAATTAAAAAAGATAATGCTAACATCTGTATGGTTGGATTTCTATGTACAAATTTATTAATAGGCTGACTGAAAATCATCATAATAATGATAGATACTATTACAGCAATTACCATAATAGTAAGGGCACCATGAATGCCATTTGTCATACCAACAGCGGTTAAAATACTATCAAAAGAAAAAACAATATCAATTAAAATTATCTGTATAATAACGCTTTTAAATGAAATTACTTTTGGTGATTTTAAAACTTGTTTTTCATTGGTATTTTCTACTTTTTGTCTAATTTCTTTGGTGCTTTTGTACAATAAAAATAGACCACCTAAAAACAAAATTAAACTCTGACCAGTAATATCAGATTTAAACCAACCCCAGTTAATACTTATAAAAGGTTCTTTTAAGGCAATTAAATACGAAACGCTAAAAAGTAATAATATTCGGGTAACCATTGCTAATGCTAAACCCAATAAAGTTGCTTTTTTTACTTTATCTTCTGGAAGTTTATTGGCAGAAATAGAAATAAAAATTACATTATCTATACCTAATATAATTTCTAAAAAAGTGAGTGTTAATAAAGCTATCCAAGTATCTGCATGTGCAAATATTTCCATATTATTTTACTTTATAAATAGTGCCGTCTGTAGAAAATTTACTAAAACCAATTTTAGCAGTAAAATTATAAGAGCTGTCTTTTACTTTTGTAATTTGTACAAAAATTGGGTCTTTATCTAATTCTTTTTTGGGAGATTTCATACGTAAAGTATAAAAGAAATTATTTTTCCATTTAATGTATAAAGTATCAATATGTTTAATTTTTTTTATTCCAGAGTTGCTATCATTAGAAATACTTACAATTTTTTCATATTCTTCTATTTGAATACTATCTTTTCTTGTGATAATCGTTTTACTAAATCCTTCACCCGCAGGAATTTCAAAAATCCCTTTTTTAAAACGATCTGAATTGTCTTTGATTTCTGATTTGCAGGAAGAAAAAAGCATGAAGAATGAGGTAATAAATATGAAGTTAAACTTCCAATTTCTAACTTCTAACTTGCTGTATTTATTCATTCTTAGTTTCATTAAATTCCAGTATAATTTGAAGGTGTAATTGCTTTTAATTCGGCTTTAATTTCATTAGAAACTTCTAAGGTATCAATAAAATTTGCAATTGAATTTTGATTGATTTTCTCATTCGTTCTTGTCAACCCTTTTAAAGCTTCATAAGGATTTGGATACGCTTCACGCCTTAAAATCGTCTGAATTGCTTCTGCAACAACAGCCCAATTGTTTTCTAAATCTTGTTCAAACTTCTCTTTGTTTAACAATAATTTATTCAATCCTTTTAAGGTAGATGTAAATCCAATAATTGTATGTCCAAAAGGCACACCAACATTACGTAAAACAGTACTATCTGTTAAATCACGCTGTAATCTTGATATTGGTAATTTTGCAGAAAGATGTTCGAAAATAGCATTGGCAATTCCTAAATTTCCTTCAGAATTTTCAAAATCTATAGGGTTTACTTTGTGCGGCATTGCAGAAGAACCTACTTCGCCTTTTTTAATTTTTTGTTTAAAGTAATCCATAGAAACATAGGTCCAAAAATCTCTGTCTAAATCTATAATTATGGTGTTGATTCGTTTTAAGGTATCGAACAAAGCAGCTATATGGTCATAATGTTCTATTTGAGTTGTTGGAAAAGAATGTTGTAAGCCTAATTTTTCTTGTACAAAAGAACTTCCAAATTCTTTCCAGTCTATTGTTGGATAGGCCACTTTGTGAGCGTTAAAATTACCAGTTGCGCCACCAAATTTTGCGGCACTGGGTATGTCATTTAACAAATTAAATTGCTCTTTTAAACGAACTGCAAAAACATCAATTTCTTTACCTAACCTTGTAGGAGAAGCAGGTTGTCCATGGGTTCTTGCCAACATAGAAACATCTTTCCATTCTATAACAAGCTCTTGTAATTTTTCTAAAACCTCAAAATAACTTGGCACATAAATAGCGTTCATTGCTTCTTTAATAGATAGAGGAACAGCAGTGTTATTAATGTCTTGAGAAGTCAATCCAAAATGGATAAATTCCTTGTACTTAGTTAAACTTAGTTTGTCAAATTTTTCTTTGATAAAATATTCAACCGCTTTTACATCATGATTGGTAATTTTCTCTATATCTTTAATTTTTTGAGCATCATCCGCAGTAAAATCTATATAAATTTTGCGTAAATCATCAAATAAATTAGTGTTAAAATCAGCCAATTGTGGTAACGGAATTTCACAAAGTGCAATAAAATATTCAATTTCTACACGAACACGATATTTTATTAAAGCTTCTTCAGAAAAATAGTTGGCTAAGTTAGCTATTTTACTTCTATAACGACCATCAATAGGAGAAATGGCATTTAATTGTGTTAAGTTCATTTTAGTTCTGTTGTTAACTGCAAAAATAGTCAATTCAACAGATTTATTAAGTGGATTTTTGATGTTTTTCTATCAATGCTAAAATGTACTTTCCACGCGCTTTAGTACCTTTACTTTCGTGAATAATTTTTGTTTCTATGATGTGTTTTAATTCTGGGTGAATCCAATCTTTTTCTAAGCCAAATAAATACAAAGTATTCATTGTATAAGCTCTTACTGCTATTTTTTGAGGGGTTATCAACCAATCAAAACCAGCTTCTACAATAGCATCGATTTGTTCTATGGTGAGGTTTTTTTTGATGTCATTTTCTTGATTAGCATAATAAGCTGTTGCCAAATGTTCGCAGATTTTAGCACAAGGTCTAATAGCGCTATCAAACTGAACTGTTGCAATTTTTGATGTAAACTCATCTAAATGAGGAATCATCCATTCTAAATAATGATGCGTGCATATCCATTCTAAAACCCAAGCAGCTCTTATCGATATTTTATCATCAACCTTAAAAGTAATGGCAATTAAATCTTGAAAAAGATTTTCATCGTTTAAAACAATATTTGCAACTCTTTCTCGGTTTTCTCTTTTAGCATTCTCAAGATTAATCAATTGTTCTGTTAAAAAAAGTACACTCATTTTGGTACGATTAATGTATATTTACTAAAAATTCTATTACATGTTAAATATAAAAAGACTACTCTTTGTTTTTAGCTTTTTAGCCTGTTTTTTTATCACAAAAGATGGTTTTTCTCAAAAAATTAATCAGTTTGATAAAAATGGAAAAAGAACAGGTGTATGGAAAAAATACTATCCTAATAAAAGAGTTCGCTATACAGGTAAGTTTGAAAACGGAAAAGAAGTAGGTGTTTTCAAGTTCTATGATATTACAGATTCTAAGCATCCTATTGTTATTAAAACTTTTTTTGCACATTCAGATTCTTTATTTGTTCAGTTTTATACATTAAAAGGCAACATTCAAACAGAAGGTGTTTTAAATGGTAAAAAACGAGTGGGCAATTGGAAATACTTTTACCCAGATGGAACGTTAATGTCTGAAGAAAATTACAAAGATGGAAAATTAGAAGGTGAGCAATTGGTTTATTATCCTGATGGGCAAGTTACAGAGTTTGCAGTATATAAAGATGGTTTGTTAGATGGTGTAGTGAGTAAGTATTCAAGTAAAGGAGTGCTTATAGAAGAAATTACTTATAAGAATGGTAAACCTAATGGTTTAGCTAAATACTTTGAGTTGAATGGTGATTTAAAAGAAACAGGGCATTATAAAGATGGAAAAAGAGTAGGTAAGTGGGAGTATTATATGGATGGTGAAATAGCTACTGATGAGGATAAAAAGAAAAAAAATAAGTTTACTAAAAAGAAAGAGAATAAGAAATAACAATAAGAGTTCTTATATTGTTTTTATTAAGTATCGTCATTATTGGTTGTAATCAGAAAATCAAGAAAAAATGGATGGACTATGGTTGGTAAATAAAGTACTAAACGTACAAGTCTTTCTAGAGCGTATTGATAAAATTCACGCTCATAAACTAGAATTACAAATGGTTAACTATGGAGAGCACTCAAAATTTTCATTTTACAAATTCGTAATCTCCAAAAATAAATTAACTCTAAAAAATACTAATGGAAATCAAGAACTTAAATACTCAAGAATTCATCAATTTCCTCAATAAACACATCAATTCTTTCAATTTCTTAATCGCTAACAAAGTTGTAACTTTGCATCCGTAAAAATAAAAAATGAAACGAGTAGTTGTTGGTCTTTCTGGTGGTGTAGATTCTAGTGTAACAGCGTATTTACTTAAAGAACAAGGATATGAAGTAATAGGGCTTTTTATGAAAAATTGGCACGATGATTCTGTTACTATTTCTAACGAATGTCCTTGGTTAGAAGACAGTAATGATGCTATGATTGTTGCTGAGAAATTAGGTATTCCATTTCAAGTTGTAGATTTAAGTGAGCAATACAAAGAACGTATTGTAGATTATATGTTCGATGAATATTCTAAAGGAAGAACTCCAAATCCTGATGTATTGTGTAACCGAGAAATTAAGTTTGATGTTTTTATGGATATCGCTTTACAATTAGGAGCAGATTATGTGGCAACTGGTCATTATTGTAGAAAAGATTCAGCAATTATTGATGGAAAAACGGTTTATAAATTGTTAGCAGGTAAAGACAATAATAAAGATCAATCGTATTTTTTATGTCAATTATCTCAAGAACAATTGGCAAAAGCATTATTTCCAATAGGTGAATTGACAAAACCAGAAGTTAGAGAACTTGCTAAAAAAGCCAATTTAATTACCGCAGAAAAGAAAGATTCTCAAGGATTATGTTTTATCGGTAAAGTTCGTTTACCTGAATTTTTACAACAAAAATTACAACCCAAAGAAGGCGAAATTGTTACCATTCCTTCTGATTTTAATCAATATACAAAATCATCACCAAAATTTGAAAATAAGGAAGCTGAGTTAAACTATTTCTCAACAAAATTCTCATATATTAAAGAAGACGGAAAAGTAGTTGGGAAACATCAAGGGGCACATTATTTTACCAAAGGTCAGCGTAAAGGTTTAAATGTTGGCGGAACAAAAGAAGCTTTGTACGTGATTGAAACAGATGTTGATGAAAACGTAATTTATACTGGCGAAGGTAAAAATCACTCAGGTTTATACAGAAATGTTTTGTTTGTTTCTAATGAAGAAATCCATTGGATACGTGAAGATTTAGCATTAGTTTCTAGAGAAACGATGGAGGTTGAAGCAAGAATTAGATATCGTCAACAATTAGAAAAAGCAGTTTTATACAAAGTAGAAAGTGGTTTGTATGTTGAGTTCGAAAACAAACAATCTGCAATACAAGAAGGTCAATTTGTGGCTTGGTACAAAAATGAAGAATTGTTAGGTTCTGGAGTTATTTCATAAATTAGATGTATAGGTGTTTGATTATATTATTTAACAATACAAAAATCTAATAATCTGTTTATAATGAATAATAAAATTACAAAACTTTTTAATATTCAGTACCCAATTGTTCAAGGAGGAATGATTTGGGTTTCTGGTTGGAGATTGGCTTCTGCAGTTTCCAATGCTGGTGGTTTAGGCTTAATTGGAGCAGGATCTATGTATCCAGAAGTTTTGCGCGAACACATTCAAAAATGTAAAAAAGCGACTGACAAACCTTTTGGTGTAAATGTACCTATGTTGTATCCTCAAATAGAGGAAATTATCAATATTATTATAGAAGAAGGAGTAAAAATTGTTTTTACATCTGCTGGAAACCCAAAAACATGGACATCTTTTTTAAAGGAAAATAACATTACTGTGGTTCATGTAGTGAGTTCTGTAAAATTTGCCCTAAAAGCTGAAGCAGCTGGTGTTGATGCAGTTGTTTGTGAAGGTTTTGAAGCTGGTGGACATAATGGACGTGAAGAAACCACCACTTTTACTTTAATTCCTATGGTTAAACAACAGGTTCAAATTCCTGTAATTGCAGCTGGTGGTATTGGATCTGGAAGAGGCATGTTAGCAGCAATGGTTTTAGGGGCAGATGGAGTTCAAATAGGAAGTAGATTTGCAGCTACTGTAGAATCTTCTGCGCATCAAAACTTTAAAAATACAATTGTTGATGTGAAAGATGGAGGAACACATTTAACATTAAAAGAATTAGCACCTGTACGTTTGGTGAAAAATAAATTTTATCAAGAAGTTCAAGAGTTATATCAGCAAAATCCATCAATAGAACAAATTAAAGAATTATTAGGAAGAGCCAGAGCAAAAAAAGGGATGTTTGAAGGCGATTTAGAAAATGGGGAGTTAGAAATTGGTCAAATTGCGGGTTTAATTAACGAAATAAAACCTGCTAAAGCCGTTTTAGAAGAAATTATTGAAGAATTTAACACTGTTAAAGCCTTTATACATAAGCTTTAAGGTAGCTAAGTAAAAGAAAATGAATAATTTATGCTCTATTTATTTTATTGGCATTATCTTTGCAACTTAAATAAACGTTGTTAGGAATGAATTTAACAACACAATAATTTTTTATAATGAATAAAGGTACCGTAAAATTTTTCAATGAATCTAAAGGATTCGGATTCATCACTGAAGAAGGAACAAACAAAGAACATTTTGTACATGTGTCAGGATTAGTTGACGAAATTCGTGAAAACGATGAAGTTGAATTCGACTTACAAGATGGAAGAAAAGGATTAAACGCTGTAAACGTAAGAGTATTATAATATATATTTTATTACAAGTTAAATTTTTATCTAAAAGCCTATCAAAATTTGATAGGCTTTTTTTATTTTCGATTTTTTAATATCTTTATTTAATGATAGACCCAAGGCAGAGAAAAAATATTAAAATTGGTTTATTTGTTGCAGTAGTCCAAAAACCACATCAAAGATCTGGAGAAATTACAAGAGGTATTGTTGGTAAGATTTTAACAAAATCACCAAATCATCCTTACGGAATAAAAGTTCAGTTAGAATCTGGTTTAGTTGGAAGAATTAAAGAAATAATAGAATAAAATTATTTTACCGGAATCTTAATTTCATATAATTTCCTACTTTTATTGTTCAATTTGTTTTCTCTTAACCAAGAGTTGTGAAGCTTTAATTCTTTGTAAGTAATTCCAAATTTTTTGGCAAAGGATGCAATATTAGAGATGGCAGTATCTACTTTTATTGTTCTTGTCTTTGGCAATGTGTACAAATCTTCTTGATCATAAAGAAAACCGTATTTTTTGGGATTAGATATAACTTCTTTTAAAGCGATAATTCTAAAAATATAACGTTCAGTTTCGTCGGGTAATAGCGCATCATAATAATTATCTACTTGTTGTGTTTTTAATCTTTTTGCTATTCCGTAGTTTCCTGCATTGTATGCTGCTGCTGCTAAGGTCCAAGAACCAAATCTTTTTCTTGCTTTTTTTAAATATTCTGCAGCAACTTTTGTAGATTTTTCGATATTGTAGCGTTCATCAACATTTTTATTAATTTCTAAGCCAAACTCTTTACCAGTAGTTTTCATAAAATGCCACATACCAGCTGCACCAGCAGAAGAAGTTTCATCTATAAAGGCACTTTCTGCTAAAGCTAAAAACTTGAAATCGTCTGGTAAACCATATTTTTTTAATAATGGTTCTAAAATTGGAAAGTATTTATTGGCTCTTTTAATAAGCAATAAACCATTAGATTGCCAATATGTGTTTACCAATAACTCTCTATCCATTCTTTCTTTAATGTCAAGTTTTTCAAGAGGAACTCGCTCTCCTGCAAGGTTTAAACTTGTAGGTAGTTTTAATGCTTTTATTTTATATGTTTTGTGTGTACTTAGTTTTGGATCAGCATTAGTTTTATTAATAGCATTAATAAAAATTACTGTTGTTAAAACAATACTTAAGAGAAACAGAAAACGTAAAGATTTATTCATATTTATACAATATTACACCATAAAAATATGAAAATGAAAGTGGACTAACAAGTTAAAACGTCATCAATAATTTTTGATATTTTTTTAGCTTTTGTAAGTATCATTACGTGAGTTCCGTTTTTTATTTCTATGCAATCTGAAATATTTTTGATAGGAAAAACCTGGTCTTTTGTTCCATGAATGTGAATTATGTTTTTAGAAGGCTTTTCTTGATTCCAATTTACTACCTTTGCGATAGACCAGTTCAAATAGGTTTTGCTTCTAATAGAGAGGTATTTTTTATAAATCTTAGCTCTTTTTTTTAAAGATTTTCCTAAGAAATATTTTGCATAATCTTCAAAATTTGCAACAATTTTAGTTGGAAAAAACTTGTAAGCTTTGGTAAATCTTGCCAAATGAAACCTTTTAGGTAATTCGCTATTTTGTTTTACACTCGATATAATAATTACCTTTTTTGTGTCTATAAATTTGCTCATTTCTTGCACCATAATTCCACCGAAAGAAACACCCACTAAAACCGGATTTTCATCTTTAATTTCATCACACAAACGCATTGCATAATTCGTAATAGATTCTTCCAAAGCCAATGGTTTAAACCATTTTAAAAAATGTAACTCGTATTTATTAGTATCTAACTCAAGGTGTTCAAAAATTTCTGGACCAGCAGCTAAACCTGGTACAAAGTAAATAGGGGTTTTATTCATTATTCTAATAGTTTATTTTCGTATAAAACATCTTCTAAAGTTTCGTAAGCAAAAGCCAATTCTTCTGGTACATTTTTCCACAATTTTATTTCTATTTGCTTATCATTATAGGTAATAAATGTACTTGGATAATCCATAATAGATTTATCTACATAGTTATCAAGATATGTACCAAAAGATGTTTTATGAAACATTTCTTCTATTTTTTTCATTTTTTTTTCAGAAACTGTAAATTCTTTTAAACCTTTAATATTAACATTTTCTATACCATTAAAAACTAATTTACCATCTTTAAAAAGTGTTACATCATAAACTGGGCAATCTCCAGAGCAATGAGTTTTGCTAATTTTTACAAAAGTATTTTCAGAAGTATGTTTAATGTAAGCAATTTTTTCTTCAGTATTTTCATCTATTAATGTAAATACGTTAGACAATTTTAAACGTTCTATCCAAAATTCTTTTCTCTCTATTGGTACTTTAATTGAAGCTACTTTTAAAGTGTTTTTATCAATTATTAAATCCTCCCATATTAAACTACTATTTTCTATTAGAGCTTTTGCATCGGTTACATTATTGGGGTTTTTTAGGACTAATAGTAAATTAGAGTGAGTTTTAGCTTTTTCTTTTCTTTTATCATTTTTCATATCTTTTTTTTCAAAAACGTTTTCTTCTACTTTTATTTCTTTTTTGGGTTCTGTTTTTTTCTTTACAGGATTACAACTTAAGGCAATTAGAAAAAAGAATAGTAATGTGTATTTCATGGCTTATAATCATTTATTATTTTTAATTAATAAAATCGAATCTAACTAAACCATCTTCATCTATTTTAGTTAGTTTAATAGAGTGTAAGGTATTAACTAAATTTGGGTTCCAAGGTGTTTTAACTTTTACATAATTTTCAGTGAAACCTTGAATAAAACCTTCTTTATTTTCGTTTTCGAATAGAACTGTTAAGGTATTTCCTAATTGGCTTTCATAAAATGAGCGTCTTTTTTTAGCAGATAAACCCCGTAACATTTTACTTCTTTTTGCACGTACTTTTTTAGGTACCACATTAGGCATATTAACAGCCTCTGTGTTTGGTCTTTCAGAATAGGTAAAAACGTGTAAATAAGAAATGTCTAATTTATTTAAGTAATTGTAGGTTTCTAAAAAAAGTTCGTCTGTTTCTCCTGGAAAACCAACAATAACATCTACACCTATGCAAGCGTTAGGCATTGTTTCTTTAATTTTTTGTACTCTATTTGTATATGTTTTTCGCAAGTACCTGCGTTTCATCTTTTTTAACAATTCATCACTCCCAGATTGTAGAGGAATATGAAAATGAGGTACAAAAGAAGTTGATTTTGATACAAAATTTATGGTTTCATCTTTTAATAAGTTAGGTTCTATTGATGATATTCTGAGCCGATGAATTCCATCAACTTTATCTAATTCTTTAACCAACTCTAAAAACGTGTGTTCGTGCTTTTTATTTCCAAACTCACCTTTACCGTAATCACCAATATTTACCCCTGTTAAAACAATTTCTTTAATTCCTTTGATTGCTATTTCTTTGGCATTACGAATTACGTTTTCTAAGGTATCACTTCTTGAAATTCCTCTGGCTAAAGGAATTGTACAATACGTACACTTGTAATCGCATCCGTCTTGTACTTTTAAAAAGGCACGTGTTCTATCTCCAATAGAATAAGAACCCACATAAAAATCTGCATCAGAAATTTCACAAGAATGTACTTCACCAACATTATTTTTAGTCAAATCGTTAATATAGCTGGTAACGTTAAATTTTTCTGTAGCTCCTAAAACTAAATCAACTCCATCTACAGCCGCCAATTCTTCAGGTTTTAGTTGCGCATAACAACCAACAGCAATTAAAAATGCATCATCATTTTTCTTTAAAGCGTTTTTAACAATTGTTTTAAAACGTTTGTCTGCGTTGTCTGTAACTGAGCAAGTATTTATTACGTAAATATCTGCTTGTTCTTCGAAATCTACACGTTTAAAACCTTCGTTTACAAAATTACGAGCTATGGTTGAAGTTTCTGAAAAATTTAATTTGCATCCTAAAGTATAAAAAGCAACTTTTTTTTCTGCATTCATTCTTGTACATTTAGCATCAGCAAAAGTACGATTTTATTCATGATTTTTGAAACAGAAAGATTAATAGTTAGAAGGCTTATTTTAGACGATTTAAATGAATTTCATCGTTTAGAAAGTAATCCTAATGTGTTAAAATATGCAGAAGGAAACGTAAAAACAAGACATCAAAATAAAGAAGAGCTTCAAGATTTAATAAATAAATATGATGTTTTAAATAATGATTTTTGGATTTATGCAATAGAAAATAAACAAAATCATAAATTTATTGGAACAGTTGCTTTGGTAAAAGATAATTTAGATGATGAAATTGGATATCGATTTTTAGAGCAATATTGGGGAAATGGTTATGGATTAGAAATTTGCCAGGGTTTAATTTCTTATTGTAAAGAAATTGGACTAAAAAAAATAATAGGATATGTTGTTGATGCCAATGTTGCCTCATCTAAAATATTAAAAAAATGCGGTTTTAAAATTGTTGATACTTTTTTTAATGCCAACCAACAACAAGAAACAAAATATATATTATACTTATGATTGTAGACCATTTAACCCCGCCTTATTATGCTGTTATTTTTACAACTATAATGAAAGATAATATTGTTGGTTATGCACAAACCGCTCTGAGAATGGAAGAATTAGCAAAACAACAAAAAGGATATTTAGGAATAGAATCATCTAGAAGCGAAATAGGTATAACAGTTTCTTATTGGCAAACATTAGACGATATTGTAGCTTGGAAAAATAATGTTGAGCATACAGAAGCAAGAAACTTAGGAAGAGAAAAATGGTATCAAAAATATCAACTTAGAATTTGTAGAGTTGAACGAGAATATGGATTTGAAAAATCACTAAAATAATTTTTGCTTAATTCTATTTTTTAATTTTTTTGATACGTTTGTGGGAAAAGGTTTATCTCCGTATAAAATATCTGTCATTAAATCACTAAACCTTTGGCCTTCCTTTTTAAGAACAAAATTTCTGATAGCATTATTATTGTACATAAATTTAGAAAGTATTATTCCAGATTTTAATTCTTTTAATAGTTTTATATCTAATTTTTCTAAATAAATTTTTGCAGCTTTATCTTTATTTAAATTACTCTCTATAATAGCTTCAGCAACATATTTTCCGCTTAAAATGGCATTAGATATTCCTTCTGCTGTTATAGGATCTGCAAAACCAGCTGCATCACCAATTAAAAAAACATTTTGTTTTACAAACCCATCTGTTCTTGGAGCAATCGGAATTTGAAATCCATGAGCATCTTCTTCAATAATTTCCTGAATACCAAGCGTTTTAAGGTATTTTTGATAATATTCTTTTAAATTTATTTTTCTTTTTTTAGTTGTTAAAACGCCTAATGATAAATGATTTTGTTTTGGAAACGACCATGCATATCCGAAAGGTACAGCATCAATATCAAAACGAACTTGTTTAGATAAACGTTTAAAATCTTTGTCAGACACTTTTACTTCATATTCTAAAGCAGGTATTAAGTTTCTGGTGTCTTGTTTCCATCCAGCCATTTTAGCAGTTGGGCTTAAAACACCATCTGCTGCAATAACAAAATCAGCAGAAACATTGCCTTGAGATGTGTTTAAAACTGCTTTTTCATCTACAAAATTGATGCTTGTTAATTTGTGGTTTTCTAATAAAGTAATCCCAAATTCTTTTGCTTTTTTAACAATTAAATGATCGAATGCATCTCGCATAATCATCGTAATAATTGGTTTTTCTTTTTGAGTTTGAAAATGAATTTTATTGTTAAAATAACTATCTACTTTATAGAACTCACGTTCAATAACCGCAGAAATATCAAAAGGCATTTCTTTTCTACCTCTGTTTACAAACCCACCACCACAAGTTTTATAACGTGGTAAAGTTTCTTTTTCAATAATAACTGTAGAAACTCCTTGTTTTGCTAAGTGAAATGCTGTTGAAGCCCCAGAAGGACCACTACCAATAATTGCTACACTAAAATGTTTCATTAAAACTATTTTGGTAACGAAGATAATTAATCTTGCCAATTTATTCTTGTGGAAATAGGAAAGTGGTCAGAAAATTTTTCTGAATAGGTTTTAAAATGGTTTATATTGGCAGATTTGTCTGTTAAGATAAAATCTATTCGCATTGGAAAAAAATAGTTAAATGTTTTTCCAAATCCTTTACCTGCCTCTAAAAACGCATCTTTTTTATTTTTAGAGATTTGGTTATAGACCCAAGAATAAGCTGTATTATTAAAATCTCCACAAACTATTTTTTTTCCTCTCCATTGTTTTTCATGAGTCAAAAAAAGTGCAGTTTGGTAAGCTTGTTTTTTAAAATTTACTTTTAATCCTTTTATTAATTTCTGAGAATTTTCTTCGCCAAAATTTTCTTTATTTGGCTTTATACTAAGCGATTGTAAGTGCAAATTATAAACTCTAATGGTATCGTTATTTCTTTTAATATCTGCAAAAATAATACCATTGGAGGTTTCTGCCCCAAATTCTATATATCCTTTGTTTATTATAGGATATTTAGAATAAATTGCCATTCCAAATCTTCCTTTAGCATATTTTTTTTTTACATATTTATATGGAAATTTGATATTGTATTTGGGAACAGACATATTTTCTTGAATGGTTAATATATCTGGGTTTTTGTCTTTTATAAAATTTTTAATTTTGGTATGAATGTTAGTTTCATTTTTCCATTTCCAATGGTTAAACATCCTTACATTATAACTCATTACTTTTAAATCGCTATTCGAAGCAGAATTATTTTCTGTTAGTTTATAAAAGGGTGTTGTTGTAAACCAACCAATAACAAGAATTAATAAAGAAGTTAGTATTTGCTTTTTTAATTTTATCAACCAATACACAAAAAAAGCAATATTTATAATCAATAAAATTGGTACAAAAAGACTTAAAATAGCAAAAATTGGAAGTGTTTTAGGAGAAATATAAGGCAATAAATAAGAAAACAACAAAAGTACAGCCAACAAAGAATTGATGACATATAAAACCTTATCTAAAAGCGATAACTTTTTCATACTATTTTTTACCTTGTTTAAATAAGAATTCTTTTTCAGTTTGTGTTAAACTATCGTAACCAGATTTACTGATTTTATCTAAAATAATATCAATTTGTTGTTGAGTTAAAGATGTATTTTGTTTTGTTTTTACAGTTTTGTTTTTTGATTTATAGACAGTTTTTAGAGGTTTCTTTTTAGAAGAAAATAAAGACATTATTTTATACCAAATTTTTATTTCTTTAGTACTAGCTTGATTTACATATAAAAAACCGAAAAGAGCACCACCTAAATGTGCAAAATGCCCACCAGCATTAGTACCAATTAATCCTAAAATGTCTAAACCAATCCATATGGCTGCTAAATGCCACAGTTTTACAAAACCAATAAAGCGTATTTTTAATTGGTAATTTGGTATGTAAGTAGCAATTCCTATAAATATGGCAGATATACCAGCAGATGCACCAACTAATTGCGATTTTTCTCCTTCAAACAATGGAAAGTAATAATGACTTAAAAGAAACAAAACACCACCAAAAAAAGTACCAAATAAGTAAAAATTGAGTAGTTGTTTTTGAGTAAAATATTCGATAAATAAATTACCGATAAAATATAACGCAATTAAGTTAAAAATAATGTGTAAAAAATCTGCATGTAAAAAACCATAAGAAATAATAGACCAAGGTTTTGTAAGCAAAGAAGAAAAATTATAGTCTAAAGCAAACCATTTTCCAATAAAATCTGCTTGGTTTTTATATAACCCAAAAATAACAGTTAGTAAAAGTGATAAAACAAAAATACCAATATTAATGTAGATTAATTTCTCTACAATATTACCGGTTTTATAGCGGTGTTTTATATCATCAATAAAACTCATTAATAATATCTTTTAAATTGATTTTTTTTCCAGTACCAAGCCATAGAAGCTCCGACAATAGCACCGCCTAAATGCGCAAAATGAGCTACATTTATGCCAAAAATTGATGACCAACCAAATATTCCAGATAATGTTTCGTATACTAATAAAACAGGAATGAAATATTTGGCAGCAATAGGAACAGGTAGAAAGATTAAAGCCATTTTTGCATTAGGAAAGTTGATTCCAAAAGCTGCTACAAGCCCCATTATACAACCAGAAGCACCTACAGATGAACTGTTTATAATACTATATAATGTAGCTAAATTTTCATCTTTATATACTTTGTTAAGTTCTAACTTAGTATGTATTAAATTATTAATTTCTGCTTTAGGTATTCCAGATTGAAGCAAATTATGAAAAGCTTCATTAAATTGATAATAATCAATTAACCAAGGTAATAAAACAGCTCCTAAACCAGCGGAAAAATAGAAAAACAAAAACTTTTTTCTTCCCCACATTTGTTCTAAGGGGGTTCCAAACATCCATAAACCAAGCATATTCATTATTATATGTAAATAAAATGTTGGGTGGTGCATAAACATGTGTGTAAATATCTGCCATACCTGAAAATTTTCATTTTTAGGAAACCATAAAGCTAAATAATTATACAGATTGTTGCCAAGTAATTTTACAGCAACAAAAAATATGATATTTATAATTATTAAATGTTTAATTGTATCTGTAAGTCTATTCATAAATTAACTATTAAATAAATTATCTATTTCGTTTAACGTTAATGTTTTAAAAGTTGGTTTTCCAAAAGGAGAAATAGAAGGGTCTTTGCAAGAAAACAAATCATTAACCAATCCTTCTTGTTCTTTTTCAGAGAGTTGAGTTCCTGTTTTAATCGATAATGTTTTGGCAAACGATTTTGCCATAATATCAAAATGACTAAAACTGGCATCTGGTACTTCTAAATTCATATCATTTAGTAATTCTTCTAAAATAATAGTTATTTTACTTTCGGTAACCGAAACCGGTATTCCTTTTATAGTAACACTATTTTTGGTAAATTCATCAAAAGAAAAACCTGCATTTTCTAATTCAGTTTTTATGGTGTAAATCATTTCTATTTCTGCAGATGAAAAAGAAATTTTTACAGGAAATAATAATTGCTGGCTATTGGCTTCTTTAACTGTAATGCTCTCTAAAAAATCTTCGTATAAAATACGTTGATGCGCTAATGATTGATTGATTAATACCACACCAGATTTTATAGAGTTCAACAAATATTTTCGCTGAATTTGAAAGGTTTTTTGCGTTTTTATTTCTTGTTGATTATCAAATAATTCTTCTTGTTTTTCTTCGGTATCAATTGCAACAGAAGTGTATAAAGATTCCCAACTTTCAATTTGTTTTTGTGGTTTGTATGATGAATTAGAATTTGATTTCTGATCTTCTTTAAAAGGATTAAAATTAGGATCTACTGTTATTTTTGGTGCTTTTGTTGCAACAGATTTTGTGTTAAAATGATAAGGTGTATCTAAATTTGAATCTCTATTAAAATCTAAAACAGGTGCTACATTATACTGCCCCAAACTGTGTTTTACGGTTGCTCTTAACATAGCGTATAAAGCTTTCTCATTATCAAACTTTATTTCTGTTTTTGTTGGATGAATATTAATGTCAATTGTATTTGTAGGAACGGTTAAATATAAAAAGTAAGAGGGATGTGCACTTTGTTCTAATAAGCCATCAAACGCATTTACTACTGCATGATTTAAATACGAGCTTTTAATAAAGCGATTGTTTACAAAAAAGAACTGCTCACCACGTTTTCTTTTGGCAAACTCAGGTTTTGCAACAAAACCTTCAATGGTTAAAATATCGGTTTGTTCATTAATTGGAACAAGTTTTTCATTCATTTTTGTTCCAAAAATAGCTACAATTCGTTGTCGTAAATTACTGTTTTTTAAGTGATACACTTCGTTGTTGTTGTGGTGTAATAAAAAAGCAATATTTGGATGCGCTAAAGCCACTCTTTGAAATTCATCAATAATATGACGGGTTTCTATGGTATCTGATTTTAAAAAATTTCTTCTTGCAGGAATGTTGTAAAACAAGTTTTTAACGGCTAAACTTGTTCCTTTTCCTGTTGAGATAAAATCTTGAGAAATAATTTTACTGCCTTCAATTCTAATACACGTTCCTAATTCTTCATTTTCTTGTTTCGTTTTTAATTCAACGTGTGCAATAGCAGCAATAGAAGCCAAAGCTTCTCCACGAAATCCTTTTGTACAAAGGTTAAATAAATCTTCTGCTTTTTGAATTTTAGACGTTGCATGACGCTCAAAACACATTCTTGCGTCTGTGGCGCTCATTCCTTTTCCGTCATCAATTACCTGAATTAAAGTTTTACCAGCATCTTTTAGTAATAATTTAATGTTGGTTGCTTTAGCATCAATGGCATTTTCTAACAATTCTTTTACCACAGAAGCCGGACGTTGAACAACTTCTCCTGCTGCAATTTGGTTTGCGACGTGATCTGGTAATAGTTGAATAATGTCAGCCATTAATTTCTTTTAAAAATAGATAAATCGAAATCTATGATGTATAAAAAGATAAAAACTAAAATTGTGATAATAATTAAAAGTGTTTTGTTAACACTTTTATCAGGGTTTTTTAAATCATCTATAGCATCACTAAACTTAGCTTTAAAACCTTTGTTTTTTCCTGCAGTTTTTCTAAACTTATCTAATTTATGCTCAATTTTATAAGGGTTTCCCTCTCCTTTATAGTATCGAGGTTTGTAGTCAAATTGTTTGTGTGTTCTTTTTAAAAATCCCATAATTAAAATTTAATTGGTTTGTATTGATAAAGAAGAAATCAATGATTATACCAATTTTTTAAGCATTTCAAATTTAAAGAAATAAAAAGGATTTCTCAAATATTGATGTTAAAAGTATTCTTAATTTTTAAAGAAATGCTTTTAAAAACCTATACTTTCAGAAGATTTACCAATATTTTTTAAAGCCGCCATTTTAATTGCAGCTACTGCACACTCAATTCCTTTGTTGCCTAATTTACCTCCAGATCTGTCTAAAGATTGTTGTTTTGTATTGTCTGTTAAAACACAGAATATTACAGGAACATCGTATTTTATATTTAAATCTACAATGCCTTGAGTAACACCTTCGCAAACAAAATCGAAATGTTTGGTTTCTCCTCGAATTACATTACCAATTGCAATAATAGCATCTAATTGCTTAGATTGTATCATTTTTTTGCAACCATATATCAATTCGAAACTTCCGGGAACATCCCAAGAAATTATGTTTTCTTTGAGTGCGCCACAATCAATTAGTGTGTCAATTGCACCTTGGAGCAAGTTTTTTGTAATTTCAGGATTCCATTCAGAAACAACAATCCCAAACCGAGAATTCTTCGCATTTGGGATTGTTGTTTTATCGTAAACAGATAAATTTGTTGTAGCCATTTTATTCAGTTTGTAGTATTCAGTTATCAGTATTCAGTAAGCTATTGACTGCTGACTCTTACTGCTTTACTTACCTACTTATTTTGTCGCATATTTAGCAGCTGCAATATACTTTTCTATGTCTTTACCTTGATCAGATTTAGCATAGTTTTCTTTAATTTTAGTAAATAAAGATTCAGCTTTACTAAAGTCTTTTAACTCCATTGCTGTTTGTCCGGCTTTAAATAAATATAAAGGAGTAGTAAATTCGTTACTCTTTTTATTTGCTGCTTTTTGATAATAGTCTAAAGCATCTTCTAATTGATTAATGTCTGCGAAAGCATCACCTATGGCACCTAAAGCAACAGGTCCTAACATTTCATCATCAGAATTAAATTTACTCAAAAACTCAATTGCTTTATCATATTTTTTTAATTGCAAATAAGAAACACCTGCATAATAATTTGCTAAATTTCCAGCATTTGTACCGCTATAAGTTTCAGCAATATCTACAAAACCGTATTTACCATCAGCACCTTCTAACCCTAAAACTAATAAAGAATCTACTCCAGAACCAGCAGTAGCTGCTTGATCGAAATATTTTCTAGGAAAAGCCAACTCATTGGTAGCTTCTGTTTCGTTTGGTTCTACTATATATTTGTTATATCCTAAATAAGCTAAAAATAAAACTACGATACCTACTAAAGTGTAAAATAAAGGTTTGCTGTTTTTCTCAATCCATTGTTCTGATTTAGAAGCTGTTTCGTCTAATGTGTTTAAAACACCAGCAGTTTCAAATTCAGACTCGTCATTATGATTTTCTTCTTTTTTGTTTTTTGGTTTGAATCCTCTCTTCTTGTATGTTGCCATCTTCCTTAAAAATTAGTGCCGACAAAAATAGTTTTTTTAATTGGATTTTAAAAGCGGATATTTGGCAAATTTTCAATAATTTGCAATTCGTTTTTAACACCAGTTTTTATCCATGTACTTACAAAAAATTTCTTTAGTAAATTTTAAGAATATAGCATCGCAATCTTTTGATTTTCAACAAAAAATAAATTGTTTTGTAGGTAATAATGGTGTGGGTAAAACCAATATTTTAGATGCAATTTATTATTTGTCTTTTGCAAAAAGTTATTTTAACTCGGTAGCTGTTCAAAATATTAGACATGGAGAAATATTCTTTATGATTGAAGGAGATTATTTGCTAAATAATAGAAATGAGAAAATTGTTTGCAGTTTAAAAAAAGGACAAAAGAAAGTTTTAAAACGAAATGGTAAGAATTACGACAAGTTTTCTGAACATTTTGGACAAATTCCGTTAGTAATTATTTCTCCTGCAGATAGAGATTTGGTAACTGAGGGTAGTGATACAAGAAGAAAATTTATTGATGGTGTAATTTCTCAGCAAAACAAAACTTATTTACAAGATTTAATTGCTTACAATAAAGTTCTTTCTCAAAGAAATGCCTTGTTAAAATATTTTGCAGCGAATAGAACTTTCGATGCTTTAAATTTAAGTGTATATGATGAGCAACTTTCTGAGTATGGTGCAAGAATTTATGAAGTTAGAAAAGAATTTTTAGAAGAATTTATTCCAATTTTTAATGAGAAATATCAAATTATTTCTGGTGATAAAGAACAAGTAAACCTCAAGTATAAGAGTCAGTTGCACGATTTTAATATAACAGATTTATTACAAAAATCTTTAGAAAAAGATAAAATTTTACAATACACAACATCTGGGATTCATAAAGACGATTTGAGTTTTGAAATTGGAGATTATCCTATAAAAAAATTTGGTTCTCAAGGGCAACAAAAATCGTATTTAATTGCTTTAAAGTTGGCTCAGTTTCAATTCATAAAAGAACAGTCTAAAATAACCCCAATATTACTGTTAGACGATATTTTTGATAAATTGGATGAAAATAGAGTGCAACAAATTATTGATTTGGTTAATAATGATGAATTTGGACAAATATTTATTACAGATACACATTCAGAAAGAACTGAAAATATTGTAAAACAAAGTAACGTTCCTTATCAAATTTTTAAATTATAATGGCTAAAAGAGAAAACGATTCTTTTTCGATTCAAGATTTAATGAAATCCTTTATCAAAGAAAATAATTTGAGTAAAGGAATGCAAAAAATGAAAGTAGAAGAAACTTGGACAAAAATGATGGGACCAGGCGTAGCCACTCACACAACTTCAGTTCGGTTACAAAACAAGACTTTAATTATACAACTTTCGTCTTCTGTTTTACGTGAAGAATTAAGTTACGGAAAAGACAAGATTATTAAACTAATGAATGAAGAATTAGGTGATGAGATTATTAGTAAATTGATGTTGGTTTAATATTTTTGAAAATTTACTTATAGACATTGTTGGTTACTATAATTTAATATTCGTAAAATTCTCTTATAGTGAAATTCAATTTTTCTTCTTTAGGTTTTATTAAAGAATTTAAATAATACCTGTGAAAATAACCATTTAATACAATTATTTTTTTGCCATTATATTTTCTAATAAAGTGCAAAATGTTTTTGGACATTGTATGATTTCTTAAGTCCCAAAATTCTGAGGCTCTTTTATAACCTTCAAAATAACTGATACTATCACCATCATTTTTAACGTAAAATGTATTAGAGAAAATAGGATATTCAGACATTATACTCAACAGTCCTTGGTAATGAAGTTTTTGTCTGATTTCAGCAGTTTTATCTGTTTTAGGATTATTAAAGGATCTAGCACCCAAATAGGCAAATGAATTAAGGGTATCATTTATTTCAAGAAAGTTTTGATAGATTGTTTTGTTTAAAGAGTTTAGCTGATTATTTCTGTAAAGGCTATCTAACAATTCGAATGCTTTGCTATCTGTTGGTCGAGCCCCAGTTTTTACCCTGTATTGGTTTCTTCCTGTAAATTCGTATGGCCTTATATCTACGTCAAAGTTATTCATATACTTTACGGTGGCAATATTTTCATTACTTTCCCAAGTTTTCTTGAAGTCAAATTCTTTGGTAAAGAATGAAGAATCTACTTCAAAAAGTATTAAATCTGGCTTAATTTTAACCAAGATGTTGTAAAGACTATCTGGTGTAAAGTTTTCGACGGGTTGATGAACAGTTCCAAGAAGTACCAATTCAGTTCTTTTATTTGAACAATTGTAAAAAAACAAACCAATAAAAATAAGTCCTAAAAATTTTTTCATTCGAATAGGTTTTTAATATTGCACAACTTTAATGTAAATATGCATTTTTTCAGTAACTTATGTTTAAAATTGGCTAATTTAGTTGAAAATAAATTTAGAAAAAAACTTCAAGAAAAAAACTCATAACGAAAGTTGTGAGTTTTTACCAAATATATTTTAGACTAAGAATTGCTAAAATTCTTATTTAAAATTGCTCTCTACCAGAGAAATGAAAGTTTCCTTCGATAGCTGCGTTTTCATCAGAGTCAGAACCATGTACAGCATTTTCTCCCATAGAAGTTGCATATAATTTTCTAATAGTTCCTTCTGCTGCATCAGCAGGGTTTGTAGCACCAATTAACGTTCTAAAATCTTCTACCGCATTTTCTTTTTCTAAGATTGCAGCTACTATTGGCCCGCGAGTCATAAACGCTACCAATTCGCCAAAAAAAGGGCGCTCGTTATGCACAGCATAAAAAGTTTCTGCATCGTTTTTTGTCATTTGCGTTTTTTTCATTGCCACAATTCTAAAACCAGCAGCATTAATTTTTTCTAAAATAGCACCTGTATGTCCGTTTTCTACAGCATCAGGTTTAATCATTGTAAATGTTCTATTTGTTGCCATTATATTGACTTTTAAATTTCTGTTTAAAACTTGTAAATGTGTTTTACAAATTCGGCGCGAAATTACATAATTTTTTTAATTAAATTGTATATTCGCCACTTATGATTTTAAAAGGATTACAAGAGCTTAAAACATTTTTAGAAAAACCTAAAAAAATTGTTGTTGTTGGACATCGAAATCCAGATGGAGATGCTATGGGTGCTACTTTAGCATTAAAACACTATTTAGATAAAAAAGGGCACAAAGCAACTGTTGTTGTACCTAATGAATATCCAGAATTTTTACATTGGTTGCCAGGTTCTGAAACTACTTACAGATTCGATTGGCAAAACAGTCAATCGCAAAGGGCTATTAATAATTCTGATATTATTTTTTTATTAGATTTTAATGCATTGCACAGAGTAGGCTCTGATATGCAAAATACATTAGAAAAATATCCAAATGATTTTGCAATGATAGACCATCATCAGCAACCAGATGAGGTAAAATATATGTATTCTGACGTAGCTATTTGTTCTACTTGTCAAATGGTATATCAATTTATAGAAATGATGGGCGATTTAGATTTAATTGATGCAGATATTGCAACCTGTCTGTACACGGGAATTATGACAGATACAGGCTCTTTTCGTTTTAGGTCTACAACCAGTAAAACGCATAGAATTATTGCAGATTTAATAGATAAAGGGGCAGAAAATGATAAGATACATAGCAATGTTTACGATGCAAACTCGTATAATAGACTGTTATTATTAGGGCAAGCATTAAGTAATTTGCAAATTCTACCTTCTTATAAAACAGCATACATTACGCTAACAGAAGCAGAAAAAAAACGGTTCGATTTTCAAAAAGGCGATACTGAAGGTGTAGTAAATTATGCTCTTTCATTAAAAGGAATTATTTTTGCAGCTATTTTCATTGAAGATAAAGAACAAGCAATTATTAAAATATCTTTTCGTTCTAAAGGAAAATTTTCTGTAAATCAATTTGCAAGAAACCATTTTGATGGAGGAGGACATGATAATGCAGCAGGAGGAAAATCTAAGTTATCTATGGCTAAAACAGTAACTAAATTTACCACACTGTTATCTAAATATAAAACAGAATTAGAAACTTCTTATGAAAATTAGAATTTTAATTTTTTGTAGCATTCTGTGCTTTGGATGTTCTGAGGTAAAACCAAGAAAACCTTTAAATCCAAAACCATCAACAACTATTTTAAGAGAAACTATTAAAGAATCTAAAAGATTGAATAAGATAGAAGACGATAAAATTATAAACTTCATACAGCAAGATTCTATAAATGTTTATAAAGTTTCACCAAATGGTTTTTGGTACACTTACATCAATCAAATAAAAGAAGATAAACCTTATCCAAAAACTGGAGATAAAGTAGTTTTAACATATAATATAACCGATTTAAAAGGGAATGTTATTTATACAAAAGAAGAGTTAGGAGTAAAAAATTATACCGTAGATAAAGAAGATTTTATTTCTGCACTTCAATCTGGAATAAAGTTGATGAAAGAAGGAGAAACCATTACATTTGTAATTCCATCTTACAATGCTTTTGGAATTATTGGAGATGGAAATAAAATAGGAATTAATCAATCAATAAAAAGTACAGTAACATTAATTAAAATTAAATAAATAACAAAAAATGAAAATTATAAAAAGTATTCTTACAGTAGCAGTTATAACAGCTATGTTTTCTTGTGCAAATCAAGTAAAAGAAGTAAAATCTTTAGAAACAGAAATAGATTCTGCAAGCTATGCACTTGGTTTAGATATGGCTATAAAAGTTAAAGCTAATTTTAAAGAAGCCAATAAAGATTTGTTTTTACAAGGGTATAGAAATGGTATCGATTCTACTAACATGTTAATAAATCCTAAAGATTTAAATATGTTTTTAAGAACTTTCTTTCAAAAACAACAAATGGCTAAAGTAAAAGCACAACAAGAAAAAGCAGCTAAAGAAGCAGAAGCAAAATTTGGTCATATTAAAAAAGCTGGAGAAGCGTTTTTAGCAGCTAATAAGAATAAAGAAGGTGTAAAAACTACACAAAGTGGTTTACAATATATTGTACTTAAAGAAGGAAAAGGAGAGCAAGTAAAAGCAACAAGTAGAATAAAAATTCATTATCATGGAACTACTATAGACGGAAAAGTTTTTGATAGTACAGTTGATAAAAAACAACCATACGAATCTTTGGCAAGTCAATTTATAGCTGGTTTTTCTGAAGGTTTACAATTAATGAAAGAAGGTTCAAAATACAAATTCTTTATTCCTCAAGAATTAGCATATAAAGCACAACAAAGAGGAGAATTAATTAAACCTTTTTCTACCTTAATTTTCGAAGTTGAAATTTTAAAAATTATTAAATAATTAAATGAAGAATTTAAGATATATAATTTTACTATCCGTTTTTATAATTTCTTGTACCCCAGAAAAGTATAAAACTTTAAAAGAGGGAATTTATGCAGAAATTATAACAAATAAAGGTGAAATATTATTAGAATTATATGCGGAAGACGTTCCAATGACTGTGGCAAATTTTGTGTCTCTTGTAGAAGGAACTCATCCAATAATTTTAGATTCTTTAAAAAATAAAAGCTTCTATGAAGGTATTATTTTTCATAGAGTTGTAAATAATTTTGTTATTCAAGCCGGAGGTTTTACAACCAATGGAAGAAAACCAACAGGATATACTTTTGGCGATGAATTTCCAAAAGACATAGATGGTAAACTTTTGTATAAACATAATGATAAAGGAATTTTATCTATGGCAAATGGAGGTCCAGCCACCAACAATAGCCAGTTTTTTATTACCCACAGACCCATACCTCACTTAGACGGGAAACATTCTGTTTTTGGAAAAACGGTAATAAATTCCAATCAATTAAAAGATTTACATTTAAAATACAAAGATTCTTTAGCATTAAAAAAAGCAATCGATTCTACAAGAATGGCAGTTGTAAATCGTATTACACAAAAAGACACTATTTTAACTGTAAATATTATAAAATTAGGAACTAAAGCTAAAAACTTTAACGCTTCTGAAGTGTTTGAAACAAATTACAGAAAATATACAAAATCTCGAGAAGAGCTTAAAAAGGCAGAAATCGAAGCAGAAAAAAAGAGATATTCTAATTATTTAGAAAATAAAACTAAATTTTTAGCGAAGATGGATGAAAGCAAAGCTCAAAAAACACCTTCTGGATTAAGAGTTTTAATGCTTAAAAAAAATTCTACAGGAAAAAAAGTTGTAGATTCTAAACCATTAACTGTAAACTACACATTATATACCGCAGATGGTAAAAAGATTCAATCTACTAAAGATGTAAATGGAAAGCCTTTTGTTTGTCAGTTAAATGATGCGCAAAGACCAATGATTGCGGGCTTTAAAGAAGGAGTTTTAATGATGAAAGAAGGCGAAAAGGCAAGATTATTTATACCATACTACATAGGTTATGGAGAGCAAAAATTTGGGCCATTTCCAGCAAAATCTGATTTAGTTTTTGAGATTGATGTATTAAAAGTTGGAAAATAACTTGTTAAAAGATATTATACAAATAGATAAAAACCTTCTTGTTTTTTTAAATAATTTAGGAAGCGAGCAATGGGATCCATTTTGGTTAGTAATTACTAATCAACTCTACTGGAGCCCATTGTTTCTTTTTATCTTTTATCTTGTACTAAAATCATTTGGATGGAAACGTGGTGGATTTGTAATTTTAGCAATGATTGTGTTGGTTGTTTTTTCTGATCAATTTACCAATTTTATAAAAAATACAGTACAGCGTTTGCGCCCCAATAACGATCCAGAAATCAAACATTTGTTAAGAACTTTAATCAACCCTCAGAGTTATAGTTTTATGTCTGGTCACGCAACTACATCTACCTTTTTTGCTGTTTTTGTAGTATTACTATTAAAAGATACCTACAAATACATTTATTTTATCTTACTATTCCCATTAATATTTGCTTATAGCAGACTATACTTAGGCGTGCATTTTCCTATTGATATTTGTGTAGGAATTTTAATAGGAACAATCTTAGCAAACCTTTACTACAAAGGGTTTAAAAAAGTTGATAAAAAATTATTTACTTAATTTTTTATTGTTAAAATATAGATATTTTGTTGAATGATAATATGCACTCAATAAGCTATCCATTTCTTTAGTCTTTTTAGGATAATCTTCTTTTAAATCTTTAACCTCTTTAGTATTTAAATTGTACAATTTGGCAGAATTACTAACTGTTGTTTTAGAATAATACAAGCTATCTTGTAATAAACCAACAGCAGGTTCTCCATTAATTTTTAAATAAACAAAAGAAGTTGTTTTTTTAGGAATAGAGTCTAATAAATTATTTCCTAAAGTAAAATTTGTATGATTTATTTTTACCAAACTTGCCACTGTTGGAAATAAATCAATCAATTTTCCATTTTTTGTAATTGTAGATGGTTTTATAAACTTAGGCGCATGGATAAAAAAGGGAACGTGTTGCGATTGAATGTTTAAATCAAATTCTTTTGTGTAGTTTTCTGTTCTTCTCATTGCTGTGTTATGGTCGCCAAAAAACACAAAAATGGTATTGTTATAATAACCAGATTTTTTAGCTCTTTCTAAAAAACGACCAACATTAAAATCTAAATAACGCAAAGCATTTAATTGTGCAATAGATTTAAAACCCGACTTTTCTAATAATAAATCTTTAACTTCATTTTCTTCTAAAGGTTTAAATGTTTCTTTTTTATCAGGAACTGTAAACGGAATATGATTAGAAGCTGTTTGAATGTAAGCTACAAAAGGTTTATTTTCTTTAGATAATTGCGCTAATTCTTTATTCGATTCTTTAAACAATTCATAATCGTCAATACCCCAAACATCAGCTCTTTTTTCAGTACTATAACTTCCTTCTTCAAAGACTTTTAATCCACTAATATTAGACTGAAATACACTTCTAATATTTGCCCAATTTGCACTTCCGCCTAAAAAGTACAATTTTTCATATCCTTCAAATTGATCAAATATAATACGCTGATCTTGTATTAAAGGGTTTCTAGAAGCAGTTTTTACATCCTCTATATCTGGCAAACCTGTAACACTTGCAAAAACACTAGCTGCAGTTCCAGGTTTATGAACATAAAAGTTAGAAAAACGTAAACTATTTTTAATAATTGAATCCAATTTAGGAGTACTATTAATAGGGTTTCCATAGTAACTCATCGGTTTTACACCAACAGATTCCATCATAACAATAACTACATTTGGTTTTTTAGTAAACGTAGTATCAAAAGTTACTTTTCTTTCAAATAAAATCTTTTCTTTAGGTAGTTTTAAATGTTTGGCAATAACAGGATAGTATTTTTTGAATTCACTCATATTAACTCCTTCACTTCGGTAAGCAAAACTGTCGAAAAAGTATAAAACAGGATTTAATGCAAATTGATTTACTTCGTTTTTTTTAGAAAAAAAAGCTTCACTCCAGCGTAAAGGATAATGAGTAATACTATTATAAATACCGTAAGATAGTAGTAAAACTGTACTTACTAAATAAGCAGTTTTTCGTTTTTTAGAAATAATTATATTGTGATTTGAAAACGAATTATAAATAAATTTAGAAAACTTAACTATTAAAAAACAAAGAATAATTAAGCCGAAAAACCCTTTATAAATTGGGTAACTCTCCATTAAAACTTGTCCAGATATTTTTAAATCATCTAAAAAACGAAGAGAAGACGCGTCTAATCGAATACTTAAATAATCGTAATAACCAAAATCAAATAGATAAAATAGAGTAAGTGTTAAATAAGCTAAAATTAAGTAAATGGTGGCTATTTTTTGATAGATTTTTTTTTGAAAAAAACGATAATTTACAATTAGAATTAAAGCTGCTAAAGGGAAAAAAGTAATAACAGCTAATTTTATATCAAAACGAAAACCTAACCAAAAAGCTTTTTGTATTTCAGTAGAAGAAACGTTATTTAATTGCGCAAAAAACTGATAAAAAATAACTCTAAAAAGAAAACAAAATAGCAATAGAAAAATAACATTTATAAAAATATACTTAATATAATTAGGAATTCTCTTTAGCATTATTAAAATTTAAGTTTACAAAGATATTTAATTTTCATTGATAAATAAGTTTGTGATAATTTTAAAATTGTATAATAATTTGTTGCAGTCTTTAATGCTTTTAATGTATTATACTTTGTTTAGATTTAGAGAAAATAGAACTAAAATCATAAAAAAATATAATTCTTCTTGTGTATCGGTTTAAAAGGAGTTTTTATTTTGAATAAACTTACGTTTTTTAAATTGAAAAGCTATAATAAAAAGTAGATTTTAAGTAAATTTGCGGCTAACAAACCCGAAAAAAATATGAAAATATCTTACAATTGGTTGCAACAATTTTTACAGGTAGATTGGGAACCTGTTAAAACAGGAGAATTGTTAACCGATTTAGGTTTAGAAGTTGAAGGAATTGAGACTAAAGAATCTATAAAAGGAAGTTTAGAAGGTGTTGTTGTTGGTAAAGTTTTAACTTGTAAGCAACATCCAAATGCAGATCGATTAAAAGTTACTACCGTAGATTTGGGCAATGAAAAACCAGTGCAAATTGTTTGTGGGGCACCAAATGTAGCTGCTGGACAAAAAGTGCCTGTAGCCACTATTGGAACTATTTTATACGATGATAAAGGCGAAGGTTTTAAAATTAAAAAAGGAAAAATTAGAGGAGAAGAAAGCTATGGAATGATTTGCGCTGAAGATGAATTAGGTCTTGGGAAAAGTCATGATGGTATTATGGTTTTAGATAAAAAACTAAAAGCTGGAACTCCTGCAGCAGAAGTTTTTAATATAGAAACAGATTATGTTTTCGAAATTGGCTTAACGCCAAATAGATCTGATGCCATGAGTCATTTTGGAGTAGCAAGAGATTTGCGTGCAGGTTTAATTCAGCAAGATGTAAAATTAGAATTAATTTCTCCCTCAGTAAGTAATTTCCATGTAGATGAACGTAGACTTCGTTTTGATGTTGAAGTAGAAGATAAAGATTTAGTACCTCGTTATTGCGGAATTACCATTACCGATGTTGAGGTAAAAGAATCGCCAGAATGGATTCAAAATCGATTAAAAGCTATTGGGTTAACACCTAAAAATAATATTGTAGACATTACAAATTATGTATTGCATGAATTGGGGCAACCATTACACGCCTTTGATGCTCAGAAAATTAAAGGAAATAAGATTATAGTAAAAACTCTAAAAGAAGGCACAAAGTTTACCACCTTAGATGAAGTAGAAAGAGAATTATCATCAGAAGATATAATGATTTGCGATGCAGATGCTAATCCGCTTTGTATTGGTGGCGTTTTTGGAGGATTAAAATCTGGTGTAACAGAAAATACAACCTCAATCTTTTTAGAAAGTGCTTATTTTAATCCTGTTTCTATTAGAAAAACAGCTAAAAGACATGCTTTAAATACTGATGCTTCTTTTCGTTTTGAACGCGGAATAGATATTAATATGACAGAATATGCTTTAAAAAGAGCTGCACTGCTAATAGAAGAATATGCAGGAGGTAAATTAGCCTCTGATATTTCTGATTTTTATCCAGAAAAAATAGAAGATTTCCAAGTATTTTTATCTTATGAAAATGCTTATCGTTTAATTGGTCAAGAAATACCAAAAGAAACAATTAAGAATATTTTAGCTTCTTTAGAAATAAAAATTAATAGTGAAACTGCTGGTGGTTTAGGATTAACAATTCCTTCTTATAGAACTGATGTTCAGCGTGAGGCAGACATTATCGAAGAAATTTTAAGAGTTTATGGATACAATAACATAGAGTTTTCTCATAAATTAAACACCTCAATATCTTTTGATTCAAACAAAGAAACTAAAATAGAAAACATTGTTGCCAATCAACTAAGTGCTTTAGGATTTAACGAAACTATGGCAAATTCATTAACTAAACCAGAATATTCTAATTTGTCTGGTAATATAGACGAAGAAGCAAATGTAGTGATGTTAAATCCGTTAAGTAACGATTTAAAAGTAATGCGTCAATCTTTATTGTTTAGTGGATTAGAATCTGTTGCTTACAATATCAATAGAAAGAACAACTCATTACAATTTTATGAGTTTGGTAAAACATATCATAAATACAACGAAAAATACCAAGAGAACAAGCATCTAACTCTTTTTGTAACTGGTAATAGAGCAAAAGAAACTTGGAATGTTGTTAATAAAGCATCAGATTTTTTCTATTTAAAAGGTGTAATTACTTCAGTGTTAAATAGATTAGGAATTGATAAAGCCAAATCTTCACCAACTAAATTAGATGTTTTTTCAGAAGGAATTTCTCTAAGTTTAGGAAAAATTAGATTAGTTGAAATTGGAGTGGTAAAACATTCTGTTTTAAAAGAATTTGGTATTAAACAAGAAGTTTTATTTGCCGATTTTAATTGGGATGCCATTTTAAAATTAGTTGGTAATAAGAGAATTAAAGTATCTGATTTGCCAAAATTTCCTGCTGTAAAAAGAGATTTAGCTTTGTTGTTAGATGTAAATACTGAATTTAAAGAAGTGTATAATTTAGCATTTCAATCAGAAAAAAAATTATTAAAAGAAGTAGATTTGTTTGATGTTTATGAAGGCGATAAATTGCCCGAAGGTAAAAAATCGTATGCTGTTAGTTTTGTATTGCAAGACGAATCAAAAACATTGGCAGACAAGCAAATAGATAAAATAATGCAAAAATTACAGCAATCTTTTGAAAAGAATTTAGATGCTGTTTTAAGATAATTCTAAAGCTCCTGTAAGGAGCTTTTTTTATACCATATATAATGAATAGGCAAAGTGTAGTTTTGGTTTTAACACTTTTTTTCCTCTCTTGTCTCAGTGAAAAAGAAACCTTAGAAAGAAAAAAAATCGATAAAAGCGAAATCGAGAGAATAGCAGTAGATTTAAACAATGGTTTTATGAATGATGATCTAAAAGCGATAAACAAATTGTATGATAAATATGCACTTGCAAATCGATTTTTAATAAAAACATCAAAAGAAAGAGTACTTGAATTTAATAAAGGATTTTATTTAGGTTTTGCAAGACAATTTAATTTTGGAGAAATTTTAATATCAGAAAAAAGCAAAGGAGCCATTTACGATTTTGTAAAGTTATACAAAGATGATAAGGAAGAGTACCATCTTTTATTTCGTTTTTTTAGTGCAGAAGGTATTAATTACCACGATCATTTAATACAGATGGTTAAAAATCAGCCTAAAATTGTAGACACGTATATTTTTATGGCAGGAGAAAATTTGAGTGATACCTATAAAACCATATATAAAAGTGCTTTATACGGTAGTAATTTTTTAACAAAAAATATTGATAATACTAGATTCGTAAAAGATATTAAAAAACTTAAAGAAATTAGGCTACTTAATTCCTCTGGAAACTACAAGCAAGCTAATGAAATTTATCAAACATTAAGTAGTACAGCTAAACAACAAAAAATATATAAGTTAGTAAATATATCTACTTCAAGTAATATTTCTTTAGTAGCTTACCAAAAAGCGATTAAAGATTACGAAGAAAAATTTCCAAATGATCCGAGCTTATATTTAATATCTATAGATAGTTACTTATTAAAAAAAGAATATAAGAATTCTCTTTTTGCTATTGATAAATTAGATGCTTATATAAAAGGAGATTCTTTTTTAAATTTTTTAAGAGCAAATATTTACTTTTTGAAAAAAGATTACAAAAAAGCAATCGAAAAGTATAAATTTATAAATAAAGAGTATCCAGATTTTTTTGATGCTTATGATAGCTTATTAGCTTTATATATAAACACAAATAAAAATAAAGAAGCGATAGAAATTTTAGATATATTTATTTCTAAGTTTGAAGCTAACAAAGAAGAATTGAAATTAAATTTAAAAGAAAGTTTCCCAACTTTTACAAAAACAAAAGAGTTTAAAAGTTGGTGTAAATAAAAACCACCTCTAAAAAATGAGGTGGTTTTTATTTAGATAAATTAAATTGTAAAATCTAAATGGCATGTTTATGCGCTTTATAAGAAGAGCGTACCAAAGCTCCGCTTTCTACATACATAAAGCCCATTTCTAATCCTAAAGTTTCGTATTTTTTAAATTGCTCTGGTGTAATAAATTCTTTTACTGGCAAATGTTTTTTTGTAGGTTGTAAATATTGACCAATTGTAATGATATCGCAATTTACAGCACGTAAATCTTTCATGGTTTGTATAACTTCTTCTTCGGTTTCACCCAAACCTAACATTAAACCAGTTTTGGTTCGCATTCCGTTTTCTTTTAAGTATTTTAAAACACCTAAGCTTCTATCGTATTTTGCTTGTATACGAACTTCTCTTGTTAATCTTCTAACAGTTTCCATGTTATGAGAAACTACTTCTGGATGCACTTCTATAATTCTATCTATTTGTTTGGTATTTCCTTGAAAATCTGGAATTAAAGTCTCTAAAGTTGTTGTTGGATTTGCTCTACGAATTGCCTCTACAGTTTCTGCCCAAATAATAGAACCACCATCTTTTAAATCGTCTCTATCTACAGAAGTAATTACTGCGTGTTTAATGCTCATAATTTTTATAGAACGCGCTACTTTTTCAGGCTCATCCCACTCTACAGTTTCTGGTCTTCCTGTTTTTACACCACAAAATCCACAAGAACGCGTACAAATATTTCCAAGAATCATAAAAGTTGCAGTTCCTTCTCCCCAACATTCACCCATATTTGGGCAACTTCCGCTTGTGCAAATAGTATTTAATTTATACTTATCTACTAAACCTCTAAGTTCTGTATATTTTTTACCAACAGGCAATTTTACGCGTAACCATTTTGGTTTTTTGGGTCTTTCTGGTAAGATTACTGAATCTATCGCCATTTTCTATCAAATTTTAAAGTGCAAAGATACAAAGGAAACTTTTAAATACTTGTTAAAAACCAAATGCTAAACCCTATTAAAAACACAATTCCTACAATACTTAAAATGCGTAAATAAATTTCTGGCCTATCTTTTTCTGGAGTGTGTTTACCTGTAATGAGTTTATAATTTAAAATCGCATAAAATGGAGCTGTTAAAAAGGATAAGATTGTAGCTATTTTAACCAATACTCCCATGTTATCCATAAAGTATTTTAAGATAAGAAAAGTACCTGCAAAAAGAAATATAATCCAAAACCAATACCCAAACCTAAGTTCTTTACTCCATAATAGTTTTGTTGTTCTGTTCATTGCTCTTGGTGAAGCATCCATTGTTGTTATTGTTGTACTAAACATTGTTGTAAATGCAGCAATTGCAATAAAAATATGCGAAAATTCTCCTAAATTTTTGGTGTATAAATTAATAAGTTGTTGTGCAAAAACTCCACCTTTATTAGAAAATGTTTCTCCTGAATTATACATTACTAAGGCACCTAAAAGTACAAAACAGATGCCTAAGAAAAGTGTGCCAATATAACCTACATTAAAATCAAAAATAGCATCTTTTGATTTGGTTTTTATAACAGTGGTTTTATCTTTTTCTACTGACCAAATAGAGTGCCAAATAGAAATGTCTAAAGGTGCAGGCATCCAACCTAAAAAGGCAATTAAAAAAGTAAGTTCTACTGCTCCAGAAGGTATAATTTGTGTAACATCAAATGCTTCTTTGGTACTAAATATGGCTACAGAAACTGCTATAATTGTACTTATAGTTAGAATTAAAATAATGTATTTCATTAAGTTGTCTAACAGTTTATATTTTCCTATCACTAAAAAAAGTAAACTGATAAACATTAGCATGGTAGACCATAAAACTAAATCATTTGTAAAGCCAAAAAGCTGAGAAGCTAAACCAGCTGTAACAATTGTAACAGCAGCTTGAATGGTAAACATTGTGGCAAAATTTAAAATGTAATATGCAATTAAAACTCCTTTTCCTAATTTTCTGTAACCATCTAACAAGGTTTCTCCTGTTGCAGCTGCATAACGTGGACCAAATTGAAAAAAAGGATACTTAAATAAATGCACTAACAATAACGCCCAAATTAAGCCAAAACCAAACTCTGCTCCAGCTCTCGTAGATTGTACCAAATGCGAAACTCCAATAGCTGCACCTGCAAATAATAAACCCGGACCTAAAGACTGTAAGAATGATTTCTTCATTTTAAGATTTCTTAATAATTTCTGCCAACAGCTTTTTAGCGCGTAACAACTTTACTTTTACGTTGTTCATAGATTCATTAATTTCTTCAGAAATTTCTTTATAACTCAGTTCTTGAAAATACCGTAACTGAATAATTTCTTGGTATTTAGGTTTTAATTGTTTGATGTCTTTTAGCAATTTTGCTAAATTTTGTTCAGTAATAATTTTATCTTCAGGAGTAGGGTTTTCATCTACCACTAAGTATGCACTATTTTCTTGTTCTTTAGAAGTGTCTGTAGTAATAGAGATATTTTTTTTACGCAATAAATCGATGTGTAAATTTTTAGAAATAGTAATTAACCAAGTTTTAAAAACATAATTGTCGTCGTAAGTTTTTATTTTATCAAAAGCTTTAGAAAATGTTCTAATGGTAATATCTTCTGCATCATTTTCGTTCTTAGTACGTTTTAGTTGATAGTTATAAACGTCTCCCCAAAATGTATCTAATAAGAAACTGAAAGCAGATTGATTGCCACTTTTAGCTTTAGAAATTTCAATTTCAAGTTTTTTTCTTTCTATTTCCAATGATTTGGTTTTGACCACAAATTAGTAATAAAAATTGAAAATTGAAATACTAACAAACCTATTTCTAAAAAAGGTAAAAAATAAATAATTTGAGATTCTCTTAATTTTTTTGCCGCAAAACCAACAACAAGGTATTGTATAAAGAAATAACCCAGTACAAAAGGTAATAGAATTTTCCAAGAACAAAAGAAAAATAGGGCAGAAGCTAAAACATAAAAAAATACTTTAGAGACAAAAAATAATGATAGAAAGAATTGATGTTTTAACTTATAGTGATTGGCAGTAGAAATATGCCGTCTTTTTTGACGAAACCAAGCTGTAAAAGACTTTGGGGCATTAGATTCTGTAAAACTATTTTCTGATGTGCAAATTGTAGTATTCTCTTTTATAGCTGCATCTTGAATGAATAAATCATCATCACCAGATCTAATATGAATATGGTTGATAAATCCTTTTACATTAAAAAACTCATCTTTATGATACGCTAAATTACGCCCAACAGCCATATAAGGAGAACCTAATTTTGCATAACTAAAATACTGAATAGCAGTTAACAAGGTTTCAAAACGGACAAATATATTAACTAAAGGTTTTTCTTTTTTGTATTTTCCATAGCCTAAAATTATGGTTTTTTCATCAGAAAAATATTGACTCATTTCTGAAATCCAATGTTTAGAAACAGGCTTGCAATCTGCGTCTGTAAATAGTAAATGTTGATGCGTTGCTGCTTTTATGCCCAAAGTAAGCGCATATTTTTTGTTCCCCCAAAAAGCTTCAATATTTTCGACATCAATAATTTTGATATTTTGATGTGCTTTTTTAAAAGATTGCATTACAGCTGAAGTTGTATCAGAAGAAGCATCGTTTATCAAAACAATCTCAAAATCTGTGTATTTTTGATTGATGATTGATGGAAGAAATTTCTGCAAATTATCAGCTTCATTCTTAGCGCAAATAATAACTGAAATAGGAATTTCTGTTTTTTTTCTTTTGTTTTTTTGGTCATCAAACAAAAAAGAAGAAAATGCTAAATAGTAAATAATTTGGATTGCTGTAAATACTACAAAAACGTAGAAGAATACAGATAAAATCATTTAAAAAGAAAGATTATTTGTGTTGAGGTTCTGTACAAGAATCAAACTGATCTGGTGTTTTTCCGCAAAAACCACAAGATTCCCCAGTTTCATTTAACATTGGGTTTTGGCTGGCGCAGGTTCCTGCAAATTTACCGTCTTTTTTTGCCCAAATTTTAATTGCAATTCCTGCAACACCAAGTGCTAATAAACCTAAAGTTAAAAGTAATAATTTCATAAAAAATAATTGTACCACAAAGATACGTAATCTAATTGTCAACTTAAAAAATCGCTGTAATTTTTTAGTTTGTGACTTTTAATATTTTTAAGTGTCTAAAAATAGATATCAACTAATATTAATCAACTAAAACACTTTTATTATGAAAAAATATTTTGCTGAATTATTCGGAACTTTTTGGTTAGTTTTTGGAGGATGTGGTAGCGCAATTTTTGCTGCCGGATTTCCAGAATTAGGTATTGGTTTTGTTGGCGTTTCTTTGGCTTTTGGTTTAACAGTATTAACAATGGCATATGCTGTTGGTCATATTTCTGGTGGGCATTTTAATCCGGCAGTTTCTTTTGGGCTTTGGGCTGGAGGTAAATTTTCTGTTAGAGAATTAATTCCTTACATTATTTCTCAATTAATAGGTGCCATTTTAGCTGCTGCTGCTTTGTATGTTATTGTTTCTGGAAAATCAGGGTTTGAATCTATTGGTGGTTTTGCTGCAAATGGTTATGGAGAACTTTCTCCAGATAGATACTCTATGCAAGCTGCTTTTATTGCAGAATTCTTATTAACAATGTTCTTTTTGCTAATTATTTTAGGAAGTACAAACGATAGAGCACCTAAAGGTTTTGCGCCAATTGCAATCGGTTTAGGTTTAACCTTAATACATTTAATTAGTATTCCAATTACAAATACATCTGTAAATCCTGCGCGTTCTATGAGTCAAGCAATTTTTGCTGGCGGAGAATATCTAACACAATCTTGGTTGTTTTGGGTTGCGCCTATAGCAGGAGCAATTATAGCAGGTTTAATACACAAAGTATTATTTGAAAAAGAATAATTTTATCCCTAACTCAATTTGATGCCAGGTAAATGCAAAGTTTATCTGGTTTTTTTTAATAAAAATAAACTATTTACATTTTGTTAGGTCTAAATTAAAACTAAACTCAAATAAGATGGAAAAATATCAATTCACAAAATTAGCTACATTAATATTATTTATGTCTGTATTACTAAGTTTCTGCAGTTCTTCAACAACAATTACAGAAGAAGACATTGATGAAATAGACAATACAAACCCGATATCAACATCTTATGACATTACACCAATATTATCTTATTACGATAACGTAGATGGTGTTACATATTCTGTAAACGGAAATACAGTAACTTTTACTACTAAAGGAACTCCTAACCATACAAGCCCTTATTGGGATACATCGCATTCTTTGTATGAAGCATATAATGGAGCAAATCCAAATTGGAGACAGAACCCCAATTCTATTGACGAACAAAATATTACATTTACAATTACCTTAAACCCAAAAGAAGCAACAAATAAAAGTGCTACGCCTATGGGACCAATAGGTTTGTCAAGAAATGGAGTTGTATTTTTTAATCAATATGCTGCAGGAGGAGCAGATTTAACCAATGAAATTAATTCTTTTGATCAATGGTTAGGACATCCAGCAGGAACTTTGTACCATTATCATATAGAACCTACTTATTTAACCACGCAATTTAGTAAAAGTGCATTTTTAGGGTTGTTGGCAGATGGTTTTCCTGTTTATGGACCAGAAGAAAATGGATCTACATTAATTTCTTCTGATTTAGATGATTTTCATGGTCATACTTCTGCTACAGCAGATTTTCCTAACGGAATATATCATTATCATGTAACAGCAGATGCTCCATATTTAAACGGAAATGGTTTTTTTGGTACTGCAGGTACAATTACAAGATAGTTAGTGAAGGTTTTAAGAATATTCATATTACTTAGTTTGCTATTGATTTCTTGTTCAGAAAAAACAAGGAATAATAAAGATGTTGTTTCTGTTGATAAAGCAGAAATACCATCTATTGAAAAAAATAGTAATGATGAAAATTTTGTACTAAAAAACGGGATACTTTACCATATAGAAAAACCATATTCTGGTATTGTAAAAGAGTTGTATAGTAATAAAAAAACAAAAACTGTTTCAGAGTATTATAATGGTAAAAGAGAAGGCATTTTTTTGGGCTATTATAATAATGGAAACAAATGGTTTGAACGGTTTTATAGCAAAGGGATAAAAATTGGAACTCACAAAGGTTGGTTTGAAAATGGACAGCTAATGTTTGAATATCAACTAAATAACAAGGGTATGTATAATGGAAGCGTTAAAGATTGGCATTTTAATGGACAATTGGCAAAACATTTTAATTTTAAAAATGGAAAAGAATTTGGAAGTCAGAAAATGTGGAAATTAAGCGGAAAAATTAGAGCTAATTTTTACACTGTAAATGGTGAAAGACATGGTTTAATAGGCCTAAAAAACTGTGTAACTGTAGCAACTAAAGAAAAAGATAACTTATGAAATTAAAAATAATTATTTTATTTTTTTTGGTTTGTGTTTCTTGTAAAAAAGAAGCAAAAATTAATAAATCTAAAACACTTCCTTTTTACAATTCAGAAGAATTTACACCAGAATGGATAGCAGAAACGGATAAAAAATATAATAAGATTCATAAAATTGCTCCATTTGAATTTACAAATCAAAATGGAAAAAAGATTAGCAATAAAGATTTTGAAGGTAAAATTTATATTGCAGATTTTTTCTTTACTACTTGTCCAGGCATTTGTCCAATTTTAGCAAAAAATATGGGCGCTATTCAAGAAGTATATAAAGATGATGATGAAATTAAGTTATTATCTCACTCTGTTATACCTTGGGTAGATTCAGTAAAAAAAATTAGAAAATATGCTAAAGAAAAAAATGCGATTGAGAATAAATGGCATTTGGTTACTGGAAATAGAGATGATATTTACAACATTGCAAGAACCTCTTATTTTGCAGATGAAGATTTTAAAAAAACTAAAGATGAAAGTGAGTTTATACACACAGAAAATTTTGTTTTAGTAGACAAAAAAGGAAGAATTAGAGGTGTTTATAATGGAACATTGTCATTAGAGGTTCAGAGATTAATGCGCCATATAAAACTTCTAAAAAAGGAGGGTTAGTCGTTTAATTTGGGGAAAGAAAAGTTTCGTCATTTATTTGATGAGGCTTTTTTTATGAAATAACATTTACCTCAATTTCTAAAGTTATTCCAAATTTTTGCAAGATAATTTCTTGAATTTTTTGTGCTAATTGATGTATTTCTTTCCCAGAAGCATTCCCATAATTCACCAAAACTAAAGCCTGTTTTGTATGTACACCATAATCTCCAAAACGTTTACCTTTAAAACCAGCTTGCTCTATTAACCAACCTGCAGGAACTTTAATTTCTGAATCAGAAACGGCATAACTTGGAATTTTTGGGTATTCTTTTTGAATACCAAAAAACTGCTTTTTAGAAATAATAGGATTTTTGAAGAAACTACCACTGTTTCCAATTTCTTTTGGATCTGGAAGCTTTGATTTTCTGATAGCTATTACTGCATCAGAAATATCTTTTAGTGTTGGTTTTTTAATTTCTTTAGATGCTAATTCTGTTTCGATGGCACCATAAGAAGTATTTAAGAGATGATTGTTTTTTGTTAGTTGAAAACTTACAGAAGTAATAATGTATTTGCCTTTTACTTCATTTTTAAAAATGGAATTTCGATAACCAAATTTACAATCATCATTAGAAAACTCAACTAATTTCCCTGAGTTAATTTCTAAAGCCTCGACTTTTGTAATGGTATCTTTTACTTCCACTCCATACGCACCAATATTCTGTATTGGACAAGTACCTACATTTCCAGGTATTAAAGATAAATTCTCAATGCCTCCATAATTATTGCCTACACACCACAATACAAATTCGTGCCAATTTTCTCCAGCATTTACAGTAAGATAGACATTATTTTCATCTTCACTATCAATAGAAATTCCTTTAATGTTAATATGTACAACTAATTTTTCGATATCTTTTGTTAGCAGCATATTGCTTCCTCCAGAAATTAAAAAAATATTTTTTTCAACTTTTAAAAGTTGTTGTAATTGATATACTGAATCAACAGAAATAAAACGTTTTGCAGTAACATCAATACCAAAAGTATTGTATTTTTTTAAAGATATGTTTTCTTGAATAGTCAACTAACTGTGGTATTGTTTTAAGGCTTCTTTTAAAATTTTTACAGAACGAATTAAATCTTTTTTATTTAAAACATAGGCAATTCTAACTTGATTTTTTCCTTCTCCTTCTGTAGAATAAAAACCACTTGCAGGCGCAACCATTACAGTTTCGTTATTAAGATTGAACTTTTCTAAAATCCATTGTGCAAAATCATCTGTATCTTTAACAGGTAATTCTACAACACAATAAAAGGCACCTTTTGGGTTAGCAACTTTAACACCGTTAATTTTTTGCAATTCTGCAATTAAAGTATTTCTTCTTTCTACATATTCTGCTTTTACATCATCAAAATAACTTTGCGGCGTTTCTAAAGCAGCTTCACTGGCAATTAAAGCATAAGTTGGCGGACTTAATCTTGCCTGCGCAAATTTAATTGCTGTAGCTATAAAATCATCATTTTTAGACACAATGCATCCAATTCTTGCACCACACATGCTGTAACGTTTAGAAACAGAGTCTATTACAATAGCATTTTGTTCTAATCCATTTAAAGAAAGAATAGAGGTGTGTTGCAATCCATCATACGTAAATTCACGATATACTTCATCAGCAATTAAAAATAAATCGTGTTTTAAAACAATTTGTTTTAGTTTTTCAATTTCTTCTTTTGAGTATAAATATCCAGTAGGATTTCCAGGATTACAAATTAATATCGCTTTTGTTTTATTGGTGATAAGTTTCTCAAAATCTTCAATTTTAGGTAGTGCAAAATTATCTTCAATTTTAGAAATTACAGGAACAACAGTAACTCCAGAAGCAGTAGAAAAACCATTGTAATTTGCATAAAAAGGCTCAGGAATAATTATTTCATCTCCAGGGTCTGTAATGCTTCCAATAGTAAATAGTAATGCCTCAGAACCACCAGTTGTGGCAATAATATTATTAGCAGTAACAGTAATATTATTTTTTTTATAATACTTAGCTAACTTGGTTCTGTATTCTTCAGAGCCTTCAGAACGGGCATAGGCTAAGGTTTCTATTGTATTATTTTTTACAGCGTCTAAAGCTACCTGTGGTGTTTTAATATCTGGTTGCCCAATGTTTAAATGAAAAACTTTTACCCCTCTTTTTTTAGCATCTTCTGCATAAGGTACTAATTTTCTTATTGGAGATGATGGCATTTGAATTCCTTTTTTAGATATTGAAGGCATAATAATATTTTAAGATTCGCTTTATGCAAATTTCCGAAATATATTTTATTTAACACATTTTATTGTCTAAAGTTTAAAGGTTAAAAAAATCATAAAAAGAAGGTTACAAAAGCCTTAATTTGTATATTGGATTTATTAAATGAAAATCAATTTGAAGTATAAAATTATATTTATTGTTTATTTTGTTTGTTGTTGTTTTAGTATTTCAGCTCAAAAAGGATTTAGATTTAACGATGTTAATAAAAAAGATCAGCAAATAAGCTTCAAGTTAATCAATAATTTAATTGTAATTCCTATTGAAATAAACGGGAAAAAGTTATCATTTATATTAGATACAGGAGTAAATAAAACAATTTTATTTAATCTTTCTAAAAATGATAGTATAGGTTTAAATAATGCTGTAAGTATAAAACTTCGTGGTTTAGGCAATGGAGATGCTGTAGATGCTTTACTTTCTAAAAATAATACGTTTAAGATAAAAAACTTAGTAAGTTATCATGAAACCATTTATGTAATTTTAAAAGATTACTTTGATTTATCAAGCAAAATGGGAACTACAATACATGGAATTATTGGCTATAATCTCTTAAAAAACTTTGTTGTAAAAATAAATTATAAGAATAAAAAAATAAATTTTTACAACCCCAAAACATATGTTTACAAGAAGTGTAGAAAGTGCGAAGTAGTACCATTTAAGTTTTACAGAAAGAAGCCCTATATAAGTACAAAAGTAAGTTTAGATACAATTGGAGAAAAAATGATTGATGTAATGTTGTTGGTAGATTCTGGAGGTAGTGATGCAATTTGGCTTTTCGAAAATTCTAAAGAAGATATTAAAACCCCAAAACGTTATTTTAATGATATTTTGGGCGAAGGATTAAGCGGACCTATTTTTGGCAATAGAAGTAGAATTACAAAATTTAAATTAGGCAGATTCGAAATAGAAAACCCAACAGTATCTTTTTTAGATTCGGCTTCTACACACAATGCTCGTCATTTTAAAGAAAGAAATGGAAGTGTAGGAGGAGGAATATTAAAAAGGTTTAAAATTTGGATAGACTACCCCAATAAGAAATTTACTTTTAAAAAAAATGGCTCATTTACTAAAGGATTTAATTACAATATGAGCGGTTTAGATGTTGTTTATAATGGAAAAAAATTAGTTAAAGAAGAAGTGATTAAAAAATTTACAGACCCATATAATAGAAGTATTGATAATAGTAATTCTGTTTCTTTTATTACCAGCTTTTCATTTAATTTTAAACCCTCTTTTAAAATAAAAAATGTTGTTAAAAATTCTCCCGCTTATAAAGCTGGTCTTCAAGTTGGAGATGTAATATTGAGAATTAATGGTAAACCAGCTTACGAGTTTAAAATAGGCGATATTATTCGAAAATTTCAAGAAAGAGACAAGAAAAAAATTAAAATGATAGTAGATAGAAATGGTAAAAAGATGAAGTTCGAATTTAGATTAAATAAAAGTGTTTAATGTTAACTATCACTCAAAATACTTTTTTGTCTTTGTAAAGAAATTCCTTTATTTACATATCCCTTAATTTTAATTACTTTTCTATTATTTTTTGCATTCGAAAAAATTGTAATTGCTTTAGAGAAGCCACCAATTCTTTTGGTATCATAAGAAACTTTAATTTCTCCTTTTTCACCAGGCATAATTGGTTTTTCTGGTTTTTTAGCAACTGTACAACCACAAGAAGATTGTATATTTTTAATAATTAATGGCTGGTTACCTATGTTGGTAAAAACAAAAGTACGCTCTCCTTTAGAACCTTTATCTATTTTACCGTAATCAATAACTTCCTTTTCAAACTTAAATTCTTGAGCGTTTACTGATACTGATAACAGAAATAGTAAAAAAAAGTTCCAAAAGCTTTCATATATAGTTGTTTATAGCGTAAAATTAAAACTAATATTTTGTTTTAAAAAATCAACTACTAATTTTCTCTTCAAAATAGATAATTGTATTTTTGCCAACTATATTTCAAAAACTGTTCCAAAGTATGACAATTCCATCTAAATATGATGCAAGCCAAGTAGAAGGTAAGTGGTATGAATACTGGATGAAAAACAACTATTTTCATTCAACACCAGATGAAAGAGAACCTTACACGATTGTAATTCCTCCTCCAAATGTAACAGGAGTTTTGCATATGGGGCATATGCTAAATAATACCATTCAAGATGTGCTTATTCGTCGTGCAAGATTATTAGGTAAAAATGCTTGTTGGGTTCCTGGTACAGATCATGCATCAATAGCTACTGAGGCAAAAGTTGTTGCCAAATTAAAGGAACAGGGAATTAAGAAAAGCGATTTAACTCGTGAAGAATTTTTGCAACACGCTTTCGATTGGAAAGATGAATATGGAGGTATTATTTTAGAACAATTAAAAAAACTTGGAGCTTCTTGCGATTGGGAAAGAACAGCCTTTACAATGGATCCAGAAATGTCTGAATCTGTAATTAAAGTTTTTGTAGATTTATACAATAAAGGGTTGATTTACAGAGGGTACAGAATGGTAAATTGGGATCCAGAAGCAAAAACTACACTTTCGGATGAAGAAGTGATTTATGAAGAAAAACAAGGAAACTTGTACTATTTAGAATACAAAATAGAAGGTTCTGAAGACTCGTTAACCATTGCAACAACTCGCCCTGAAACTATTTTTGGAGACACAGCAATTTGTATCAATCCAAATGATAAACGATTTACACATTTAAAAGGAAAGAAAGCCATTGTTCCTTTGTGCAACAGAGTAATTCCAATTGTAGAAGATGAATATGTAGATTTAGAATTTGGTACAGGTTGTTTAAAAGTTACACCTGCACACGATGAAAATGATAAAATTTTAGGAGATAAACACAACTTAGAAGTAATAGATATTTTTAATGAGGATGCATCATTAAATTCCTTTGGATTACATTATCAAGGTAAAGACAGATTTGTTGTAAGAAAAGAAATTGCTAAAGAATTAAAAGAAAAAGGTATTTTAATAAAAACTGAAGTGCATACCCATAAAGTAGGTACCTCAGAAAGAACCAAAGCAGTAATAGAACCAAGATTGTCAGATCAGTGGTTTTTAAAGATGAAAGATTTGGCAAAACCTGCTATTGATGCTGTTTTAGGTAACAATATTGAGATAAATTTAGTGCCAAAAAAATTCGAAAACACCTATCGTCATTGGATGGAAAACGTGCGTGATTGGAACATTTCTCGCCAACTTTGGTGGGGACAACAAATTCCAGCATATTATTATGGTGATGGAAAAGAAGATTTTGTAGTTGCAGAGAGTATAGAAGAGGCAGTTGTATTGGCACAAGATAAAACTAAAAACAATCAACTAACAACTAATAACTTACGTCAGGATACAGATGCACTAGACACTTGGTTTTCTTCTTGGTTATGGCCAATGTCGGTTTTTGATGGTATCAGAAACCCAGAAAACGAAGAAATTAAATATTATTATCCAACAAACGATTTAGTAACAGGGCCAGACATTCTATTCTTTTGGGTAGCAAGAATGATTGTTGCTGGTTACGAGTTTAAAGGCGAAAAACCTTTTAAAAACGTGTATCTAACAGGTTTAGTTCGTGATAAACAGCGCCGTAAAATGTCTAAATCTTTAGGGAACTCTCCTGATGCTTTAAAATTAATTGAGGATTATGGAGCAGATGGAGTAAGAGTTGGACTCTTACTCAGTTCGGCAGCAGGTAACGATTTAATGTTTGATGAAGATTTATGTAAACAAGGAAAAGGTTTTGCAAACAAAATTTGGAATGCCTTTCGTTTGATAAAAGGTTGGGAAGTTGATACTTGTTTAGAACAACCAGAAACAGCAAAAATTGGGTTAAATTGGTATGAAGCAAAGTTTCAAAAAGTTTTAAAAGAAATTGAAGATCATTTTTCTAAATATCGTTTATCAGATGCTTTAATGACCATCTATAAATTAATTATGGATGATTTTTCTTCATGGTTATTAGAAATTGTAAAACCTGCGTATCAACAACCTATTGATGCAAAAACCTACAATGCAGTTATAGAAGTTTTAGAAAATAATCTAAAAATATTGCATCCGTTTATGCCATTTTTAACAGAAGAAATTTGGCAACATATTACCCAAAGAACACCAGAAGAAGCGTTAATCATTGCTAAATATCCAATTCTAAAAGAGTATAATTCTAAAATTATAACAGATTTTGAATTTGCAACTGGTGTAGTTTCTGGTATAAGAACCATCAGAAAAGAAAAAAATATTTCGTTTAAAGATGCTGTAGAATTGTTTGTAGTTGATAACGAAAAGAATTCGAAAGAATTTGATACTGTTATTCAAAAACTAACAAATACATCAACTATAAAATCTGTTTCAGAAAAAGTAGATGGAGCATCCTTTAGAGTAAAGTCTAATGAATACTTTGTGCCAATTTCTATTGCCAATATTGATGTAGAAGCAGAAATTAAAAAATTAAATGCTGAGTTAAAGAGGGCAGAAGGCTTTTTGTTTGGTATACAAAAAAAATTATCGAATGAACGCTTTGTGGCAAATGCCCCAGAACAAGTAATTGCTCTTGAGCGTAAAAAAGAAGCAGATACCATTGCAAAAATAGAAACCATAAAATCGAGCTTAGAGGCTTTGTAATAACTTAGTTTTTAACTGTGTTAAAAAAATAGTATATTTAGAATATAATTAACCAACAAAAAAATAAGATGAAAAAAATACATTTACTATTGTCTTTTCTTGTTATTATTTTAAGTTCTTGTGTATCTAAAAAAAAGTATGCAGCTTTAGAAACGGAGTACAAACTAACAAAGAATAATTTACAAAGCTTAAAACTTAAATTTGCAAAAATAGAGAATAGAATTAAGCTGTATAATGCAAAAATTAACACTTTAAAAGACAAAAATGTTACTTTAGAAAAAGAAAGTGCCTTTAAATTTAAGGTTGTAGATGGTGTGCCAGTTGTTCCTAAAAAAGTAAGAACTTATATTAATGAAACCTTAGCAAAAATTGATCCTAAGAAATTAAGCAAAGCCAAAACTTTTAAAGACACATTAAATTTAGTAGTTTCTTATAATATAGTAAGAAAAACACTTGGAAAAACTGAATTTAATAGTTCTGAAGATATTGATATCGATATTGATCAAACTGTGGTTATGATTTCTGTTTCAGATAAATTATTATTCAATTCTGGTAGTTATCAATTTAAAAAAAGTGGATTAGAATTATTAACCAAGTTAGCAGATATAATTCAGTCTGAACCTAGTATGGATGTAATGATTGAAGGTCATGCAGACTCTCAAACTATAAAAAATAATGAAAAAGTTCAAGATAATTGGGATTTAAGTGTAAAAAGAGCTACCACTATTGTTAGAATTTTACAAGATAAATTTGGGATAGAAGGAAGTAGGTTAATTGCTTCAGGTAGAGGAGATACCATGCCTTTGTTTCCTAATACATCAAAAGAAAATAGAGCTAAAAACAGAAGAACGAGAATTGTAATTCTTCCAAACCTGAATAAGTTTTTTGCGTTGTTAGCAGAAGAAGGAGTAATAGATTAACAAAATAACATTAAAATAAACCTCTGCGTTTTCGCCTCTCAAAGTATTTTTATTTATTCTTTTTTAATAGATTTTATAAACCCAACAGCAGCCAATAACCCAACACATGGTATTATTGTAAATGTTGTAAATAAATTTTGATATTCTACAATTGTAGGATTTTCTCCTAACATATATCCATTAAAAAGCGACATAAAAATATCTGGAGTAAAACCAACTACAGAGATAATGCCCACTAAAGTTCCTGTAAGCTGTATAGGAGTTTTCGTCTCTTCTATAATAGCAAAATACAAGCCTCTTAAAGAATATGTGCCAAATGCCATAAAAATAAAAGTTGTAAATGATAAAAATATGGCTTGATGGTTATAAAAGCCAAACCCTAAAATAATGGATGCAAAAATCAATATTAAAAAACAAGGGATTATTATTTTAGAAGGAATCAATTTATCTGCTATCCAACCTATTGAAATTGCAGCTAAAGGTCTTAAGTACTGAATAAAAACCGCAAAATATGTGGCTTTTTCTAAACTATAATTCCATACATCTTTAGCATAAGTTCCATAAACCCCAGTTAGTTTATAGCTACAATAAGCACAAAAAATAATAAGCGAATGATAGACTACTTTACGTTGTTTTATTAATGCAAAAGCTTTTTTAAAATCGAATTGAAACTCTTTCTTGGTTTCAAACTTTGTATTTTCTTTTGGTAAAACCCTCCAAACTAATAGGGCTACTAAAAAAACAATAAAAGTGATGGTGCCAATAATGTATTGAAGGGTTTGTACTTTATTATCAAAAGTAATCTCAACCCCTTTTTGCGGAAAGAAAAACGTTAAAATACCTGCTCCAGAAAGCCCAATTGACGCAGCAAAAAAGCCTCTGCCACCATCTAATAACCCAAAAGATAAGCCCTGATTGTGCGCATTACCCCATTGTCTAGTTGCCTTTATTAAAGACGCCCAAAACAATAATATTGTTGAAATTCCCCAAAAAGCATATAAGATTTTTAAGGTAAATATTGATGGAATTAGCGTCATCCAAAAACCACCAAAAGCGGTTAAGATTAAAGAAATTGATAACAATTTTCTTGCTTGCCATTTATCAGCAATAAAACCACCAAAAAAGTAGGAGAGAACAGCAGTAATTCCGTATAGAGCTTGTGCCTCACCAATTTGAGCATCAGAAATTTGAAAAGCTTCTCTAATTATCGGTTTAAAAACCCGCATTAAAATAAAGGGCAATAAAAAAATTGCCTCTCCTGCAATGATTAAGGCAAACATTGAGGTAATCTTTTTTTGATATTTCAAAGTTTTTTAGTTTGAACTCTAAATGTACAAAAAATGAATAGCAAAAAGTGTTTGGTATTCAGTATGCTTTTAACTGTAAACAGAGACTAAATATTGAAGCTGTGTACTGTACATTATAAAAGTGCTTCTTTTAATAAAGTTATCGGATGTTTGGCAATACGTTTGGTACCATCATAAATTTGATGACGACAACTCGTTCCGGCAGCTGCAATTTCTGTATCTCTACTACAATTTCTTACTTTTGGGAATATTGTGTCTTCACCCACTTGCATACTCACTTTATAATGTTCTTTTTCATAGCCAAAAGAACCAGCCATTCCACAACAACCTGTATTCATTATGGTTACAGTATAATTTTCTGGTAGATTTAGCATTTGAAAACTGGCATTGGTACTTGATAATGCTTTTTGATGGCAATGTCCGTGAATTTTAAGCGTCTTTTTTTCTGATGTAAATAAAGTTTTATCAACATTTCCGTTTTCAATTTCTTTGGCTAAAAATTCCTCAAAAGTAAAAGTGTGTTGTGCTATTTTTTCTGCTGATGTTTTATCATTCGCTAACCTGATGTATTCGTCTCTAAATGTTAAAATAGCAGAAGGTTCAATTCCTATTAATGGAGTTTCTTCTGAAATAATATTTTTAAAAATAGCAATATTTTTATTACAAACTGCTTTGGCTTCTTTTAAAAATCCTTTAGAAATATAACTTCTAGCACTTTCTTCGTGTTTGATAATATTGACTTTATAACCTAATTTTTCCAATAAGAAAACAGCGTCTTTACCAATTTCTACATCATAAAAATTGGTAAACTCATCATTAAAAAGATAAATTTCCTTTTGAGACTTTTCGACTGCGCTCAAAGTGACCTTGTGTTTTTTATACCACTTATTTAAAGTTTGTTTTGCCAATTTAGGAACACTTCTTTCAATAGCAACTCCCATTGCTTTTTTTGCAAAAGGTGTATTTAAAATAGCGTTTGAAATGGCAGGAGTAAGACTTCCTAATTTGTTTAGTTGTGCATTATTTGCAAACAATTTACTACGAAAAGAATACCCATTGGTTTCTTGGTATTGGTATAAAAATTCGGCTTTCATAGTAGCAATATCCACATTACTTGGACATTCAGAAGCGCAAGCTTTACAGCTTAAACAGAGATCTAAGACCTCTTTTAGTTCTTTCGAATCAAATTTGTTTTTAGCTTTGTTATTGGTTAAAACTTCACGTAACGTATTTGCTCTTGCTCTCGTAGTTTCTTTTTCGTTCTTAGTGGCTCTATAGCTTGGACACATGGTTCCACCAGCTTCAACAGGCTTTCTACAATCTCCAGAGCCATTACATTTTTCTGCTAATTTGATGATACCTTCGCTATCAGAAAAATCTTGAATGGTTGCTATTTGAGGTTCAACTCTGTCAATTTTATAACGTAAACTTTTATCCATAGGAAAAGCGTCCGTAATTTTCCCTTTGTTAAAAACGTTATTTGAATCAAAAGCTTTTTTAATTCGTTTTAATAATTGATAATTGTTATCTCCAATCATTAAAGGAATGAATTCTGCACGTACAATTCCATCTCCATGTTCACCAGAAAAAGAACCGTGATATTTTTTTACCAACTCAGCAGTTTCTGTGGTAATTTTTCTAAACAACACTACATCCTCAGATTTTTTTAAATTTAAAATAGGACGTAAATGCAATTCACCTGCACCTGCGTGAGCATAATACACAGCATTTTGCTGATATTTAGCCATTATTTTGGTAAATTCTTCAATGTAATCGGGTAAATCTTCTAAAGCTACAGCAGTGTCTTCTATACAAGCCACAGCTTTCATATCACCTACCATATTTCCTAAAGCGCCTAAACCTGCTTTACGTAAATAATGCACTTTTGCAATGTCTGTACCATATACTTTTGGATGATGATAGCCAAAGTTATTTTTCTCTAAATCATTAATCAGTTTATCAGCCAAAACTTCAGCTTCTTTAAGCGTGTTTGCAGATACTTCTAACATTAAAACAGCTTCTGGATTGCCTTGTAAAAAGAAACGGTTTTTTGCCAATTCACGATTGTTTTTGGTACAATCTAAAATGGTTTTATCCATCAATTCACAATTGTATAAATTATGGTTCATAGCTGTTAAAGTGGCTTTTAAACTCTCATTAATACTTTTAAAATGAGAGCAAACCATAATGCTTTTAGTAGGAGGTAAGTCATCTAATTGCAAAGTAATAGCTGTTGAAAACGCTAAAGTTCCTTCACTTCCAACTAATAATTTTGCAACATTTATAGTTGGTGATTTTCCACCAAATAAATCTGATTTTAAAAACTCATCAACAGCATATCCTGTACATCTTCTGTGAATGGTTTCTTTTGGAAACTCTTTTTTAATTTCTTGTTGAGTTGCCTCAATAGAAAGCTCTTCGAAAATAGATTTATAAATTTTTCCTTCTAAAGTATTTTCTTTGGTTTTTGTAATAAATTCATTAGAAGAAATTTCTTTAAAGATAGCTGTACTTCCATCACTTAAAATGGTATCAATTTGTAATACTTTATCGCGTGTAACTCCATATCTAATGGAAGTACTTCCAGATGAATTATTTCCTACCATTCCGCCAATCATGCATCTGTTTGAAGTTGATGTATTTGGGCCAAAAAATAAACCATAAGGTCTTAAATATACATTTAAAGAATCTCTTACAATTCCTGGTTGAAGTGTAATGGTTTTTGCTTTTTCATCTAAAGCAATAACATTGGTAAAATGTTTAGAAACATCTACTACAATTCCATCTCCAACACATTGTCCTGCTAAAGAAGTTCCTGCTGTTCTTGGTATTAAAGTGATGTTGTTTTTGGTAGCAAATTGAATTAAAGTTTTAATGTCTTTTTCATCTTTAGGAAAAGCAACTGCTAACGGAATTTTACGATATACAGATGCGTCAGTAGCATATAAGGTTTTGTGTAAATTATCAAAAAGAACATCACCAGAAAGTGAGTTGTGTAAGTTTTTTAAAACAGAATTATCAATCATTATTTACTATTGAAAAGTAGGAATAGTGCAAATATCTGAATAATATTTCCAATATAATAAGATGATGAAAATGATTCTTAATTTTTATGAAATTGATAAAAATTAGGCAAAAAAATGGTTTTCAGAAATGAAAAAGTATAGTTTATTTCAACTTTTTCTTTTTTGTATGAATAATAAAAGTAGCGTTAAACCCAAAATGTAAATTGGGGTCTTTAAAATTAAAATTGTTTGTGGTTTGAGTTATAAATGTGTCTTCAGCAAAATTACGAGCATTTGTTAGGTGAAACTGTAGCATTAAATCGCTAACTTCCCAATTAATTCCTAACATAAAAGCATTGAACGTAGAGATAGATTTTATAGGATTAGCAACGTAATAATACTCTGAAACTATAGATGTATGATTACTAATTTTTTGCCTTCCGCCAAAACCAATGGCAAAGTGATTATTGGGATCGTTATTTGTTGGTGATGAGGCTCTATGAATAAATGAAGGCATTATTTGTAGCGATAATTCTGGGCTAAATTTTCTGGCAATTAATATCTGACTTGTAAATGCATAACTATTAGAAGAAGTATTTACTCCGTATAAGTTTGCATTTGCATTTCTTGTTTTTCTTTGAGAAACTCCTTGTAATAAAGTAATACTTAGATAATTACTTTTTAAACCTTTGCTTTGTTTTAGTATTCTGTACTTTGCATAGCCATCAGAAATTTTATCGAAGTTACTGTAACCAAACCCAAAAGTAAAATTATCTGAAAATGAGTATTCTAATCCGTAGCGAGTATTTACTTCATCTGCTAAAAAACGATTACTTTGAAAATTTGGAATATCCCAATATCTATTGTATAAAGAAATTTGAATAGCTCCTTTTTTTCGTGTTTCTATAGAATGGCTTAAACCTATTTTTGTTGTTTTAAAAGTGGCGATTTCGTATAGAGTAATTTTTGCATATTCTTTATCTAACTTATCTAATAAATTTTGTGCTTTTACAGAAGAATTAGCAACTAAACAAAACGCCAATAATAGTTTATATGTTAATTTATTCTTCATAAGGTTGGTATTGAAATCTGAACTTTATATTTATAATTTTTGCAATATTGCTGGTTAAAATTGGTGGTATTTTTATATCGAAATCTTTAACTAAAACATTATATTCTCCAGATAAAATAAAAGTTTTAGCTTTTTTTTCTATTTTGGTTTTTATATCAATATTTTTAGATTTTCCATGAATGGTTAGTGTACCTCTTATAATTTTTGTTTGATTAGATAAAGAGGTATCAAAATCTAAAATGTCACCTTCAAAAGTTGCTTTTGGGTAAATATCAGATTCTATATAACTTTCATTAAAGTGTTCGTACATTAAATCTTTTTTAAAGACAAAAGCTCTCATTAACATACTTACTGCAATTTTCTTGTTTTTTATATCTAAAATGCTAAGTACTTGGTTGTTTTGTGCTTCAATATTTTCTACGGATGCATAAGAAAAAAAAGATACTTGCCCTTGACGTGCAATAAATTGGTTTTTATTAGTTTCTTTATTTGTAAGAAAAGTGAGTAATAAAAATAAGGGTAAAATTTTATTCATTAAAGTTTAGGTCAATATAACAATTTAACAATACTACATCTTTTAAGAAACCTTTGCAAATTCCTTTTACTATTATTTCTTGGTGTTCTTTTAATAATTTTATTTTTTTTATTTGACTTTTGTTAACATCGCAAATTACACCAGAAGAGTTGTCTTTACTATACAATAGTACTGTACTTCTGTTGTTTACAAAAGAAACTTCTTTTACAAACCCTCTTACTTCTACAATTTTTTCATTGTAAAGTATATTTGCTTTATTTTCATTGTTCTGATAAGATTTTATTAAATCGCTGGTATTTATAGAAACATCAGAAGCTACTAATTCTAAATTTTTAGTAGATTTAGTAAAGTAAGGCAATATATAGTAATAAGTATTTACTACCAATAAGAGAGCAGCAAGAATAAAAAGACCTTTATTTTTCTTATTCATAAATGTTTTTATAACTTCATCAAAGAAAAGAAAATAAAAGTAGTAATTTTTAAAAAAATAACTAAAAGGGAAAATTTGGATTTAAAGAGGAAAAAATACTTCGAAAAAGAAAAAGAATAATGGTATATTTCGCTTTTCAAACTTAGGCATGAAAAAAGACAAATTGTATTTTTTAACTTTCTTATCTATTGCTGTAATATTCTTGGTTGTAGCAATTGTAGCATCACAATATTTTATTAAAGTTAGCGCTAATCAGCTTATAGAGGTACAAGTAGAATCGAGCAAAAGAGAAGCAAATGAGGTTTCTAAATTTATCGAACTCCAAGTATCATCTGGTATAGAAAAAGAAGAAGTAATAAACAGTGTACAAAAAATTATTTCTAATTCTAATAACGATAGTTGGTTTATAAGCGTTTTTAATTGGAGTGGTAAAGAAGTTTGTAATCCAGATATTACAAAAGTTGGGCAGCAAATTAACTCTAACCAAGCCTTATTAAAATCATTAAAAGAAAAGAATAATTCAGATGATTTATACGATATATTGGTTAAAAAATCTTCTAAAAGTAATGATGCGAATGTATCTGAAGTAATTTTTATTGCGCCAATAAAAAATTCAGATTTAATAGTTGCAGCAAATGTAAATGTTAACAGTATAAACGCTCAAATGCAAATATTAAAAAACAATTTTTTTCTTATTTTTCTAATTATGGGAGTCTTGGTTATTGTTTTATCGTTTTTAGCAGTTAGAGTTATAGGTAGTACTTACGAAAAACAATTAGAAGTAAAGAATTTTAACTTAGCATCTGAAGTAATTAATCTATCTAAATTAAATACAGATTTAGTTTCTTATAAAGAAAAAGTTATTGATAAAGATAATAATATTAAAGTAGAAGATACTACAGAAAAAGGTAGAAAAAGAATTCTTACTTATGTTAGAAATGAGTTGGTACCTATTGATGTAAGCGATATTGCTTATGTATACACAGAAAATACAATTACATACGTAGTTTGTTTTGATGGTAAAAGATCTACAACAAATACAAGCTTAGATGATATGTTTAACAATTTAGATGCTACATTATTTTTTAGAGCCAATAGACAATTTATAATTAGTATTACTGCCATAGATAAAATTATTAAATATGGTAATAGCCAGCTTAAAATATTATTACAATCTAAAACTTCTGAAGAAATAATAATTAGTAAAAACAAAGCTGCAGAATTTAAACAATGGTTAAATATGTAAGCTTTTTTACTTTTTATGATTTTATTTTAAGCCCTTTTTTTCCCTTTTAACCATTTTTATTTCCTTTTCAAACAACTTCATTGGTAGCGAATTATTTTTAATTGCTTACTTTACAGTGTTAAAACTTAATTTAGATTAAAATGAAAAACTACTCAAAAATCGAAAAAAACACTCTTTTACTTTTATTGTGTCTAATTTTTGCATCTTGTTTAACTAATGTAGAAGAGCCAGAAGTAGAGCTAGAACCAGTAGATCTTTGTGCAGACATAACTTACTCTGGCAATGTTAAAACTATAATAAATTCTAGTTGTATTCAATGTCATGGAAGTGGAGGTAATTTTCCTAATCTTACAACTTATAGTGGTGTAAGTTCTAATGCTACAATTGTTAAAAATGCTGTAGTTAGTGGTAGAATGCCACAAGGAGGATCCTTAACACAAGAGCAAATTAAAGCAATAGAATGTTGGGTAGATGCTGGTGCGCCAAATAATTAAACTTTTAATTATGAATAAAAAGAAAATAATAGTATCAATTTTAATTTTAGCAATCGTTGGCACGTTTATAGCTTATAAAATGTATAACAAACCACATGTAAATGTGGCAGATTCAAAGTCTGATATTGTGTTAACGGCAGATAAAATTTTAAATGATTTTACTTCGGATGAAAATATAGCTAACACAAAATATTTAGATAAGATTATTGAAGTTAAAGGAACTGTATCAGATATTAAAATAGAAAATAGAAAAGGAATTATTACCTTAAAAACGAATGCAGATTTTGGTAATGTTTTATGTCATTTATCAGATTCATCAACAAAGAATATGAGCAAAATAAAAGAAGGACAAATATTAACTTTAAAAGGAATTTGTACAGGTTTTTTAATGGATGTAATTCTTGTAAAATGCGAAATAATTAATTAAAAAAATAATAAAATGAAAACTATTTATACAATTATAATTTGCTTTTTGTTGGCAAATATTACCCATGCTCAAGAACGATATTTAACCAAAAACGGGTCAATTACTTTTTTTTCTTCTGCACCAATGGAAGACATAAAAGCCGATAACAACCAAGTTTTAAGTATAATAGATGCATCAAATGGTAATATGGCCATATCTATTTTAATGAAATCGTTCATGTTTAAAAAAGCTTTAATGCAAGAACATTTTAATGAAAATTACGTAGAATCAGATAAGTATCCAAAAGCAACTTTTAAAGGACAGATTTTAAATTTTGATACTTTAAAAGACACTTCAACAAAAGCACAAGTTAAAGGTTCATTAACAATTCATGGTGTTTCAAAAGAAGTTACAATAGAAGCCAATATTACTAAAAAATCAGATACTATAAATGTAGAAGGAGAGTTCTTTGTAAATGTTGCAGATTTTAATATTAAAATACCTGCAGTAGTAGTAAACAACATTGCAAAAAAAATTAAAGTATCTTTTAAACTTAATCATACACCTTACAAGAAATAATCTATTATGAAGAAAATACTGCTAACCACTTTTGTATTAATATTTTGCATTCAAACTAATGCTCAAGACGATTTGTTAAACGTTTTAGATAATGAAACCCCCAAAGATGCTAATCAAGATATAGTTACTTCTACATTTAAAGGTACAAGAATTTTAAACGGGCATTCTATAGAAAATAGAAAAGACAAAGAATTAGAGTTTATAATTTCTCATAGATTTGGAGCTCTAAATTTAGGAATCGAAGAACTTTTTGGTTTAGATCAATCTAATATTCGTTTTGCTTTAGAATATGGTTTAAATAATAACTTAACTGCTGGTTTTGGTAGAAGTAGTTTTCAAAAAACTTATGATATTTTCTTAAAATATAGTTTGGTAAAACAAAGAAAAGAAGAGCATTCTTTTCCGTTTGCAATTTCTTTATTTGGAAGCGTTGCTGCAAGAAGTCAAAAAGCGGTTGCGGGTAAAGAAAGAAGTTTTGGAGAGAGTTTGTCTTATGTTGGGCAGGTGTTAATGGCAAGAAAAGTTAGTGCTTCTTTTTCTTATCAAATAACACCAACTTATGTGCATAAAAATACTGTTTTAAAATCTTCAGACCCTCATGATATTTTTGCTTTGGGTTTAGGGTCTAGATTAAAAGTAAGTAACAGAGTATCTATAAACGGAGAATATTTTATAAACTTTAATAAAACTGTTTCTATTAATTCTAGAAACGCTATGGCTATTGGGGTAGATATAGAAACTGGAGGACATGTATTTCAACTTATTTTATCGAATGCAATTACCATGATAGAAAAAAGTTTTATTTCCGAAACTACAGGTAATTTCTTTGGAGGTGATATTCATTTTGGGTTTAATATATCAAGAACCTTCTAGTTTTTTTTGATGTATAGTATGAAATACTTAAGTAGATTGTTGTAATTACACTCGTTATCAAAAAAAAATACAACAATCTACTTTCTAATCTAAAAATAAACTAATGTTTACAAGAACTTATAAAGTTAAAGGAGAAGATGTTAATGATTTCATGGTGATGCAAAACGCTGCTTACTTAAAATATTCGTCAAAAATTATTGACACTTTTTTATTTGTGAATAGTTTTTCTAATTTAAAAATGAATAAACTTAAAGTGGGTTTACAAAAAAATAATGATCAAATAAAACATCACAAAGACTTAATGTTTACCCAAATTTTTAATGTTCAGTTAAAATGTAAAAATATTGGGTTTTGCAATCAAAAAATGAATGTAGAAATTCTTTTTTTTAATCAGAAAAACGAATTAATTGCAACTGTTATTAGAGAGTTATATTGGTTTGATTATAGCTTGTGGCAAACAGTAGCACCTCCAAAAACCATAAGTAAATATTTTTTTAATGAAGAAGTCTTTTTAAATATTTAACAAGAGAAAGTTTTTTTGCTTGTTCTAAATTCATTAATAATTGAAAACATGGCAAAAAAGTAAGAAACTAAAAATTTGCAATAGCAGCTTCTGCACATCTCTCACCATCCATTGCAGCAGAAACAATACCACCAGCATAACCACCACCTTCTCCACAAGGATATAAACCTTGAATTTGTGTGTGTTCTAAGTTTTCTTTTCTCGGAATATTTATTGGAGATGAAGTTCTAGATTCTACACCAATAATATTTGCCTCGTTTGTATAGTAACCATGCATTTTTTTTCCAAAAGCATCAAAGCCTTTTCTTAATCTACTTCCAATTATTTTAGGTAATAAAGAATGAAGTGGAGCAGATTTTAATCCAGGTTGGTAAGAGCAATCATTTAACTTAGAAGACAATTTACCCTCAACAAAATCTACTAATCTTTGCGCAGGTGCAGTTTGATTTCTACCTCCAGAGGTGAATGCCAATTTTTCTAAATCTTTTTGAAACTGTAATCCTTTTAAAGCACCTAAATGCTCGTATTTCTTAAAGTCTTGATTAATGTCTAATTCAACTACAATTCCAGAATTGGCAAACTTGTTATTTCTTTTTGATGGAGACATGCCGTTTACTACAACTTCTCCGTTAGCAGTTGCAGCAGGCACAATAAAGCCTCCAGGGCACATACAAAAAGAATACACACCTCTATTATTTACTTGTTGCACTAAACTGTAAGCAGCAGCTGGTAATAACTCATCTCTTTTACCTGAGCAATGATACTGAATTTGATCTATAATTTCTTGCGGATGTTCTACACGTACTCCCATAGCAAAAGATTTTGCCTTTATAACAACTTCTTTTTTGTGTAACAATTCGTAAATATCTCTTGCAGAATGCCCAGTTGCTAAAATTACTGAATTTACAGTTATTTCTTTTTTGTTATTTACTTGAATAGCTATTAATTTATTGTTTTTAATAGCAAAATCTGTAACTTTATTTTCAAAATGGATTTCTCCACCAAATTTTAAAATATTTTCACGAATATTTTGAATGATTTTTGGCAATTTATTTGTACCAATATGCGGATGAGCATCAATTAAAATCTGTTCTGTGGCGCCATGAAAAACCAAGTTTTCAAAAATTCTACGAACATCACCTCGTTTTAAACTTCTGGTATAAAGTTTTCCATCTGAGTAGGTGCCTGCGCCACCTTCACCAAAACAATAGTTAGAATTTTCGTTAACAAAATGTTCTTGATTTATGGCTCTTAAATCTCGTCTTCTGTCTTGCACATTTTTACCGCGTTCTAAAGCAATAGGCTTGTATCCTAATTCTATACAACGTAAAGCTGCATACATTCCTGCGGGACCAAATCCAATAATATGAATTTCTTTGGCTTTAGAAACATCTTTATAATTAAAAGTATAATCTGATTTTTCTGGTACCGATTCATTAATATAAACTGCAACTTTATAGTTAAAAATGATGTCTTTTTTACGAGCATCAATAGATTTTCTTAAAATTTTTACTCCAAAAATTTCGCTTTCATCAACTCCTAATTGTTTAGAAGCTTTAAAAAGCAAACTATTTTCTTTGCGTTCTTCTATTAAATTTACACGAAGCTGAATCTCTTTAATCATAAAACAAAAGTATTGAAATTAAAGTATAGTTTTAAATAAAAAAACCTCACAATTTATACTGTAAGGTTTAATACTTTTGTAGTGCGTAAGTTATTTTACATCCATTAATTCAACATCAAAAATTAAAGTGGCATTTGGTGGAATTACACCTCCAGCACCTCTTTCTCCGTAAGCTAAATTTGATGGGATTACAAAACGAGCTTTATCGCCTACGTTTAATAATTGAATTCCTTCATCCCAACCAGAAATTACTTGTCCCACACCAACATTAAAATCGATAGGTTGTTTTCTTTTGTAAGACGAATCGAAAACAGTTCCGTCTAATAATTGACCTTTATAGTGTACAGATACCCCTGCGCCTTTAGTGGCTTTTTTTCCATCTCCTTTTTGAATAATTTTATAACGTAAACCGCTTTTAGTTTCATCATAACCGGCAGCAACAGAATCTAATAATTCTTTTTGTTTTCTTTTTTCTTCTGCTTCACGTTGCTCTCTTGCTCCTTCAAATTTTCTAAATGCTTCTACAGCATTAAAGTTTTTTGCGTCATCACCAACTCTAATAATTTCTATTTTCATATCATCACCTTGAGCAATAGTATCTACTACATTTTGTCCTTCAACTACAGAACCAAAAACAGTATGCTTACCATCTAACCAAGGAGTAGGGACGTGGGTAATGTAAAATTGACTACCATTTGTTGCAGGTCCAGAATTTGCCATAGCTAATTTACCAGGTGCATCATGTTTTAAATCTGCATGAAATTCATCATCAAATTTATATCCAGGGTTTCCTGTTCCTGTTCCTTGTGGACAGCCACCTTGTATCATAAAATCTGGAATTACTCTATGGAATTTTAACCCATTATAATAAGGAGTTCCTTGAGGTTTAGAAGAGTTTTCTAAATTACCTTCTGCTAAGGCTACAAAGTTACCTACAGTTCCAGGAGTTTTTTTGTGTTCTAATTGTACTAAAATTTCACCTTTTGAAGTAGTGAATTTTGCATATATTCCGTTGTTCATATTTTTATAATTTATTTTTTATTTTTAAAATTGACAAACCATAACTTAGACCAATATTCAAGTTAGTTGAGTTTACATTACCAGCTGTTGCAATTAATTGCCCTCCAGAAACAGTTAGGTTTAAGTTTTTGTTTAAATGAAAGTTTAGACCGGCAACGGGTCTTATTACAACACCTTCGCCTGTATCAACTCTTGCTCCTCCTGCAACACCAAAACCAAACTCAGCAAACATAGATAATTTATTATTTAAAAAAGTATTACTTTTTACACCGGGTAAAAACATTCCATGAGCATAGCCTCCAGAACCGCCTTCATAAGCAAAAGAAGCTTCTGCACTTAGGTAAAATCTATGATTAATATCAAAATAAGGCTTTACTGCAATTAATTGTAAATTAGTATCTTTAATATTTTCTCTAGCAACATTAAAGTATGTTTGGTTTTCAACTGCAATCTTTACCCCTTTCATCGATATTTTTTCTACTCTTTTTTTTGAAAAAGGTTGTGTAAATCCACCACTTAAACCAAAATACTTTAAACTGAATCCTAATGTATATGCTTCAAAAGTACCGCCAATAGCTCTATGAAACCCAGCATGTCCGTTTAAAGAAAACTTATCAGAGAATTTATAATCTATACCCACACTTGGATATGCAGTTAAACCTCCTTCAGGAAAAATTCTACCCCCAGCAGCACCTATTCCTGCTTTTCCATATAAATTAAAATAGTTTGTATTTATAAAATTTTGACCTATACCAAAAAACAAATCCATAAAACCAGAAACTAATCCACCATACATTGTGTCTGTATGAACATATAAAAAGGTATTTTCTTTTATATACTTTTGATATTCAAAACCAATTAAATATAGAGTATTGCGTAATGGAGTTGTGTTTAAAAAATCTCCATTTCCATCATTTCTAGAACTACCAATTGGAAAAAAATAATCGAAAGTTATTAGTTGTGCGTTTTTTACTGCTGGTCTTTTGTATAGTTTCTTATCAGAAATATTATATACTTTATTTGCGTCTTTATATTTTCCAGCTATTAGGGTACTTGGAATTTCTATAAAAAAAGAAATATTATCACCTTTTTGAATTCCGGTAAAAAAATTAACATATCCATATTGAGCTCCAAATGAAAAAGAATTTGTTTTATATTGTAAACCTATTTTGGGGTACATTATACCACCTCCATTTACCAAGCTTCTAAAGCCACCACCACCACCAAAATGCATGTTAGCATCAAAGTAAAGGTTTTTGTAAATTCTTTTATTTATGCCTAAATTAATTCCAAGAGTAAATAAACCTCCTTGATCACCTCTAACTGCTGCATGAATTCCTACTCCTGTATACAACCAATTATTAAGAGTTATATTATAATTAAGCCCCATAAGACCCATTTTAGGTTTAAGTTGGTAACCTCTTAGGATTAAATTTGGTTGATCTATTTCTATATAATTTAAACGAATATTATTTTTAATGATAGAAAAATCAAACTTGTTACTCTCTTGAGATACAATGATTATACTTTTAAGTACGAATATTATTAATAATAGTTTTTTCATTTTAGAATTATTTTTTGGCTTGTAAAAATGAAAGTTGATATACTAAACCTAAATTAACATTTGGTGAATTTACTGAACCTGAAGCAGAGAACAATTGACCATAAGATGCTTTTAGGTTTAACTCATCATTAAAATGATAATTTAATCCAACTGTTGGTCGTAAAACAATACCGCCTTCAGTATCTATTTTTCCTCCACCTGCTACACCAGCACCGAGTTCTAAAAATGAAGAAAATTTATTGTTAAAGAAGTTATTTGTATTGTAACCAAAACCAATAATTCCATGAGCATAACCACCAGCATCCGCTCCACCATATGCAAAACTTGTTTCACCTATAAAGTAGATATTCTTATTTGAATTAAAAATAATTCGAATTGCGAGTTGATCTAAATCTACAATAGAACCATCTCTTCTGTTCATATTCCAATACCATTGGTTTTCTAACGCAAGCTGTATAGTACGTGTTTTAGCTGAATTAAATTTATTATTATCTAAGTCTTTACTACCACCAGTATAATTTATGTATTTAATTCCTAATCCAGTTGTGTAAGCTTCTAATGTTCCGTCTAAAAACCTAAAATAACCTAAGTGCCCAGAAAGAGCTATGTTTTTAGATATTTTATAATCAAAACCAGCACTAGGATATGCAGTTAAACCACCTTCTTGAGCAACTCTACCTCCAGCAGCTCCAATACCAATTTTAGTAAACAGGTTTAATGTTGAGTTATTAACCCAATTATGCCCAACACCAAAAAATAAATCCATATAACCAGCAGTTAAGCCTTTATAAATTGCATCTGTATGGATATATGCAAAAGTGTTTTTTGATAAAAATTTTTGATATTCGAAACCTAACATATATAAAGTTTCATCCAATTTTTGATTATTATCTTTTTTAGAATCTCCTATTGGAAATAGAAAGTCGAACCGAACTTGTTGCACACTCTTAGTGGCACTTGTATTCCAAAAAGAGTCTTTATCTAAGTTTTTAAGAGAAAATTCTTGATGGGCATATTTATTATTAACTGTTTTTAAAATACTCGGAATTTCTAAGTATATGGACCATGTATTGCTTTTTATTATTCCAGTAGGAAAATCTACATGACTATATTGTACACCAATAGAATATTTATTAAAATTATATTGTATACCAATATTAGGGTTTATTAGTAGACCAGTATTAACTAACTGGCTATTGCTACCACCGCCACCAAAATGGAAGTTAGCATCTAAAGAAAAGTTATTTAATAAAGGGGTTTTATACCCTAATGTAGCCCCGATAGTAAAAAAACCACTTTGATCTCCAAAGATGGCTCCATACATACCAACACCACCATAAAAATGTTTGCTAAATGGAAGATGATAGTGCATACCAAGCATAGACATTTTTTTTTCTAAATTAGGAGTAAATTGATTAAAAGGCATATCTACAGAAATGTAGTTTAATCTAATTTTGCTATGTATTTCTTTTCCTTTTAATTCTGATAAATTAGAACCTTGAGAATAACCCTGAAAACATAGTATGGTAAAAAATAAAAATAAAAGCTTTTTCATAATCTTAATCTTTAAACTCACTTGTAAAATGTAGTTTTACAGAAGGATATTTACTTTGAGTCATTTGTATGGTAAATGCAGAATCTGCTAAGAAAACTAATTGACCTTGTTTGTCTTTTGCTAAATAACGTTGTTTTACTCTTTTAAATTCTTTGAATTCTTCGTTTTTAATATCTTCAGGTTCAACCCAACACGCTTTATGTACTTGTAAATTTTCATAAGTACATTTGGCTCCATACTCATGCTCTAACCTATATTGAATTACTTCGTATTGTAAAGCACCTACTGTACCAATTACACGTCTACCATTTATATCTAATGTAAATAATTGAGCAACACCTTCATCCATTAGCTGGTCTAAACCTTTGTATAATTGTTTAGATTTCATTGGATCTGCATTATTAACATATCTAAAATGTTCTGGAGAAAAACTTGGAATTCCTTTAAAGTTTAGGTCTTCTCCTTCAGTTAACGTATCTCCAATTTTAAAGTTTCCTGTATCGTGCAAACCAACAATATCTCCAGGATAAGATTCTTCTACTATTTCTTTTTTTTCTGCAAAAAATGCATTTGGACTTGAGAATTTTACTTTTTTACCATTTCTAACGTGTAAATATGGTACATTTCTTTTAAAAGTTCCTGATACAATTTTTACAAAAGCTAATCTGTCTCTGTGTTTTGGATCCATGTTTGCATGAATTTTAAATACAAATCCTGTCATTTTTTCTTCTTTAGAATCTACCAAACGTTCTTCTGCCTTTTTAGGTTGTGGTGAAGGTGCAATTTCTATAAAAGCGTCTAATAATTCTTTTACACCAAAATTGTTTAAAGCAGAACCAAAAAATACAGGTTGTAAGTTACCACTTAAATATTCTTCTTGATTAAATGGCGGATATACTTCATCAATCAATTCTAATTCTTCACGTAAGGTTTCTGCAGCAGTTTCACCCACTACTTTGTCGAGTTCTGGATTTGATAAATCGTCAAATTCCACACCTTCTGAAATACCAGTTTTATTATCTCCAGAAAAGAGATTTAATTTCTTTTCCCAAATGTTATAGATTCCTTTAAAATCATAGCCCATTCCAATAGGAAAACTCATTGGGGTAACTCGTAAGCCTAATTTTTGCTCAACTTCATCCAATAAATCAAAAGCATCTTTACCTTCTCTATCTAATTTATTAATAAAAATAAGCATAGGAATATTACGCATTCTACAAACTTCTACTAATTTTTCGGTTTGAGGTTCTACACCTTTAGCAACATCAATTACCACAATAACACTATCTACAGCTGTTAAAGTTCTAAAAGTATCTTCTGCAAAATCTTTATGACCAGGTGTGTCTAAAATATTAATTTTTTTATTTTGATAAATAAAAGCTAAAACTGAAGTAGCAACAGAAATTCCACGTTGACGCTCAATTTCCATAAAATCGGAAGTAGCCCCTTTTTTAATCTTGTTATTTTTAACAGCACCTGCTTCTTGAATAGCACCACCAAATAACAATAATTTCTCCGTTAATGTAGTTTTACCGGCATCTGGATGTGATATGATTCCGAAAGTTCTTCTGCGTTGTATTTCCTCTAAAAAGCTCATCTACAAAATTTGAGGTGCAAAGATAGGTTTTACAAAGAGAATTATCAATCTAAAATTTCGATAGTCATTCTAATATCTTCTTCCGGCCATTCATCAACACCAACTTTAACTTTAGAGATTTTATCCATGGTGTCAAAACCAGAAATTACCTCCCCAAAAACGGTATGTTCATTGTTTAGATGATGAGCACCTTTTTTGCTATGCACCATATAAAATTCAAATGGGTTAGATAATTTATTAGGATTTTTTTCCCATTCTCTTGCAGCTGCTAAAGCGCCGTATTTGTGTTTTCTATGGGATCTAAATTCTGGTTTAATCAAATAATTACCATATAATCTTCTTTGTTTTATGGTGTAGGTCTCATCAGAATTACCACCTTGTATTACAAAGTTTTTAGCAACTCTATATATTTCTGTGGTATTAAAATATTTAATTTTGGTTAAAAAAATAAAATTGGCTCTATGAATAGGTGTATCTTTATACAAGCGTAATTTTATGTTACCAAATTTTGTTTTGATAATAACTTTTGATTCTTTGTTTTGCTTGCCATATTCTGTAAAAAATGCTTCTACATTACCTTTATTTAAACTATCCCAACGTTTAGAAGTTTTTTTTTCTATCTTATTTTTTAGTGCAGAAACAGTATCTATATTACTATTATGAATATTATTTTTTTCTTCAGTTTTCTTTTTATCTTCATTGCACTGAAAAAAAAGTGAAACAAATAAAAATAGCAGTAAAAACTTATATAATTTCATAAAAAAATAAACTTTATTACAGCAAATATAAATCATCAAAATAAAAGAATAGAAAAGACTTATAGCTTTTGTATTTTTTTTATGATTAAGAACCTAATCATTTCACTATTTTTGCAAATATGAAAGAACAAGTAGTATTAGTTGACATACAAGATAATCCTATTGGATTGATGGAAAAAATGGAAGCACATGAAAAAGCTGTTTTGCATAGGGCTTTTTCGGTTTTTATATTTAATGATAAAGGAGAATTAATGTTGCAACAAAGAGCAGCACATAAATATCATTCGCCATTATTATGGACAAACACTTGTTGTTCTCATCAAAGAGATGGAGAGAGTAATATAGAGGCAGGCAGAAGAAGACTGCAAGAAGAAATGGGGTTTGTTACAGATATAAAAGAAGTATTTTCTTTTATTTACAAAGCGCCTTTTGATAATGGTTTAACAGAGCATGAATTAGATCATGTTATGATTGGTTATTATAATAAATCTCCTAAAATTAATAAAGAAGAAGTTGAGGATTATAAATGGATGACTTTGATTGATGTAAAGTCTGATATTAAAAAGAACCCAGAAAAATACACAGCCTGGTTTAAAATTATTTTTGATAAATCTTACGAAAAACTAACCAATGCCTAAAGTAACAGTTCATAGAAAAGCACATTTTAACGCAGCTCACAGATTGTATCGAAAAGATTGGTCTGATGAAAAAAATTTCGAGGTTTTTAGTAAGTGTTCTAACCCAAATTATCATGGCCATAATTACGAGTTAATAGTTTCTTTAACTGGAGAAATTAACAAAGAAACGGGTTATGTTTATGATTTAGGAAAACTAAAAGAATTAATAAAATCTGAAATTGAAAATTGTTTTGATCATAAAAATTTAAATATCGAAGTTCCTGAATTTCAGAAGTTAAACCCAACTGCAGAAAATATTTGTGTGTTAACTTACAGTAAATTAAGAAAGCATTTGCCTTCTAATTTAGATTTAAAAATTACTTTATACGAAACTCCAAGAAATTTTGTAAGTTATTCTGGAGATTAATTTTGTATAAGAACTTTCACAATTTTTATTGTACATTTTTTCATTGTAGATTTGTCGCTTACATTAAATATAATAAATGAATCAGTTATTAAAATTTAAACCTATTTTAAAAGAAAAAGTTTGGGGTGGAGAAAAACTGATAAAATTTTTAAATAAAAAATCTCAGCTCAAAAATATTGGAGAAAGTTGGGAAATCTCTGATGTAAAAGATAACACCTCAGTTGTTACTAACGGAGCTCAAAAAGGTAAAGATTTAAAAGAATTAATATTAGAATATAAATCAGATTTAGTTGGGGGTAAAGTTTACAAACAATTTAAAGATAAATTTCCTATTCTTATAAAATTTGTGGACGCTAAAAAACCGCTAAGTGTTCAAGTACATCCTAATGACAATTTGGCTTTAAAAAGACATAATTCTTTAGGGAAAACAGAAATGTGGTACGTAATGCAAGCTGATAAAAATGCCAATTTAATTGTAGGTTTTCAAAAAGAAGTAAAGCCTAAAGAGTATTTATATCATTTAAAAAATAATTCTTTAACAGATATTTTAAATATTGATGAAGTAGAAAAAGGAGATGTTTATTTTATTCCTACTGGTACTGTTCATGCAATCGGAGCTGGAGTTCTATTTGCAGAAATTCAGCAAACATCAGATATTACGTATAGAATTTATGATTGGGATAGACCCAATTCTGACGGGACTTACAGAGAATTGCATACAGAACAAGCCATAGATGCCATCGATTACTCAGCAAAAGAATCGTATAAAACCAATTATAAGAAAAAGCTAAATTCACCTTCTGAAATTGCTACTTGCCCTTATTTTACAACTAATATACTACAATTAGAAGGAAAGATTAAAGCAAATCATACAGGTAAAGATAGTTTTGTAATTTATATGTGTGTAGAAGGTAAAGTTGAATTTATTTATAAAAATCGAGTTGAATTACTTAACATGGGAGAAACTATTTTGGTTCCAGCTTCTATTAAGAAGTTAGATATTTTATCCGAAGGAAAATCAGAATTATTAGAGGTTTATATAAAATAGAGATATGAAAATTATTGCAATGATTCCTGCGCGTTATAGTGCATCTCGTTTTCCTGGTAAATTAATGAAAGATTTAGGCGGAAAACCAGTAATTATCAGAACTTACGAAGCTGTTTTTCAAACTAATTTATTCGATGATGTATACATAGTAACAGATTCTGATATTATTTTTAAAGCCATAGAAAATGTTGGAGGAAAAGTTATTTTGAGTCAAAAAGAACATGAATGTGGTTCTGATAGAATTGCTGAAGCTGTAGAAAATATTGATGCAGATATTGTAATAAATGTTCAAGGAGATGAACCGTTTATAGATAAAGTTTCTCTATCTAAATTAATAGAAGTTTTTAAAAATGATGCTAAAAATGAGATAGACCTAGCATCTTTAAAAGTACAAATTACCAACCCAAAAGATATCGAAAATCCTAATAATGTTAAGGTAATTACAGATATAAATAATTTAGCAATTTATTTTTCGAGAAGTGTAATTCCTTTTCATAGAGATAAAACTGTAGCAGTTAAATATTACAAACATAAAGGCGTTTATGCTTTTAGAAAACAAGCATTACTCGATTTTTATAAAACGCCAATGACACCTTTAGAGGCGGCAGAAAAAATTGAAGCAATTCGATATCAAGAAATTGGTAAAAAGATTAAAATGATAGAAACTAATGTAGAAGCTGTTGGAATAGATACTCCAGAAGATTTAGAAAAAGCAATTCAATATTTAAAATCAAAAGATGAACAAAATAAGTAAAAACATAAAGGTAATCGCTTTTGATGCTGATGATACTTTATGGGTAAACGAAACTTATTTTAGAGAAGCAGAACACGAGTTTGCCAAATTATTGGCAAAATACGAGACCGAAAATAAAATTGATCAAGAGCTTTTTAGAACAGAAATTAAAAACCTTAAATGTTACGGTTATGGTGTAAAAGGTTTTGTTTTGTCTATGATAGAATGTGCTTTAGAACTTTCTAATTATCAAATCAATCAAAAAACAATAGAGAAAATTCTAAACATTGGTAAAGAAATGTTAGAAAAGCCAATTGAATTGATAGATGGAATAGAGGAGGTGCTGAAAGAATTACAAGGTAAGTTCAAGTTAATTGTGGCTACAAAAGGCGATTTATTAGACCAAGAACGAAAATTAGAAAAATCGAACTTATCTAAATACTTTCATCATATAGAAGTGATGAGCGATAAGAAAGAAAAAGATTATCAAAAACTAGTTCAACATTTAGATATTCTTCCTTCAGAATTATTAATGATAGGAAATTCTCTAAAATCAGATATTTTACCTTTGATAACAATTGGTGCTTCTGCAATACATATTCCTTTTCATACCACTTGGATTCACGAAGAAGTTTCAGAAGAATCTTCCTCCAAATCAGATTATCAGACACTTTTAAATATAAAAGAAGTTTTATCGCTGTTATAAATAAATAAACTAAATTTGCAGCATTAAATTATAACAAGTTATGGCAAGTATTAAAAACTTAAAAAAAGATATTAATTACGTTTTAGGTGATGTTATTGAGTACGCATTAGATGTTACTGCTTTAAAAAACGAACCCCAAAAAGGAGATGCAATTATAGATGAAGCAATTGAAACTTTTGATGCGTTAATTGAAAAAGTAAATGCTAAAAATGTAGAAAATAAAAAAGCACATTTTAAAGCAATTAATCAAGAACTAGAAGACAAAGCAAAAGCTTTAGTAGAAAAGATAAGTAAACTATAGTTTTTTAACTTTTTTTAAACAAAATTTTATGACCAACATCATTTTGTGATGTTGGTTTTTTTATTAAATTTGAAAGAAATAAATTGTAAAAATTTACGTTTAACTAACATAAAAAATTGATACTAATGGCAAGAGCAATGTTTGAGTACACTAAAACTGTACTAAAAAAGGTAAGTTTTAATTCAGATTTGTTTTGTAAAGAATTAGAAAAAGCATTAAACAGGTTATTACCTTATGAAGTAGATGAATTAACAATTTGGTTAAAACAGTTTACAGCCAACAAACCTGAGTTATATTCTTGTTTGGCATTAATAAAACAGTAAAAAAAAGGAGCTTTTTAAAAGCTCTTTTCTTATTTTTTGTCTGTTTTTTTTCTGTATTTACGCATTAATTTTCTAGCAAAATCTCTTTCAGATAATTGTAGTTTTAAAATTTGCTTGTAAGATAAAACCTTAGACACTTTAGCTAAAAACTTTTCTTTTTCTGCCAATTCTTTCTTATCTAAATTTATTTTAGACTGCACAAAAGTTTTAGATTCTTTTTCTGTTAAAGCTTCAAATCCGCCAGCATTTTTTAATTTTAATCTTATATCACTCATTCCTTTTCTTCTCAGTGCATCTAAATTATCTTGAAATTCGTTATAAATAGGCCAAAATTTCTCAGCAACGTCAGTATTTAAGTTAAGTTCTTGCGTTAAAAAGGCTATCTTTAATGCTTTAATTTTTTCTCTATTTTTTCTTTTTTGGGCAGCTATGTTAAGACAAACAAATAGCAATAATGTAAGTGTTAAAATTTTTTTCATACTAATTAATTTCGTTTAATAAAGTAGTGTTTTCATTATAAATAATATAATCTTCAATATCATCATCATCAATATTGGTGTACGCAAAGTCATTAACGTTAATGTCGTCTACGTTAATAAAAGTGGCAATATCTTCAGAGGTAATGTTAGAAGAACTTTCTAAAAACCAGTTTTCTATATCTGTTTGTGCTAAATTATCAAAATTAATTTCTGTGTTTTTATTTGTAAAGTAATTAATGCTAATAAATAATGCAATAGAAGCAGCTATAGCAGCAGGAATTATTTTATAGAATCGTTGTTTTAAAGAAATAACTTTAATGGTTTTTTCTTTTGATTTTACTTTACTAAGAATTGAGTTTTCTAAACTATCAAAGTAAGAATTTGGAGTTGAAAAACCATCTTTATTAGGAATGTTTTGTTCTGCTAAAGAAATAAAAAAACGATTTTCTATATTGTTAAAATAGTCTTTAGGAGCAGAAAAATTAGATTTTTCTCCTAAAACAGAATTTAAATACAATTCACTATTTTTAATTTTTTCTTCCATGATATATTTTAGACCTATTTTTTTTAATTTGGTTTAATTTGTCTTTGTTTTTATATAGTTTTCTATTTTTTTAACTGCATGAAAATAAGAGGCTTTTAATGCTCCAACAGAAGTTTCTAAGATTTCAGAGATTTCTTCATACTTTAACTCATCAAAGTATTTCATATTAAAAACCAATTGCTGTTTTTGTGGTAAAGTTGCTATGGCTTTTTGTAAAATAAGTTGAATTTCATCACCGTTAAAAAAATTATCAGTAGTTAAATTAGACGCTAATTCTTGTTGATAATCTGTAATGTCTAAGTTTCTTTGTTTTGCTCTTTTATTGATAAATGTGATGGATTCGTTAGTAGCTATTCTATACATCCAAGAATACAGTTTACTATCTTGATTAAATTTATCAATATTTTTAAAAATTTTGATAAACGTATTTTGCAATACATCATCAGCATCATCATGAGAAATTACAATCTTACGAATATGCCAATACAAACGTTCTTTATAGAGTTTTATAATTTCTCTAAACGCTTTTTCTTTAGTTTGAACGTTTTGTAATTGTTCTATTAAAAGAGTTTCGTCTGTCAACTATATATTTTATAAGTTTAAGACCTTAAAAGTACAAAAAGGTTTAATCTATTTTTTTACTCTTGATCTTGAGTAGCCAAATAATCTTTTTTGTTTAATGGTTTCTGCAATTCCTTCTGGTAACATTTCTTCCCAACCTTTTTCGCCTTCGAGTATCATTTTTAAAACGGTTCTTGAGAAAATATCTAAAATATTCTTGTCAAAATCATCAATATTTACAAGTTTTCCATTGTGTTTAAAGAACTTGTATAGTTCTTTCATTCTTGGATGAACTTTTAAATTATCGCTATTAATATAAGTGTCAGAGGCTTGGTCATGATAAGGGTACATATATACTTTTAGGTCTCTGTAAAATAATTTACCAAAAGCTTCTAAAATACCTCCGCTTAAATTTCGGTAATATTTTTCATCAAAAATTTGAATTAAGTTTTGAACGCCCATTGTTAAAGCCATTCTCTCTTTGGTAAATTCACTAAAGTATTCTACCAGTTTAAAGTATTGTTGAAAACTGGTAATCATTACATTTTGCCCTAAAGAACATAATAATTCTGCTCTGTCTAAAAAGTCACGTTCATTAATTTTTCCTTCAGCAGAAAGGTTGCTTAATGTAATTTCGAAAATAATTTGAGTTTTCTTTTCATCTACTTTATTTTCAGCAAAAAAGAGCTTTTTAGACTTTTCAAACATGTCCATATTTACTTTTGTAACAGGTCTAAAGCTTCCTCTTAATGCTAAAATATTTTTTTTGTATAATACTTGAGCTGGCAATAAATTATTACCATCTGAACCAAACATTACAGCATTTGTCATTCCATTTTTAAGTAACTGCAAACTCATTAAACGATTGTCTACATACATAAAACGGGGTCCAGAGAAATTAATCATATCAATTTCTAGTTGGTCGTAACTTAAATTATCGTAAAACGATTTTACCAATTCTTTTGGATTATCATTTAAATAAAAAGCTCCATAAATTAAGTTTACACCTAAAACACCTAAAGTTTCTTGTTGTAAGCGTGCATCTGTTTCTTTGAAGCGTAAGTGTAAAACTATTTCATTGTAATCTTCTAACGGATCTAATTGAAAACGAATTCCTACCCATCCATGGCCTTTAAATTTTTTTGCAAAATCTATGGTAGTTACAGTGTTTGCATAGGTAAAAAATAGTTTATCAGGATGTTTAGATCTACTTAACCGATCTTCCATTAAATCTATTTCATGGCTTAACATTTTCTTTAAACGAGGTTGAGTTACATAACGTTTGTCTTCTTCAATGCCATAAATAGCATCAGAAAAATCTTTATCATAAGCACTCATTGCTTTTGCGATAGTTCCAGAAGCAGCTCCAGATCTAAAAAAATTACGAGCAGTTTCTTGTCCTGCTCCAATTTCTGCAAAAGTTCCGTAAATATCTGAGTTTAAATTAATTCTTAGTGCTTTACTTTTAGTAGTTGGTACGCTACTAATTTCTTGATCTCCTTTTAAAGAAATAGCCATATATCATTTTTTAATGTTTAAACAAATGTACTAAAATAGAGCGCTATCAGTCAATTTTTATGCTATTTTTGTTTTGATGAATTTTACCAAAAAACTGTTAAAAATTACCTTTTTAGGAACTGGAACTTCTCAAGGTATTCCTATGATTGCAAGTAATGATCCTGTTTGCAAATCTAAAAACCCTAAAGACAAACGTTTGCGTTCTTCCATTTTAATTTCTTGGAATAATGTTGCCTTCACAATAGATTGTGGTTTAGATTTTAGGCAGCAAATGTTAAGAGAAAACATACAATCTTTAAATGGTGTTTTTTTTACACACGAGCATGCAGATCACATAGGTGGTTTAGATGATTTACGTCCTTTTTGTTATCAAAAAGGAGAGTTGCCTATTTATTTGAACGAGAGAACATTACAAAGTTTAGAAAAACGTTTCGAATATATTTTCAACCCAAAATATAAATATCTTGGAGCACCCACACTAAACCCTAATATTATTCATAAAGCTAAGTTTCAAGTAGAAGGTTTAGAAGTAACTCCAATAGAAGTTTTTCATGGAAAATTACCCATTACAGCATATCGCTTTCAAGATTTTGCTTACTTAACAGATGTAAAATATATTGAAGAAACTGAAAAAGAAAAATTAAAAAAATTAGATGTTTTAGTAGTTGATGCCCTAAGAGTTGAAACACATCCTACACATTTCAATTTACAAGAAGCCTTAGATTTTGTAGCAGAAATGCAACCTAAAAAAGCATATTTTACCCATATTAGCCATAAATTAGGTTTTCATGAAGAAGTTTCGAAATTTCTTCCCAAGAATGTTTTTTTAGCTTATGATGGCTTAAAAATTGAGGTTTAGATTTTTATAACTTATTTTTTAATGTATATTTGTTAGAAAGCCTGTTTTATTAGGTTTTTTAATCTAACCAAAAAGTACAGTTATAATATAATCAACTTAGAATAAATGGCAGAAAATAAAGAAAAAAATTCAGTAGCAGACAGTCAAAAAGAAATTGATAGAATTGCAGCCGTAAGAGAACTCATCTTTGGTGAAAATATGAAAGAATACAACAGCGAGTTTGCTGATATGTACAATAAAATTCAGTCATTAAAAGATGCTACAGATAAGAATTTACAAGAAGCTGTAACTAATTTAGAAAATAAATTAGCTGATTTAGAAAGTTTAATGGATCATAAATTTCAAGATTTAAATGATGATTTAGACAAGAGATTAGCAGATTTAGATGATGAAAAAGCAGATAGAAGAAAATTAGGAAAAGCTTTAGAGAAAATTGCATTGATGTTGCAAGAATAGATGAAAAAAACGCCTGTAGATAACACAAAAGACAATCGTTTTGAGTTACTCAGAGAACTTTTATTAGCAGAAGATCGAGAAAAGTTTGAATCGCTTAGCAAAGAAGTAATTTTTAGAGAAAAATTAGCTAAGAACGTTTCTCCTTTAATGGATGAAAAAATCTTAGATCTTCGCGAAAAATTTCCAGAATATTTTGGAGACACCATAACAGAAACCATAAAAGTTCAAATTAGAGACTCTCAAGACGAAGTTGTAGAAGCATTATACCCAATTATGGGTAAATTGGTAAAGAAAGCTATTGTTAGCGAAATTACCAAGTTAACTGAGAGCGTAAATAAAACAGTTAAAGAAAAGTTTTCTATACAAGAAATTCTAAAACGCTTTTTTAAAGGAAAAAAGAACGATGCAGATGTTGTATTACAAGAAGTTTTTGAACCAATTATAGAAGAAGTTTTTATTATAGAAAAAGATTCTGGTTTGCTTTCTGGAAGTTACTCAAGAGGCAATATTGCAGATAAAGATATGGTTTCTGGAATGTTAACAGCTATTAAATCGTTTGCTGAAGATGCATTTTCTAAAGAAGGTCAAGATTTAGAAGATATTAAGTTTGAAACCTTCCAACTTTCCATTCAAAATTTTAAGAGCATCTATATTGCTATTGCTTGCTCAGGAGTTTTAAACGCAACTTTTAAAGAAGAATTATCAGATAGAATTAATAATTTAGCTGAAATTATTTTAAGAGATCGTTCGTATTTATCTGATGAAGAGCGTTTAAACACCCTTATTTTTCAAAAATTAATAGAAGAATAATATCATTCAAATTTTATGATTGCAAAAAAAGTACTACTTGTTGGTAATTTTGGAGTTGGCAAAACCTCACTCATTAGAAGGTTTGTTTTAAATGAATTTTCCGAAGATTACATCAGTACAATTGGTGTTAGAGTGAGTAAAAAAGTAGTTGAATATGAAAATGAAACCATAAAATTAATGATTTGGGATGTTGCTGGTACAAGTGGAAATGAGAAAATACCTAAAGCTTATTTTTTAGGTGCTCATGCTGCCATGTTTGTATTTGATGTAAGTAGAGAAGAAACTTACTTAACGATTGATGAAAATTTACAAATGGTAAAAGAGTTGTCTGGTTTACAAAATATTACCATAGTTGGAAATAAAAAAGATTTGCTTACCCAAAAAGAACTCAACAAGGTAATTGAACAAGTTTCTGTAAATATTGATTTGATTACCAGTGCCAAAGAAAACGATAATGTAGAAGCTGCTTTTATGCAATTAACTGCCCAAACTTTAAATTAGTATTCATTGATACCTGCAAAAATTGAAGCTATTTTTATACAAATTACTACTGATTTTTCTGGAGTAATTCAAAACATAGACGCAGGTAAATTTGCTAAAAATGAGTTTTCTCTGCAAGAATCTATTTATGAAGTTTGTCCTTTTTTAGAAGGAACTGTAGAGGCTTTAGAAACTAACAAACCTTTTCTTTTAGAAGGGATGGTTATTGTTTCTAATAATAAAGAGTATAATGTTGATATTGAGCTTTTTAAAACCGAAAATTCTATAGAAATTATCATTCATAACAGAACCAATGTATATAAAATTGTTGACCAATTAAACCAAAATAGAAACGATATTTTCTTTATAAAAAGAGAAATAGCCGAGAAAAATAAAGAGTTAGATAGGTTAAGAAAAATTGCAGATAAAGCCAATGAAGAAAAGTCACGTTTTTTAGCGATGATGAGTCACGAAATTAGAAATCCTTTAAACTCTATTTTAGGATATGCAGAATTAATTTCTGCAGAAAAATTGACTGATTCAGTTGCAGATTACATCAAAAATTTATCTTCAGCAGGTACAAATTTAAAAGTAATTGTTGACGATATTTTAGATTTATCAAGAATCGAAGCAGGAAAACTACAATTGGCATCAGAGAAAATATCGATTAGAAATATTATTCAAAATTGTGAGAACGATTTTAAACATCAACAAAAAAATGAAAAGGCAACCTTAAAGTTTTATGTTTCTAATAATATTCCGCAATTTTTAATAGGAGATAGTGTTCGAATTCATCAAATTTTATCGAATTTAATTGGAAATGCAATAAAATTTACCGAAAAAGGAATAATAAAGACTGCAGTAAAAGTAGTATCTGAAGATAAAAATGAAGTTAAAATTCTATTCAGTGTTTCAGACACAGGAAGAGGAATGTCTGACCAACAAATTACTAAAATTTTTGAAGAATATCAACAAAATAAATTAAGTGATAACCGTATAAAAGGAGGAGCAGGCTTGGGATTAGCAATTGTAAATCGATTAGTGCATGCAATGAAAGGTAAGATTTCTGTAGAAAGTAAATTAAATATAGGAACTATTTTTTTTGTTGAAATTCCGTTTAAAATTGTTGCTAACACCATAACACAACCTTTAACAAGCCATTCAGTAAAACCTTTAATCAATTTAAAAGAGAAGAAAATTTTAGTAGCAGATGATGATACTTTAAATCTTACTATTGTATCTCATTTTTTGGCAAAAGAAAAAGCAGAAATTACTATGGTAAAAGATGGCTTAGAAGCTTTGTCTAAAATAGAAACATCTTCTTTTGATGTTATTTTATTGGATATTAATATGCCTAATATGACAGGCGAAGAATTGGTTAAAAAACTAAATATTTTTCAAGAGTTTAATGCAAAAACACCTATTTTAGCATTAACAGCAAATACAACAGAAGAAGATATAAAAAGGTATAAAGATATAGGTTTTTCAGGTGTAATTTCTAAACCTTTTACTTCTGAAATTTTCTTAAAAAAAATTCAAGAGGTTTTGTAAAGTTTTATTGTTTATTACTTTTATAAAACCATTTTAAAATTTTGTATAACTAATACTTAACCATATTTAAGTTTGGTTAATTAAAAGTTATTATCATAGCATCACACCAAATATTACTGTGAAATACAATTACTAATAATATGTAAATGTGCCATTTTATTTATATTAGAGAAGAGTTAAAAAGACCTTTAATAATCAATAGAAATAATTTTGCAACTTCATTTGTTTAGCTATCTTTGAGTAGATGAAAAAAGTCAAAATCATAGAATGTCCACGTGATGCAATGCAAGGCATAAAATCGCATTTTATTCCTACAGAAAAAAAGGCATTGTATATCAATTCTTTATTAAAAGTAGGTTTTGACACCATTGATTTTGGCAGTTTTGTATCGCCCAAAGCAATTCCGCAAATGCGAGATACAGCTGCTGTTTTATCAAAATTAGATTTATCGAAAACGCAAAGTAAATTATTGGCAATAATTGCCAATATAAGAGGAGCAAATGATGCTTCACAATTTAAAGAAATTGATTATTTGGGGTATCCTTTTTCAATTTCCGAAAACTTCCAGATGCGTAATACGCATAAAACCATTGCAGAATCGATAGAAACTTTAGACGAAATTTTAAACATCGCATACAAAACGAATAAAGAAGTGGTCGCGTATTTGTCTATGGGATTTGGAAATCCGTATGGAGATCCTTGGGATGTTGAAATAGTAGGAGAGTGGACTGAAAAACTCTCTAAAATGGGCGTTAAAATTTTATCACTTTCAGATACAATTGGAAGCTCAACTCCTGAAGTTATATCGTATTTATTTTCGAATTTAATTCCTAAATATCCAGAAATTGAGTTTGGTGCGCATTTGCATACGACACCAGATAAATGGCATGAAAAAGTAGATGCAGCTTTTAAAGCAGGTTGTAATCGTTTTGATGGCGCTATAAAAGGTTATGGTGGTTGTCCAATGGCTAAAGACGAATTAACAGGTAATATGCCTACAGAGAAACTGGTTAGTTATTTTACAACGCAAAAAGCAAATACCAATATAAAACCCATGAGTTTTGAAAGCGCTTATAATAAAGCTTTAGAAGTGTTTCTTTAATAGAAAAAAAAGTATAGAAGGGTTTAAAGTGTTTTTTAAATCCTCTTAAAGTCATAAAAATAAAATGAAATTCACAAAATTACTATTATTAATTTTCTCAATTTTAATATCATCATCTTGTACAAAAGATGATGGAAAAATAGATTTTACATTTTTACAAATTAATGATGTGTATGAAATTGCACCTATACAAGGAGGAGAGTATGGAGGAATGGCAAGAGTAGAGACTGTACATCAAGAATTATTAAAAGAAAACCCAAATACAATGCTATTTTTAGCGGGCGATTTTTTAAATCCGTCTTTATTAGGAACCATTAAAGTTGATGGAGAAAGAGTTCGTGGAAAACAAATGGTAGAAGTAATGAATGCAATGAATTTCGATTTGGTTGCCTTTGGTAATCACGAATTTGATGTGCCTCAAAAAGATTTACAAAAACGTTTAAACGAAAGTAATTTTCCTTGGATATCTGCCAATGTAAAATTAAAAACTAACGAAGCTGTAATTCCTTTTTACAAAGAAAGAGAAGGGGAAAAAGTGCCAGTAGGAGAGACATTTATTAAAGAAATTGTTGATGCAGATGGTACAAAAATTAAAATTGGTTTTATTAGTGTGTGTATTCCTTCAAACCCTAAAGAATATGTAGAATATGGCAATATGTTTGTAAAAGCAAGAGCGTCTTATGCAGCAATAAAAGATAAAGTGGATGTAGTTTTTGGCTTAACCCATGTTAAAATTACTAATGATAAAAGAATTGCAAAGTTAATTCCTGATTTGCCATTAATTATGGGAGGTCATGAACATACAAATATGAAACACAAATTTGGTAATGTTATCATTACGAAAGCAGATGCCAATGCAAAAACAGCCTATATTCATAGAATTTCGTATGATAAAAACACTAAGAAGACAGTTGTAAAATCTGAGTTAAAAGAAATCAATTCCTCTATAAAACCAGATGAAAAAGTGAATGTAATTGTACAAAGATGGCAATCTATTTTAACATCAAAAATTAAAGATATCATTCCTAATCCTGATGAAGTTATTTACAATGCTAAAACTCCTTTAGATGGAAGAGATACTCCAATTCGTAGCCAACAAACCAATTTAGGACAAGTTATTACTGCTGCTATGTCTTTTGCTTTTGATGATAAGGTAGATGCAGCTTTGGTAAATGGAGGTTCTATAAGAATTGATGACCAATTGTCTGGAAATATTACAGCAGTAGATATTTTTAGAGTATTACCTTATGGAGGTGATGTTTTAAAAGTTGAAATAAAAGGAAGATTGTTAAAACGTGTGTTGGATTATGGAAAATTAGCAGCAGGTACTGGTGCTTATTTGCATAGACATCATATTGTTTTCAAAGACAAAACGTGGTTAATTCAAGGAAAACCCATCAATCTAAAAAAGACTTATACGATTGCTTTCTCTGACTATTTATTAAAAGGATTTGACATCCCTTTTTTATCTGATAAAAACAAAGAAGTGCTTTCTATTTATAAACCTAAAACAACAGCATTAGGTTCCGATATTCGAAAAGCTGTAGTTGAGTATTTAAAAACTTTGTAAAATTTAGCTGATTTTCAAAGTGTTATAAAATAACTTGTTTTTTTATTTAAATTAAATCTAAATAAACTTTGTAGAACTCGATTTGAGTTTTATATTTGCACTCGTAAATGAAAGCTATTTAAAATCAATCTAAATAAAAAATGAAAAAAATTATTCTATCATTAGCAATTGTATCTACTTTATTTTCTTGTAATAAAAATGAAGATGATACACCAATTACTCAAGCACCAAAAACATATTCTTTTTTAAGAAACGGGAGTTCTTCAGTAGATTTTAACGGGCAAACCACGAGAATTCAAATGGGTAACGAATTTGTTAGCGCTTTAAAAGACCCAACAAAAACTGAAATAGATTTAGACGGAATGTTTACCAATACAGGTGATAAATTTTCTAATGCAGCTTTAAATAGTTCTTCGAAAAATATTAGAAGTAAAACAGCAGCTTCAACAGATTTTTATGCTGCAAATACAACAGATGCAACTGTAATAAAAGCAGAATTTGATTCTTGGATTGCTGCTCAAGTAAATGATGTTTTTCCTAATTGGAATGTAGATGCTAAAGCAGGTACTGCTGGTAAAATTCAAGAAGCTGGTGGTGGTTCTACAAGATATGTAAGTGCTAAAGGGTTAGAATATAACCAAGCAATTAATAAAGGTTTAATTGGTGCACTTATGGTAGATCAAATCTTAAACAATTATTTAAGTCCAGCTGTTTTAGATGCTGGTAGTAATAGAACAGACAATGATGCTGGTACTGTTGCAAGCGGTAAAAATTATACCAATATGGAGCATAAATGGGATGAGGCTTTTGGTTATTTATATGGAAATGAAGCAGATGCAGCATCTCCAGTTTTAAATAAAGATAGTTTTTTAAATAAATATTTAAGTAGAGTAGAAGGTGATACAGATTTTGCAGGAATTGCATCTGATATATACGATGCTTTTAAGTTAGGTAGAGCTGCTATTGTTAACAAAGACTATGCAACAAGAGATGCACAAGCAGAAATTTTAAAAGAAAAAATATCTGAAATTATTGGTATTAGAGCAGTGTATTATTTGCAACAAGCTAAAGCTACTTTAGCTACTAACAAAGGAGCAGCTTTCCATGATTTATCTGAAGGTTTTGGATTTGTTTATAGTTTACAATTTACAAGAAAACCAAATTCTAATGCCCCTTATTTTACCAAATCAGAAGTAGATGCATTTATTAGCACATTAACAGCTGGTAATGGTTTCTGGGATATTACAACAACAACATTAGATCAAATATCTACTGATATTGCTACAAGATTTAAATTTACAGTTGCGCAAGCAGGGAGTTAATTATTAAAATATTCATTGCAAAAAGCAATTCTAATTCATTGCTTTTTGCTATTTTTGTATCTTTATTTAGAATAAATAGAAATAAGATGTTTAAAAAAATTAGTTTACTTTTTGTTATAGTAATTATTTTTAATTCCTGTAGTTCTGGAGAAGAAGGTGGAGTTGAAGTTAAAGATAATTTTGATAGAAAAATAATGCTTGCACATATAGCAGATAACATTATTATCCCTTCTTACGACGATTTTGCCAGTAAAATGGAATCTTTAAAATCTATTGGAGATACGTTTATAAACAATCCAACACAAACAACATTAGAAGATCTAAGAGTAGCTTGGTTAGAAGCTTACAAAAAGTGGCAATATGTAGAAATGTACAATATTGGTAGAGCAGAAGAAATTCAATATTCTTTCTTTATGAATGTATATCCGCTTACTGTTGCAGATGTAGAAAATAATATTTCTTCAGGAAGTTACGATTTAAACAGTGCTAACAATCATGATGCACAAGGTTTTCCTGCTTTAGACTATTTATTGTATGGTGTTGGTGATAATGATAATGAGATTTTAGCAAAATTTACTACTGCAACTAACAACGATAATTACAAAAAGTATTTAACAGATGTTTTAAACCAAATGAACAACTTAACCAAAGATGTTGTAAATCAATTTAAAGCTGATAGAAATACGTTTGTTAATAATTTAGAAAGAACTTCATCTGGTACTTTTAATAGAATTATTAATGATTATGTTTTTTTCTTCGAAAAAGGAGTAAGAACAAACAAATTTGGTATCCCTGCTGGTATTTTCTCTACAAATCCACTGCCAGAAAAAGTAGAAGCTGTTTATAAAAAAGATGTATCTAAAACATTAGCATTAGAAGCATTAACAGCGGTTGAAAACCTTTTTAAAGGTACTTATACAGGAAACTCAAGTGCTAATAGAAGTAGTTTTAAAGATTATCTAATAGCCTTAGATAGACAAGATTTAGTGGTTAAAATTCAAAATCAATTTGCTGCAGCTAAAACACAAATTAATAATTTAAATTCAGATTTTGTGTCTCAAATAGCATCAGATAATTCACAAATGTTAAAAGCATATGATGAATTACAAAAAGGGGTTATATTATTAAAGGTTGATATGATGCAAGCCTTTAACGTGAGTTTAGATGCAGGTTACAGGGATACAGATGGAGATTAAAAACCAAAATAAAATTTAAAGAAAAACCTGAATTTTTATTGAGTTATCAATAGGTATTCAGGTTTTTTTATTTCAATGAAACTATTCAATTATAATTTTAATCAACAAACCAATTCAGCTCCATTAGCAGTTTTTCGCATATTTTTTGGTGTAATGATGTTGTTGAGTATTATCCGTTTTTGGGCAAATGGTTGGATAGAAAAGTTATACATATTACCCAAATTTCATTTTTCTTATTATGGTTTTAGTTGGATAAAACCACTGGGTAATTACACGTATTTATTTTTTATAATTTGTGGTTTGGCAGCATTATGTATTGCTTTAGGGTACAAATATAAAATTGCTATTATCACTTTTTTTCTATCATTTACTTATATAGAATTGATGGATAAAACCACCTATTTAAATCATTACTACTTTATTTCTATTGTAAGCTTTGTATTGATTTTTTTACCAGCCAACAAAAGATTTTCTTTAGATGCATATCAACAAAAAGAAGAATACCAAAACATTCCTAAATGGACTATTGATAGTCTTAAATTACTTTTAGGAATCGTTTACTTTTATGCAGGTTTGGCTAAAGCGAATTCAGATTGGTTGTTTAGAGCACAACCTCTAAAAATTTGGTTGCCATCTAAATATGATATTCCATTTATTGGAGAAAATTTAATGCAACAAGAGTGGTTCCATTTTGCAATGAGTTGGTCTGGAATGATTTATGATTTGGCAATTCCATTTTTATTGCTTTACAAAAGAACACGTTTTGTAGCATTTTTACTGGTTATTTTCTTCCATGTTTTTACAAGAGTATTATTCCCAATTGGGATGTTCCCCTACATTATGATTGTTTCTGCATTAATTTTTTTCGATGCCAATTTTCATCAAAAAATTATAAATTCTTTAAAGAAACTATTTTATTTTCTATCAATTCGAGCTAAGTCGAAAAATTTAAAACCAATTAAAAATACAGAGTTTTATAAATTCAAAAATAAGAGAGTAATATTATCAATATTAATTCCATTTTTTGTTTTCCAATTACTATTTCCTTGGCGATATTTATTATATCCAGGAGAATTATTTTGGACAGAAGAAGGGTATCGTTTTTCTTGGAGGGTAATGTTAATGGAAAAAGCAGGAAGTACCAATTTTAAAATTGTAAATCATAAAACAGGCAACTTTTTTATGGTAGACAATACCGATTTTTTAACTTCTTTTCAAGAGAAACAAATGAGCTTTCAACCCGATTTTATTTTAGAATATGCTCATTTTTTAGGCGACCATTTTAAAAATCAAGGGCATAAAAATATTGGTGTTTATGCTGAAAGTTATGTGGCGTTAAATGGTAGATTAAGCACTAAATTTATAGATGCTACTGTAGATTTATATCAAGAAAAAGAATCTTTCAAACACAAAAAATGGATTCTTCCATTTACATCAGAAATAAAAATTAAAGGAATTTAAAAAATGAAAATTAGAATAATATTTATCATTTTTAGTTTGCTACAAACAATTGTGTATAGTCAATATAAAGTTACTGGAACAGTTGTTTCTGAAGAAAATAAACCAATTAAAAATGTTGAAATTTATAATGAAACAGGAGGATTGTTAACCAAGACAAATCTTTTGGGTAAGTTCGAGTTTAAAACAAAAAAAGAAAGCCTGTCTTTGGTGTTTTATGCCGAAAATTTTAGAGTTAAAACTATGGTTTTAACTTCTAGTAATTCTAACAATATAACTATTATTTTAAACTCTTTCTCTGAAGAATTAACTGAAATTCAAATAAGAACCAGAAAAGAAAAAGTATTTGAATTAAAGCGTTTAAAAGATGTCGAAGGAACAGCAATTTATGCAGGAAAAAAAACAGAAGTAGTTTTGGTAAATCAATCTGCAGCTGCATTATCTACCAACAACGCACGTCAAATTTTTAATCAAGTCGCAGGTTTAAATATTTACCAAAATGATGATGCAGGTTTGCAATTAAATATTGGTGGAAGAGGATTAGACCCTAATAGAACAGCAAATTTTAATACACGTCAAAATGGGTATGATATAAGTGCAGATGTTTTAGGATATCCAGAAAGTTATTACACACCAGCTTCAGAAGGATTAGATGAAATTCAGGTAATTCGTGGTGCAGCTTCTTTGCAATATGGGACCCAGTTTGGAGGTTTGGTTAATTTTGTTACAAAAAAACCAACACAAGATTTAGAAGTTACTTTTAGAAATACAATAGGAAGTTTCGGACTATTTACCAATTTTACAAGCGTAAGCGATACTGATGGGAAATTTAGTTACTATGCCTATATCAATTACAAAAAAGGAAATGGATTTAGACCAAATTCAGAATTCGAATCGAAAAACGTTTTTGCCCATTTAGGCTATCAAATTAACGATAAAAGTAAATTTTCTGCAGAATTTACAGGGCTAAAATATTTAGCACAACAAGCAGGAGGGCTAACAGACCAAATGTTTGCAAACAATCCTTATCAGAGTAATAGAGCAAGAAATTGGTTTCAAATAGAGTGGTTTTTATACAATATTAAATGGGAACATACTTTTTCTAAAAATACCAATTTCTCTTTTAATTTTTTTGGCTTAGATGCATCAAGAGATGCACTTGGTTTTAGAACCAATAGAGTAAATCAAGTAGACCCTAATAGCGAAAGAGATTTAATAAAAGGAATCTTTAAGAATTTTGGTTTTGAATCTCGTTTGCTTAGCAATTATAAAATATTTGATAAAAACGCTACCTTTTTAATCGGAACCAAATTTTACAAAGCAAATAACACCAATATGCAAGGGCCAGGTTCAGATGGAAATGATGCCGATTTTGAAATGAAATTGAATCAATACCCAAACTATCCAAGACAATCAGATAGTAAGTTTCCAAACTTAAATGTGGCTTTGTTTGGAGAAAATATTTTTTACATCAATAAAAAACTATCTCTAACTCCAGGTTTTCGAATAGAGTATATCAACACAAAAAGAGATGAGATTATAAAAGATATAATTACAGATGCAGCTGGTAATGTTATTAACGAAAATAAAAGAACTGAAAAAGATACCAATGAAAGGTCTTTTGTTTTATTAGGTTTAGGTACAAGTTATACATTAAATAAAACCACAGAATTTTATGGTAACATTTCGCAGAACTATCGGTCAGTAACTTTTTCAGATATTAGTACTGCAAATCCTGCTTTTGAGATTTCTCCTGATATTACAGACGAAAAAGGTTTTTCTGTTGATGCTGGTATTAGAGGTAATTATAAAAACTTCTTTTCTTATGATGCAAATATTTTTGGTTTATTTTATAATGATAGAATAAATATTTACACAAGAGCAGATGGTAAGGCAGAAAGAGACAATATTGGAGATGCTAGAATTTTAGGAATAGAAAGCCTAATCGATTTTAATATTAAAAAACTATTTACCAATAACTCAGAATATGTATTTAATTATTTTATCAATTCATCATTTATTACTTCAGAGTACACAAAATCTGAAATTAACGGAATTGTAGGTAATCAAGTAGAGTTTATACCTAATATCAATATTAAAACTGGTGCACGTTTTGGATATAAAAACTTTTTAGCGAGTATTCAATATTCTTATTTATCTCGTCAATTCTCTGATGCTACAAATGCTACAGGAGGCAGTATAAGTGGAGTAACTGGAGAAATACCAGCATATGATATTTTAGATTTTTCAGCTTCTTACAAATACAAATTTGCTAAAATAGAAACCGGAATTAATAATGTATTAGACAATAATTATTTTACAAGAAGAGCAACTGGTTATCCAGGACCAGGAATTATACCTTCATCACCAAGAAATTACTATCTAACTTTAGAATTGAAGTTCTAATTTGATAATATTAATTTAAAGTTGTTATACCCTCTCAAGTCAATAATTAATCGTAAATTTGCACGCAATTATATCTTAATTGCAACATGACAGCACACAACAACAAAATTTTAGGAGAAGGTTTAACGTATGATGATGTTCTATTAGTTCCTGCCTTTTCAGAAGTACTTCCCAGAGAAGTAAGTATTCAAACAAAATTTACCAAAAACATTACTATTAACGTTCCTATTGCATCTGCAGCAATGGATACTGTTACAGAATCTGCATTAGCAATTGCTATTGCCAGAGAAGGAGGTATTGGAGTTTTACATAAAAATATGACCATTGAGCAACAAGCTAAAGAAGTTAGAAAAGTAAAACGAGCAGAAAGTGGTATGATTTTAGACCCTGTTACTTTGCCTTTAACTGCAACAGTTTTAGATGCTAAATTGTTTATGAAAGAGCATAGTATTGGTGGAATTCCAATTATTGATGATAATGGAACTTTAAAAGGAATTGTTACCAACAGAGATTTACGTTTCGAACACAATGGTAAAAGACCAATTATAGATGTAATGACCAGTGAAAATTTAGTAACTGCAGATGTTGGAACTTCTTTAGATGATGCTGAAAAAATTCTTCAAAATTATAAAATTGAAAAGCTTTTAATTGTTGATGAAGATTATAAATTAAAAGGATTAATTACCTTTAGAGATATTACAAAAGTCACTCAAAAACCAATTGCAAACAAAGATTCTTATGGTAGATTAAGAGTTGCTGCTGCTTTAGGAGTTACTGGTGATGCTATAAATAGAGCAGAAGCTTTAGTAAATGCTGGTGTAGATGCTGTAATTATAGATACTGCTCACGGACATACAAAAGGTGTAGTAAATATTTTAAAAGAAGTAAAAGCAAAGTTTCCAGAATTAGATGTTGTTGTGGGGAATATTGCTACTGCTGCAGCTGCAAAATATTTAGTTGATGCTGGGGCAGATGCTGTAAAAGTGGGTATTGGTCCTGGGTCTATTTGTACTACAAGAGTTGTGGCTGGAGTTGGTTTTCCGCAATTTTCTGCGGTTTTAGAAGTAGCTGCAGCTATTAAAGGAAGTGGTGTTCCTGTAATTGCAGACGGAGGTATTCGTTATACTGGAGACATTCCAAAAGCAATTGCTGCTGGTGCAGATTCTGTAATGTTGGGTTCTTTATTAGCCGGTACTAAAGAATCTCCAGGAGAAACTATTATTTACGAAGGAAGAAAATTTAAATCTTATAGAGGAATGGGATCTGTTGAAGCTATGAAAAAAGGTTCTAAAGATCGTTATTTTCAAGATGTAGAAGATGATATTAAAAAGTTAGTTCCAGAAGGAATTGTAGGACGCGTACCTTATAAAGGTGAATTGGCAGAGAGCATACATCAATTTATTGGAGGTTTACGTGCTGGTATGGGGTATTGTGGGGCAAAAGATGTAGAAACTTTAAAAGAAACAGGACAGTTTGTTAGAATTACTGCAAGCGGAATTAATGAAAGTCATCCTCATGATGTGGCTATTACTAAAGAAGCACCAAATTATAGTAGAAGATAAGTTATTAAAAATAAGCTATAAAAACTCAAGAATTAATTTTTCTTGAGTTTTTTTTATCATTTATTTTACCATTGCTCATAAGTAATAACTCTTTTTTCTTAATTTTCTTTGGGCTTTTTAGATAAAGTTCCGATAAATTCAAAATAGTGTTCGTCTAAATTACTAAAATGTATAAATACTGCTGGCATCCAACAAAAAACCTCACAAAAAGTGAGGTTATGGTATTTATATAAAAAAAATATATTATTTCTTTGGTTCGGGTTTTTTAATACCTAACTTATTCATAACTAATTCTGTAATGTCGTATTTATCATCTATATAGGCAAATTGATTTCCAGTTATGGTTAAAACTTGAGTAAACCCATTGGCTTTAGCAACTTCTGAGATAGCATCACTTAGTTTTTTATATAAAGGACGCATTAATTCTTCTTGTTTTAATTGCATTAATTTTTGTCCGTTTGTTTGATATTTTTTAATATCATCTTCTAAATTAGCAATTTCTGTTATTGCTGTTTTTTTTGCTAATTGGCCTAAAGTTTTTTCATTCTTTTTAAAAGTATCAACTTTTTCTTTATAAATTTTTAGCTTTTTTTGAAAAGAGGTATCTAACCTTTTACCATATTCTTGAGCTCTTTTAATAACTACTTTAGCTTCTGGCATTAGGTTAACAATATAGTCGCTGTCTATTGTACCTACTTTAGATTGAGCAATTGTTACTGTGCTTAAAAAAGCAATACAAATACATATAATTTTTGATTTCATGTTTAAGTTTTTGGTGGCACAAAGATATAAAAGTGAATGAATTACAAAAGTTTGTTAACTGTTTATTAAGTTAATTTTATCAGAAATTTTTGTAATGATAGAATTTGTATCTGTTTTATAATTAAACCAAAGTGTTTTTTGATCTTTTTTAAACCATGTAATTTGTCTTTTTGCAAATCTTCGTGTATTTTTTTTAATCTCGGAAATAGCAAAATCTTTTGTAATATCTCCTTCAAAAAAGGAGAACAATTCTCGATAACCAACTGTTTGAAGCGCGTTTAAGTTTTTGTATTGATGTAATTTTTTAGCTTCTTCAATTAAGCCATTAGTTATCATAAAATCTACTCTATCGTTAATTCTATTATAAATAATTTCTCTATCGGCAGTCACTCCTATTTTAATCGAATAAAAGTTTCTTGGTGTTTTTACTTTATTTTTAAAAGTAGAATAGGGTGTTTTGGTGCCAATACAAATTTCTAAAGCTCTTATAACTCTTTGCGGATTGTCTATGGTTATTGAGTTGTATGTTTCAAAGTCTAACTCTTTTAATTGTTGTTGAAGAATTTTTAAACCCTTTTCTTTTAATTGTTGATTTAATTTTTCTCGAATTCTTGTATCTACTTTAGGAAAATAATCTAATCCATTTAAAACCGCATCTATATACAAACCACTACCGCCTACCATAATTTGAACAGGATTGGTAAGAAATAATTTTTCTAATTTAGATAACGCATCTTTTTCAAATTGACCTACATTATAATCATCAAAAACACTTCTGTTTTGTATAAAATGATGTTTGGCAGCAGCCAATTCTTTAGCGTCTGGAACAGCAGTTCCAATAGTCATTTCTTTATAAAATTGGCGAGAATCGCAAGAAATAATATCACATTTAAAATGATTAGCCAACTGAATACTTAATGCTGTTTTACCAATAGCAGTTGGACCAACAATAGTTATGAGAATATTATTCATTTACAATTAAGGGTTTAATACAGTACCACATTTACAACAATAAATTGCTTTTTCTTTGTGATTTCCTTCTAAACAATTTGGGCAAGATTGGGTATTAGTTGTACTGTCGTTTTTTGTCATTTCTGAGCTTACAATTCCTGTAGGAATGGCAATAATAGAATATCCTAAAATCATAATTACACTTGCTATTAGTTGCCCTAAAGGAGTTTGAGGTGCAATATCACCAAAACCAACAGTTGTTAACGTTACAATTGCCCAATATATACTTTTGGGTATATTAGTAAATCCATTTTCTTCACCTTCTACCATGTACATAATAGTTCCTAAAATAATGCAAACGATGAGTACAAAAAATAGAAAAACTGCAATTTTTGCTCTACTTGCTTTTAAAGCTACCAACAATCTGTTGGAAGCACCAATATATCTTGCTAATTTTAAAACTCTAAAAATTCTTAGAAGCCTAAGGGCTCTTAAAGCAGCTAAATTGTGCGATCCTACTAAAATAAAAGATAAATATTTTGGTATGGTTGAGAGTAAATCTATTATTCCGTAGAAGCTAAAAATATATTTTAATGGTTTTTTTATAGAAACTATTCTTAAAATATATTCGATAGAGAACAAAATAGTAATAATCCATTCTCCAATATTTAGTAAATCGTGATATTTTTTATCTATGCTTTCTACACTCTCTAACATTACTAAAACAATACTTGCAATAATTGTAATTAGTAAAATAATATCGAAAAACTTACCTTCTTTGGTGTCTGCTTCATAAATAATTTCATGAAGTTTATTTTTCCAAGATGATTTTTGTACTTTTTGTTTCAACTTTAGAGATGTTTATAATTACAATACTACAAATATTTAACGAAATTATAATTTTTTTTCTCTGTTTTCTCTTTGTTTATAAGGGATTTTAATGTTTAGTTTTTATGATAAATGATTTCTTTTTTTCAATTAAAATAAAAAAAGTAAGCGTCGTTTTTTGCAAAACGACGAGTTACCAAGTAAACTAATAAAACCAAGTATTAGTACTATTATTAGAAGTTAGCTTTCTAATAAATTTTTATTCTGAGTAGAGCTTATGGTTATAGCTTAATACTCTTTTTAATTTATAGTGGTTGTTTTCTATAATCCAAAGGTGTGTAAAATCTGCAATTCCAACGGTTTTAAAAACACCATTAATTTTTTGTAGAAAAGTATGTTTCCCTTTTTGAATAGCTCCATACAGTTGTCCATTATTCTTTAACTCATAAACTTTTAAAGAGTTTTTAACTAAGTTTCTTTTATTAAAATTTGGTTTAATGCAAATGTTATTTTCTACTGCTTTTAGAAACTCTTTTTTGTCTTGTATGCCAGCAATATCATGATAGAATTCGAAATCTTTGGCAATTATTGGTTCTAATTTTTCAAGTTCACAAAGATTAAAAGCTCTCTCAAAAATAATACTGTCTTTAGATTTTAGTGTTTTAAACAGTTCAGAGTTTTTATCGACTTGCGCATTTAGAAAAAAAAGTATAAAAAAGCATTGCTAAAAACAGTACTATTTTTAAAATAAAAGCATCTTTAAAAGGCTCTAAAAATTTATTCATAATTGGTTGGTTGTTGGGTTGATTTTTTAGAAATCTTGAGGCTGAAAAATTAGCCTCAAGAATTCAGTTTTTGGTTGATTGAAATTGTCTTATTTTTTTGAAACATCTCCTCCAGAAGACGATTTTTTATTAACTTGTTTTGGGTTTCCTTTAAAGTCTATATCTCCACCACTTGTAGCTTTTGCTTCTAATTTTTCTGAAGCATAAATATTAATATCTGCACCACTAGATGCTTTAGCAATAACATTTTTGCTTTCTAAATCGTAAGCATCTATAGAAGCACCACTTGTTGCACTTGATGCATGGTTAATAGTGGTGCCAGAAATTTTTATATCAGAACCACTGGTAGAACTGGTTTCTACACTTGTAGCATCTACAGAAATTCTAATATCTGCACCACTTGTTGCGGTTATAGATATTTCATCGGTTTTAATAATATCTTTTGTGTAAACATCACTACCACTTGTGGCTTTTAATTCGTTTAACTCTTTAATGGTTACATGAACTTTTCTTGCTTTTGCTTTCCAGATATTTTTTTCAGCGTAAATTTTTAAAACACCATCTACAACTTCTGTAATAATGATGTCGTGCAAATTCTCATCTGCTTCTACCGTTATTTTGTTTTTGTTTCCTTGAGTTATGTATAAATCTATACCAGTGCTAACTTTAATTGCGTTAAAATTATCTGATGTTTTTCTTTTTTCTGTGATAACATTTCTGTTACCATTTACTCGATTAAACATATCTACTCCGCAAGAAGTAAAAATTGTTGTAATAAATAGTACTGTTAAAATTTTAGATATCGATTTTTTCATGAGTTATAGGTTTTTTTAGATTGTAAATGTCTTTTATAAGACGCTTAAAATCAAAGGTTGGTTACTCAATTGTTAATTTTTATTACTAAACTGTTTTATATAGATTCTTCATTTATGATTTCTTCTTTTTCTTCTTCTTCTATACAATCTGTACAGCTTAAGGTTTTATCTGTCATAATAAAATGATGATTTGCCATTTCCTTATCATAAATGTCGCCTTCATTATCTACATTGTCTAAGAAGTTTTTAACAGTATTATCAAAATAAACAGTGACTCCTTCTGGTAAATAAAAGGTAATATTTACTTTTTCATCTTTCCAGATATTTTTAAAGTGTGTTAAGAAATAAGCATCTAAAACAAAAGTGTTTTCTATCATTTTATATTTATATTCTATTTTTTTTGCATTTCTATTTGCATTACTTCTATTTTTACCACGAGATTCTTTTTGTATGGTTAGATAAGCTTTGTTAGAATTACTTTTCTTAACATCTACTTTTACATGATTTGAGTACACTTTAGGTTTGCCATCTATTTCAACTTCATATTTATGCGAACTTGATCTTAAATTATGTCTGTAATAGATGTCATCATCATTTATCATTTTTAATGTTATGGTGTCTTTTACAGCCAAATTAATAGCTGTTTTTTTTACATCTTGACCGTAGTTTGCATGAGAAGTACCAAAATCTAATCCAGTAAAAATAATTGCTAATAGCGCAACAATCCAAATACCTAATAGAGTTAAAGAGGTGGCTTTGTTTAATTGTTTTACACTACTTGATAAAATTCTTAGTCCTAATATAAACAACACTAAAAAAGGAATTCCAACCAAAATAAAAAGAGCCAATGTTAACAACCATTTAGGTAACAAAGCGTCATAGAAAAATGGTGGGTATTGTAAAAACTCTCCATCAACATTTAAAAACTCCAAACTTCCTACAGAAAACCCTCCAATAATTAGAGATAAAATAACAGCAGCAGCAACAAATACTAAAATTACTCCAATAAACTTACCAAAAACCTTAAATACAGCTAAAATAATTTTACCTAAAGCATTTATAAAATCTTGCAGTCCGTTATTTTTTTTTGTCTTTCCCGAAAAAGTTTTACTCATTTTTTCTGAAAACTCATTTGCACCATCTTTTATTTTTTCAGATGCTTGATTTGCCACATTTCGAACACTTTCAGATACATTAGTAAATTCTTCTCTTATTTTTTTTTCGATGTTATCTATATTAACAGGCTCACCTTCCATCTGCAACTTTTCTGCAGTGGTTTTAGCCTCTGGTAGCAAAATCCAAAGAATAATATATAGTAGAACTCCAAAGCCAGCACCAAAGAAAAGTGCTAAAAGTCCAAGACGAATCCAAATAGTATCTACATCAAAATAATGAGCAATACCAGATGCAACACCACCTAAAAACTTATCATCACCATCTCTAAATAGTTTTTTACCAGAAGCACTATTTCTTTGGTAAGAATAACTTGAACTGCTATAAGATTCTTCTGCTTCTGCATAATCTTCAGGTTGTCCCATAATACCTATTATATCATCTATATCACCTTCATTAACAACTTGTCTAGCATCAGTAATTTTTTCTGATAACAATTCACTAATTCTTGCTTCTATATCTGCAATAATTTCGTTTTTTCCTTGAGGGTCATCACTTAAAGATCTAGAAATGGATTCTAAATATCTTTTTAATTTTTGATAGGCTATTTCATCTATATGGAAGAAAAATCCGCCTAAATTTATGTTTATAGTCTTATTCATTTGTAGTCGATTTTTTGCTAATTACTTGGTTTACTGACTTAATTAAGTTACTCCATGTTTTGTCTAATTCTTTTAAAAACATTCCTCCATTTTCTGTTAAAACGTAATACTTTCTTGGTGGTCCTGAAGTAGATTCTTCCCATCTGTACGTTAGTAAACCAGCATTTTTAAGGCGAGTTAATAACGGATATATGGTTCCTTCAACCACAATCATTTCTGCACTTTTTAGCGTTGAAAGTATTTCAGAAGTATATGCATCATCTTTTTTTAAGATGGATAAAATGCAATATTCTAAAACACCTTTACGCATTTGTGCTTTTGTGTTTTCTATCTTCATGTATTGTGTATTATTTTATAAATTTTATTGTAAAAGGATATTTATAGTTTTCTCCTTCTCTTGCTTTTAATGATGCTATTATTACTAATGCAATTCCGATGATGTAAATAATTCCAGTTAACGAGCCAAAACCAATAAATCCAAAAAGATTACTCATATCTAAATTAAAATTTATATGATGGTTAAAATTGTCCCAGTTTCTAAAAAAAGAGCCAAATGCAAAAGGAATAAAAGCAATGCTTATTATAAATATATATAGGGTATAGCTTAAATTAAAATTTACAGCTTGTTTACCTTGTTCGTCTAAAAAAGCACTCCTATCTTTTAAAGTTTGCCATGCAATAAGTGGCGCAACTATATGCCCAAAAGGAAAAACAAAACCTGCAAAAGCAGATATGTGCAATAAAAATGCGTTGGTGTTTTCATTATTTTTTTTCATGCTTTTAATTCTATATAATACTTTCTTATGCAAATATATGTCTTAAAAAAGGTATTATGCAATACATAGTACTATAATTAACATTTTTTTAACATTTATATAGAAGTGTTTTATAGTTAAAAAAGTGGTAAATTGTGAGCATATACAATACTTATGAAGATAACTCCTGCTAGAATAAATTCTTTTATGTTCTTTAAATTACCATTAGGTTGGTTGTCTGGAATGCGAGTAAAGTATTTGAATGAAATTACTTGTATTGTTAGTATTAAATACAAATGGATCAATCAAAATCCGTTTAAAAGTATGTTTTGGGCTGCGCAAGGTATGGCTGCAGAAATGAGCACTGGAGTTTTAGTAATGAGTGCAATTGAGAAATCTAACAGAAAGGTTTCTATGTTAGTAACTAAGCAAGAAGCTAATTTCTGCAAAAAAGCAACTGGTAAAATTATTTTTACTTGCAATGAAGGGGCATTTGTAGATAATGCAATTCAAAAATCTTTAGAAACCAATGATGGGCAAATTGTAAGTCTAACTTCTGAAGGAAAAAATGAAGATGGTGTTGTGGTTTCTACTTTTGTATTTGAATGGAGCTTAAAAGTAAAATCTTAAATTACCTTTTCTTTTGATAGGGTTTTGGTCTTTTTTTAGTAAAATTACAATCTTGAAAAATGCCACAAGATACAGAGGTACGAGCTAAAGATTTTGTAATTTCATATTGTTTAGATAAAGCCTCTATTTCTAAAGATAAATATTTTATAATTAGTTTTTTAACATATAAAAATATATTTTTTACAATAAAAACAATTTTAAAACTAAAGTATTTTTAAGCATATAGATGTCTTAAAGATGTAACAAAATATCAAATCGCCCTTCTAATAAATGTCAAATTAAATAAATTAAATTATGTATCAAGATAAACTACCACAAAACTCATCGAATAGAACACCACAAAATGCACATGAAATTGATTATAAAATTTTTGGTGAAGAAATGCAATTTGTAGAGATCGAATTAGATCCGCAAGAAGGTGTTGTGGCAGAAGCAGGAACTTTTATGATGATGGATGATCAAATTAAAATGAATACCATTTTAGGTGATGGCTCTAATCAAGAAAAAGGAATTTTAGGAAAAATATTTTCAGCAGGTAAAAGAATCTTAACTGGCGAAAGTTTATTTATGACTGTTTTTACCAATGATGGTATTGGCAAGAAGCAAATCTCATTCGCATCACCATATCCTGGGAAAATTATTCCAATAGATTTATTAGAATTTGGAGGAAAATTTATTTGTCAAAAAGATGCCTTTTTATGTGCAGCAAAAGGAGTTTCAATAGGAATCGAATTCTCTAAAAAATTGGGTAGAGGTTTGTTTGGTGGAGAAGGTTTTATTATGCAAAAAATGGAAGGTGATGGTTTAGGTTTTATTCATGCTGGTGGTACTATGGCAAAAAAAGTATTACAACCAAGAGAAGTTTTAAAAGTAGATACAGGTTGTATTGTTGGTTTTACACAAGATGTAGATTATGATATTGAGTTTGTTGGCGGAATAAAAAATACAATTTTTGGAGGAGAAGGTATGTTTTTTGCCACCTTACGTGGGCCAGGAACTGTGTATATTCAATCTTTACCTTTTAGCAGATTAGCTGGTAGAGTGCTTTCTATGGCACCAAGAACGGGAAATGGAAAGAGAGGAGAAGGTAGTATTTTAGGTGGAATAGGAGATTTATTAGATGGCGATAATCGTTTTTAATATTGAATACAAGTTATAAACGTTCTTCAATCCATTTTTTAAAACTAAAAAAATTTTGAGGTGCAACTCCATGACCAATTGGGTACTCAGAATACACATTTTCTAAACCTAAACTATCTAAAATAGGTTTCGAATTTCTTGCCCACTGTACAGGTAAAACTTGGTCTACAGATCCATGAGAACAATAATAGTCTGTTTTTATTTCTTTAGAAATAGAATTGGGTAGCAAATCTTTATTAATGTATCCGCTTAAAGCAATAATATACTGCACTTTATTAGGATAATAAAAGCTTAAAGAATAACTTAAAATTGCTCCTTGGCTAAAACCTAATAAAAAAGTTTTGTTTGGGTTTGTGTTGTATTTTATTTTTATTTCATCTATAAATACAGCAATTTTATCTATAGATTCTTTGGCTTGTTTGGTATCAGAAAATTTTCCATTTACATCATCAAAATTAATAGCATACCATGCATAAGCTCCAAATCCTAAAGAATTTGGGGCTTGTGCACTTACAATTAAAAAATCGTTTGGTAATTCTTCTGCAAAAGAAAATAAATCGTGTTCATTACTTCCGTAACCATGCAGTAGCACAAGTAGCGGAGGGTTTTTAATTTCTTTTTTAGGTTGCCTTATGAGATAATGCAAATCACTCATTTTTTTGAGTTTTTTAAGTGATTATAAGTTTTTAAACCAGTCTTGAAACTGATCTCCTAAAACTGGTATCTTTTTTTCATTTCCTTGAATTGCTCCAACAAAACCAATAACCCAAAGAACAAAAATAATAAGCCCAACAACTAAACCAGCTGTGTTACCAAGAAATTTTGTTATTGCATATTGATTGACAATAGATAATAAAGTTAAGCCTACCATTTGTCTGATATGAAAACTCGTAAAAGAATTCTTTTTATTGTTGTTCATAATTATGGCAACTACTGTACCAATAATTGTTATGTAGCTTATAATTGCTGCTGTTTTTCCATCATTAACTGTCTGATTTTCCATAATGTATTAATTTATAATTAGTTGATTGTTTGCAAAAATTCCGTATGCTTTTCCTTTTAATTTCTTATTTATAAAAGCACTATTTTTTGAGGTTGATATAATGTGTTCTTCTGTAAATTCATACTCTTTTGTAGGGTTAAAGAGTGTTAAATCTGCAATATTCCCATTGTTAATAGAATGATTTTCTATACCAAAAATAGTTTTTGGCTTTGTGGTAATAGTGGTTATTAAAGTGTCTAAATCTAATACAGTGCTTAAAGCTCCAAAAGCACTTTCTAAACCTATAGTTCCATGTTTTGCATTGCTAAACTCAACCTTCTTTTCTTCTATATCTATTGGGTTATGGTTAGATGTAACAACATCAATAACCCCAGATTTTATTCCTTTTATTAAAGCTTTTATGTCTGTTTTTGTTCTTAAAGGAGGAGTTGTTTTAAAATTACTATCAAAAGCATGCAATTCATCATCTGTTAAAGTTAAATGATGTACAGATACGCTACAAGTTACTTGTAATCCTTTCTTTTTGGCATTTTTAATCAGTTCTACAGATTTAGCAGTAGAAATTGTTGGAATGTGTAATTTTCCTCCTGTATATTCTAACAAAAATAAATCTCTTGCTATTTGAATATGCTCTGCTAAAGCCGGAATTCCTTTAAGTCCTAATTTTGTACTATTAATTCCTTCGTTTACAATTCCTTCTCCAGCAATACATTTGTTTTCAGGAAAACTAAGTACCAATCCATTAAAGTTTTGAGCATACAAAAGAGCAATTTTCATTAAATTTTCATTAACAATTGGTTTGTTGTAATCTCCAAAAGCAATAGCTCCAGATTGTTGCATGTCGTACAATTCTGCCATTTCTATCCCTTTGCTACCTTGGGTTAAAGCTGCAATAGGGTGTAAATTTACAGCAAATGATTTGGCCTTATTTAGTAAAAATTCTACAGAAGACTTATTGTCTATCACCGGATTTGTATTGGCATTTACTGCAACAGAAGTAAATCCGCTTTTTGCGGCAACATCCAATCCATTTTTTATAGTTTCTCTTTCTTCAAAGCCAGGTTCTCCAAAAGAAACACTGGTGTCAAACCAACCATTAGATATATGTAAATTATCAAGTTGTACAACGTTGTAAGTAGCATCTTCTTTAATAGCGTCTTCTATCTTATTAATGATACCATTAATAATTAAAATATCTTTTTGTTGATGGTGGTAAGGGCTTGATGAATCTATAATCGTTGCCGATTTTATAAGCGTAGTCATGATTTGTAGAATTTTAAAATCAAAATTTCTAAAAACAAAGATACAATTGCCAACGCTAAAAACCATTTCCAAAGCCAATGAACTTCATTTTTTTTATTCATTTCTTTAAAAACATTAGCAACAGAGTTAGAGATTGTAATATTTCTATGCTGTTTTTTTAATTCATTTAAATCTAAAAAACTTAGAGAACTCTCGGTTTTGGGATAATTAAAAGCTATTGTTTGAATTGTATCACTTTCTTTTATTATTGGGTATATGCCAGATATCTGTGGGTTGTTATTTGTTGTAATAGTTACTTTATTTTGAAAAACTTGCTGCAAAGGAATAAAAGTAGTTTCTGTACCTGCTATTTTTAAAACCTTATCTTTTTCTAATTGGGTTTCAATATCAATTTGATTGTTGCTGTTAATTCTGTAGTATAATTGATTGTGTTGAAAGCTTAATTTTCCGAAGTTATAAAAAACAGGAACAATTAAAGGTGAATTTGTAAAATTACTATTATTTATGCTTAATGAGCTTGAAACCCAGTAAATATTACTTTTAGAGTTTTTAAGTTGAGAAATAAATGATGAATTATCCTGAAAAGAAACAATATTATTTTTTTGCAAAGATTGTATAGGGTAGTGGCTCTTTACAGTTGGATATTGAAAATTTGTGGTTTTTTTAGAAAATACATTTTTAAATAAAGGATGACTGTAATTGATATTAGTAACTTGTAAAATAGTATTTCTTTTGTTTTTTAATTTTCCAATACTTAGTTTTTTTAATAAGTTGTTGTATGTAACAACGTCTATTTTTTGATTAGGAATGATTACAAGGTTTCCTCCATTTTTAGTGAATTCCATTATTTTTTTTGCGAACACTTCTGGAATACTTTCTAATTCGTTTAGAACAATTAATTGTTGTTTTGCAAGAGAATTATAATTAACATTTTGAAGTGTAGAATGCAAAAAATTAAACTCATTATTATTGTATATTTTTGATAAGAAATCTGCTTCTTTTCCTATGCTTAAAACATTGGTTTTTTGATTGCTATTAAAGGTAAAATAAAATGTGTTGTCAAATATAAAAGTATCGCTAAAAGTTACTTCAATTTTTCCGTTAAAATTTTTTTGATTTTGAATGCTGAATTCAATTGTTTTTTGGCTATCTTTTTTGAAAGAGGATGAGAGCTTACTAATTAATTTATTGTTGTTGTAAATGGCAATAGGAACATTGTTTTTTTCTTCACCTTGATTTTTTATGAGTACTTTAATGCTAAAACCATTACTGTTTATAGAGTTAGTAAAAACACTATCAATAGAAATGTTGCTTTTTCTTGATGTTTCAAGTTTTATAGCAGAAAAAGCAGGTGTTACATTTGTAAATTCTTTAATGTAATTATTCTGAAAATCAGATATTAAAAATACTTTATCTAAACTTTTAGTTTTATTTTTTAATTTTGGTTTTAAGTTTAGTAAAATAGTGTTTAAATCTAATTTTGATGAAACATTTTTTACTTTTAAAAGAGTATTCTTTAGCTCTTTTTTGGTGATATTTTCAAAAAAATTAGTGTTTGTTAATAATGAGTAAGAATTTTTTTCTGAAGCATTTTCTATAATTTCTTGAATTGCGACCTGTAATAAATTTCCTTTTTTACCTTTACTATTTGTGCTTAAAGAATTGTCTAAATAAATATAATTATGGTAATTTTTACTCTCTTTTTTGTTGCTTAAATATGGTTGCGAAAATGCAAAAAGTATCGCTGAAAATAAAAGTAATCTTGTACTTAAGATTAGCCATTTTTTTAACCTTGAACTCTTTCGAGTTTGCAGTTCGATTTTTTTTAAAAAATGAACATTAGAAAATGGGATTTTTACAAATTTTTGTAACTGAAAAAGATGCACCAAAATAGGAATAATTAGTAGTGCTAAAAAGTATAAAATTTCAGGGTTTTTAAATTGCATTTAACTAATATTTAGCAGCTTTACCTTTAGATAAACTGTTTGAAATAAATTCTCTTAAATCATCATTTGCTTTTTGTAAATCTTGATTTCTTAAATACATCATGTGTCCACTTCTGTATCCTTTAAAAAAGAAACGATTTTTCATTTTTCCACTTGGATCTGTTTTCCACATCGTATATTTTGCGGCAAAATAGGTAGTTGCACCATCATAATATCCAGATTGAATTAGTACTTTTAAATAAGGATTTTGAGCCATGGCTTGTCGTAAACCTTCTCTAACATTATTGTTTCTGTTATCCCATGGTCTAACAGGTCCAAAAACATTGTATTTAACATCGGTTTTAAAATTTAATTCTTTTCTAATATAATAGTTTATTGCTGGGGTAAAAGAGTGAAGCCATGAGGTGAGTTCTGAACTAAAATCTGGCCTTGTACCAATTTCACGCTTATCTAAGCCTAAATATCTTGAGTCTAATCGTCCAATAGTTTGCCCAGTTTTATCGCGTAATAGTTCTTTCCAGAAGAAGCTTGGAGAAATTTCTAAATTGTTTTGTAAAATTACTTTTTTACTTAAACCAGAATAATAGGCAACCTTATTTGCAACCTTATTTTTTTCATCATCTTTAATAAAGCCGCCTTTAGCAATAGCAGGTAAAAAGTTATTTATAGTATATTTTTCTACTTCTGGGAGTAACTCTAATAAGTCTTTATTTTGTATTTCTGCTGGTAACATTTTATGATACCAAGCTGCCGCAGTAAAATAAGGTAGATTTATAGCATAATCTACAGAACTCTCTGTTCTTAAAACCTTATAATCTGCAGGAGAAACCATAATAACTCCATTTAAATACATCCATTGCTTGTTTTGTAACTCAGCTGCCAATCCCATTACACGAGTTCCTCCATAACTTTCTCCAATAATATATTTTGGAGAAGTCCATCTATTGTTTCTTGTTATAAATGTGTTTAACCAACTTGCTAAATATTTTATGTCTGCATTTATGCCAAAAAATTTTGACTTGTCTAATTTCTTTCCTTTTTCTACAATAGGTCTTGAATAAGCTGTATTTACGGGGTTTACATAAACAATATCTGCAACATCTAGAATTGAATTTGGATTGTCTTTTACCCCATAAGGTTGTACAGGGAAGCCTTCGTCATCAATTTTTAAAACTTTTGGGCCTGTATAGGCAATATGCATCCAAACAGAAGCAGAACCTGGACCTCCGTTAAAAGACATAATTATTGGTCTTTTGTCTTTATTTCTAATGTCAGATCTTTGGTAATAGGTGTAATATAAAGTAGCCATGGTTTTTCCATTTTCGTCAAAAACGGGTTGCATTCCTGTTGTAGCTTTGTAAGGGATTGTTTTTCCTTTTATAACAACTGAATTTGAAGTAACAACCATAGTGTCTAATGGAATTCTATGGTCTTGAGAAGTAATATTTATAGAAAATAAGATGCTAACAAATAAAATTATTTTTTTCATGATAAATAAATTGGATGTCTAATTTATCACAAAAAAAATAAAAATGATAAACTTGTTTATTTCTATTTAAAACTTTTCGAAAACTCCTAATCCAAATAGTGCAAAATCATATTTTACAGGGTCAAGATTATCTAATTTTCTTAACTTTTTATCAAGCTCAGAAAGTGCCTTCCAATCGTTTTGTTTTCTTTTTAATAGCTTTAGTTTTCTGGCTACATTACCTGAATGCACATCTAAAGGGCAAGAGAGGTTTGCAGGATTATGGCTTTTCCAAATACCAAAATCTACTCTTTTTTCATCGTTTCTAACCATCCAACGCAAAAACATATGAATTCTTTTTGCTGCTGAATTTTTTAGAGGATCTGAAATATGTTTTTGAGTTCTTTGAGGATGAGAAATTTCAAAAAATATGTTTTTAAAATAATGAATTGCGTTTTTATAATCTGTTTCATTATTTTTAATACTGAGAACATTTTCTAATCCTTTATGATTTTTGTAAATATGATGTAGTGATTTTATAAAATACTGAAAATCAATAGAATTAAAAGTTCTATGAACAAAATTGTTGCATAAGTTTAGATCGTTTTTTTTATGGTTTAGCACGAAATCATAAGGAGAGTTATCTAACAAATCCATCATTTTAGAAGCATTTTTGATAATCATTTTTCGATTTCCCCAAGAAATTGTTGCTGTTAAAAAAGCAGCGATTTCTATATCTTCTTTTTTTGAAAATTGATGCGGAATTTGTATTGGATCAGACTCAATAAATTTAGGGTTATTATAAAGTGCAACTTTTTCATCTAAAAACTCTCTAAGTTCATTTTGAGTCATAAAAAATTAACTTTTTTCTACAATTTTACCATCAATCATGGTTAATTTACGGTCAGCCATATTGGCTAATTCTTCATTATGCGTTACAATTACAAATGTTTGATTAAATTTTTTACGAAGTGTAAAAAATAATTCGTGCAAATTTTTAGCAGATTCGCTATCTAAATTACCACTTGGTTCGTCTGCTAAAATAACAGAAGGGTTGTTAATAAGTGCTCTTGCTACTGCAACTCTTTGTTGTTCTCCTCCAGAAAGTTCGCTGGGTTTATGGTGCATTCTGTGTGTTAATTCTAAAAAATGAAGCAATTCTTTTGCTTTTTTTTCAGCTTCTTCTTTAGTTTTTTTTCCAATAAAGGCTGGTATACAAACGTTTTCTAAAGCAGTAAATTCTGGTAATAATTGATGAAATTGAAAGATAAAACCTATATGATTGTTTCTAAAGTTAGACAACTCTTTATCGGAAAGATTTTTTAAAGAGGTATTGTGTATTGATAATTCAAAATTTTGTTCTCTCAAAGGTTTATCTAAAGTACCTAAAATTTGCAATAATGTAGTTTTTCCAGCGCCAGAAGGACCCACAATAGCAATAATTTCGCCTTTTTTTATGTGTAAATTTACTCCTTTTAAAACTTCTACATCACCATAATATTTATGGATATTTTTTGTGATAATCATAGGTATAAAATATAACCACTAAAGTATAAAAAAACAGATACACTTGGTTTATATATCTGTTTTTCTTCATTAAATTGGGGGGATAATTTTCTAAAAAATACTTTTAAGTTTATTGTAATCTATAAAATATACAAATCTTACAGAAAACGTGTGTCTTTGAGATTGGTCAAATAAGTTTTCTAAGTTTTCTGTAAAACTTAAGTTGGCATTTGTGTCTGAATTAAAAATAGAGTTTCTATAAAACGCTATTAGCTGACTTCCTGGAGCAAATTGCCAAATATAGTTTAAATCTAAATTCCAGCTGTTAAAGTTTACATTATCACCAACATAAGTAGTATTCGGGTCTAATCTTCCTTCAGAATTTAAATTATTAAAACTATTGTAGTTAACGGCTTCCCAATAATGTCTAAAACTCAATGATAAAGAAGAATTAGTGCTAAAATTATAGCTTCCAGATATAGTGTTGGTGTAATTTTTTCGATCTCTAAAACCAAAAATAATATCGTTATTAATTTCATCTACATAACCTTGGTCATCATTGGTTTTATTAAATCTTAACCTGTAACGTAAAGAAAATTGATTGCTAAATCTTTGACGAAGTCCAATACCAAAGCCATAACCTTCTTTTGGGTTCTTTGAATATCCAGTATAGTAAGCATTACCACTTAATTCAAACTTTTTTTGCGAATTGGTTTCAAACCATCCGTTTATGTTTTTGCGTTCGGGTTGTAAGAAGAAAATACCACTTGTAGAGCCTTGTCTTGGCTCAAAGAAATCTTTATTTTCTGTACCGTAGTTTACAAATGCTCCAAATGAAAATCGTTCTCTGGTTTGAGCACTTCCACCAAAACCTGTTTGATAACCAGTATAAACTCCAGAAAAATGTTGAAAATTCATATTGTGATAAGAGTTTACCCAAATTCTGTTAAAGTTTTTTGTAGGTTGAACTGTTCTCCAACCTAAATTGCCATATATGGTTTGTTCATTATTCCCGAATAAAATTCCTAAATCATTTGGGTTAAAGTCTTTGTTTTCAAAGTTATAACCCAATTCCCAAAACCAGTTTCCAGAGTTGTATCCAAAACTATTATCAAAAGTCCATCCAGTATTTGGATTGTTAATATCATCAGAAATATTACTCATTCTTATAGATCCATCTGCATTGTATTTACTGTCTTTGGTTTCTATATGCCAATCTAAAGCGGTTACATTTGCGTCTCTAAATCTACCATTTCTTGTAACATTTGTATTGATTAATGATATTGTAGAGTTTTGATTAAATTGCTGGTCTAATACCATAATATTGTAATTGGTAAAGGGGTCTATCACTTCTTTTCTGATTACACCAGTTTTATTGTTTTTTATAGTAGCTTCTGTTTTTTGTGTAATTGCATTAAAAAAACCAATACCCAAACCTTTTTTAGTTCTCCCAGAAATTTTAATGGCATTTAACATTGTTGTTTTATTGGGATAGTCTATAATTTCTTCATCAGCAGATAAGCTACCTTCTACATTAAACTGATCTATTGGAGCATCACCAATTCTTCTCGAATAAAATAACCTAGCGATGTTAAAAAGTTCAGTTCCTTCTGTAAAAAACTGCCTTTGCTCTCTAAATTGTTGTTCAAAAGGGCCAAGGTTTAAAACCACATTATCGAAACCAACTTGACTAAAATCTGGAATTAGAGTAGCGTCTAACGTAAAGTTTTCTGTTAAACCATATTTAATATCCATACCAACACTCCAATCGAATTCTGTTTCTCCTTCAAAAGTATTGGTGGTTGCAGAGGCATAAGGATATAAGTTTAATCTTGTAGGTGGCTTAATATCTCTAAAATCGGTAATTAAACCATCATATTGTGTCCATCTTCCAACAGTATTATCTACATGTGTCCATGTGTGTTGTTGGTTTAATTTTTCTAATCTTCTGTGAAAATTAAACCCCCAAGATTGTACAGGTTCATTCGCAAAACGCAATGCTCTGTAAGGAATTTCCATTTCTACATTCCAACCTTTGCTGTCTGTAGAAACAGCGCTATCCCAAACAGCACTCCAATCAAAGTCTTCTCTACCATTAGAAACTTTAGAGTCGGCTTGATTTCCAGTAGCTTGTACTACAAATTCAAAAGGATTTTGCCCATCATCATTTGGGTTTATGGTTACTAAAAAGAAATCGGCAATACTAAAATTATCTCTTACTGCAAACTCTTTTGGAATTCCTGCTGGGTCAGGATCGTTCATTTGTGCAGAAATATAAATGGCATTGTCATCATAAATTACCTTTACTACAGTTTGATATTCGTCTTTTACGAGTTCTCCATTTTCAGGTCTAAAAATTACGAAGTTGGTACACACTTCTGCATTTTTCCACGCTTCATCATCTAAAATGCCATCAATTTTTGGAGCTTTGGATACTCTAAGTGTTTTAATTGTTTTGCGATTCTTTTTGTTTTGTGCAGATAACTGATGCATACAAAATACAGCCACCAGTAGTAAAGAGATTTTTTTTAACATGTAGTTTTTTTGGTTGATTATGTATAAACACAATACGAATGTATTTATCTCTGTGATTGATAAATCACAAAATCGTGTTAATTATTAGAAAGACATCATAAAATTTAGACTGTTACATTATTTGGATGTTAAATATTTCTTAAAGAAACTTCGAAACTAAATTTTATTACACTTTTTTAGTAGAAAGCATGCAAATTTTCATTTCTGAATTTGTACTTTTGTCAACGTTTTTTAAAAGATATATACATGAACTTACACGAATATCAAGGAAAAGAAATTTTAAGCAGTTTTGGCGTTAGAATTCAACGCGGAATTGTTGCTAGTAATCATAAAGAAGCAGTAGATGCAGCAAAACAATTAACTGCAGAAACGGGTACAGGTTGGCACGTTATTAAAGCGCAAGTTCATGCTGGTGGACGTGGAAAAGGAGGAGGAGTTAAGTTGGCTAAAAACTTACAAGAAGTAGAAAGCATTGCTAATGACATCATTGGAATGATGCTAATAACACCACAAACTTCTGCTGAAGGAAAAAAAGTACATCAAGTTTTAGTAGCTGAAGATGTGTATTATCCTGGAGATTCTGAACCAGAAGAATATTATATGTCTGTTTTATTAAACAGAGCTACTGGTAGAAATATGATTATGTATTCTACAGAAGGTGGAATGGATATTGAAACTGTTGCAGAAGAAACCCCGCATTTAATTTTTACAGAAGAAATAGACCCATTATTAGGTATTATGCCTTTTCAAGCACGTAAAATTGCGTTTAACTTAGGTTTATCTGGAGCTGCTTTTAAAGAAATGACAAAATTTGTAACAGCTTTATATACAGCTTATATTAAATCTGATTCTTCGATGTTTGAAATTAACCCAGTGTTAAAAACTTCTGACGATAAAATTATGGCTGTAGATGCTAAAGTTTCTTTAGATGAAAATGCATTATATAGACACAGAGATTATGCAGCAATGCGTGATTTGAGAGAAGAGAATCCAATTGAGGTTGAAGCAAAAGCTGCTGGTTTAAACTATGTAGATTTAGACGGAAACGTTGGTTGTATGGTAAATGGAGCTGGTTTAGCAATGGGAACTATGGATTTAATTAAAGAATCTGGAGGTGAACCTGCAAACTTCTTAGATGTTGGTGGTACTGCTGATGCGCAAAGAGTAGAAACTGCTTTTGGTATTATTTTAAAAGACCCAAATGTAAAAGCTATTTTAGTAAATATTTTTGGAGGTATTGTACGTTGTGATAGAGTTGCTCAAGGTGTTGTAGATGCATACAAAAATATGGGTGATAAAATTACAGTGCCAATTATCTGTAGATTACAAGGTACCAATGCTAAAGAAGCTAAAGAATTGATAGACAATTCTGGTATGGAAATTATTTCTGCTACAGAATTTCAAGAAGCTGCTGATAAAGTACAAGAGGTTTTAAGTGCTTAGAATTTTTAAGTTTAAAAAATTAATATGAGCCTTACAATTATTGTAAGGCTTTTTTAATTTTTCGTTAAGAATATTTGTTATGTGGCAGGCTTGTTTGGAAAATATTGCGCATAGTTTCATAGTAATATTTAAATATTAAAATAATTGATAACCAAAAAGAATAGAAAAAGAATTAAAATTAGAATCCCAGCCAGAATAAGTAGCTAAAATATCTCTATTTGTATAGTATCTAAATTCAATACTATATTTTTTATAAATTGATGTGCCCATTCCTATCATTAAATTAATTTCAGTTTTTTCAATATCAAAATTATTTCTTTTTCCTTCTACATAAACTGAGGATCTTAAAGGGAAATCTGAAATCAATGCTGTATTAAAAAAAATATTGCTTTTATTTTTAAGATAAAAATAATGTTTTGCACCAATGCTTAATTCAATTGAAGAGTATTTTAAAACTGTATTTTTATAAATATCTCCAGGAGTAGTTAAGTCAAAATCATCTAAAAGTTTTTTTTCAGCATTATAAGACCTATAAATTGGCTCTAAAAAAAGAGCCCATTTATTATTTTTTATAGGTAACAAAAATTCAATTTCAGCACCAAAAACTAATCCTGTTTCAGAATCAAAAAACATTTTATCATTATTAAAACCAGGAATTCGTGATATTCGACCTTTAGAAAAGTTTATACCTATTTTACTTCTTAAATGTAATTTTTTTTCATTATTACTCTTAGTGTAATTTTTAGTGCTTTTATGTTCTACACAATCATTAAAATTAATAAAATATTTAACCAAACTTGATTTTGTATAATTAACACCTTTACTGGATAAATTTTTACAGGTTAATTTATTTTTTAATTCGAATAAGTAATTTCTGTTTTTTGCAATAGAGCCTGAAGAAGTTATATATAATTTATACTCCAAAGGTTTAATAGATTCGTCTTTCTTGTAAAAATACCTATTCAAATCATTTTCTGTATAACTATATAAATTGGCACTTCCCTCAACTAAAACTTTTAATAATAGTTTTTCTTCTTTAAATTCAGAGGTTCTAAGAGAACTCAACTTTCCAACTTTCGAAGAAGATCTATCTATATTAACAGTTACCTTAACATATTTTATTTTTCCATGGATTCCAAATTCACGAATGCTTTCAATATTTTTTAATAATGTTTTTGAAGTTAGATTTGATTTAAATTTAAAAGATTTAGGGTTATTTAACCAATCTTCATTATTTATAAAACCTTTAATTTTAATACCTTGATTATCAATGTAGTAGCCTTTTTCAAATTTTGTTTGCCCAATAGTGTTTAAACCAATGAATAATAGGATGGCAGTAGCAATTTTTTTCATAAAATTAATCAAATAAATTATAACTTAAATTTATTAAAAAATTCGAGTAATCTGCTTTCCAAAACACAAAATCATTTAACAAATCTCTATCTAAATTATAGCGTAATTCAATTCTATATTTATTATTAAATGTATATCCAGTTCCAATAAATATAGTTGATGCAACAGAACTTATTTTTGAAAAAGGCTCTACTGGGCTACCATCTGTTCTTTTTCTTCCATATTCACCTGATAAGGGGAGATCAAAAAGTATTCCAGAGTTTAAAAATACTTTATTTTTATTGTTAAAAAACATATAATATCTAAGACCTATAGGTATTTCTATAGAGGAATAATCAATAGTAGCTTTTTGAAGTATTACAACATTAAGACCTGGATAAAATTCTTTTTCAGCAGCATATTTTTGATATGTTGGTTCTACTAATAAAGCCCATTTATTGTTATTAAAACCAAAAATATACTCGAATTCAACACCTAATCTAAACGATGTTTTAGAGCTGAAATCTATATTTATTTTAGAGAGTTCATTATAAATTTTAAGAGAAGAAATACTGCCTCCTATTTTTCCATAAATATTAAAATCACCTTTTGTTCCTAATGTATAATCAATTAAATTATTATTTCCTTTACAATTATTATAGCTAATAAAATATTTAACCAAACTTGATTTTGTATAATTAACACCTTTACTGGATAAATTTTTACAGGTTAATTTATTTTTTAATTCGAATAAGTAATTTCTGTTTTTTGCAATAGAACCTGAAGAAGTTATATATAATTTATACTCCAAAGGTTTAATAGATTCGTCTTTCTTGTAAAAATACCTATTCAAATCATTTTCTGTATAACTATATAAATTGGCACTTCCCTCAACTAAAACTTTTA
>JAUICK010000004.1 GCA_030427865.1 Bacteroidia bacterium | reverse complement strand
AACACTCCGCTTCGCTTCGTACTGCCAAGAACTTCGCCTATAGCTTATTTTGACTCAACCAAGATATTTTCATATCTTGATTCTCGCAAAACAAGCCATAGCCGCCACACGTTATTTCTGATTTTATATTGCTATCACCCTCAAAAACACCAGTGATATAAGGAGAATTGGAGTAATATTGTATCATTTTGGGTTGACCATTATAGGTAAATAAACTACTAAAATTAACTGATGTATAGTCAATATTGTTAGTATTTATAATAAATAGTGTTTCTTTTTTATCGTTTTTAAGTTTATAGCCGTAAAAAGATTTTATACCAGCAGAAGTTGTTGTGTTATTTGTAAAATTAATTTTTTGCATTTCTGTCATATTAGAAAATGCTTTAGAAACTAATTCTGCAGCAATACCAACAGGAGCCAATTTCATAGGAGAACCTGTTTTAACTACATTATTATCGGTAACATAATGCCAATCTAATTGATCTACTTTATTTCCTAAAGATAACCAACTGTAAACCAATGCAGCATATCTAACTGCAGATGCCCAAGTTTCTTCTGCAATTTCTTTTACTTCTCCATATTCTGTGTACCAAATTTTATAATCGTTTGGTACTAAGTTGTAATCAGAAACTTTATCTATTGGGTATTTAATACCTTCTGCGATGGCAACTTTTGCTGTAGTATCGTCTGAGATTGTTGTTTGCACACCATACTTACTGTTTAAATAATGATGTTGGGTTGCTGCGTAGATGTTGCTTTTTAAAGTAGTAAAGTTAGCGTTGTTTTCGAGCTCATTAAAAATAGTGGTGTTCCATCTTTCTCTTACTTTTGCAGCAACTTCATCTTTTGTAGTTGTAATGGCAAATTTAATAGAAGGATATTTTTCTTTTATTTTTTTTACTACTTCTTTACAGTGTTTTAAATAGAATTTTGCGTTTTCTACAGTAGCCTCTCTTTTATTACCAAACTCGTAAGCGCTGTTAGAAGAAGTGTTCCACCCAGCGTAATATTTTCCATCTTTTTCTTGAATATGATAAATACCTGCTTCTTCGTTACCAAAATAAAATTCATTACCCAACTCTACAGCAAAGGGTTCTTTGCCTTCGGCCACAAATTTATCTATAGCAGCTATCATATCAGTAATTTTTAATTGTAATGTTGCATCGCTTTTTAAAGTTTCTTCGTTTGCTGTTACTAAAACAGCAGTAGAGGGTGTTGGTCTTGCCATATTAACAACATAAACAATTTCTGTTTTTTGAGGGATATGGGCTATAAAATCTGGTATTTTAAGTACTTCTTTATTATTCCAATTTTTGTCTGTATTGTCTAAAAACTTGCCTGTTCTCCAATCCCAATAATTGGCTTGTGTGCCTCCGGGATATCTTAATACATCAGGATTCATTTTTACCAAAAGGTTTTTAAAAGAATTGTCTGTCCACCAATTGCCTTTGTCAGACCGTCTATTAAAGCCAATTTTTAGAGTAGAAATGTTTCTTATTTCTGAATCTAAAGTAGTTGTAATTGTTTGTGAGTTTAAAGAAAAACTAAACAAAATAACCACAACTAAAAATACTGTTTTAAAATTCGTCATAAAATTAGAATAGCTGAATTAGTTCTTTTTTTTGTACTTTTTACCCTTTTTTTTCTTATTAAACTTAGGGTTTGTTTTCATTATCTGTACCCTTTCTTTAACTAAAAATTCTTTCTTCCAGTTTTTTAAAAGCGCTAATAATTCATTCGTTTTTTTAGTCTCTATTTTAGAGATGTCTTTTGCCTCACTAATGTCTTTTTTTAAGTTGTACAACTCAACTTTATCATCATCTAAATATTGTACTAATTTATAATCTCCAGAACGTACTGCAGCCATTTTACTATCTCCAGTACTATGAGGTCTTGCTTTTTTTGAATACCAATAAACGGTTCTTTTTTCCCAAGAATCAGTGTTTTTTAATACATTTTTATAGCTTTTACCATCTACACCAACATCTTTTTTATCAATAGCTAAATCTAACAATGTTGGAAAAACATCCATTCCCAAAACAATAGATTTTGTGTCTTGTCTTGGTTGTAACTCTTTAGACCATTTTATAAATAACGGAACTCGAATACCACCTTCGTACAAATGTCCTTTTCCTGCTTTTAGCGGGAAGTTTGTTGTTGCTAAATGACGATCTCCTTTATTACCACTATTCGATAAACCTCCATGATCTGAAGAGAAAACAATTATTGTATTTCTATCTATTCCTAACTCCTTTAAAGATTTTAAAATTCGCCCAACATTTTCATCCACATTTTCAACCATACCTGCATAAGCGGCATCATCTTGACGCATTTTACGTTTACCCGTTCCTTCTTTTATATATTCTGGAGTATTTCCAAAATTGATGGTTTTTAGTTGTTCTTTATTTCTTTTTTCGTCTTTCGGTTTTGCTTCTATTGGTGTATGAACCGCATAATATGCTAAAATTGCTAAAAAAGGTTTTTTACCAGAATTATCTTTGATAAAATTAAGCGTAGCATTGGTTAATAAATCTGATGCATAATCTCCTTCCTTACCTGTTTTTTCTAATTCAGGAACAACTTCTTTTGCGGTTTTGCCATTTCTTTTGTTAATATTAAAAGGATAAAACCTCGAACCAAGCCCACCAGCTCTTCCTGCTGCAAAAGTATGATTGAAACCAAAAGCTTCTGGGTTGCTTTCACCTTCTCCTAAATGCCATTTACCCACATAAGAAGTTGTGTAACCAGCATTTTTAAACTGTTTGATAAAGTTTTTACTTTCAGGAATTCCTCCTAAATACCCTTTGTTTTCATTTACGGGATACATTCCTGTCATCATTGCATATCTTGATGGCGTGCAACGTGGGTAACTACTATAAGCGTTTGTAAATGAAACTGCATCTTTTGCAAGTTGGTCTATATTTGGAGTATCGTATAGTTGTGACCCTGTAAAACTTAAATCGTGATAACCTAAATCGTCAGTATGAATTATAAGAATGTTTGGTTTTTTTTGACCATAAATACCTAATGATACAAAAGCGATTAATAATAAAATACTTTTTTTCATAATGTTTATTTGTCTTTATAGATTCACAAATGATACCAAAATTATTTTGTAAGATGTATTTTTAATTTGCTTTTTAAATCTCTAACTATTTTTTGGTAATTTTTATCTTTTACCAAGTTTCTTGTTTCTAAAGGGTCTGTATCATAATCATATAATTCACGTCCTGCAATTTTAGAAGTTGCATAGTTTTTATAGCTTCTGTAATTATCATTATGCCACTCTGTATATCTATATCTTTTGGTTCTTATAGAGTACCCCATTTTTGGTCCTCTTTTATATTGATGATAAGCATAATCCATAGTAACAGTAGTTGCATTGTCATCATCTAATAATGGTACTAAAGATTTCCCATCTGTTTGAGTGTGTTGTTGTACTCCTGCTAAATCAAAAATGGTTGGAAATAAGTCTACTAAATTTACAGGATGATGTGATTTTTGATTCTTTTTTACACCAGGGCCAGCAAACATAAAAGGAATTCTTGTAGCTTGTTCAAAATTAGAGTGTTTACACCATTCTGTATGATCTCCTAAATGAAAACCATGATCTCCCCATAATACAATAATGGTATCATCTAAAATATTTCTTCTTTTTAAATCATCTAATAATATACCTATTTGAGCATCTATATAAGACACACAAGCCATATACCCATGAATTAATTCACGTTGTTTAGCTTCTGGTATTTTATCTCCTATTCTTAATTTGTTATCAATATCTGAATAAGCTCTAATTTCTCCAAAAGAATGGTAGGCAAATTTTGGAGTTCCTTCTGCTACTTGTTGAAATTTAGCTAACTCTATGTTAGCTCTATCATATAAATCCCAATATTTCTTTGGAGCTACAAAAGGCAAATGTGGTTTTTGAAAACCTACTGCTAAAAACCAAGGTTGATCAGATTTTTCTAAATCGTTTAATTGTTGTAATGCAGTTTGAGTATATAAACCATCTTGATATGCAGTATCACTTACATCTGCATTTTCAGTTGATGGTTTTATTCTTTTAAATACATAGCTTCTTAACTTACCTCCTTTTATACCCTTTGCTTTTGTTTGCTCTACTATTTTAGCAATACGTTTTTTTGTTTCTGGATTTTGATAATATTCGAAAGCTGCATTTCCATACTTAGGGTCGTAGTTTTTAGGTATTTGATGTGGAATACTCCAACTTTTTCCATCATGACCTTTAGAAGATGAGCCTTTATGATAAATTTTACCAACACCAGTAGTCTGATATCCTTGACTTATTAAATACTCTGGCATAGAAACTAAATCTGGTGCAGATTCTCTAAAGTTAGTATGTAAATCCCAAACTTTATTAGTGTCTGGATCTGTACCCGTCATTACACTTGCTCTTGAAGCTCCACAAACAGCATATTGTACATGTGCATTTGTAAAAGTCATTCCTAAGTTAGCTAACCTGTCAAAATTAGGAGTTTTCATTTGAGATTCTCCATAATTAGAAAGTAAAGGTTTTAAATCATCAACAGCAATAAATAGAATGTTTTTTTTAGAACTTTTGTTAGTCTTTGTTACTTTTTTATCAGTAGTAGTTTTTTGACTTTGTTGTGCTTTACATGCTAATACAATTAGCGATACGAATGCGATTAGTGCAATGTGTTTTGTTTTCATGTTTATATTTTAGACTTTGAAAAAGTTTGTAAGTTTAAAGAGTTGTTTTAAATATTATATTTTCCTGGTAAGGATTTTATATATTCTTTTAATTCTGCTTTCAACATTTTCAGTTTATCAGCATATTTTGGATTATTAATTAAATTGTTTTTTTCTTCAGGATCATTTTTTAAATCATACAATTGATCTGGTTCTGAAAAATGTGGGTGATTTAAGTACGCATTATGCTCTGCGCCTCCACCACCAGGAACCATTTCTAACTGTCCGAAAGGAGCCTTAGGATCATCTGAAATACCATGTTCGCCAAAAGACTCTCTAAATTTTGTGTATTTTTCTAATGTGTCTTTACGTTGTTCTAAGGTAAAATTCATTGCCCACTTAGGGTATCTCACAGCATAGTATTTAAAGTTATCTTTAACTACTGCTCTTGCATAACCTAATTCGTGGTAAAAAGAAGTTCTTCCTTTGTATTTTTTACCCTCTAAAGCAGGTTTAAAACTCTTACCATCAAAGTTATCTAAATCTTTTGTATTACCAGCAAAATCTAATAAAGTAGGTAAAAAATCTACATTAGAAACTGGGTTTTCTAAAACATTACCAATTTTAAAACCTCCTTTTTTCCATATAAATGCTTGAGAGTTTACGCCTCCTTCATATAAAGTACCTTTAAAATCTTGACCATGATCGTTGAAAAAGACCACTATAGTATTATTTAATACACCTTCTTTTTCTAACTTACTAAAAAGGGCACCCACTGCATCATCTAACCATAAAATATTTTCACGATTTTTCCCTTCATAGCCTGCTTCTTTAATTCTCTTTTGAATTGATTCTACTGGAGGTTGAGGTAAAACTGTTGGTGCTTTTTCCAAAATTCCTTTTGGAGTAATTCTCCTATCTGCTTTCCATGATAATTCTGGTTTTAGAGGAGCGTGGGGTAAAGTAGATGCTATGTATAGCATAAATGGGGCTTTATTATATTTATCGATGAAGTTTACTCCTCCTTCTGCAATCCAATCCATGTTTTGGTATGCTAATGCTCTTATTCCTAACCAATTTGGATTGTTGTGATATAAAGATTCTGCATAATCAAATCCAGATTTTTTTATATCTTTTTGTAATTCTTTGTACCTGTACTCTAAACCTTCTTTTACTTTAGGGTCTGTAGGATCTGCATCTAGTTCAGGTTTTTCTCCACCATCACCAACTTGAGATAAACTTTCTATAATATGATTTTTACCTACAAAACCTGTTTTGTAACCTAATTTTTGAAAGTAAGTACCCATGGTTTCTTGTCCAGGAACTATATAAGAATTCCATTGAATAACTGTTTGACCATCGTTTTTTTCTGTAAAACCTGTAAAAGCTTCGTTAGATGCTCTACTTGCATAATTTCCTGTTAATACATTATAACGACTTGGTGTACATACAGGAGATACTACTTTCATGTTTTCTAACCAAACCCCTTCTTTTGCTAACTTATCTAAATTGGGTGTTAAATTTAAAGGTTTGCCATTTTTATCTTTTCCTTTATCTGTATTGTTAAACATCCAAGGATACATATCATCAGCAATAAAGAAAATAATATTTGGTTTTTTATTTTCTATTTTTTCATTTTTAAGATTGTTTTTAGAACAACTTACAGTAAAAATTGTACTTACAATAAAAACAAAAATTCTAAAAAAACGATGTCTCATAGTTATCTATAATTTTACAGGATAAAAGTACTTTTAGATTACAGGATAAAGGTTTCATCTGCATCTTAATAGGTTTAGATATCGTCAAATGTGTTGTAAACAAAGGGATTAGAGTAAAAAATAGTTTAAATTTGATATAATGTAAATTTTATATCATAACGCACATGAAAACTTTAGTATTGTTTTTTTTGATTTTTTTAAGTTGTTCTCAAAACCACATATCGATCTCAAAAAAGAATAATGAGATAAAACAGCCATCTATTGTAGATAAAAATGGGGCATTATCTATTAAAGGAAATTATGTTGTTAATGAAAATGGACAACCTGTAAGTTTTGCAGGCAATAGCATGTTTTGGTCTAATAATTATTACAAGGGAAATGGATTTTACAATAAAAAGGTGATAAAACACTTAAAAGAAAAGTGGAAATCAGAAATAATTAGAGTTCCAATGACAGCAGACCCAGAAATTCATGATAGTTATATTTTTGATAAAAAAACAAATCAATCTAAACTAGAAACAGTTGTAAATGCTTGTATAGATTTAGGTCTATATGTAATTATTGATTGGCATAGCCATAATGCCCATAATACAGAAAAAGAAGCAATAGAGTTTTTTACTGAAATGGCAAAAAAATATGGAAAATATCCTAACGTTATTTATGAAATTTATAATGAACCCTTAAAAGTTTCTTGGGATACAATTGTAAAACCTTATTCAGAAAAAGTAATAGCTGCAATTAGAAAAATAGACCCAGATAATATTATTGTAGTTGGTACTCCTCATTGGTCTCAAGATGTAGATAAAGCATCAGAAAACCCAATTATAGGGTACAAAAATATTGCGTATACCTTACATTTTTATGCTGCTTCTCATAAAGAATGGTTAATAAACAAAGCTCAAAAAGCAATTGATAATGGGCTTGCTTTAATTGTAACAGAGTGGGGCAGTGTAGAAGCTGATGGAGGTGGTTCTGTAGATTCAGAATCTACAAAAATATGGATGGATTTTATGAAAAAACACAAATTAATTCATTGCAATTGGTCTATTAATAATAAAGATGAAGGTGCCTCTGCATTAAAACCTAATACCAACGTTAATGGATATTGGTCCGAAAAAGACCTAACTGTTTCAGGAAAATTAGCAAAAAAGTATATTTTAAATTGGAATAAAAAGTAATTTTAATTTATAGCTCTTACTTTCTTTTTCCAGTCTGTAATTTGTGTTTTTAAAGAAGCTACCAACTTTTTATTTGTATCTGCAATATTATGTTCTTCAAAAGGGTCTTTAGATAAATCGTAAAGTTCTACAACATTATTTTTATAGAAATCAAATAATTTATAATTACCCATGCGTATTACTGTACAAAAATTATCTCCTGTAGAAATTAACCTTGCTCTTGGTGAGTGCCAAATTAATGTTCGCTCTATAGTTGAATTATTTTTGATAGATTCTGCAATACTAATACCATCTATGTTTTCTTTAGGGTGTTTTAAATCGCACAGATCTAAGAGTGTTGGTTTCATATCTATATTACTCGTTATTTGCTGGTTTTTATGGCCTTTAGAAGATATAGCTCCGCCTAAAATAAGAGGTACTTTTATTCCTCCTTCATATATATGACCCTTACCAGCTCTTAAGGGCAAGTTAGATGTAGCTAAAATACGTTTGTTGCCAAGACCTCTATTAGAAAGTCCTCCATGATCTGAGGTAAATACAATAATAGTATTGTTGTACATTCCATTATCTTTTAGAGCTTTTACTATTTTTCCTAAACTGTTATCAACACTTTCAATCATGGCAGCATAAACTGCTTGATTTTGAAATTGCTTTGTTTCTCCATCTTTAATTTTTATTTCTGCCCCCGAAAAAGATAAGGTTTTTAATTTTTTATTGTATTTGTCAATCAAATGTTTTTGCGCTTCTAAAGGGGTATGTACACCATAATGCGCTAAAATAGCAAAGAAAGGTTTATTGTGTTTCTTGTTTATAAAATTTATGGTTTCGTTTGTAAGCCTATCAGTTAAGTACTCTCCTTTTGCACCTTTTTCTAAACCTTTAATTTTAAGAAAGCCTTTCTTTTTGTTAGATTTCATACCATTATCTTCTTCCCAGGTACCTTCATTATAAGGCCAAAAGTAAGATTTTGGTGCACCAGCAGCACCTCCAGCAATATTAATATTATACCCTCTGTTTTGTGGCCAATGCTTTTCGGTTTTTCCTAAATGCCATTTTCCAGCAAAAAAAGTTTCGTAACCATTTCTTTTAAATGCTTCACCAATGGTTATGTCGTTATCCATTATTATACCAACATTTTTTCCTCCAGGAACACCATTTCTTCCTGGTATTTTGCCTGTTTGAATTCCATAACGTGATGGTAAGCATCTGGGATGACTTACATAGGCGTTTTCAAAATCTACACCTTCTTTAGAAAGTCTATCAATATTTGGTGTTTCATAAAAAACAGATCCTTTTGATGATAAATCGTGATAACCTAAATCATCAACTAAAAAAATTAAAACGTTCTTTTTTTTGACTTCGGCATTCTTTCTATTTGTGCATGATTGACTGATTATTAAAAAAATGGCTAATAGAAAAATTATACGTTTCATTCTATTTCTTAATTTCTTATTTCAATAAAGTATTTCATTTTAAATTTCTTGGCGGTATCTAACATCTGTATGCCTTTTTTATTTTTAAAGTTACCATTTGTATTTATAGCATCAGAAATACCATACCAAGGTTCTATACAAATGAAAGGCATGTTAGACTTTGAGGTAGTCCATATACCTAAATAAGGAAAATTTTTAATTTGAATTCTTACAGACATATTAGAGTTCTTACTTTTTATTTTTACTATTGATGACTTTAGCTCTTTAAGAATTACAGCTCTATCTTTAAACATTTGATGGTTAAGGTGTAATTTATTTGTATTAGCTAAATAATTCTTGACAACCTTAGTACTTAACAAACCTTTTTTTTTGGTTAAAGGCAATCTATCTATTGTTTCTGTTTTATTAAATTCTAAATAGTAATCTGTGTATTTTTCGCCTTTATTAAAAGGAATGTTAAAACCAGGGTGGGCGCCAATAGAAAAATACATTTTTTTATTGTCTGTATTTTCAACTGTGTTTTCTATTAAAATTTTACCTCCTTTTAAGGTGTATTTTACTAATAATTTGAACTTAAACGGATATTTTTTTAGTGTATTACTGTTACTTGTTAATTTAAAAACCGCTTTTTTATTACATTTAGAAACTACTTGAAAGTCAGAAAAACTTGCAAATCCATGGTTTTTCATTTTATATTCTTTATTATCAAGGATATATTTACCATTTTTAAGTTTACCAACTATCGGAAATAATATTGGGGCACTTTGGTTCCAAGAATTTTTATCTGCTTGCCAAATATGTTCAAAAGATTTTTTTTTATTAAATACACTAATAATCTCTGCTCCTTTCTTTTTTATTTTAACAATTAAAAAATTATTTTGAAGCACTATTGTATCATTTTTTATGAAATTTGTTTTGCCATAAATATTTACTTTTAAAAAAAGAAAAATAAATAAACTTAAAAATACTGGTTTAAAAAAAATACAATTCATGGATACAAATTTTTTAATTAAGTAAAAGTAATTTTCAACAATTAGAAACTGGTTTATTATAAATCTTATTAGGTTAATATATTGTCAAGTGGTTTTTAATGAGAGAAAAAAGTTATTTAGAATCTACTAAATTTTATAAACTATAAATATCTTATAATTTTGATTCGTAGTGTTTATTGCAACTATTAAAATAAAAAAGATATACTTAACAACTGCATTACCCTTTTGTGATTTTTGTATTTTTATTTCTCAGAATTTTACTAATAATTTCGTTTTATCTAAACAAGTAAAAGATAAAAAACCAGTGAATTTGTTTTCACTGGTTTATTTTTAATATTATCTACCTATTTTTGGATGATTTATTGTTTAAAAGAGTTACTTTTTAATTATTCTTTTAATTGTTGATGTACTCTTAGTTTGAATTCTTATAATATAAATTCCAGCAGGGCCATCTAATTGCAATTGCATTGATTTTCCAGATATAGATTTTGTTTTTACTAATCTTCCAGTTACATCAAAAACTTGAATTTTTCCATTTTTAATATCCGCATTTTCTATTTTAAAATTAAGCAATGATTTGGTTGGATTTGGATAAACAAAAATTGCATTATTGTCCTCAAAGTTTTGTGTTGTTAAAACTGTTCCTTCTTGAGATGATTTTGCAGAATTATTACTATATTCAATAATTAATTTGGGTGCATTATTACCTTCTTTACTAGAGATTTTCATAAAATTAGATGTTGAGCCTCTAAGCACAAAACTAACATTACCATCGTTTTGAGCTTCAGTTGCAACGTAGTTTGTAACATCTATATCATGATTTCCAGAACCATTTAGTGTAATAGTGCCAACGTTATTTCCTATAGTAGGTTTATTAGCCCAAGTTATATTGCTTTCAGTCCAAGTATCATCAGAAACTTTATTTAATAAAACACTTCCATTGCCACCAGTATTGTTAATTCTTAGTGTTGCAGAGACAACATTACTAATGTTATTAAGATTAAACTTTAAAAAAGTTTGTCTATTCTTATTGTTGGCTGATGTTTCTTTTATATGCATATTAGAATAAGTACCATATTTGTCGTTTTTATAAGTACCATTTCTTACGTGAGCATCATCTACTACAGAGATTGTAGTTGTTGTATTTGTTGGGATTTGCGTAAAATTAGCGGTTATGTTTTTGTTGGCATCCATTGTAATTGTTAAAGGATTAGTAGAACCACTTGCATCTCCAGACCAGCTACTAAATTGATAACCCGAACTTGCTGTAGCTGTTATGGTTACACTTGTATTTGCTGCGTATGTTCCACTGTTTGGTGTTACTGAACCATTAACAGCACTAACAGATAATGTATAATTAATAACATCTACTGTAGCAGGGTCACAATCATCATCAATTCCGTTATTTAAAATTTCTGTAGCACCTGGATTAATAGCAGCATCATTATCATTACAATCTACATCACTATTATAACCATCATTATCGGCGTCTACAGTGTCTAAAGTAGCAGGGTCACAATCATCGTCTACACCATTGTATAAAATTTCTGTAGCACCTGGATTAACAGCAGCATCGTTATCATTACAATCTACATCACTATTATAACCATCATTATCTGCGTCTAAAGTGTCTAAAGTAGCAGGGTCACAGTCATCATCAATTCCGTTATTTAAAATTTCTGTAGCACCTGGGTTAACAGCAGCATCATTATCGTTACAATCTACATCACTATTATAACCATCGTTATCAGCATCTACAGTGTCTAAAGTAGCAGGATCACAATCATCGTCTACACCATTGTATAGAATTTCTGTAGCACCTGGATTAACAGCAGCATCGTTATCATTACAATCTACATCACTATTATAACCATCGTTATCAGCATCTACAGTGTCTAAAGTTGCAGGGTCACAATCATCGTCTACACCATTGTATAGAATTTCTGTAGCACCTGGATTAACAGCAGCATCATTATCATTACAATCTACATCACTATTATAACCATCGTTATCTGCATCTACAGTGTCTAAAGTTGCAGGGTCACAATCATCGTCTACACCATTATACAGAATTTCTGTAGCACCTGGGTTAATAGCGGCATCATTATCGTTACAATCTACATCGTTATTGTAACCATCGTTATCTACATCTAAATTGATACTAACTGTACCAACAATATCATCAAAATAATAATTTGCAACAGTTTTACCTGCTAATAATCTTAAGGAAACTCCAGTTGTTGCCTCTGTAATATCTGCTGTTAACGTATATTTAGTATATGTTGTTGTTAAAGTTGGAGAAGTTACTATATACGATGAACCTCCTGCAGTTTTATCAACTTTTAATTGAATACCTATTTGAGCAGAAACATCTGATTTTGCCCAAACATCAATAGTTATTGTCTTTCCATTAAAATCGCCATCATATTTAGCATTATCTATACGAATATCTTCTAATTCTGGTGTAGCTAATGTATTGGTTTTTGTTGTTGAAATTTTAAATGCGTTATTTCCTCCATTTACAATTGTGCTTTCGTCTGAAAAAGTTGCTTCGCTATCTGTAGAACTTGCAACAACTCCTGTCCAATTACCATCTGCTAACAAACATTCTGCTGTACCATTTGCAATAATATTATCTTCTGAGGCGTCACAAGCTTTTGAAATTGTAATAATGTTAATACTATAAGCAGGAATACTTAAATTACCTCCAGTAGCAGATGGAGTGTTAGAAGTCCATGCAGAAGATTTGCTTGTGTATGGTGTTTTTAATTCTTTAGTAATATCTTCTTTAAAAGTTTCGATAGTATAGTTTCCTTCGTAAGCAACACCATTTATTTTATAATTTAGAGTAGAGGTAGTAGGTAGTTTGTTTACAACAAATATTTTGTATTCTGTACCAGCATCCACAGCTTTGGCATACATTCCATCTAAATTTGCTTCTAAATCTGGACCAGCACTGTAAGCATCATATACTTCTTTATCTTTAAATACATCAAATAAAGAAGCATACATTACTCCTAAAGCTGTTAATTTCATTTGTCCACTATCTAAATAGGTTAAAGTAGATTCTGAATAGATGTTATTTTTCCAAAGCATGTGCAAACCTGCTTGCTTTACAATACCTTGTTGACTCCCTTTTTCTAATGCTAAGAAAACATCTGCGCTTGCTAAAGTTTGTGTAAAGTTAACAGGTGTTCCATTAGATAAAACTCCCCACTCTGTAATTAAAGCAGATTTACCTGGAAAATTAGTATTAAACTTATTAATACGATCCATAGTAATTTTATAAGAATTCATCATACGATATACTGTTGAACCACTGTATAAGAATGCATTAGAATTATTATAATTATGAAACGTAGCTGCATCAAAATAATCATTCGTACCATCTGCATACGCTTTTATTTTTTGATTCCAGCTACCTGTATAGTAATATTCTTTTTCAAGACATACAGCTGCTTTAACATTAGGGTCTACTGTTTTTAATTGGGTAACCATATCTACAGTATGCGATATATAAGAGTCTACATCTGTAACATTTCCTCCTTGTTGTCCTGTGTGATAGTTTTCATTTCCTAATTCAATCCATTTAACATCTAAATTGTCATTAATTCTACTTTGTAATCTGTTTTTTGAATCGGTAGGAGAATCTATTAAAACGTTAAACATTAATGTAGAAGATGCATTATTTGTTGTACAGATATTTTTATATGCTGTGTAATCAAACTCAAAAGCTGTACTGTGATTACCAATGGTAATTCCATTAGAGTTTTGTGGATGGTATTTATCTGTACTCCAATTGTAATAATTACCTACAGTACCTCCTGGAAATCTAAAATTAGATTGAGGGAACCAATTGTTAATAACTTGACTTGTTTCTGAAGAACTCCAATTATATCCTCCTTGGTTTTCCATAAATCTAAAATGCGTATTTGTAGATAGTAAATCATTATTAAAAGTATGTTTACTATTGGTATCTATATCTAAGGTATAGGTTGTGCTGGAAGGAGTAGTAAAAGGAAATGAAAAATCCATAGCCGGTTTAACGTTTGTTATTACAGGATTTTTAATTTTCATTTCTCCTGAGGCGTTTTGCATTAAAAACTCAACTCTAAGAGAGCTGATGTTTTTTTTATCATATCTTTTTACAACAACACCAACTTTATAAAATGCACCTTCTGGATGATAATTTAAATTTTCTGCAAGTAAAAGAGAAGTAGTTCCTCCTTTGTATATTTTTACTCTTGGTGCTTTGTATATGCGATCACCATAAACAACATTATTAATCTCAATATCAGCAGTAATATATACATCTGTATACGTATCAGCTACAGGTACATCTAAATATACCTTTCTTGTTCCTGATGCATTTCCTGTTATTGTGTATTCGTTTCCTGAAAGAGTTACACCTGAACTGCTTTCTGTCCAATTGTTATTATTAAAACTAATGTCAGCTGGTAATGTTTGAGCATATAACCCTGTTGAGCAGCACAGGATTAATAGTAATTTTAGTAAGTAATTATTTTTCATTGTGTATAAATTAGATTAGTCCTGCTAAACTATTTATACACAATGAAAAAAGAGTACTTAAAATTGTCAGATAAGGTTTAATTGTAGTTTTTTTTGATAATTTCTAAAAAAAACCACACTATATTTTTTAGTGTGGTATTTTTTTAAATAATAAATTGTATTGTTGATAATATGAAATTTAAAATGTTAATAAATTGCAATTAATTGTCATTTTATTTTAAAATATCATGTTCTAATTTTACTGGAGATCTACCTTTAAAAGAGATGTTACCTGTTAAGGCCTCAACTACAGCTTTTTGCGAAAATTTATCTAAACTATAGGCATTAATTCCTATAAAAGCATTCTCAAAATAAAAATTTACATAATACGGATTACTGTAAGAAACTGCAATAATTTTATCTTGTGGCAACATTCCCATTGTCCAAACTCCTAAAGCTTCTTTATCTTTTAAAAGTGAAGCTCCTAAAGGACTAAAATATCGATTTTCAAAAGCGACAAAAACCTTATCATATTTGTCGAAGAAATTTAATTTTTCTCCCCAGTCTAAAAAATTTGGGTTGTGTAAAATAGTATCTATCTCAAAACCTTTTTCTTGTAATAATTTTTGAGTTAAACGTAACTCATTGGTTCTGTTTTCATGACTGATATTTACAATGGCAATTCTTTTGTTTTCTGATGATTTTAAAGGAATTTTAGTAGCATCTGTTAATAAAGTTACTGCACTATTTGCAATTTCTTGTGCATTTTCTTGAATGGTTGCTGTTTCTTTTTCTGAAATGGGATAAAAAATAGATTCCTTCTTTTTTAATAAACCATATTGTTCACGAACCCCCCATATACGTTCTACTGCATCATCTAATCTTGACATTGGAATCTCTCCTCTTTTAATGCGTACTTCCAAAGAATCCATAAATTTTAAAGTTGGCCATAAAACCATATCTACACCAGCTTTAAAAGCGGCTAAAGAAGTTTCAATTTCATTTTCATAATAACCAGCTGCACCACCCATATTTAAGGCATCAGACATAATTATTCCGTTGAATTTCATTTTTTTCTTCAATAAACCCATCATCAATTCTTCGGATAAAGAAGCTGGTAAAAACAAACCATTTCTCTTTTCTTTTTGATATGCAGGAAAACGAATATGTCCAACCATAATTGCAGGTGTTCCTTCATTTATCATTTTTTGATACATGGTACCAAAGGTTTTATTCCACTCAGAAATAGATAAATTATTTGCAGAAGTAATTAAATGTTGATTTTTTATGGTTGCTCCATCACCAGGAAAATGTTTTATGGTTGATACAACACCTTGCGCATTCATACCTTTAATTTGTGCTTTTAACAAAGGATAAGCTCTTGTAGCATCATCAGAAATTGCACGTTCAATTACCAAATCTTGTAACGGATTCATATTTAAATCTACCAAAGGATGTAACAACCAGTTTACACCTAAAGAGTTGGATTCTTTTGCTATTGCATTTCCAAATTTATAAGCTAAATCTGTATTATTTGCTGCACCAACAGCCATTTCTGAAGGCATATTTGTATATTCACTATAAATACTTCCAACTCCACGTTCAAAATCTTCTGTAACAATCATAGGATATTTAGAGGCATTTTCATAATCTGAAATAGCATTTTTAATTGTTGGAATTACTTGATTTCTTGGAGGCGTAAAAAGGTAATCCCAATAAGGTACAAAAATACCTCCTATTGGGTATTTTTCCATCATATTCTTAATAGAACCAAACTCTGCAATTTGCGCTTTGTGAAACGCTCTCACAATCATTGTTTGTCCTATTTTTTCTCTTATTGATAAACTTTTCCAAGTGGTGTCTTTTGGCGTAAAATTATAAGAGATTGCTTTTGGCAATTGATGTTCTTTGGGTTGATTACAACTAATAATAGTAACGAAAAACGTTACTATTATTAATGAAATAGATATGTTCTTTTTCATAGTTATTTGATTTCTTGACTTTTAAAATAGGCTATGGCTTTTGCTTTTAAATTGGTTATAGCTGTTTGATAATCGACTTCGTTAATCAAGTTTTTAGTTTCTTGAGGGTCTTTTTCGTAATCGTAAAACTCTTCAGCAACAATTTCTGCAGCATCTATATTTCTGTTACTTTCATAAGGCATTTCATCTTTAATCCAAATTGTGTAACGATATCTATCATCTCTAAATGTGTACCCCATTTTATCATTATCTCTTGGAAACTGACTTACAGCAAAATCCTTTACTTTTTCAACTTTTTTCTCCATTAAAGGAACCAAACTAACCCCATCTAAATTTCCAGGAGATTTTACTCCTGCTAATTCTAATAGAGTAGGGTACACATCTACAAATTCTGTTGGAGAATAAGATTCTCCAATTTTATCTTTACCAGCAGAAAATATTAATGGAACTTTTGTAGATTGCTCATAATTAGTGTGTTTGCAATACATGTTATGATCTCCTAAATGCCATCCATGGTCACCCCAAAGTACAATTACTGTATTTTCTCTTAATCCTAAGCGATCTAATTCATCTAAAACATTACCAATTTGCTGATCTACAAAAGATACACAAGCATAATACCCTTGAATTACTCTTTTTTGCTTTTCTATAGGTATTTCTACATCAAAATCTTTAGGAATGTCTGCATAACCACTTCTTAATTCCCAACTTGGTTGTGTTGCATATTTAGGAGCTCCTTCTGGAGCCTTCATATACTCTGGGAATTTAACATTTTCTAAAGGATACATGTCCCAGTATTTTTTTGGGGCTACAAAAGGTAAATGTGGTTTATAAAAGCCTGTAGCCATAAAAAATGGTTTATCGCTTTTTGCAAACTTACGTAATTGCTTTACGGTTCTTCTTACTACTTCACCATCTGCAGTCATGCTATCTGGAACATTTACAATTTCGTAAGACACACGTTCCTTATTTTTGATGTACTCTTTACCAATTTCGGAATTATGTTTAAAATTATCGTAAGGATATGTCCATGAAATAGAATCATTTCCTTTATCTACAGATCTAAAATCAAAAATTTTACCAACAGCTGCAGTTTCATAACCATTTTGTTTAAAGTATTGTGGCATGGTTACAATATTGGGATGTTTGTCTCTAATTAAAGTTTTTAAATCCCAAACCTGTGTGTAATCTGGTCTTTTACCTGTTAATATACTGGCTCTTGATGGACCACAAACAGCCTGTTGACAATGGCTGTTTTGTAATACAAAACCATTGGCTGCTAACTTATCTATGTTAGGTGTTTTTATATCTTTATGGCCATAAACGCCCATTAAAGGTTTTAAATCGTCAATCGCTATAAATAATACATTTTTTGGTTGATTTTTAGCGACTTCTTTTTTTTCTGATTTTTTATCACAAGAAACAACACATATTGTAAAAAGTGATAAGAGTACGATTTTTAAGGTTTTAGCATTCATAATAAAAGCGAATTTGTTGTTTTGATTGTTCTTTAGCGTAAATTTGTAATAACAAAAGTTGTTTTAAAACTCCCACAAAGTCTTAGCGACCTTGCAGGAAGTTTTGTGGGGGGAACTATAATATTGTAAAAGAATTATGATTTTTTTTACCCTAAAATAATTTCTACAGAATGTTCTTTTCTGTCACTAAAAATAGGTGCAATATGTCCATCTATTTTATTTCCATCAACAATCATAGAAACTACACCTTTAGATACATTGTTTGGATTTTTTACATCGATATTGTAAGTTGCTCCTCTAAATTTACGAACGGCTGTAAAACCATCCCAAGATTTAGGTATACAAGGATCTATAATTAATCCTTTATGATCTGGACGAACTCCCATAATATATTTTGTTGCTGCTTGATAGGTCCATGAAGAAGTACCTGATAACCAAGAATTTCTTGCCAAACCAAACTGTGGATGCTCATCACCCAAAATATTTTGCGGGTAGCAATAAGGGTCACACTCAAAAGTATCTATAATATCATTTTTAGAGGCTGGATTAATTTGATTGTAGTATTGGAAAGCCCTGTCTCCATTACCCATCATGGTTTCTGCAATCATTACCCAAGGATTTGAGTGTAAAAAGATTCCACCATTTTCTTTTGCTCCTGGAGGATATGTAGATACACCACCAATGCTTTCATCATACCCATTATAACCTGGGTAACTTAATTTAATTCCGAATTTTGTATTCAATTTATCTTCTACAGAATCTAATGCTTTTAAAGCTCTTTCTTGGGTTGCAAAACCAGAAAGAATGGTCCAAGATTGTGCGTTTGTATAAATTTGACCTTCACTATTTGCTTTAGAGCCAATGGCATTTCCATTATCTTCAAAATAACGTAAATACCAATCGCCATCCCAACAATGTGTATTTACTACTTCTTTCATGTGGGCATGGTCTTTTCTGTATTGATTTGCTAATTCTGTATCTCCTAAATGATCTAACAGAGCAGCCATTTCATTCAATGCTTTTCCGTACAAATTTGCATTAAAAATACTTTCTGCATCTCCAGGTAAATTTACAGTATCGTTCCAATCTGCAAAACCTAACATAGGTAAACCATGTTGGCCACAGTTGTTTTTTGTGAACTCTAAAGAACGTTTTAAATGTTCTAAAACTGTACCTTTTTTACGGTCTTTTAACTTTAATTTCTTGTCGTAAAATGTAATTTCTTCATGTAAGAAATCGTAATCTCCAGTTTCTTTAATATATTCGATTACTGTTTGTACAATCCATAAATGATCATCGCCATAAAAATCTTTTAAATGTGGTTCTTCACGAGAATCACCTTCATTAGCTTCCATTGTTAATGGAAAGAACTGGTGCATTGCAGAACCATCTTCTTTTTTTACAGAAATTAATTTTTTGATTAATTCTTTTCCTTTTTCTGGCATTGCAGATAAAATTCCTAAAATATCTTGAGAACTATCTCTAAAACCAATACCTCTTGCACCTAAACCTAATTGATATAAAGATAAATAACGAGACCAGTTGTAAGTAGTATGACATTGACGTGGATTGTGAATATTTACCATAGAATTGAAGGCTGCATCTGGAGTTTGGAATGCTGCTTTTGATAAATAATTGTCCCAAAATTCTGAAAGTTCTTGAAATGCTTTATCTACTTCTGCAACGTCTTTAAATTTCTCTGCGTTTTTGGCAATTTCGTTTGGTGCTCCTTGTCCTAATTGTGTAATAACGGTTTTTGTTTCACCATCTTTAACTGTGCCTAATTTGTGCAATAAAGCAGCAATATTATCTCCTCTATTAGATTCGTAATTCGATAAACTTTCGTTTTGTAATTCTAAAGGATTTTTCCAAGTTCCATATTCGTTATCACCTAAAAATAGTTTTCTATCTGTTTGAAAAGAGTCTACAGGATAATTTGAAGTAAAGAAGTTGTTTTCAGTATCTTTTTTCATAAAAGCATACTGACGTAACAATACTGTTCCGTCTGCATTTTTACTGGCTCTCATGGTCATGGTTTGCGGACACCAATCTGCATTTGTATATTGTTTTAAAGCATCGAAATGTGTAAACTCGACTACAGGAATTACATCAATTTCTAACTCTTTTCCACTGATGTTTTTTACTTCTATTTTACGAATTACTCTATTTTCTTCATTGGGAACAAAAATGGTAACCTCTGTACGAATTCCGTAAAATTCTGATACTATTTTTTGATATGATAAACCCACATGACATTCAAATAAATCATAATCATCTAAAGTTGGTACAAAGAATGGTGAAAACACTTTGTATTTCCCATTTTCATCTTTAAATCTTATGTATAAGGTTTCTCCTTTAAAATCTGAACCAGGTAATTGCGGAATGTATTTTACAATTCTGTTTAATGCAGGATCGCCTTTACAAATTAAAGAACCTCCTGTTTGATCTACGATTCCTCCAAATGATAATGTACCCACATAGTTTGTCCACTTTACTGGTGTTTTTGGGTTGGTAATGATGTATTCTCTTTTGTTATCGTCAAAATATCCGTATTTCATTTTAATATATTTTACGTTGATTTATTGTTCAGACCTCAAAGGTTTTAAAAACCTGTGAGGTCTTGTTTTTTTAAACTTTACCTCTTTTTTCTTCTAATTGTAGCCTAATTTCTGCTGCTTTTTCTGCTGTTATTGGAAATGTTCTTAATAATAAAATTGCAATGGTTAATGCCACTATTGGAATTGCTAAAAAGCCAATTCGCATTGTGGTATACACTTCTTCTGGTTGCGCTCCATCTAAATTGGCATCAAAGCCTGTTAACTCGATTAATGGGCCAGAAATCATAAACCCAATTACAAAACTGAATTTAAGTACCCAAGAAAAGATGGATGCAAAACTACCTTCTCTTCTTTCGCCAGTTTTTAATTCGTCATAATCTACCACATCTATTTGCATAGAAGGAATCATTAACCATAAACCAGCATAACCAGCTCCAATAAAAGCGGTATTGGCTAACATAATCCAAGGATTATTAGGTGTAAATGTCCACCAAGTTGTGGTTACTGCCAAAACAACAATCAGCATCGAAATCATTAATACTTTTGGCTTTCCTATTTTTTCTGATAATTTTCTAAAAAGCGGAATAAACATAAAACTGAAAAGCATATAAACAATGGTTCCATAACCTGCAAAAACGGCACCTTCATTCCAATCGCCACCTAATACATAAAAAGTTCCTACATATCTTCCATAACTATCAAAAATAGATGTTGCTAATAAGAAGAAAATGGTTAATCCACATAAAATTAAAAAAGGTTTATTAGAAAATGTTTCTTTTAAACTATCTGTTAATTTTACTTGTTTTTGATTCTTAATTAAATCACTTTCATAGTAACGTTCTTTTACAAAAATGGCTGGTAAAATACCTAATACCAGTATAATAACAGCAATTCCAATACTTATGTAACGCATTCCGTTTACAGGACTTGCCTCTCCATTAATAAAGAAAATTGGCAACATGCTTAACCACCAAACCCAACCATTAAAAAAACCGGCTACTGTTTGAAAATAACTTCTAATTTCTGCAACTCTTGTACGCTCATTATAATCTGGAGTCATTTCCATTAACATACTTTGGTAAGGCATTGCCCAAACTGTAAAACAGGTGTAGAATAAAATACCAAAACCAATTACCCAAAACATAATCCCTTCTTGACTCATGTCTGTTGGAAACCACCAAATAAAAGGATATGTGATTCCTGCTAAAATAGCTCCTACTAAAATAAAAGGCCTTCTTCGTCCCCATTTTGATCGAAAATTATCTGAAATCCAACCCATTAAAGGATCCATAACACCATCCCAAAGACGTAATGACATTAAAATAATGGCTACGTATGTTGGTGGCATTTTTAACTCGAAGTTGAATACTTGATAAGCAATACTTACCATAACCCAAACTCCTAAAATATCTACAGGACCACCAGCTGCGTAAGCCAATTTTTTTGAAAAAGGGACTTTATCTTCACTTTTTACTAATGATGCTGAATCTTTTATTTCTGACATAAATGTTCGTTTTTTTGGTTGATTATCCTAATGTTACTTTGACATCGTAGGTTTTTTTAGCTTCTAAAACTGGAATTAAATTGCCTTCTATTACATTTCCATCAATAGTAATTTGTTTAACTCCTTTAGATACATGATTAGGGTTTTTTACTTCAATTTTTAAAGTATATCCTCTAAATTTTCTTGACACTTTAAAACCATCCCATTTTGTTGGAATACATGGGTCTATTAATAAGCCTTGTAATGCAGGTCTAATTCCTAAAATATGTTGAGTAATCGCGGCATAATTCCAAGCAGCAGTTCCTGTTAACCAAGAGTTTTTTGCTTCACCAGGTTTAAATGCATCTTTACCAGCAATCATTTGAGAATATACATAAGGTTCTGTTTTGTGTAATTCTTGAATATCCTGTAAAAATGCTGGAGCAATTTTAGTGTAGTATTCATAGGCTTGATCTCCACGTCCTAATTCTGTTTCTCCAATCATAATCCAAGGATTGTTATGACAAAAAATACCTGCATTTTCTTTATAACCAGGAGGATAAGTCGAAATTTCTCCCATTTCAATATGATATTTTGTATAGGCAGGATTGTTTAAAACAATTCCGTATTTGGTGTCTAAACGTTCTTTAACCGAATCTAAAGCCTTTTCGCACATGCCTTCTTCGTCACCAATTTTTGCCATCGTACAAAAACCATTCGATTCGATAAAAATCTTTCCTTCTTCGTTTTCATGAGAACCGATTTTGTTTCCGTAGAAATCGTAAGCTCTTAAAAACCATTCTCCATCCCAACCATTTTCTTTGATGGCATTTACCATGGCATCAACTTCACCTTGTGCACGAGCAGTTTCTTCTGTTTTTCCTAAAACTTTACATAACTCTATATATTCTCTTCCATAATAGACAAATAACCCAGCAATCATTAAAGATTCTGCTTTAGAGCCTTTTGAATTGTTTTCTGTTGTTTGAAAAGATTCGTTAGGATTCATAGAGAAACAATTCAAGTTCAAACAGTCGTTCCAGTCTGCACGTCCAATTAGAGGTAATTTATTTGGTCCTAAATTATTAATAACATGATTGAAAGAAATGGTTAAGTGATTAAACATGGTTTGCGCCAAACTTTCATCATTATCAAAAGGCACCATTTCATCCAAAATTGAAAAATCTCCAGACTCTTTAATATAAGCAGTTACCCCTAAGATTAACCACATTGGATCATCATTAAAGCCACCACCAACTTCGTTATTACCACGTTTTGTAAGTGGCTGATATTGGTGATAACAACCTCCACCTGGAAATTGTGTAGAAGCAATATCTATAACTCTTTGTCTTGCTCTTTCTGGTGCTTGATGTACAAAACCGATTAAATCTTGATTGGAATCTCTAAAGCCCATTCCTCTACCAATTCCGCTTTCAAAATAAGATGCAGAACGTGAGAAATTAAAAGTAACCATACATTGGTATTGGTTCCAAATATTTACTTGTCTGTCTAATCTTTCATCACCAGATTCAATTTGAAAACGGTTTAAAATATCATCCCAATAGACACGTAATTTAGCCAAAGCAGCATCTACTTTTTCAACAGTGTCAAACTTTACAATAACTTCTTTTGCCTTTGTTTTGTTGATAATTCCTTTAGATTCCCATTTGTCATCTTCTGCATTTTCTATATAACCTAACACAAATATTAAATCTGTACTTTCTCTTGGTTGTAATTCTATTTCTATATAATGAGAAGCTATTGGGCTCCAACCATGAGCTATTGTATTTTTTGGGCTTCCAGTTAAAACCACTTCTGGATTTGCGTGTGAATTGTATAACCCAACAAAACTTTCTCTGTCTGTATCGAAACCATCTATTTCTGTATTAACCGAATAAAAAGCAAAATGATTTCTACGCTCTCTATACTCTGTTTTATGATAAATTACAGAATCTTCTATTTCCACTTCACCTGTAGAAAAGTTACGTTGAAAGTTTTCCATATCGGTTTGTGCATTCCATAAAGCCCACTCGTTATATGAGAAAAATTTGAACTTCTTTATTTCGTTAGAGGTATTTGTTAAAGTGATTTTTTGAACTTCTGCCCAAGTATTTAAAGGAACAAAGAATAAAGTTTCTGCTTTAATTCCGTTTTTCTCACCAGAAATTTTGGTATAATTCATTCCATGTCTACACTCGTAATTGTCTAACTCTGTTTTAGACGGTTTCCAACCTGGATTCCAAATATCTTGACCATCATTTATATAGAAATAACGTCCACCATCATCCATAGGAACATTGTTATATCTGTAACGATTTAACCTTCTAAATTTTGCATCTTTATAGAAAGAATACCCTCCAGCAGTATTAGATATTAAAGAGAAAAAATCTTTATCTCCTAAATAATTAATCCATGGAAAAGGTGTTTTTGGATTTGTGATTACATACTCTCTATTTGCGTCGTCAAAATGTCCGTATTTCATTTTTTGTAATTTGTATATGATGATTGTTATTTTTGTATCTATTGGGTATTGATGAGCTATAAATACAGTTTCTCGATAGTAAAATTAATTTTAATACTATTATATACGGTTTACTCACAATCAGAAGAAGTCTTTATATTGTCAATTCATAAGAAATCACCAATAATGTCCCTTTTTTGACGATTATTTAACGAATGTGATAAGGAAATAAGAAAATTTATTTTTTATGAATTGTTAAGAAGTCGTAGAAAGCGTTTACTTTCTATTTTTTGAAATAATGTCTTGAACAGAAATTTCTCCTTTTTTTTCATCTACAATTGCACCAAAATCAGAATCTGTTATAGCTCTAAATTCACTTAAAGATTTATTGTTTTCATATTTTTTCATTAACTCCTCTAATTGTAACTTCAGTTTAGAAACAACATTGGTATATTGAGGGTCTGAAATAATATTATGCATTTGTTTTGGGTCTTTTTCTAAATCGTATAATTCCCAAACATCTATATTGTAGTAAAAATGAGCTAAAGTATATTTTTGAGTTCTTATACCATAATGAGGTTGAACATGATGCCAGTATGGAAACTCATAATAATGATAATACATGGCTTGTTCCCAATTTTTGGGAGTTTTACCAAAAAGAATAGGTTTAAAACTATTTCCTTGTGTAGTATTTGACGGTTTTATTTCTGCTAAATCTAATAAAGTTGGTGCAAAATCTATATTTTTTATAATATCTTGGTTTACTGCACCGGGTTTTATTTTTTTAGGATATCTAACCATAAAAGGCATTCTCAAAGATTCTTCGTAGATAAATCTTTTATCGAAAAAACCGTGATCGCCTAAATAAAAACCTTGATCTGATGTAAGTACTACAATAGTATTTTCTTCTAAATTATTTTCTTTTAAATATTTTAAAACACGGCCAACGTTATCATCAACAGATTTAACACAGGCTAAATAATCTTTGATATAAGTTTGGTAACGCCATTTTTTACCTTCTTCTGGAGACATGTTTTCTGGCTGTACAATTTCTCCGGGTTTAGAACCATAAAACTCCCATTTTAAACGATCTTTCCAGTGAAGCCCTTTTGGAGTTTTAAACTTCATGTCTCTTCTTGAGAAGTAGTCCATTGTCATTTCTGTATCACCAGCGGTTAACTCACGACCTTTATAATCGTCATTAAAAGTAGAGGGGTAAGGCATTTCCATATCATCCCATAAGTTTTCGTATTTGGTGTCTGGTTCCCAAGGTCTGTGAGGTGCTTTATATTGTAAAACCATTAAAAACGGTTTGTGTTTTTGTCTTTTTTGAGAAAGCCAATCGATTGCAAAATCTGTGCTTAAATTAGTAGAATAACCTTCTTCTTTTACATCTACTCCATTTTCATTAAAAATAGGATTCCAATACATCCCTTGTTGACCTGCAGAATTATGGTATTTATAGTCGTCAAAACCCTGAGGTTCTGTGCCTAAGTGCCACTTTCCAAATAAACTTGTTTGGTATCCATTTTTTTGAAACTCTTGAGGAAATGTCCATTTAGATTTATCAAATTTTCCTCCTCTTTCATTTTTATAATAACCATTTACATTACTATAATTTCCTGTTAAAATAGAGGCTCTTGAAGGTCCGCATATTGCGTTTGTACATAAAACATCTTGAAATAACATACCTTCTTTTGCAAGAATATCAATATTAGGAGTTGGTGCAATATCTTTATAAATACCACCATAAGCACTTATGGCTTGAGTGGTTAAATCATCTGCCATTATAAAGATGATATTTGGTCTTTGTTTGGTGTTATCTTTTTTTGCAATATTATTGAAAGTTTTGCTATTACAGTATGAAAGTACTAATAAAATAGCTAAAACACTTAGAATTATAAGGGTATGTTTTTTAGGTTTTATCATACTGTTTTTTTAAATTTTATAGGACTTTTTAGAATTAAAATAAAACAAAGTTTTTTACAAAAATGTCTTGAATTTTAGAGAAATTGTATTTGATTACTTTAACCTAGTAAACCTTTATTAAGACGTAAATTGTAAATAAGCTTTCTATTATTTTAAACGTTAATTAATTAAAATAAAATTTTAAAATAATAGAAAGCTGAGTGTTTTATTCGTTAATGAATGTATTAGTAGTGATTTCTGATAGAGGTATAGGTAAGTATATTTCTGATTCTATATTTTCAAAAATAAAATCTCTATTACCATTTGATTTATAAAATACTACAGCTGCATTATGGTGGTTTACTTGTTCTTGGAAACGACCTAAACCACGTCTTCTCATATCAAACCATTCATGTCCTTCACCATTTAGTTCGTATTCTCTTTCTTTAAGAATTCTTTCTCTAAATGTGTCTTTATCTGGAATGTTTGTAGCTGACCAATCTGCCGGTTGTACTGATGTACCTGTCGCAGTTGTTCTTGCTCTACTAAGCACTCGATTTACATAGGGGTAAGCTGTTGCTGGCCCGTTAATTTCATTTTCTACCTCTGCCATTAAAAGTAATACATCAGCAAAACGCATCATAATATGGTTGTTTATGGTATTGGTTCCATCATAACTTAAATCTTTATATTTTTTTAAGTGGGGATAGGCATTATTACCTTTATTTAAACGAGGAAAAATATTTACAGCTTTTCCGTTTGTAGATCTGTTGTAAGCGTTGTAAATGAATGTTTCATCTATTCTTGGATCAGCCACTGCAGGGTCTAATGTAATAATATTACTGCCTTTTCCTGCTGGAATAAAACTTTGACCAGAAAAATTTAAACCAGAATATTGAATAATATGATCACTAAACATTTCTTTATTAGGTCTAATTCTACCAAAGGTTCTTGTTCCAGTAGCTACAATAGGATGATTTGCTGGTACTACATCTCTAATAATATCGTTAGTTCTAACAACACCAGTTATACCATATTGCAGTTCAAATATAGATTCTTCTGTATTTCTGCTTCCAACACCTTCTGCCCACAAATCTGCATAAGTCGTGGTTAATTTATAGCCTCCTTGAGTTATAACTGTATTTAGCTCTTTTTTAGCTTCTTCCCAAAAATTAGTAATAGTGGCTACAGTAATTTCAGACTCAGTAACAGGATCAAAATTACTTGCTTTTACAGTGGCAGAATTTTCACCAGCAATTGTAACATAAACTTTACCTAAATAAGCATTTGCAGCATATTTAATTGGTCTTCCGTTAATGTATTCTCCTCTGTTTGGTAACAAATCAGCAGCTAATTTTAAATCAGAAATAATTAAGTTATAAATTTCTTCTCTAGTGCTTTTTGCTAAGTTAGTAGTTTGTTTGGTTGCGGGCTCAGTTCTTAAAGGTACTTCTCCAAACATTCTTACCATATCAAAATATACAACAGCTCTTAAAAAATAGGCTTGACCTAAGCTTGATTTTTCATTTTTTAAACCATTACCTTTTACATTTTTAATAACTAAATTTATTTGGTTTAAAGTCTGGTACATTCCTAACCAAAGTCTATCTAAATTAATATTTGTATTAACTGCATCTAATCTATTTGCATCATTATTTGCACCTTGCTTAGATTGGTATTTACCAGAATGTGGCCATAAAAGTAAACGCATTCTTGCTCCGTAATAATCATACCCTTGTAATTGAGCGTACATACCATTTACAGCAGTTTCTACACCTTCTTCAGTAGAAAAAACCTGAACTTCTGTAAATTGATTTTGCGGAGTGTCTTCTAATTGATTTTCACAACCGTAAATAATTAAACTTAGCAGTATGGTGAAAAGAACTGTTTTTATATTATAAATTTTCATTTTTTTATTTTTTTATTTTTAAAACGCAACATTTAAACCAACAGTTATTGTTCTTTGGTTAGGAAATGAACCAGAGTCTATACCAATTCTTAAGGGATCAAAAGCAAAACTGTTTACTTCTGGATCGAAACCTGAATAATCTGTTAAAAGCCATAAGTTTTGCCCAGAAATTGTAAGTTTTAACTGGTCTATATAACTTATATTATCTACAGGAACTTTATAATCGAAAGCTACAAAGCTTAATCTTAAGAAACTTCCGTTTTCTACAACTCTATCATTAAATTCTCTTGTATAATCTACACCAACTCCACCAACGCCTACAAGAGGATAAGTACCATTAGGGTTGTTTGATGCATCAAAAGCATTATGGTAAGCATTTTTAATAATATTTCTCGAAGTGTTGTTGGCGTATCCTAATTCTAATAAGTTTGAATTTGCAATGTCATTACCATAGACTCCGTTAAATAGAAAACTTAGTGAAAAGTTTTTATACTCTAAACTAGAACCAAATGAATATACAAAATCTGGATTGGGGTTACCAATGATAGTTTTATCATTTTCATCAATATTACCATCTCCATTTTGGTCAACAAAATTAACATCTCCTACTTGTAAATCTGTTCCTCCATATTGTAGCGGGTTTCCAGAAGGCGTGTTAGTTAGTTGTGCATTATCTTTAATAATGCCTTGAGTTTGATAACCATAGAATAGACCTACTTGTTCTCCTTCGATAAAAATATTCGCTGGTTGTTTAAAATGTGTACCTCCTGAAACATTGTTACCAAAATAAGAAACGATGTTTCCTAAAGCACCAACGTTTCCTGTGGGTGTACCGATTTTGGTAATTTTATTTCTGTTATGAGAAATATTACCATATATGTTGAATTTTAAATCATCGTTATTAATAATATCGGCACTTAAAGATAATTCGATACCCTTATTTTCGATATCACCAACATTTGCAAATATGGTAGCAAAACCACTACTTGCTGAAATTGGAAAATTTAAAAGTAAATCTGAACTAGATTTGTAATATGTATCTAATGTACCAGTTATTTTATTATCAAATAAACCAAAATCTATACCTGCGTTGTATTGAAAAGCTGTTTCCCATTTTAAATCTGGATTTGCTAAGTTTTGAGGTACAACAGGAATTAAAGAACCATTACCGTCTGCATCTGATAATGATGCTTCGGTTCTATCAAAAGGAGTTAAAAATTGATAATTGGGGATGTTTTGATTACCTACTTCTCCGTAACCAGCTCTAACTTTTAAATCAGAAATTATTTTAGAATTTTCTAAAAACGATTCTTCTGATGCTTTCCAGGCAAAAGAAAACGCTGGGAAATATCCCCATCTATTTCCTTTAGCAAATCTACTACTACCATCTGCTCTTATGGTTCCTGTAAATATATACTTATTCATTAATGTATAGTTTACACGACCAATATAAGATACTATTGCTGGGGCTTCACTATCTATAATCAAAGGTGTGTTGTTTCCGGCAAAGGAAATACCATTAGCTCTTAGAGATTTGTCTGAAAAATCTGATCCAGAATAACGTGTTCTTTCTATTGTAGTTTTATCAAATAGAAATCCTGCTGTAGCGTTAATTCTGTGGTTTTTACCAAATTTCTTTTTATACATTAGAGTATTATCTATGTTGACCTAAATCTCTTAAGTGTACTAATACCAGCAAGTCCGTTAGGATCTCTACCTCTTCTTAATCCTGTACCAAACCAAAAAGTTCGTTCTTTATCTCTATAATCTCCACCAAGACGTAATCTATAAGTAAAATTATCAGATATTTTGTAATCTAAATTAATAGAACCTAAAAGTCTAATTTCATTTGCAAAATCATCATAATCTGTTGTCCAAGCCCTTGGGCCATCTAAATTTTCTTCGATATCTGTTACATCTTGATTGTTTTCTGCAAAATTTAGTATTGGAGTTCCTAAGATAACTTGTCTTACCATACTTGTATTTGTACTTGCATTAGAATCTGTACCTTTAGAAGATGATAAGTCTGTGTAAGTAGAAGCCAATTTAACTTTGATGTTAAGTTTATCTGATAAATCTTGATTTAAGTTCAGATTAAAATCCATTGATTCTGATTTAGCATTTGGAAAAGCCCCTTTATTACTTACATAACCTCCTGCTATATAATAATTACTTTTATCTCCACCACCAGATGCGGTTAATCTGTAATTATTAATTATAGAAGTTCTGTAGGTATCATCTGCCCAATCTACACCTTCTATTTCTGTAGGGTTTACTCCAGTAGTAAAAACTTTATCATTAGTAATTGTATATGGGATGTCTAATCCTAGATATCCTTTCATGTCATTTTGATAATTTGCAAATTCTTTAGTACTTAAAACATCATAACTTCTTACAACAGTTCCTGTACTTAACATAGAATTAAAGTTAAATTTAGCTTTACCAGTTTTACCTCTTTTTGTTGTTATAATTATTACTCCATTTGCACCTCTAGAACCATAAATAGCTGTTGCAGATGCATCTTTTAAAACATCTATACTTTCTATGTCTTGAGGATTGATTCCTGAAATACCACCTTGTTGAGAAGTATAACCTCCTAAAGGATTTGCAGTGTCTTCTGTAGCAGAATCCATAATAATACCATCTACAACATAAAGAGGTTGAGAATTACCAGTTAAACTGCTAGTACCTCTAATTTTTACAGATATAGAACCTCCAGGTTCAGATCCATTAGTTAATACCTGTACACCTGCTGCACGCCCTCTAATAATGTCTTGTACGCCTCTTGATTGTTCTACTATCGTAGCATTTGTTTTAATTGAAGTTACAGCTCCTGTAACGTCTTTTTTGTTAACAGAACCATAACCAATAACAACGATCTCTTCTAACTGTTCTGTGTCTGCTTTAAGTTCTACAGTTATTTCTGTTTGATTGGTTATTAAAACCTCTTTACTGGTGTAACCTAAGTAACTAACTACAAGCGTTGCTGGTAATTTATCTATTTTTATAGTAAATAAACCATCAAAATCGGTAATTTGCCCTTTGGTTGTACCTTTTACAACTACAGATGCGCCAGGTAAGGGAAATTTGGATTCATCTGTAACTTTACCTTTTACTGTTGTTTGAGCCAATAAAACTAAAGGCAAAAACAACAACATAATATTAAATATTTTTTTCATAATTTGGATTGATTATTTTGATGCTAAATTAGATTTTATAAAATTTAATCGATTTTAATTAACATCAAAAAAGGTCTGAAAATTGTCAGAACCATAACAAAACATGTAGTTTTAGAGTATTTAATAAAATAACCTCAAATTTATTGTTCGTTTTTTAAACTGTCTAAAAAACGGCTTGGAGTTTGTTTGTAGAATTTCTTAAAAGAGGTGCTAAAATATTTGGGGTTAGAAAAACCAGAACTATAAGCTACTTCTTTAATGCTTAATCCGCCTTTAATTAATAAATTTTTAGCATGCTTTAGTTTGGTGTGAATTATAAAGTCTTGAGGAGATAAATCTACTAAGTTTTTTAATTTCATATAAAGAGAAGTTCTACTCATGCCAAAGCTTGCAGATAAATCATGAACAGAGAAAGAGTTGTTTTCTACATTATCTATAATTTTTTCTTCTAAACTTTTTAAGAAATCTTTGTCTTTTTGATTTCTAAACAAATTGGCATTTTCAGAATCATTATCATGAATATATTTTTCTCTGAGTTTTCTTTGAAATTTGAGTGTATTTATAATTTTAGCAAACAATAATTTTGTGTCTACAGGTTTTTCTAAATATTCACTAATTCCGCTTTCTATGCTTTCTAGTTTTTGACTGGAGTTTTGAAGTACAGTTAACATAAATACAGGAATGTGATTTAAACTAATATCTTCTTTTAATTTTTTTGCCATTTCCATTCCGTCCATTTCTGGCATTATCAAATCTGTTAGTATAATATCAGGAAAATTTTGTGAGGCTATTTCTATACCTTCTACACCATTACTTGCTTCAAATATTAAAAAATACTTTCCTAAAGTTTCTACAAGTATTGATCTAAGTTCATCATTGTCTTCAACAATTAAAATTTTAGCAGATGAGAATTCATCTAATTCAGATAATCCTTCTGCAGATTGTAAATTTTCTAAATTGTTTTTTGAAATAGAACTCTCTTTGTAGAGTGGTTTTAGATTTTTAAGCTCGACTGTAAAAGTGGTGCCTTTGTTTTCTATACTGTTAAAGCTAATAGTTCCGCCAGTTTTTTCAATTAATTTTTTTGTCATTATTAAACCTAAGCCAGTACCAGGTTTTTGACTGTTAATTGCGTTTCTTGCTCTATAATATCTTTTTAAGATATATTTTTGTTGATCTTTTGGAATTCCAAAACCTTGATCTTCAATTTGAAACTTTAACGCTCCTTTAGAGGTTTCATTTAGTTTTATTTTGATGGTTCCGTCATCAAAAGAATACTTAATAGCGTTAGATAAGAGATTTAAGATAATTTTATCAAAAACATCTTTGTAGTAATAGAATATTTGTGATTTCCAGTGGTTTTCTATTATAATTTGAATATTTCTTTCTTCTGTTAATGGTTGGAAATTTTTTACCCTTCCTTGTAAATATTTGTTTAAATCTATCTTAGATACATTTTGATATATAGTGTCTTGAGAGGTAACTTTATGAAAGTTTAACATTTGCTCGAACAAAGAATTTAACCTTTTTACTGTTGCTTTAATTTGTTTATTAGATTCTGATGAGCCTTTTTTATTGGTAATATTTTCTAACGAAGACATTAAAATTGTAAGAGGTGTTTTTATTTCGTGAGTTATATTATTGAAAAATTCTATTTGATCATCTGCATTCTTTTTATTAATAATTACTGTTGTAAAATGAATTACACCAATAATTAATAAAATAGAAAGAATAAAATAGATTAGAAAAGCAGTATTGGTTAACCACCAAGGAGATAATATATCAATACTAATAATTCTTTCTTTACTAATATTGCCGTATTTATTTAATGCTTTTACTTTAAAAATGTATTCTCCACTTTCTAAGTTAGTGTATGTGGCAATATTATTTGTTGATGGTTTAGACCATGTTTTATCAAAACCTTCTAATATCCAAGAATATTTCATTTCATTTGGAGAGGAGTGCTGTATGCCAATAAACTCTAATCCTATTGAATTTTCATTATATTTAAGTGTTAAATTTTGAATAGTATTAATATGTTTTTGTAACGGTTTTTCAGATGGTTTTATGGTTTTATTAAATAACTTAAACTTTTCTAAAACAAGAGATGGTTTTTCTTCTTGTTTAATAATTTCATCTGGATTAAATAGAGTTACACCATTAACACCTCCAAAGGCAAAAAATTCTTTTAACTTAGCATAGCTACCGTAATTAAATTCTGTACTTGCTAATCCATCTCTTTTATCATATACATTAATTACTGTGTCTGTTTTTGATGTAATTATATTAGCTAATCCTCTTGTTGTACTTGCCCAAATATTATTATCGTTTTTTAATAAAATCCCTTGAACAATATCAGAAGGTAAGCCAGACTTTACATTAATTTTTCTTATTTTTTTTGTGGTTAGATTGTAAAAAATTAAACCAGCTCCATTGGTACCAATTACAAAATTATTTGAGGGAAGTTCTTTAACTGAATGAATTGTAGAAAAAGCTAAAGAAGATTTGCTTGGTTCTAATTCTTCTAAAATTCTAAAGCTTTCGTTTTTAGGGTTTATTTTATGGATTCCATATCTACCAGATGCTAAAATATTTCCGTCTCTTAATTCTGTAATTGCTTTTATATCTTTTAATGGAAAGGTTTTTATAGAGTTGTTAGGAGATATAACAACCATTTCATTATCTATACCTCCTACCCATATTTTTCCGTTCGAATCTTTTTTTATGGCATAAATCTTAGTAATTAGATTTTTTGATTTAAAGAGGTCGTTAAATTTTGAAATTTTGAAAGTATTAACATTTATTTTATAGAGCCCATAACCGTAGGTTCCTACCCACATATAATCGTTATCAGATTCAAGAGCCAATACAATAATTTGAGATTTATTCTTTTTATTAAATTGTTTGATATGCCTCCATGTATTTTGTTTAAGATTCCAAATACTTAAACCATTTTTAGAACCAAACCATAAATTACCTTTATTGTCTTTTGCAATACTTCTGGTAAAATTACTAGCCAAACTATTGTTATTATTTAGCTCATGTTGAATTTTAGAAAAAGGGAGTTTGTTGTAATTATGATAGTTAATTCCACCACCATAAGTTGCAATCCATAATATTCCAGATGTATCTAATTCTATATCGTAAATACCATTGCTTGAAAGAGAAGAAGGATTATTAAAATCTTGTTTATAATTTTTTAAAATTTCATTTTGTTTGTTAAGTTCATATATACCATCTCCATCTGTGGCAAGTAAAATATTATTTGAGAGTCCTTTAATAATGTCATTTACAGGAAATCCATACAATCTTTCGATTTTATTAAAAACAAAACTGTTACTTTTTTCTTTTAAAGAATAATGAAATCCAGATTCAGTACCCACATGAATTTTATCTTCAATTTTTCCAATAAAGTGAATGTCTTTAAGTTTCTTATCTAATACAATTTCAGTAATAGATTTTTGTGTTATAGAATAAACAAATAAACCTTTTTCTGTACCGCAAAGAATAATGTCTTTTATAATGGTTAATGAGGTAATGGGTTTGTTAAAAGATGTAGGAATTAGGCTGTTAGATACATCATCGTATTTCCACAACCCATTAAACCCTCCTATCCAAATATTACCATGTTTATCTTCAACCAAACTTTTTACTAAAGAAGGGTTTATATTGTCTTTAGTTGATAAAAGTTCGAATTTATCAAGAAATTTATTGTAAACGCACACTCCTTTTTCTAAACCAGCAAATACGGTTCCTTTGCTATCAATAAAAATTTGTGAAGCTCTATTACTTAAAGATTCTGGCAGCCCATTATAGGTATTGTATAGTTTATAAGATTTAGAGTTATTCTTTAAGATTCCTTCTTCAGATGCTATCCAAAGGTTACCTTCTGTATCTTTTTTTATTGCATATGTAATACTTTGTGTAGAAAAATTTTCTCCTTTTAACTGTAAAAAATCTATAGAATTTTGAGAAATGAGATAAAAGGGGGTTAAGAACAGAAAAAAATAAAGAGTGTTTAATTTCAAGTATAAGATTTTTAATAAACGAATTATAAAAATAACAAATTAAATTTATTTTCTTCTAAAAAGAAATATAATCAAAAAAAGAATAGGCTTTTCTATGTACAGAATAATCAGTAAATTGTAGAAATAAAAAATTAACCTATTTTGAAAACCCGTAAAAACTTCATATTAAAGATATTAAAGCTCTTGTTAGTCATTTTAGTTTTTAGTTGCTCTTCAGAAAAAGAAGCTATAAAATTAGAAGAAGTAATAGAAATACCTCAAGAAAAGGTATTTTATTTAGGAGCAGACTTATCTCATGTAAATGAAATGGAAAATTGCGGAGTAGTTTACAAAGACAAAAACGGAATGATAAAAGATGTCTTTAGTATATTTTCTACAGAAGGCGCTAATATTGTAAGAGTTAGAAAATGGCACAACCCAACATGGACAAATTACTCTAACTATAATGATGCAGAAAAGACAATTAAAAGAGCAAAAAATGCTAAAATGAATGTCTTGTTAGATTTTCATTATTCTGATGATTGGGCAGATCCAAACAAACAAGTTATTCCCAAAGCATGGAAACCCGTAATCGACAATTTAGAAAAATTAGGAGATTCAGTTTACAATTATACATACAAAACCTTAGAAAAGTTAAATGCCAAAAACTTAATGCCAGAAATGGTACAAGTAGGAAACGAAATCAATATCATGATTTTACAAAAAGATGATAAATCAACAACAATGAATTGGTCAAGAAATTCATATTTGCTCAATAAAGGAATTAAAGCAGTTAGAGATATTTCTAGTGCAACAAATAAAAAAATTGAAATTATGCTTCATATTGCACAGCCCGAAAACGGATTGTGGTGGTTTGCAGAAGCAAAAAAACACGGAGTTACAGATTTCGATTGGATAGGGTTATCTTACTATCCAAAATGGTCTACATACAATTTCAATCAAGTATCAGATGCTTTTAAAACACTAATAAAAACCTATAATAAGAAGCTAATGGTTGTAGAAACAGCCTATCCATTTTCTATAGAAAACTTAGATGATGCTAACAATATTTTAGGAAATGATGCACTAATTTTAGGATATTCAGCAACACAAGAAGGGCAATTAAAATATTTAACAGATTTAAAAAAAGTAATTAAAGAATCTGGTTCTCATGGTTTAATCTACTGGGAACCAGCATGGGTTTCTAACAATTGTAGCACAAGATGGGGGCAAGGTTCTCATTGGGAAAATGCCACATTATTTAACAAAAACAACCAACCAACTTTAGGGATGAACTTCTATAACTCTAAATAGCAACCTTTTGTATTTGTTAAATCATTCTTAAAGTAATGGCTGTTTTGGTAGAAACATGTTTTTGGTAGCATTTTTTTGTAACTTACAACATCAATTACAAAACAACACCTATGCCTAACTACACACTTCTCATTAACGGAAAAAAACGTGCCGTAACAGCAGATGCAGATACCCCATTACTATGGATTTTAAGAGATGAACTCGATTTAGTTGGAACTAAATTTGGATGCGGAATTGCACAATGTGGAGCTTGTACAGTGCATATAGATGGTGTTGCTACAAGAAGTTGTCAAATGCAAGTTTCTGTTTTAGATGGATTAAAAATTACAACTATTGAAGGACTTTCTAAAGATGGAAAACATCCAGTACAGGAAGCTTGGGCAGCAATTGATGTTCCACAATGTGGATATTGTCAAGCAGGACAAATTATGACAGCTTCTGCCTTTTTAGCAAAAAATAAAAATCCTTCTGAAGAAGAAATTAGAAAAGCAATGCATGGTAATATTTGTAGATGTGCTTCTTACAACAGAATTGAAAAAGCGGTAAAAGTAGCTGCTGAAAAAATGTCTTAATTAAACTACAGCGAAATGAAATCTCAACTCAATGCAAATTTTAGCAGAAGAAATTTTCTAAAAACATCCGTTTTAGCAAGTGGTGGAATGTTAATTGGTTTTAATCTACTAACAGCATGTAAAAAAGAGGCAGTAATGCCAGTAGACATAGAAAGTTTAAATTTTAATGATTTTAATGCATTTATTAAAATTTCTGATGAAGGGTATGTTACTATTTTTTCTCCAAATCCAGAAATAGGGCAAGGTGTAAAAACATCAATGCCAATGATTATTGCAGAAGAATTAGATGTAGAATGGAGCAAAGTAAATGTTGTTCAAGGAGCATTAGATACCAAAAACTTTAAACGCCAAGTTGCTGGTGGAAGTCAATCCATACGGTTTGGTTGGAATGCTTTACGTGAAACGGGTGCTACCGCAAAACAAATGCTAATTAATGCAGCTGCTTCAAAATGGGGTGTAGATGCAAGCACTTGTATAGCTTCTAAAGGAATGATTAGCAATTCTAAAGGAGATAAATTAAGATATGGAGATGTTGTAAAAGAAGCAGCTGTGTTAGAAGTTCCCGAAAATGTTAAGTTAAAAGAAATAAAAGATTTTACTATTATCGGGCAAGAAATTGTAAATGTAGATATCGATAAAATTATCACTGGAAAACCTTTATTTGGATTAGATTATAAAGCAGATAATATGATTATTGCATCTGTATTAAGACCTCCTGCATTTGGACAGAAATTAGTGTCTTTTGATGCTACCAAAGCAAAAGCTGTAAATGGAGTTTCTGAGGTAATTAAATTTGGAGATAAAATTGCAGTATTAGCATCATCTACATGGGCAGCAATGAAAGGTAAGAAAGCTCTAACTGCACAATGGAAAGATGAAAAATTAGAAAGCACAGAAAATCATGATAAAACCTTAACTAAAATTTTAGATGGAAAAAAGTTTGATGTAAGACGTGAGGATGGTAACATAAAAAAAGCTTTTAAAGAAGCAGATAAAGTTATAGAAAGAACCTATCATTCTCCATTTTTACCACACAATTGTTTAGAGCCTATGAACTTTTATGCCAATGTAACCACAGACAAAGTGCATTTAGTTGGGCCTGTACAAACTCCAAACTGGACAGTAAATAGGATTGCCAAATTGTTAGGTAGAAAAACAGAAGATATTCATTGCGAGATGACAAGAATGGGAGGAGGCTTTGGAAGACGTCTGTATGGAGATTTTGCTCTTGAAGCCGCAGAAATATCTAACTTAGTTAAAAAACCAATTAAAGTTGTTTTTTCAAGAGAAGATGATATGACAGCAGGAACCTATAGACCAGCAATAAAATATAGAATTGCAGCTTCTTTAAAAGAAGGTAAAGTAACGGGCTATCATTTAAAAGAAGCAGCAATTAATGGAAACATGTATGGGTTAATTCCTAATTTTTTTCCAGCTGGTTGTATTGCCAACTATAAAGTAGAAACAGCAAATTATAAAAGTAATATTACCACTGGCGCATGGAGAGCGCCTTACACCAATTTTTTGGCGTTTGCAGAACAAAGCTTTTTTGATGAATTGGCAGCAGAATTAAATGTTGATAGTATTCAATTGCGTTTAGATTTATTGCAAAATGTAAAAAAGAATACAGATAAAAAAATTGAATATTCTGGTCAACGAATGGAAAACACAATTAAATTAGTAAGAGAAAAAGCCAATTGGGGAAAAACTAAAAAAGAAGTTTATCAAGGTTTTGCAGCCTACTACAGCCATAATACACATGTTGCAGAAATTGCAGAAATTGTTTTAAAAGACGGATTTCCGGTGATTAAAAAAGTAACAGTAGCTGTAGATTGTGGTATTGTTGTAAATCCAACAGGCGCAAGAAACCAAGTAGAAGGAGGCGTTTTAGATGGAATAGGGCATGCAATGTATGCTGATTTTTCTTTTAAAAATGGAAAACCAGAATATCAAAATTTCGATAAATATAGGTTAATTAGAATGCAAGAAACTCCAAAAGTTGAAGTTCATTTTGTACAAAACCAATTATCTCCAACTGGCTTAGGAGAACCTGGTTTACCGCCTGCAGGTGGGGCTATTGCCAATGCTATTCATGCAGCTTTAGGGCAAAGATTGTATAAACAACCTTTTATAAATGAGTGGAAAAGGAGTAGAGTATTAAGTTAATAGAAAGGTTATAAAGAAAAAAATTATTCAACATAAACAGTTTTTTCCTCTAAAATAAATTTTCCTTTTTCAGTAATTCCTTCTATAAAAAGTTTAAAGCTATTTTGATGATTATTTTTAAACTTTAATTTTAATTCACCTTTTGCATTGATAGTATTTATGGGCAACCAATCTATGGTGCCATAATGCTGGAAAAAATTACTAGAATAATCTTGATAAATAGGAGTATAAAATTTTTTGGATTTACTAAAGGTTAATGGAAACTTAAATCTTCTTGTAGTATTATAATTTGTGTTTAAATTTTTATTAGGATTTGTAACTATTCTAATTGTTCCAGCTCCACCTCTTACACCTTCTCCAATACCGCCTCTATTAATTTCTATGTAATCTATTACGTTAGAGTCTAACCAAATCAATTGATCAGTAGATGTAACTTGAATACCATCTATAAATAAAATAGGGTTTATGGCACCATTAACAGAAAAATTTAAACGATTTTTTATAACAATATCTAATGTAGGTGTAGTTTCTATAATAAAGCCTTTTTGAGCAAAAAAATCAAAAATATCTATATTTTTATATGGTCCATCTTCATCAAAAAAGTAAACATCTCCTGAAGTTCTTCTCTTTATTTTTTGTACTCTTTCTTTTCTTGCATTTAACCTTATTGTTATTTCTTTTAATCTTTGTGTTTCATTAAGAGAAGATGAAAATATCTTGCTATCTACATACTCTTCAAATTCAAAATAATTTGCTTGTTCTATTAGGTTTTTTGTTTCTGTATTAATTATAGGGATATGATTTGGCAAGAATTGAAGATATAATGAAGCAGGAGAAAGCTTTCCTTTTTTATTGAGAGTAGAAATGTGTAAATTTTCTTTATCAATAGGAAAATAATTAGTGGAAGAAAATGAACCTAACCCTTTTTCGACATCAATAATTTGGGCAGATTTACTTGAAGAACGATGAATATATAGCTTGTTCTGCTCTTGATTTTTAGGTAAATTTATCTGAATATTAATACCATTCTCATAAACATATTTTGTGGTGTATTCTTCTTTAAAAAGTTCATTCCAATCATAACTACTCCAACCTTGAGTGATTAGTAAATTATCTAAGTCATATTTTTTTCGCTCTGTAATATTTGTAAAATAATAAGCTGCATTCTCTAACTTACTTTTTATGTAGGGTCTAATTAACAGTTGTGAAATTATAGTATTGTTTTTTTGATAAGACTTTGTTTTTAATGGTAAAACAGACACACTAACATTATTATATTCTCCAGATGTAAAATCATCATACTTAAGAGTAAGCATTAGAGAATCTTGCTTTCTATTAGTGATAGAAGCTTTTGAGCTTTTTAAAATAGAAATTCCATTATAATTAAAAAACAAACGTTCTGCAATTGGTTTGTTGTCTGAGTTAAATAATGTAAAAATATTAATACCTGAAAACTGTTTTTCTAAAGATATTTTTTTAGTAATTTTTAAATCATTAGAAAACTGAAAAGATATTTTACCTAACTTAGAACTATTAGAATTAGCCACAAAAAAAGATTTGTTTTGTATATTTTTTAGAGTAGCTTTATTTGTGAGTAATGATATAAATATTTCATTTCTAACCCTTTTTATTTTAAGATTTACACCTTTTAGTTCTACAAGATTGTTTAAGGCAATGCTATACTTTTTTCCTTTATATGTACCAACAGCTTTGTAAGATTTATTAAATTTTGGAATAAATGTACACCTCCCAATCCCTAAATTATTTAATTTAAAAGAAGTTACAAAGGTGTTGTTTTCATCAACAATTTCTCCTTTAATATTTGAGACACCTTTGCCTATACTATCTTTTGCAATAACTCCTACAGTAGCAATAACATTATCTATAAAATGCCCTCCTTCTGGTAAAAATTGAAGATCTAAATTAAAAGAACTTTTTTGCGGCTCTAAATACTTGCTTTCTTCAGTGTCTATTACATTAAATTGTTCTTGATAATAATTTTGTTGCTTAAAGTTTTGCATCCAATTGGTGTAAGCCTTAAAAACGTACTTCCCAGTTGTAAATAAAGAATCTACTTCAAAAACATTATAAGCTACTCCTTTTTCTATTTTTACAAGCTTCTTTTTTATTATGTTATTTTTTTTGTCAGTAATTACACAATATAGATTTTTAGCAATTGGAGAAAGGTTACTATTTATTTTATCTACAACATAAGAGGTAAAGCCAATAGACTCTCCTTTTAGGTAGGTTGTCTTGTTGAGGTGTGTATAAACAACCTCTTGATATAATTTTGTGTAGTTTATAAAGACTGAATCTATATTTTTTTTTGAAAATTCTTTTTGACTGTAACTTTTTAGATGAACAAAAAGGATGAAAATGTAAATAAATAATTTACAAAAAGAAGTTGGTTTATTTTTTTTCATGGCTTTTTAACTTTAACTAAAAATAAGAAAAAAAAGTGAAAAGCGAATGTTAAAAAAAGATTTCATGAGCCAACCTAAAGGTGTTGGCATGTGCATTAACTATAATGTTAATGTCTTTAGAATATCCACCACCCATAGAACACATTACAGGAATTTTATTGTTGAAACACATTTGTAAAACAAATCGATCTCTTTCTTTACAACCTTCAATTGTCAAACTCAATTTACCTAATTTATCGGTTTCAACAACATCAACACCACACAAATAATAGATAAAATCTGGTTTTTCTTGTTGTATAAGTTTGGGTAAAGTTTCTTTTAAAATGAACAAATATTCATCATCTTTAGTATTGTTTTCTAAAGCAATATCTAAATCGCTTTTTTCTTTTATAAACGGATAATTGCTTTTTCCATGCATAGAAAAGGTAAAAACAGAAGCGTCATTTTTAAAAATTTCGGCAGTTCCATTTCCTTGATGTACATCTAAATCTACTATTAAAATTTTCTTAACTAAGCCTTTATTTTGAAGGTATTTTGCACCAATAGCTTGGTCATTTAGCATACAAAATGCTTCTCCTCTATTTGAAAAAGCATGATGCGTTCCGCCAGCAATATTCATGGCAATTCCATTTTCTAAAGCAAATTTGGATGCTTTCATAGTACCATCAGCGATAATCATTTCACGTTTAATGAGAACTTCAGAAAGCGGAAAACCAATTTTTCTGGCAGCTTTTTGTGATAATTGAATATTTAATAAATCGAAAAAATATTCTGGATCATGAACTGTAAAAAAGTGTTTGTTATTTGGTATTTCTGGTTCGAAAAAGTTTTCCTCTACACAAGTTCCTTCATAGATTAATTGTTGAGGCAAAAGGTCGTATTTTTCCATAGGAAAACGATGACCTTTTGGCAATTCGTGTTTGTATATGGGATGATATGCTATTTTTAGCATTAACTTACTTGCTGTCCGTTTTTAACCGCTTTTTCAGGTTCTACAAAAGCCAATTTTCCATCAGGAGTATCTGTCATTAAAATCATTCCCTGGCTTTCTACACCTCTAATTTTTCTTGGTGCTAAATTCACTAAAACAGAAACTTGTTGACCAATAATCTCTTCTGGAGAAAAACTTTCTGCTATACCAGAAACAATAGTTCTTACATCAATACCAACATCAACTTTTAGCTTTAAAAGCTTTTTAGTTTTGGCAACTTTTTCAGCTTCTAAAACAGTACCAATTCTGATGTCTAATTTTGTAAAATCATCAAATTCAATCGTATCTTTTTGTGGCTCAATGTCATTCTGAGCTTGTCGAAGAATCTCTTTTTGATTATTGATTTTAGTAGCTGCCAATTTTTCTAACTGAGCATCAATGGTTTTATCTTCTATTTTTGAGAATAACAATTCCCCTTTATTAATTTGGTGTTCTGCAGGAAGTAATACATCTTTTTCGGTAATGTCTTGCCAAGTTAGAGATTCTTCGCTATCGCTCTGAATGACATTTAAGATGTTTTTAAGTTTTTTTGAAGTAAAAGGTAAAAAAGGTTCAGCAACAACCGCTAAAGCAGTCGCAATTTGTAAGGCAACATACATAATTGTTTTTGTACGTTCTTCATCTACTTTTATAACTTTCCAAGGTTCTTCATCAGCCAAATACTTGTTTCCAAGTCGTGCTAAATTCATCAATTCTTGAGATGCTTCTCTAAAACGATATCTTTCTATAGATTTTCCAATAATATTCGGAAACTCTTTTACAGCTGCTAAAACATCTTCATCAAGCTCAGAAAAATTATTTGGAGTTGGTACAATTCCTGAATAATATTTATTGGTTAACACCACAACTCTATTGATAAAATTACCAAAAATGGCCACCAATTCATTGTTATTTTTTGCTTGAAAATCTTTCCACGTAAAATCGTTGTCCTTACTTTCTGGAGCATTTGCAGTTAATGTATAACGCAACACATCTTGCTGATTTGGAAATTCTTCTAAATATTCATGCAACCAAACTGCCCAATTTTTAGAAGTTGATAATTTATTACCTTCTAAATTCAAAAATTCATTGGCAGGCACATTATCTGGTAAAATGTACTCTCCATGCGCTTTTAACATACTTGGAAAAATAATACAGTGAAAAACAATATTGTCTTTCCCTATAAAATGCACCAATTTGGTATCTTCTTTTTTCCAATAATCTTCCCAGTTTTTTCCTTCTCTTGCAGCCCATTCTTTGGTAGATGAAATGTAACCAATTGGCGCATCAAACCAAACGTATAAGACTTTTCCTTCTGCTCCTTCTACAGGAACAGGAATTCCCCAATCTAAATCTCTGGTAACTGCTCTTGGTCTTAAACCATCTTCTACCCAAGATTTTACTTGTCCGTAAACATTAGGTTTCCAGTCTTTTTTATGTCCTTTTAAAATCCATTCTCTTAAAAAAGCTTCATGTTTATCTAAAGGTAAAAACCAATGTTTGGTTTCTTTTACTGTGGGCACATTACCTGTAATTGCAGATTTAGGATTGATTAAATCTGTTGCATTGTGTGATGTTCCGCAGTTTTCACATTGATCTCCATAACTTTCTTCAAAACCACATTTTGGGCACGTTCCTACCACAAATCGATCTGCTAAAAACTGATTTGCTTTTTCATCATACAATTGTTCTGTAACTTCTTCTATAAATTCACCTTTATTATACAAATCCACAAAAAACTCAGAAGCAGTTTTATGGTGAATTTCTGCGGATGTTCTTGAATAATTATCAAAAGAAATTCCAAAATCGGCAAATGATTTTTTAATTACTCCATGATACTTGTCGATAATATCTTGTGGAGAAACACCTTCTTTTTTAGCTCTCATAGGTATAGCAACTCCATGTTCATCAGAACCACAGATGTATGCCACATCTTTGCCAATTCCTCGTAAATAACGTGCATAAATATCTGCTGGAACGTAAACACCCGCTAAATGACCAATATGAATTGGACCATTGGTATAAGGTAAAGCAGCTGTAATTGTATATCTTTTTGGAGCACTCATAAAGTTTCTCTTAAATTTTGGACTAATTTTTGAAGTGCAAAAGTACGAAAAAGCAATTTTTTAAAACCATTGAAAATGGATACATTTACATTGATGGAAGTTAGATTATTAGAAAAAAGATACATTTTGAGAAAATTTATACCACTCTTTCTTGTTTTAATGATGCCATTATCATTAATAAATGCACAAGAAAAACTAAAAACACCTGCATATTTACAAAAAGGAGATAGCATTGTAATTTTAGCACCTGCAGGAATTTTAAAACCAAGCAGAAAAGCAATTGTTTTAGAAGCAAAAAAACTGGCTGAAAGTTGGGGATTACACGTTGTTTTAGGTAAAAATATGTTTAATAACGGAAATCACTTTGCAGGTTCTGATGCAGAAAGAGCTGATGATTTTCAAAAAGCATTAGACAACCCCAATATCAAAGCAATTTGGGCAGCAAGAGGAGGTTATGGTTCTGTGCGTATTTTAGATAAATTAGATTATACTCACTTTTTAAAACACCCAAAATGGATTATTGGGTATTCTGATATTACAGCGTTTCACAATCACATCCACAATTTAGGAGTAGAAACTATTCACGGAATGATGGCAACCAGTTTAGAAGAAAAACCTGAAGAAATTATTGCAACCATTTCAAGTTTTAAAAGTGCGATTTTTGGCAAAAAGTTGAGCTACACAATTCCTTCATCAAAATATAATAGATATACTTCATCAAGCTCAGTACAGGGTTCATCAAAGAAAATTGAAGGACAAATTATTGGAGGAAATTTAGCTATTTTAACCTCAATGTTAGGTTCTAAAAGCCAGTTGAATACTGATGGTAAAATTTTATTTATTGAAGAAATTGGCGAGTATAAATATTCAATTGATAGAATGCTACAAAGCTTAAAACGAGCTGGATATTTTAAAAATGTAAAAGCTGTGATTGTGGGTGATATATCTTTAATTAAAAAGAACTCCACAAAATGGGGAAAACCTATAGAGCAATTGATTTTAGATGTTGTTCCTAAAAAAATTCCTGTTTTATTTGATTTTCCTGCAGGACATGAAGCAGATAATAGAGCTTTGATTTTTGGGAGAAAAGTTCACTTGACAGTTTGCAGTGGCAATAAACAGTCAAAAGTTGTTTTTAAAGAATAGTTTTTATTTTGAATAAAGAGGTCTCTAAATCGTTATAAAGTTTTAAAAATCGTTGTTTTCGATTTTCTTGTTCTTTGTATTCTTTTGCTTGAAAACCACCTATAAATTTAAAAACTTTGAATTTTGAATGATTATGGTTTTCTTCATCTAAATCGAAATCAATTTTAGAAATTTCAAGCTTAATTTCTTTAGAAAATGAACTTTTATCTATTCTATTTATAAAATTTTGTAGTTCAATTTGTAGTTGGTTTATTTCATCATCTGTTATAATCTTATCATTTTGATGCCTTAAACATTCTGTTTTAAGAAACTCTAAATATTTAATGAGTGTTTCTTCAGTCATACCTATAACTCTAAATTATAGTAAAAAGCTAACGAAAGCCAACTGGTTTTTACTTCTTTTTCTAATCTAGAATATGGTAAAAAGCCATTATAATATTCGAGTCGTAAACTATTGTTGTTTTTAAAAGCATACCCAATTCCGCCATTAAAATCTGCATTAAAATTGTTGTTTTCTAAAAAACGAACATCATACCCTATAAAAATTCTACTTAAAAACTCGCTTTCAGATTCAAAGTTTTTAAAAACACCACCTGTTTGAAAAGTTAGTTTTTTACGATTGCTATTTGTTCTAACGATGTACGATACGCCTCCATATAAACCCAATTTTTCTTTATTAAAAGCATATAAAACCTCTATGGTTTCATAATTTGCAGGGTCTACTTTCCAATAATCGGGATTTGTAATTGTGGTATAAGCATTTTTCAGCAAAAAATCATCACCTAAATGAGAAGATCTGTGATACAAATTGATACGCAAATAGTTGTTTTCATTCAAAACAAAATCGTTGTGTAAATAGATGAAATAATCGGTATTAAAAAGCGAATGTGTAACACCATTAAAGGTTGCAGAATTCTCTTCTCGAAACACAAACTGATTATCAATATGACCGCTAACCGCTAATTGATAGTTGTTTTTAGCATATATTTTTTTAAAAACATTGGCTTTTAAATTTACCAGAACTTTATAAGAATTAAATTGAAATCCATTAGCTGTTTTTGCTGTAATAGGACTCACTTTAAAAGCACTACTATTGTCTGTTGGACTGAATAACAAGAAAGGAAAACTTCGCTTTTTTTGACTTAAAAAAGGTTCGAATTCATTGATTTTATGTTGCCCAAAAGTTGAATAAAAACAAAAAAGAATGATAAAAAAAGATAACGAGTTTTTAAAAAAATTCATTTCAATTAATTTGATTTAAAAGTAATCAATAATTTGTAAATTCACCTAATGGCACAACACAATGAATTAGGAAAAAAAGGAGAACAATTAGCTATCGATTTTTTAATTAAAAACGGCTATACGATCCTTGAAAAAAATTACCGTTATTTAAAAGCGGAAGTAGATATTATAGCACAAAAAGAAGCAATTTTAGTTGCTGTTGAAGTAAAAACAAGAACCTCAGATTATTTTGGGAATCCAGAAGAATTCGTAAACCCGAAGAAAATTAAACTATTACTTTCTGCCATAGATAATTATGTTGTAGAAAAAGATTTAGATGTTGAGGTTCGTTTTGATATTATTGCCATTATTCAAAATAAAAAAGAAACAAAAATTGAGCATTTAGAAGATGCTTTTTTGCATTTTTAAAGTTTTTCGATAAACTTCTTTACATCTTCTAACCTTTCTGGTTTTGCAATAATTTTTTTATTTGCATTTAAAACAAAATAACTTGGTGTAGACATAATGTTGTACGTTCTTGCTGTTTTGTTTTCCCATTTGTTTAAACCTAAAATGTGATGCCAGTTGGGTAAATTTTGCTTGTAATTTTTCCAACCAAAATCGTTGGTTTCTAAAGAGAAAGCAACCACTTTTACTTTTTTATTTCCTTGTAAAAATTTATGAATCTGAGGAATTTCTCTTAAACAATGAGAACAACCTGTGCTCCAAAAAATTAACAAATAATTTTCTGCATCATTTAAAGTAGATAATTTTAAGGTTTTTCCATTTTCATTCCAAGAAAAATCTGGTGCAATTCTGCCAACTTCTGCAGCAAATAAGGCTAATTTCTCTGCTTTAAATTTTTTGTTTTGAACGCCAAGAGGTAAACTATTGTAATGTTTTTCGAATAAATAATCTATTAATTCTAAGTTTTTAGAACTTTCAAACTGACTAATTAAAAACTCTATGACATCTTTTTTAAAGAGATTATCCTTAATTTTCGCCAATACTGTATCTGCAGATTCTTTATATAGTTTTTGTTGTGTTTTTGCATCATCAGAATAATTTATATAAAAAACATAGTCATTAATTCTATCAACTAAAAAAGAAGAATTTAAAAGTGTTTTATTATTAAAATCCATTTGATCAAAAAAAGTAGCAATCATGTTAGACATATACTTTTGTGGCGTAGCAATTATTTCTGATGGACTATTTCTAAAAGTTGCTTTTACAAAAGGCTGTACATACATTCCTTTAGAAGCATCTAAATAGTTTTTTTGTATTGAAATAACCTTATCAAAAGCTTTTTTGTAAACTGTTTTTAAATCTAAATTGGGGTTTTGTAACGCTAGTACTTGTATAGAATCTAAACGTTGTTGTGCGTTAGCAATGGCATCTAAATAATTTTTATAAAAAATGTTTTCTTTAGATTGTGAAAAAGTAACTGATTGATTAGGATAATCTGGATGAAAACCAAAACTTACATTTTCTTTATTAAATATAAAATCTACAAAACCAGCTCCTTCTAATTTATAAGTTACTCTATATGCACCAACTTTGCTTTCTTTGGGTAGTGTAAAACTAAAATTTCCTATTGCTTGTTTTTTTCCATCAATTACAACAGAATCAATTTTTATTTTTGTGTTTTGTACAAATTTTTGTCTTGCGCCTTCAATTTTGTACAGAATAACCCAATCGCTTTTAAGAGTTGGTGTCATTGTTCCTTGTACAGTAAATTGTCCATAAGAAACAAAAGAAATTAAAAAGAAGAATAACAGGATTTTTTTCATCATATAGATTTTATATCTCTTTAAAAAGATTTCAATAAGTGTACCAAATTTTTAATCTAAATAAGATAAACTTTCAAAGTAATTAACAATGGCTTCTTTCATTAAAATGGTTTGTTCACCGGGTTTTAAGTTAGGCAATTCTGTAAGTATTTTGTAGTGAGGCCAACCATCATCATCAAAAAAATCGAACTCATAATAGCCGTAAGGTTCTAATAACTTACAAATTGCTATGTGCATTAGGTTTACTTTTTCGTCTTTTTTAAACGTTCTATGTCCTTGCCCTAATTCTTGAACACCAACTAAATAGATAATTCCATCAATATTTAATTCATCTCCGTCTGCAAACTGATTGGTTAATTTTATTACCAATTTATCCCACTTTATTTTTAGGCTAACTATTTCTGGCATACTACTTGTTTATGAGGTAAATATACAACCACCATTTTTAATTTTTGAAAAAAAGATGTAGGTTTGAAAAAATTATTTTAATGAATATTTTTGATATAATAATTGCAGCATTACTGTTGTTTGGTTTTGTAAGAGGCTTAATGAAAGGGTTGTTTGTAGAAGTTGCTTCTTTGGTAGCACTTGTTGGTGGAGTATACGGTGCTATTCATTTTTCGTATTTCGTTTCTGATTTTCTGAAAGAATCCGTATCTTGGGGCGAAGAATATATAACATTAGCTGCTTTTGCTGTAACTTTTGTTATTATAATTATTGTAATTGCACTATTGGGTAAAGCATTAACCAAGATTGCTGATTTTGCTTCTCTTGGTATTTTAAATAAAATTTTAGGAGGTGCTTTTGGAGCTCTAAAAATAGGTCTTATACTTAGTGTAGTTTTTATTTTTTTCGGAAAAATGAACGATACAATTCCTTTTATAGAAAAGGAAACTTTAGAAAAATCTATTTTATACAAACCCGTAAAAAAAATAGCCCCTACTATTTTCCCCTCTATTATTAAAGAAGAAAAACAGGTGAAAACCCCTACTAAAAATATATAAACTAATGCAGCTTTTTTGTAAATTGCTGCCGTTAACAAATCATTACCATGAAGAAAATTTACAAGGCTTTAGCTTTATTTAGTTTTATGCTATTAATGTCTTTTACGGGAAATAAATGTTTTATGATAAAGAATAATACATTTACGTATAGAAATGCAAAAAAAGATGTTATTGTAATTTTTGATGAAAATAAGCACACAGAATACCACAATGACAAAGAGCATTATATTAAATCTGATATAGAGTGGGTAAGTGATTGTGAGTATTATTTAATTATTAGAGAATCTACACTACCTAATTTTCCATTTAAAATGGGTACAAAAATGCATATTGTTGTGAATAAAGTTAGAGGTAAAAAAGTATATTATACCTCTTCTTTAGGAGGAAGATCTTGGGAAGGAAGAATGACAAAAGTAAAGACAAAAAAATAATTTTAAATAAAAAAACAAGCAATTTGCTTGTTTTTTTATTTAAAATTATTTTTGAAAAACATTGAATTCTTACAAGAGAGAAACTTTTCCTGTTTGTAAAGAATATAGACCTCCAACAATTTTAATTTCATCATTGTCTTCCATTTCAGACAAGATTCCACTTTTTTCACGAATTCTTTCTATAGTTAAAAGAACATTATTTTCTACTGTTTTAGCTACAAATTCTTTATTCGATGAATTTGTTTCTCCATCTACTTCTTCTGAAGATTTTTTAACAGCTGGTACAATATTTTCTAACATAGCAGTAATATTTCCTAATTCAACACCATCACAAGCAGCTTTAACAGCTCCACAACTTTCATGGCCTAAGACTAAAATTAGTTTGCTACCTGCAACTGCACAAGAATATTCTAAGCTTCCTAAAATGTCTACATTTTCGAAATTACCAGCTACTCTTGCTACAAAAATATCGCCCACAGATTGATCAAAAACCTGTTCTACAGGAACTCTAGAATCTATACAAGACAGCACAACTGCTTTTGGGTATTGCCCAGTAATAGTTTGTTTAACTAAATCTAAATGCGCCACTTTTTCTAAATTATCGTTTACAAAACGATTGTTTCCTTCCATTAAGTCTTGTAAAACACTATTTGGAGATAGGCTTTCTTGTGCTTCTTTATTTATTGCTATACTTCTCATTTTTTTTCTTGTTTTAATTATTATTGTCTTTTATATTTTGTTTTACCCATTTTACGCATTCTTTAAATGAATTAAAAATATGTTCTGGAGGTATAAAATCTGGAATAATATCAATTCTTTCCATCATGTATCTTGGTTGTTCTAAAAGGTCTACAAACAAGACTTCAATATTTTTAGTTTTTAAATCTTGCAGCATATCTTCCATAGCATATAATCCAGATTGATCCATATATTGCATTCTCCCTAACCTCATAATAACTGTAGATGCAGTGTTAGGTATTTGCTGATAAAGTTGCTGAAATTCACTTGTAGAGCCAAAAAATAAAGGTCCTTTAAGGTGTTTTATAAAAACTTCTTGTGTTAATTCTTTTGGAAACGATTTTTCATCTGCCCAAGTTTCTTCTTTTAGAGGTTTAACATCTGATCTTTTCGCAGTTAAGTCTCCTATCTTTTTCATAAACATTAACGATGCTATTACCAAACCAATACCAACAGCATAAATTAAATCCCAGAAGGTAGATAGTACAAGCACTATCATCATTATTAAAACTTCAGAACTTAGTTTAACAGGGCCAAATTTTATATCTTTTGGTAGAAAGGGAATTGCTTTTAATCCTTTATAATCCATTACACCAATACCAACAGTGATTAATATACCTGCTAAAACAGCTGCCGGAATTTTTGAAGCTATTGGTCCTAATAAAAGCATAATAATTAGTAGCATTATTCCAGCAATCATTCCTGATAGTTTAGTTTTTCCACCTGCGTTAATATTTACAACAGTTCTTATGGTAGCTCCTGCTCCTGGAATTCCTCCAAAAATTGCAGCAATACTGTTTCCAATTCCTTGCCCTACTAATTCTTTATTAGGTTTGTGTTTGGTTTTGGTCATATTATCAGCAACAACACTTGTTAGCAAAGAATCTATTGCGCCTAATAAAGACAAAGTAAGTGCTGTAAAAATATAAGGAGTTATTGTTCCTAAATCGAATTCTGTTATAATTTCCCATTTAGGCATTGGTATTCCTCCAGGAATTTCTTGAATTGTTCTATAATCTAATTTAAAACCAACCGCAATTCCAGACATTACTACCAAGGCAACTAAAGTACTTGGTATCGACTTTGTGATTCTTTTAAATCCATAAATAATAAAAATAGTTCCTAAAGCCAAGATTAATTCTAGCCAATTCATATTTTTAATTGCTCTTGGAAAAACCCTTATGGCTCCTATTGTGCCTGATGCATTTTTAGCAGCAAGAGTTTGAGATTCTCTTTCTATATCTTCTAAAGAAATTTTCTCTGCTCTTGAAATGGTTTCTTTAAAATTTTCTAAAACAAGAATTCCTTCTCCAGCTTCTTCTTTCAAGATATTTTCTAAGATAACTTCTTCTGCTTGTGCTTTAAATTTAGAAACAAACTCTTTATCTTCTTTTGGGTAATATCCTACAGAAGGTAATACTTGGGTTAATAAGATAATTAAACCAATAGCAGTCATAAACCCAGAAACTACTGGATAGGGTATATATCGAATGTATTTCCCTAATCCTAAAAAGCCTAGTCCAATTTGAAATAATCCTGCTAACAAGAAAACAGTTAAGATAGAGGGTAAGGCTTTAGAAACATCGCCATCATTGGCAGCTACAATACCTGCAATAATTACCATACTAACAGCAGTCATTGGTGCGGTTGGTCCAGAAATCTGAGTATTTGTTCCGCCAAAAAGAGCTGCAAAAAAGCTAATAAATATTGCTCCGTAAAGACCTGCTGTTGGTCCTAAACCAGAGGAAACTCCAAATGCTAATGCTAGGGGGAGTGCTACAATTCCTGCAGTAATTCCTCCAAATGCATCACCTTTTATATTAGAAAAGAAGTTTTTCATATGTATAAAACAGTTAGTTTTAGTGAAACACGAAAGTTAACTATTACAAATTTAAAAATTAACGATTATTATCTGTTTTTTAATATTTAATTTGAAGATAAAATTAAAGAACAATCTATTGAATTAACAATATTTTGAATTTTAGCTTTCGATTTATTAAAATTCTCATTGCTATTGTCTATAAACAATAAATTTATATTGCTTTTAGCTAGATATTTAGAAATGTTTTTAAATACGTTATCATTTTTTTCGAATACAAATTCTCTATGCAATGAATTTGTTGTGTTATTTTCTTTTATAGCTTCTCCTTCAATAATTTTAAAAGAGGTTAATGGTTTTTTAATAGAGCTTAAAAGATTGTTTATCAAATCATTTTTTGGTAAAGTATTAGCACTGTTTAATACTGCAGGGTTTAAGTTCTCGCTAGCTTCAAACATGTTTTTATCTGAAGCAATCATAACAATTCCTTTAAATTCTTTAAGAATAAGATTCATCACATTGTCTCCAGAAAATTTTAGAAGCTTTGGCTTTTTTCTTCCTAAAACAATTATATCTGGGTTAATGATTTTAATATAATCACTAATTTCATTTTTAAGATTTCCAAACGAAACTTTATAGTTTATATTAATATTGCTTGCTTTTTCTGTGTCGGAAAGAATTTCTTTAACCTTATTTGAAGCAGTAATATATTCTTTGTTAATGGTTCTTATTGCAGAAAGCTGACTTTCTTTATTGATAATTTCTGAAGGTTTTTTAACGCAAAAAAGCTCGATATCTGCATTTACAATTTTAGCTAAATTTACAGCGCTTGTTATGGTTTTGTGAATTGATTTATTAATTTCTGATAAAACTAATATTTTAGATTTTTTATTCATAAATTTTAATTTTAAGCCGACTTTTTTCTTAGTTTAAAAAACTCTATATAACTATCGGGGTTTTCTATGATTCCTCTTTCAGAAATCAATTTAATATCGATTTCTCTTTCTTTAGCTTTAATAGCAAAATCTTCGAGAATTTCAATAATATCATTATCTAAATATCTAGTTTTTCTTACATCTAACTCTAAATATGTATTTCTTGGTAAGCTATCTAACTCATTTAAAATTGCTCCTTTGTTAAAAAAAGTTACTTCTTCTGCCAGTGTCATTTTAATTTTGTGCACCCCATTACTTTTGTCTTCTATATGCAAAAAATGAGAATTTTGAAAACTTTTTATTAAAATAACAATTATACCTACTCCTAAACCAAGCCCAATACCTACCAATAAATCTGTAAAAACAATTCCAAGAACAGTTACTGTAAATGGTATAAACTGTTTCCATCCTAATTTATACATTTTAAGAAAAAGAGATGGTTTTGCTAATTTATAACCTACAACTAGCAAAATAGCAGCCAAAACAGATAGAGGTATTTTATTTAATAATGTTGGAATTAAAATGACAGAAATTAATAAAAAGAACCCATGAATTATAGCACTTAATTTTGTTCTTCCACCAGATTGAATGTTAGCAGAACTTCTAACAATTACTTGAGTAATTGGAAGGCCACCAATCATACCAGAAACAATATTGCCTGTTCCTTGAGCTAATAACTCTCTATTAGTTGGTGTTACATTTTTATGAGGGTCTAACTTATCTGTTGCTTCTACACAGAGTAAAGTTTCTAAACTTGCTACCAATGCAATAGTAAAACCAACAACCCAAATTTCTGGATTTGAAATAGCACTAAAGTTTGGAAAGCTAAATTGAGACAGAAACATGTCAAAATTATCTGGTACAGGTACACTTACTAAATGGGAAGAACTGATACCATATTTTGAGTTTCCACTGGTAAGAAAAAAATATAAAATACCAAAAACAACTGCAACTAAAGGGCCTTGAATTAGCTGAAAAATTTTCCCTTTTTTAGACAAAACATTACTCCAAAGAATTAATATACCCAAACCAATAATACCAACAATAGTAGATCCTAAACTAATATTGTTTAAAGCCATTAAAATTTCTGAAAAAGTATTCTCTCCATCTACTTGAAAGAAAGCAAAATCGCCTTCAGGGTCTGAGTCATAACCAAAAAAATGAGGAATTTGCTTTAAAATAATAATAATTCCAATACCTGTTAACATTCCTTTTATCACAGAAGAAGGAAAATAATATCCAATAATCCCAGCTTTTAAGATGCCAAAAATTATTTGAATAATACCACCTATAACTACAGCAACTAAGAAGTTTTCATAACCACCTAAAGTGCCAATTGCTGTTAAAACTATTGCTGCCAAACCAGCAGCTGGACCACTAACTCCAATTTTAGACCCACTAAGCCCCCCAACTACTATACCTCCTACAATACCTGCAATAAGTCCAGAAAAAAGAGGTGCCCCACTTGCTAATGCAATACCTAAGCAAAGAGGTAATGCTACGAAAAATACCACAATACTAGATGGTAAATCACTTTTTATGTGTTTAAACATATGTAAATTATTTTTTTCTTTAAGAAATTAAACTTAAAGTTTTTTATTAAACTAAAATAAATTGATTTTGAAACTGAAAACTAAAAAAACTATAGTATAAACTTTGGGGGAGGAGTTGTAATTTTTGGATATTCTGAAATATAATTTTTAGAATGAAAAATTACAGAATTGGTTTTAGAGAAACCTTTTAATAATAGCAATTTATTATATAACGAAGGATGAATTTTTATTTCTGAATCTAATTTAGATTCTGAAGATTCTTTTCCTTTCTTTTCTTCTTCTTCGGTAATATCGATAAGCATAGACATTTCATAATGGCTATCAGTAAAACTTATTACTGTTGGAGCAATAAGTAAACTTAAAAAAAGAATTGAGAAAAAAAGTGCAATTTTAACCTTCAATTGTAAATTTATTAGTGAAGCGTTAAAAATATAAAAGCTTTTTAAAAAAAGTGTTAAATTTTTTAAAAATATTCTAACTCTTTTATTTCAGAAGCAATAATCCAACCAATTTTACCATCAATTAATTTAATTTTTTTCCAATTGTCTACAGCATCTAAAACAATAACTTTGGTGCCTTCATGCAAAGTAAAAACCTCATCAGAGTTTAAAGTTGGTGCATTTCTAACCTCTGTTTTTTCTGCAAAAACAATAGCTTCTTTATTGTTTTTAGCAAAACTATATTGATTGTAGGTAATAAAAATACAGATGGCTAAAGAAAAAAAGCAAACCATGCTGGTTATAAAAAAAAGGCGTTTTCTTGATGATGAGTAAGAATAGTAATACAATAAAAACAAAATTGCTGCTAAAATTGAAAAGATAACTACTACAATTGCCCATTGGTTATATGAAAGTTGTTGTAAGTAATTTGTATTCAATTTTTGAAAAACAGTTTGTGGTAAGGCTTCTATATTATCTATGGCTAAACGTTTGGCAAAAACTAAATTATTTTTAACATCTTCATTTAGGGGGTTTACTTTTAATGCTTTTTCGTAATAATAAATAGATGGGCCTACTTTATTGAGTTTGTAATACGAATTTCCTAAATTGTAATATAATTCTGATGAAATTAATTCTTGAGATTCTATTTCTTTATATTTTTTAATAGCTTCTTCAAAATTTCCATTTTTGTATAATTCATTTGCAGCAACAAACAAGCTATCCACATTTTGAGAGAAAAGTGAATTGGCAACCATTATTAATAGTAAAAACACTACTTTTTTCATAATTACAGTTGTTTATCTAATTGAATAATAACTTCTTTTGCTCGTTCTAACTCTGCCTCCATCTCTGTACTTGTAATGGGGGTATATCTTGCAAAGTCAGAACTTTTTAAGACATCTATAAATTGCTTATTAGTGGCGTTGTCAACATTTTTATCTTGTAAAATTTGGGTAATTTTTTCTTTGCTAATATCTGCGGTTTCTATTCCTAATTTTGCTTTTAAATAATTGTGTAAAGCACGTTCTAAGGCTTCATAAAAAGCTTCTTTGTTGCCCAACTGTTTTTTAGCTTCAGATAAATATTTTTTAGCTAATTTTTCTGCTTTTCTTAGTCTATTACCAACAACATCATTGCTTCTTGCTTTATTTTGTTTGGCAATAAAAATTCCTACAGGAATTGCTATTAAAGGTAAAAATAATAGAAGATAATAGCCATTCGATTTAAAAAAATCTTCATTATTAATAGGTTTAAAAACTGTTTTTGTTTGAATATATCTAAAGTTTTTTCCTGTAAGTTTTACGGTTTGTTTTTGTAAAGAATTATCAGCTTTACTGGTATTTGTAATCAAATTTTTTCCCTCTATTACATCTACATATAAATCTTCTGAAGACAATGTGTAATATTTTTCTTCTTTTGGATTAAAGTACGAAAATGTAACATTTGGTATTTTGTATTTTCCTTTGTACTGAGGTACAACTGTATATAAATCTGATACAGTTCCTGAAATTCCTGAAGAACTTACACTAACTTTTTCTTTTCTTTCGGGTTGATATTTTTCTAACTCAGCAGGAGTGGTTACTTCTGGTAATTCAAATAATTTTAAGTTTCCTTTACCAGTAACCCCAACTTTTATTTGAGAACTTTCATTAGCTTTTAAAATGTCTTTACTTAATGTTACTGCAAAATTAAAATCGCCAACAGCACCTGTAAAATTTTCTGGTTTGTTTTCTAAAGGCAAACTTTTTGGACGAATTACTTTTTTTGGCGATGCGAATTCTCTACGAATATTTCTTGTAATTACATTGCCAAAGAAATCTGCTCTACCTGTAGGAACACCAATAACAATATCCATTTTCATAGGGTCAATCTCTAATTTTCCTGTCTTGGTAGGAATAAGAAGTGCTTTTTGTAGTACAATATACCTGTAATCTTCTCCATTGTATTTTCCCATCTTTACCGGAAAACCGTTAATTTTAATGTCTTGATTCCAAAAGCCATTGTATTGTGGCGCTTCTGTTACATTGGTATCATAAACACTTATGTTCTCGCTTACATACAATCTGTATTCAACATAAATACCTTCACCAACATAGGGTCTCGATTTAGACACTTCTGCAACTAAATGAATGTTTTGTTGGGCAATATAATCTGGGTCATTAGGGTTTTTAGGTAATTCTACAGCATCTAAAACAATGACTTTTATAGGGTCTGATTTTATGGTTTTACCACCAATTTCTATAGTTGCAGCGCCAATAGTAAGTTCTCCTTTTCTTTTGGGTTGAATGATGTATGTATACGATTGAGAAAAACTAACTTTACCATTAATCCAAGATTGACTTACAGACTGACTTGGGCCACCAACTACTTTAAAATTAGCAAAACTTGGAGGTGTAAAATGATCACCACCTTGTTTGTTGATAGAAAATTCTATTCGCAAACGTTGATTTACTCCAAGCTTATTTTTACTCACTTTAGCAGTCAATTTTGCTTCCTGAGCAAGGGCTACTAAAGAAAATAGCATCATAAAAAAAAGTATCCGAAATCTTAACATCATTTTATTTACTCAAAATAGTTTAACAAATAAACGATTAAACTTTTACACAATTGTTACCAATCTTTTTCTTGTTTTACTTTTTTACCTTTTGCTTTTTTAGCATTCATTTTTTTCTGAGTTTTTTTCTCCTCATTATTTAAGCTTTCTAACAACTGCTTAATTTGTTCGGGTGTCATTTTGCCTTGTTGAGGTTTTGGCTTGTTTTTGTTTTTATCGTTTTTATTATTTTTTGGATCTTGCTTTTTCTCCTCATCCTTTTTCTCATCTTTATCTCCGTCTTTGTCGTCTTTTTTATCTTTGTCTTTATCGTTTCCGTCTTTATTTTTATCTTTTTCTTTGTTTTTATCGTCTTTATCCTTTTTATCTTTGTCCTTTTTGTCTTTGTTATCTTTATTTTTGTCGTTTTTATTGTTTTTATTTTGTTTGTCTAATAATTTTTGAGCGACAGCTAAATTATAACGAGTTTCATCATCATTTGGATTATTTCTTAACGCGTTTTTATAGGCATCTACTGCTCCTTGGTAATTTTTAGACTCCATCATTGCATTACCAATATTATGGTATGCTTCTGCTTTGGTAAATTTGTCTTTTGCAGTTTTTGCAGTTAATTCGTATTGCGGAATCGCTTCTTTAAAGTTTTTACTTTGGTACAAAGCATTTCCCATATTATAAGAAGCTTTGTCGTAATTAGAATCTTTCCCTAACGCTTTTCTGTAAGCTATAGAAGCATCTGTATATCTTTGTTGCTTGTATAAATCATTTCCTTGACGTAAGAGTTTTCTTGCTTTTCTTTGTGCAGTAATAGAATCTTTTTGAGCTAAAATTTCTATAGAAGAAAAAAGCACTAAAAACACTATTAAAAAGTATTGAAAGTTTTTCATATTATTTCTTCTGATTTTCTTCGTTAAACAAATCTACTTTTTTAAGCCATTTTGTCTTCTTTTCAAACAAAAATATATCTGCAACTAAGAACAGCAAACCTAATGCCAAAAACCATTGAAATTGGTCTTTATAATCGGAAAATTGTTTGGTTTCAAACTCATTTTTTTCTGCGTTTGCTATAATTTCTGCAATAACTTTTACAGGTTTTTCAGTTACATTTCCGTCTATATATTTCCCGTCAGCTGCATCTGCAATACCTTGTAAAACTTCTGGTTTACGTTGGGTAATTACAGTTTCTCCCTTTCTGTCTTTTTTATAGCCAATCATAGAGCCATTTAGACGTATAGGAATTGGACTTCCTTTTTCTGTTCCCACACCAATTGTATAAATTTTTACGCCATCATTTGCAATGTTATTAGCCACTTGTTTGGTTTCTTCTTGATGGTCTTCGCCATCAGAAATAATAATTAAAAAGCGGTTGGTTTGTTCATCATTATTATAATACGTTTTTGCTAATTCTAAGGCTTCGTTAATTGCTGTGCCTTGGCTTGACACCATATCTGGATTTGCATTTTGCAAAAACATATTTGCTGCTGCATGGTCTGTGGTTATTGGTAAAAGCGGATAAGAATTTCCAGCATAAATAATAATACCAACTCTATCTGAACCTAATTTATCTATAATTTTAGAAATAATTTGTTTTGCTTTTTCTAATCTGTTTGGTGCAATATCTTCTGCCAACATACTTTTAGAAACATCTAACGCAAAAACCACATCTACACCTTCTCTTTTAACCGTTTTTAGTTTGGTTCCCATTTTAGGGTTTACCAATGAAATGATTAAAAAAGCGATTCCAATTAACAAAACAATCAACTTTAAAGTAGATTTAAATACGGATGAATTTGGTGCTAATCTTTGTAATAAATTAAGATCAGAAAATTTCTTTTGTGTTCTTTTTTTCCACCATAAAACCAATAGAAATATTACAACCATTCCTGGAATAATTGCAAGTAATGTAAAATAAATTGGTTCTTCTATTCTGTACATTTTCTTTGGTATAAATGTTGAAAAGTAGAAAGTTAGAAAATTATTCTAACTATAACTTTTCAATTTTTAACATTTAAACTTTATAACTTATCATTAAATAAAACTTTTAAATAATGTGTTTCTTAATATAAATTCTAACAACAAGAATCCTAATCCTAAAAAGACAAAAATTCTAAACTTTTCTTGATAATTGTAATATTTAAACTCTTCTATTTTAGTTTTTTCGAGTTTATCTATTTCATCGTAAATCTCTTTTAATGAGGTGTTGTTGGTAGCTCTAAAGTATTTTCCTTCTGTTTTTTCTGCGATTTCTTTTAACAGTGCTTCATCAATCTCTACTTGCTGTTTTCTAAACTGTAATTTACCTGTTCTTGGGTCTCTGCTCCAAGGAAAATCTGCCATTCCGTTGGTTCCAATTCCAATAGTATAGGTTTTTATTCCTAATTCTGTAGCCAATTCTGTGGCAGTTCTTGGATCTATATTTCCAGAATTGTTTACACCATCCGTCAATAAAATAATAACTTTACTTTTTGCGGTACTTTCTTTTAATCTGTTTACAGCAGAACCTAGACCCATACCAATTGCTGTTCCGCCTTCTAATTGCCCCCATTTTAATTCAGAAATGGTACGTTTTACAATGCCTTTATCACTTGTAATTGGTGTTTGCGTAAAACTTTCTCCTGCGTAAACTACAATTCCTATTCTATCATTTGGTCTTCTATCTACAAAATCTATCGCTACTTTTTTTAAGGCCTCTAAACGATTTGGTTTTAAATCTCGAGCCAACATACTTGCAGAAACATCTATTGCCATTACAATATCTATACCTCTGTTAGATTTTGTTTTTTTGCTCACAGAAACATTTCGTGGTCTTGCTAAAGCCACAATAATAATAGCTAATGCCAGTAATCTTAGTATATATAAAAGTGGTTTTAATTTTGATAAGATTGAATCTGCCTTAAACCCTTTTATGCTTGGTATCGTTAATACTGCAGCATCTTTTTTGCGCATAAAAAAATACCAAACTGCTAATAATGGAATTAGAATTAGCAGCCATAGAAACTCAGGATTTAAAAATTCAAAATTACTCCAATCCATCTTCTTTGTCTTTTTCTTCTACAATTGGTTTTGGTTTTAAATTGCCGATAATATCTTCTGCATCTTTTCTGTCTTCTTCAATTTCTGGCGCTAATGGTTTCGATTTTGCAAACTTTACTAAATCTGCTTCTTTTAGTAAGCTATATAACTTATCTATGGTTTCTTGTGAGGTTAAAATTACATCAGCATCTTTAAAATCTTTTAGCATCTCTAACACCTCATCTGTAGTTTTTTCTAAGGCTGAGACATTTAATTCTCGTTCAATATAACCACGTACAATTTCTGTTAATTCACTATAATATTCTTTGGTCTGATTGTTTTGCCAAAGTTGTTTTTCGTCTAATTCATTTAAACGATAAATGGCTTCTTCGTAAGGAGGTAAAGCTCTATAGGTTGGCTCTTCTTCTTCCTCTTTTCGCTTTCTAATAACAAACCAGTAAATCCAAAAACCGATGATAACCAATGCTGCTAAAATGATATAAATATAGATTTTAAAATCATCGAAAGTATATGGCTCACTTTTAATAGATTTAATAGGAAACTTCTTTACTTTGGTTGTGTCTACGGCTACTGTAGCTACATTTATTAATAATGAATCTGTTAAATATGCCTGATTTTTTACAAAGATTTGTTGTTGCGGAATGTAAAATGCACCACTATCAAAACCTGTTAGAATATATTTTCTAATTAGAGAATTTTTTACGGTATCTGTTGCAGATGAATCTACAATTTCTAATCCTTTTAACTGTAATTTTGGAATGATAACATTCTGAGTTTCATCCACAGAAATTTTTAAATTAAATTGCTCTCCAATTCTAATATTAGTGGTATCAATCTCTATTTTTACCATGGAGTTTTGAGCAAAACTTACGGTAGAAATTAGAATTAATATGTAGAATATATGTTTTTTCATAAGATTTCTCGACTTCGCTCGAAATGACAATCTATTTGTTTTTATGTTTAAAATAACCTAATAATTTTTTCACGTAACTTTCATCAACTCTTGTACTGATGGTACCTGAGCCGCTTCTTTTGAAAGTGTTTACATAATAATCTGACAAACGTAAGGCATTGGCTTTGTAACTATTTCTTACAGATTTTGATGCTGTATTTATTAACTGAACATTGCCTGTTTCTGCATCTAACATGGGCACCATTCCTAAATTAAGAATTTCTTCATCGTGTTTATCGTACACTCGAATACCGGTTACATCGTGTTTATTTCCAGCAATTTTTAATGTTTTTTCGTAATCATCATCCATAAAATCTGACAACATAAACACAATGGCTCTTTTTTTCATGACACTTGATAAAAATTTTAAAGCAGTAGCAATATTTGTTTTTTTACTTTTGGGTTTAAACTCAATTAACTCTCTAATAATTCTTAAAACGTGACTTTTCCCTTTTTTAGGAGGAATAAACAACTCTACATCATCAGAAAATAAAATTAAACCCACTTTATCATTATTTTGGGTTGCAGAAAATGCTAATGTTGCTGCGATTTCTGTGACGGTTTCTTTTTTAAATTGATTGGATGTTCCAAATAGCTCAGATCCAGAAACATCTACCATTAACATCATGGTTAGTTCACGTTCTTCTTCAAAAACCTTAACATAAGGTTCGTTGTAACGTGCAGTAACGTTCCAGTCAATAGCTCTTACATCATCACCAAATTGGTATTGGCGCACTTCAGAAAAAGTCATACCTCGTCCTTTAAAAGATGAATGGTATTCACCTCCAAAAATATGATCAGACAAGCGTCTTGTCTTAATCTCTATTTTACGAACTTTTTTGAGTATTTCTTTTGTATCCATTTTTTAAGCTGTTGGCTTTTTGCTTTTCGCTGTTGGCTAATTGCTAAATGCTAAGAGCTAATTCTAAGGTACTTCTACTTCGTTAATAATTGAGTTGATAATGTCTACAGAAGTTACATTTTCTGCTTCAGCTTCGTAAGTAATTCCAATTCTGTGACGTAAAACATCTGTAACAACAGCTCTTACATCTTCTGGTATTACATAACCTCTTCTTTTAATGAAGGCGAAGCATTTAGCTGCTTTTGCTAAGTTGATACTACCTCTTGGAGAAGCTCCAAAGCTAATTAAATCTTTTAATTGTGGTAAGTTGTATTTTTCTGGATAACGTGTTGCAAAAATAATATCAAGGATGTATTTTTCTATTTTTTCATCCATATAAACCTCATTTACAGATTCACGAGCTTTTATGATTTGTTCAACAGAAATTACAGGGTTTACGGTACCAAAACTTCCGTTTAAGTTGCTTCTCATAATTTGTTGTTCATCAACTAATTTTGGGTAATCAATAACAACTTTTAGCATAAAACGGTCTACTTGTGCTTCTGGTAGAGGGTATGTACCTTCTTGTTCAACAGGGTTTTGAGTTGCCATTACCAAGAAAGGTTCATCTAACTTAAAGGTTTCATCACCAATGGTAATTTGACGTTCTTGCATTGCCTCTAATAATGCTGATTGTACTTTTGCTGGCGCTCTGTTTATTTCATCAGCTAACACAAAATTGGCAAAAATAGGCCCTTTTTTAATAGAGAAATCATTTACTTTCATGTTGTAAATCATGGTTCCAACCACATCTGCAGGTAGTAAATCTGGAGTAAACTGAACCCTACTAAAACTTCCTTGTACAGCTTTAGACAGAGTGTTTATGGCTAAAGTTTTTGCTAAACCAGGAACACCTTCTAATAAAATATGTCCGTTACCAAGTAAACCAATTAACAAACTTTCTATCATTTGTTTTTGCCCTACAATTACTTTATTCATTTCTAAAGTAAGTATATCTATAAAGGCACTTTCTCTTTCAATTTTCTCATTAATAGCTCTTACATCTACATCCATTATTAATATTGTATTAGATTATATTTTTTACGAAAAACAAAGCTACAATTTTAACAAAATTATTTTGTTAAAACAAGGTTAAAGGTTGTAGTATTTACAGAGGTTTTAAGGTACTTTTTAGTTAAACTTTGTTAATTGAAAACTGTTGTTTTCAAAAGTTCCAAAAGTAAAGTATTGTATCCAATCACCAAGGTTGATGTATTTGCTTTTTTGTTGCAATTGTATTTCTAAAGGTAGATGTCTGTGGCCAAACACAAAATAATCGTAATGTTGTTCTGTTAATTTTTGTTTGCAGTACAGCACCAACCATTCGTTTTCATCGCCTAAATATTTCGCATCTTCATTACCAGAAATAAGTTTGTTTTTAACCGACATATAATGCCCTAAACTTACCCCTAAGTCTGGATGCAACCAACGAAACATCCATTGAAATAAAGGAAAAGTAAATATTTTTTTCATGCGTTTGTACCCTTTATCTCCGGGGCCTAAACCATCTCCATGACCAATTAAGAATTTTTTATTGTTGATGAGAAATTCTTGGGGTGCATGATATACAGGAATATTCAGTTCTTTTTGAAAATAATCCTTCATCCATAAATCATGATTTCCAACGAAAAAATAAATTGGAATTCCTGAGTCTTTAATTTCTGCTAATTTTCCTAAAACGCGAACAAACCCTTTAGGTACAACAGTTTTATACTCAAACCAGAAGTCAAATAAATCGCCTAATAAAAAAATGGCTTCTGCATCTTTTTTAATATGGTTTAACCAAGCTACAAACTTTTTTTCACGAGGAAAACTTGCTTCTGCTGTAGGTGCTCCTAAGTGTTGATCTGAAGCGAAATAGACTTTTTTATTTGTAGAAGTAGTTATTGTTATCAAAAAACAAGATTGTATTAGTTGGTAAAAATAGAAAAAGTTATTTATAACAGGTTGAATTATTTTTATGGGATGACTGTACCTAAAGAGAATACTGTTTTTCCGTTTGCATTTATTAATTTTTGAGCATTAAAATTTGGCATTAACACTGTGTTTAGTTGATTTAAATTCCAAGTGTTAGGGTTTTTAAACCACTCTGCAATATTCATTTTTATTTCTATAGTTGTGTTGTTTTTTATTTCAATGTTGCCTAAATCGACTAAAAAAGAAGTGTCTTCGAATTGTAAATTCTTAGGGTCTGTTCTGTCTACAGCTCTAATTGCATGATAATTAAAATTCGCATCTTGATTGTTAGTGTCTTTGTATTTACCATCAAATTGCATGTAATGATAGCCACCTCCTAACATTAAGGGAACATTAAAATTTGCAGAATTTAGGTCTTGGTAAACTCCGTCTCGATTGTCGGCATCAGAAAAACCAAAGGTAAAGCCCAACTTATAATTCCCTTCATTTACATTAGTGATTAAGATTTCTAAATTTTTGTTTTTGGTTAGATCTATTAAATCATAATTTTTTTCTGTTCTTAAGGCAAAATTACCACTTCTTGAATTTCCAATAAAAATATTAGAAACAAGGTATCGTAAGCGTTGAATGCTAATTCTTTCTCCGTTTTTGTTGGTGAATTTAAAGTCATTAAAATCTGATAATGTAACAGGTATTCCATCCCAATTATGGGTAAATTTTAGAGTTACACTAACTTTTTTTAGTTCTTCATCTGTATCATTACTACATGCTATGAGAACTAAACAAACAAAAATGGATTGTAAAAATACTTTTTTCATAGTTATTTTATTTTGATGATTAATGCGTCAGAAAAACCTTTATTTTCTGAGATATCTCCATCAGAACTGCTGCTTTCTCCAACAGCGATGATGTTTTTGTTGTCGAGTTCTATGGCATCGTATAAAAAATCAATTTCAGAACCTCCAGCAGTTTTTTTCCATTCTAAAATACCATCAGCATTTATTTTAAGTAGTAATGCATCGTTTTGACCTTGATTAGTAAAACCATTATCTGAACTTCTGGAACTACCTGCAATAAGAAAGCCATTGTCTTGTGTTTTAGAAATTGATCGTGCAACATCGAAACCAGTTGCACCAATTGTTTTTTCCCATATTAAGTTTCCATCTGGCGATATCTTTATAAGCCATACATCTGCAGCACCATTATTAGAACGAATATCTTTATCTGAGCTTCTGGTGTCTCCAACAACAATAAAATTACCGTCATTAGTTTTGCTTATGGCTCTTGCTTCATCAATTTCTGAACCACCAAAACTTTTTTCCCAAACTAGTTTTCCTTCGGAAGATATTTTAATAATCCAAAAGTCGTAAGTTCCTTTATTATTTTTAATATCTACATCATCGCTATCTGATGAACCAGCAATAATAAATCCGTTATCTGAGGTTTTTGCAACGCCTAATGGAGTATCTGTAAAAGAACCACCAAAATATTTACTCCATTCGAATTTACCTGTAAAGTCTAATTTAATTGCCCAAATATCGCCTCCTGCATGACGATTAGAAGTACGAGAATTCCCTTGTCCGTTAGAAGAAGTTACATCTAAAACACCTGTGATTACATATCCATTATCATTGGTTTGGGTAAGAGAAGTTCCGTAATCTGCTCCAGAAAAACCAAATGTTTTTTGCCAAGCAATATTACCATTTGCAGATAATTTAATTAACCAGAAATCTTGAGATCCGGCATTTGCAGTTACATCTTTATCTGTACTTCTTGTATAGCCTAAAAGGGCAAAACCACCATCTGAGGTTGTAATAATATCTGCGCCTCTATCATCATCAGAACCACCAAAGGTTTTACTCCACAAAAGTGTATTGTTGGCGTTGTATTTTACTATCCAAAAATCGAAATCTTCGTTATTTTTAGATTTGATATCTCCGTCTTTACTTTGTGTATACCCTAAAATAGCATAACCTCCATCAGAAGTTTTTACAATAGATTTAAAAATATCGTTTTTAGAACCGCCAAAGGTTTTTGTAAAATCTAATGTGCCAGAATTTGAAGGAATTATTGGAATAAATAATCTATCATGGTTGGAACACTGAATAAAAAAAAATAGAAAAAAAATGTAAAAATATTTTTTCACTTTGGCTTACGATTTACTTTTTCTAATAACAAAAAAGCCATTATTAATATCGCTTATAATAATATTACCACTTGGTAAATAAGGATAAACATTCCAAGCACCATTAAAAGAAGTATTGTTGTTATCTGGATAAGTATCAAAGAACCCAACTTCGGTAAATTTTTTATTTTCGATATTCGAAATATCGATAATTCTAACGCCATTTGTATAATTGGCTTGATAAAAAAGATTACCTTTTACATATCCGTTATGATCTATGGCAGCTGTTGTGCCTTCATAATCAAAATAATGAGTAGGGTTGTCTAAATCTGTTAAGTCGAAAACAATGGTTCTGGTATTAACGCCTTTGTCTCTTTCATCTAATTCATCACCTAATAAAAAATATCTAAAATCTTCTGTAAACCAACCTTGATGAGTATATCCAATATTAGGATAAGTTATTGATGATATTTTTACAGGATTGTCTTTTTCTGTTACATCTACAATAACAACTTCTGTTTCATTACTACCTATTAAGATTTCTTTGTCTGTATAATCTACATCTGGACCTTTATAGGTTACTACTTGTGCGTCATGAGAGTATGTGCCTTCTGCAAAACCACCAGCTTCACTCGATTTAAAAGGTTGGCTTACGTCTATAAAGTGTGGCCCTCCATTAAAAGTTTTTGTTCCTACGGCATATCCATAACCAGAATCTTCGTTTATAACGATGTTATGTGCGCTTCCAAAAAAAGGATAATGGGCGTCTTCAGTAAATTCTACAGGAGGGTTTTTAATATCTCTTAGTTTTGCTAAATTAAAAATTTGCATTCCATGATCTTTTGCTTCACTAACAATAAATGCAGCAGAATTATGTACTTTTACATCTCTCCAAGGGCTATTTACTGTTCTTGTTTTTAAAGTACCTAAAATAACTGCGTTGGCAGGGTCTGTAATGTCTATAAATGTGGTTCCTTGATTAGTACACATTATAGCATATTCTCTTTTAGTGATAGGATCTACCCAACCCCAGCAGTCGTTTCCTTTTGTATCTGCATCACCAATATCTTCTAAAGTAATATGGGTTAAAAGGTCATAATCATTACAAGGGTATTCTCCTGCAAAGCCATTTTCGCACTTAGCAATCGGATTAATGATTATTTGTGGTTCGCTTTCAAAAACATTGTTTTTTGTACAACTCAAAGCAAGAGAGAGTGTTAATATTAAAAATGATTTTTGAATCATATTTTTATTTTTGAATCACTATTTTTTTAGAAACGTTGTTGTTTATTTTTATGATGTAAACCCCACTTTTAAAGGGCTTTGTTTCTAAAACGAACGAGTTAAGAGAAATATTACTTTTTTTAAAAACTTTCTGGCCTAAAATAGAAAAAACTTCGATATTTTCTATAGCATTGTTATTAGTTAAATTAATGGTAACTTTATCTTTTGTAGGATTTGGAAAGATAGAAAAATCATTTTCTTTTATCGCGTTGAGGTTTAAGGTTCCGCTTTTTCGAAGCACAAACAATCCTCTTTCAATATCATTTACAATGATGTTTCCACTGGCAAAATAAGGGTAAACACTCCAAGCTCCATTAAAACCTGTTCCATTATTAGCTGGGTGTGTATCAAAAAAGCCTATTTCTGTCATTGAATTTGTTGGAGAAGCAATATTAGAAATGTCTAAAACACGTAAACCAGCTCTGTAATTTGCCATAAAAAACTCATTTCCTTTAACGTATCCATTGTGGTCTATTGCATTTGTAGGCCCAAAATATGTAGATGATAATTTTGGTAATTGTAGGTCAGAAAAATCAAAAACTAAAGTTCTTGTTTTCATTCCAAAATTTTGTTCATCAGTTTCATCTCCTAAAATAAAATAACGTTGGTCTTCTGTAAACCAACCTTGATGGGTGTACCCTAATTGTGTGTAATCTATGGAGCTAATTTTTTTAACATCGTTTTTGTTGGTTACGTCTAATATTACAACCTTATTTTCGTTACTTCCAATAAAGATTTCTTTGTTTAAATATCTTGAGTCTGGCCCTTTATAAATTACAGCTTGTGCATCGTGGGTAACGCCTTCGTTATTGTAGTTTCCTAAGTTTACAGGGTTTACAGGGTCTGAAATATCTACAAAATGAACACCTCTTCCAACATTTTTACAATCTACTAAATAAGCAATATTAGTATCTTCGTTAATAAAAATATTATGACAGCTCGTTACATCAGAATATAATTTATCTACAGCATGTAAAGTTGAAGAGTTGGCTGTACGCAATTTTGTTAAGTCAAAAACTTGCATTCCATGATTACCTACATTATCTGCAACAATAAATGCATAGTTTTTATAAATTTTAACATCTCTCCAATAATTATTTCCTGCACTCGAATTTAAGCGACCTAAAAATTTGGGATTTATAGGGTCTGTAATATCTATAAAAGCAGTACTATTTGTCATTGCAGCTATGGCATATTCTTTTCCTGTTAGCGGGTCTGTCCATCCCCAAATATCACTTCCTTCTGGAGTTCCGTTTGTATTAGCCAAAGTGGCTACGGGTACGTGCGACATTAAATCGTAATTTTTACAAGGGTATTCTCCTGCAAAACCATTTACACACGGAGTTTGAGCAACTACCAAATGTGTAATAAAAAAGAAAATAAGGGTCGTTTTTTTCATAAAAAATTAAAATAACCCTCAAAAATACTATTTAAAATGAAAAAAATGGGAATATCTCTGTTAAAGTAATTCTGTACTTTTTTAGAATGTAACTATCTTTGCAAGATGTTAGAAGATAAAAATCAACAAAAAACGTCGTTGGCTGAACTTGGTGAGTTTGGTTTAATCAACCATATTACTCAGTATTTTAAATTAAATCATACCAGTTCTATAAAAGGAGTTGGAGATGATGCAGCAGTTTTAGACGCATCAGAAAAACAAACTTTGGTAACAACAGATTTGCTTATAGAAGGTGTGCATTTCGATTTAAGTTATATGCCACTAAAACATTTAGGCTACAAAGCTGTGATGGTTAATTTATCTGATGTGTATGCCATGAATGGAACTGCAGAACAAATTACGGTTTCTATTGCAGTTTCTAATCGTTTTCCTTTAGAAGCTATTGAAGAATTGTATGCAGGAATTCAGTTAGCTTGCAATACTTATAAAGTTGATTTAATTGGTGGAGATACCACTTCTTCTACAAAAGGAATGTTAATTTCTGTAACTGCTATTGGTAAAGCAGATAAAGCAGATGTTGTTTACAGAAATGGCGCAAAAGAAACCGATTTAATTGTAGTTTCTGGAGATTTAGGTGCTGCATATTTAGGTTTACAAGTATTAGAAAGAGAGAAACAAGTTTTTAAAGTTGATCCAAATAATCAGCCAGATTTAGACAATTACACCTATTTAATTGAACGTCAATTAAAGCCTGAAGCTCGTAAAGATGTAATTGGTTTATTAAAAGAGTTAGAAGTAAAACCAACTGCGATGATTGATATTTCTGATGGACTTTCTTCAGAACTTTTTCATATCTGTACTCAAAGTAAAGTAGGATGTAAAATTTACGAAGACAAACTACCTTTAGATCCACAAGTTATTTCTACTTGCGAAGAATTCGAGTTAGATTCTACAATGGTAGCTTTAAGCGGAGGTGAAGATTATGAGCTATTATTTACTGTGCCAATTGCTGATTTTGATAAAATTAAAGGCAACCCTAATTTTTCTATTATTGGTCATGTTACTGAAGAAAACCAAGGTTTAAATTTAGTAACCAGAGCCAACCAAGAAATTGAATTGAAAGCTCAAGGTTGGAATGCCCTGAAAAACGAATAGTAAACAAAGAATTGCCTCTTACAGAAATTTTTGTATTTAGTTTTTTTTGTAAGATGAAAATTTCCAAGCTCCAAAAGAAAGCAGAACATAAATTATAATTATCGCTAACATTTGTTGCCAATTATTTGTCAATTCGTAATATAAAATTAAAATCCCTCCAATGCTCAATCCAATGATTGATAACGTTGTCAGAAAAGTTGATGAGTTCGTTTTTTTTCTGATTTTAAAATTAGCTATTGCCATTAAAAGTGATACTAAAAGAAAAGTTACACTTCCAAATTCAAGAATTAACTCCAAGCCACCAATTGAGATTAATAGACAAGAAATTAATGCCATAGCGATAATTGCATTTTGTGGACTGTTCTTTTTTCGGATAGACAAAATCCGAGGGAAATAACCATCTTTTGCAATTACAGACATTTGACGTGAAGACCCAAAAACAGTGCCGCTTATGGCACTACTTGTTGCTAAAATTGCTCCGAAAATAACAAGATTTGTTCCTAAAGCACCCAAAACATTACCAGCTCCAGATGCGAGTGCAAATTCTTTATTCTTAATAATTTCTTCTGTAGGTATTGCAAACAAAGCACCCATTGCTATAACCACATATATTATTACAGCTAAAGAAATAGCGCTATAAATTGCTCTTGGGATATTTTTTTCGGGATTTGTCATTTCATTAACCGCATTAATTACTAATTGAAATCCTTCAAAAGCTACAAAGGTTAATGAAGAAACTATCAAAATTGAAAAAACACTTGATTGTTCTAAATCTAAAGCCATATTGTTAATGAAAGTATTAAAGTCAGAAGTTCCATGAGTCATTAAGACAATTGAAATAATCGTTAAAACTATAAGTTTTGTATATACCATTAAATCCTCAATTTTTCCCATTCCATTTACACTCCAAATATTTATTAAGGTAAAAATTCCGATAACACCAATTGCAATACCTTTTCTAATCCAAATATTATCTGCAAAATCTGTACTGCTAATAGCGTAAGAGGCAAATGTATAGGCATATAAAGCTAATGTACTTATGTAACCGAAAATGATAAACCAACCGATTACAGAAGCAGAAAAGTTTGATTTTGGATATGTTTTTTTAAAGAATGAATATGTTGCCCCTTCGTCTCTGTAAAATAAACCTAATTTTACATAAGAATATGCTGCTAAAGAAGCTATTATACCACCAATTATTATTGCTATTGGTGTTAAGTTGCCAATTAAAGAAACAGATATTCCTAAAATCGTAAAAATTCCACCACCAACCATTCCTCCAAGTGCAATTGCAATTAGTTCTAGAAGTCCTAAATTCTTATTTCTTTTTCTATGTTGTGTCATTTTTTCAAATAAGGGTAACTATTCTAATAAGGTAAGTTTTAATTCAATTCATTAGAAGTTAAACGAAGTTAACCTTTTTTAAGTAGAAAGTCAAATTTAACAATGCTTAATAAACTGCTTTAATACAGTAATTAAACCTTGAGTATTCTCAATATGACTCATGTGTCCGTTCGGAAAAATTACAGTTTCAGCATTTGTTTTTTTTGCCTCTACTAAAGATAATTTATAATCTAAAACAGGATCATTTTTACCTACAATTATCAGTTTTTTAAAATCATTTTTTACTAAAACATCATTTCTATTGGATCTAATTCTCATACCTTCATTTGCCGCTATATAACCTTGCACGGGTGTTTGCAAAGCTTCTTGTAAAGCTAATTTTAATTCTTTTTGATAGATTTCTTTGCTTTTAGGTCCAAACAAATTAGCAAAAGACATACGTATCATATTTGTAAAGTTGTTCTGTATCATTGTATTGGCTTTCGCTCTTAATGCTTTACGTTCTTCATCATCTTCATTTGAAGTAGAATTCATCAAACACAAACCTTTTATTTTTTGCGGATGTTTTTCTGCAAAAGCTAAAGCCACATAGCCACCCAAAGAATGCCCAATTAAAATGCATTTTTTAATGCGTAAATGTTTTAAAACAGCTTCTATAGTTTCTGCAAACAACTCCATAGAGTGCACATAGCCTAAACAATCCGATTTTCCATGACCCAATAAATCAATAGAAATAACTCTATTACTTTTTGATAGTTGAGGTGTTATTTTATTCCACATTGTAGAGTTTTCTAAAAACCCATGGATGAGAACTACAGCAGTTCCTTTTCCAACATCAGAAAAAGAAATGTTCGCATTTTTAAAAGTGATTGATTTTTGCATCACACAAAAATATGTATATTTCAAGAATAAAAATCAACCAATTAATGAACAAAACAAAAGAAATTTGGATTGCAGGTTTTGCACTTTTTTCGCTCTTTTTTGGAGCAGGAAATTTAATTTTACCACCAAGTTTAGGTGCAAAAGCAGGTTTAGATTGGTGGATTGTAGTGTTAGGATTTGTAACCACAGCAGTAACCATACCTATTTTGGCAATTTTTGCACACGCAAAATTACAAGGAACTTTATACGATTTTGGTAAAAAAGTATCTCCGGCGTTTAGCACTTTGTATTGTTTCTTAATTTACATTATAGCAATTGCTATTCCATCGCCAAGAACAGCGGCAGTTACACACGAAATGACAGTGCAACCGTTTGCAGATACTGCAGCAATTTTTACCAGTATTGTTTATTTTGTATTGGTGTTTGTATTTGCCATCAATCGTTCTAAAATTATTGGTTTAATCGGTAAGTTTTTAACACCAATTATTGTGTTAATTTTGCTGATTATTATTGGAATTGCCATTTTTACATCATCAGGAGCAGTACATCCATCGACTTTTACAATTCCTTTTGTAGATGGACTTTTAGAAGGTTATCAAACCTTTGATGCTATTGGAGGTGTTGTCGTTGGTGCAGTTATCATTATTTCTTTAAATTACAGCAGTCATACAACTTTTGACGCTAAGAGAAACCTAATTAGAAAAGCAGGATTAATTGCTGGAACAGGTTTGCTATTGATTTATGGAGGATTAATTTTAAGCGGATCGTTATTCTCATCAACGTTTGTTGAAAAAGCTTCAAGAACAGAAATTCTAACAAGTTTAAGTACGCAAACTTTAGGTAATTTAGGAACCTCTTTTTTAAGTGTTTTGGTAGCTTTAGCGTGTTTTACAACTGCAGTTGGTATCGTAACAGGAACCGCAGATTATATTAAAGGCATCTGTAATAACTCGCAAAAAGCATATATTATTACTGCAGCTATAGCTTCTGTTATTGGAATTATTGTTGGGAGTTATCAAGTAGATTTTATTATTACATTGGCAGTACCTGCCTTAATGTTTTTATACCCAATAACTATTGTTTTAATTTTACTAAATATTGTTCCAAACAAGTATGCTTCAAAACAAGTATTTAGAGCAGTTGTATTAGTCACATTTGTGTTTAGTATTCCAGATTTTTTAGGATTTATTATTCCAAGAGAAAATTTAGTCGGAATTAAAAACATAATTCCATTGGCAAACTCTAACTTGGGTTGGGTATTGCCTGCTTTTTTGGTTTTTGTAGTTAGTAATTCTAAGCGTTTTTTTAAAATATAGAATTAAAATCCTCATAAAAATAAAAAAGCGTAAGATATAAACTCACGCTTTTTTGCATATAAGTATAATAGATTGGAGAATATTATATAAAGATATATAACGAAATTGTTAATTGTAATTTACAAAAATAAATTATTCTTCATAAAATTAAATTGATGTATGGTAAGAAGTTATTTTTATATAGTAGTTTTTCCCTGATTTATTAATATAAGCGTAAACAACCACTAAAAGTATAATATTGATGAAGAATTAACGCATTAGGATTTAATAATTCCAAGGTTTTGGAGAGTTTTTTTTAATATTAATTATTTAATTCGTGTAAAATTTTTTTTAACCCTTGATTAGTATCTTTAGGGATATTATTGAAATCAAAATCTTTATCAACTGAATAAGTTTCTAAAATTTCACCTTTATCAATTCTCAGAAAAGTATAGGTATCAACTTTAAACTTCGAATATGAAGTAATAAACTCATCATATACATTTTTTCCTTTTTCAATAATATAAATTCCTGAAATCCAATCTGCAAAAACTTTATTATTCTCTATTTTTTTATAAAAAAGTGAACTTAGTTGAACAGTATCTTTATTTATTTCATAGAAACCAGTTCCAGAATGTAAATTGATTTTTTCTAAATACAATTTATTGTTTATTATTTTCCAGTCACATACAGGGGCTCCATTTTTTTCTAAATTTTCCCAATAATATGGCCATTTGGTGTGATCATTGGAATAGTATTTTAAAACAGGACTTAGACCTTTATTACCTTTTAAGTAACCACTTTTATCTTTAAACGATATAGTGTCTTTTTGACTATTAAGCCTAAAATAGTATGAAACATAATTTTCATTTAAAACAAGCATCAAGTATTTCTCCATCAATTTTACATTATTAGTGTCTTTTTGAGACATTTTTTGAATTTTCTTAATGTCTGTATTTGTAACTAATTGATGTTTTATAACCTCTCCTTTTCTTATTAAAAAGAAAACTGTTTTAGATGAATCTGTATACCCTTTTTTTGTCAATGGATTAATAGAGATTACACCACTAAACCAATCTGCATAAACTTCATTATTATTTAATTGATTATCAATATCCGATCTAACTTTGTAATATTTAGGAGTATAAAACTTATCTCTTACTTTAATTTTTTTTAAAAACAGTTTGTTGTTTTTAATTTCCCAGAAAGCTATATGCCCTCTATAATTAGCGGTACTAATCATTTCAAAAGGATATTTTATATCATTTTGAGTATAATAAGTTTGTAGAGGTGTTGGATGCCCCCAACCTGCACTTAGATTATATTCATTTCCTTTATATTGTAACTTATCAGGTCTTTGTTCTGTTGCAAAAAAAGAAAAGGTTATACTTAAAAGTATAAGAGTTAAAATATTTTTTTTCATAGTAGATATAGAGTTACAATAATTCTTAAACCAAAATAGTAAATATTTGTATAGTATGTAGCAAGAATTATTCCAAAATAACGACCAACCATACACAAAACAACCAAATGGCAGTTCAAGACATCGTAAAATATTCTTTTGGAGAAACCTTTTCTGTAAGTACCGTTCAGTTTGAAAAAGCATGTACTATAGATCATTCAGTGCAACAAAATGCCTATTCTATCTATTGGGTTCAAGAAGGAAAAGGAACCTACAACATCGATTTTGAGCAATATAATTTTGAAGATAATGTGCTTTTTTTTCTATCTCCCGGTCAAGTGTTTACAGTAGATTCAGAACAGATTAAAACCGCTTATAAACTCACGTTTGTAAGAGATTTTTACTGCATACAAACACACGATAAAGAAGTGGCTTGTAACGGAATTTTATTCAACAATATTTACGAAACTCCATTTGTAAAACCCTGTAAAAAAGACACTCAAAAACTGCAATTTATTATAGAGAGTTTAATTGAAGAATTTCAACAAAACGAAACTGCTCAATACGATATGTTGCAGGCTTATTTAAAACAATTTATTATCAATTCTGTTCGTGTAAAAAAAGAAAATCACGTTATTAAAGAAGACACTGAAACACGTTTGTTCAAAGATTTTAGCTTGTTGGTAGAGCAGAATTTTAGAACCCTACATTCAGTAACAGATTATGCCAACAGATTGGGGGTTTCTCCAAAATCAATTACCAAACACTTTCAGAAAATAGGTACAAAAACACCATCAGATTTTATTAAAAATCGCATTTTGTTAGAAGCAAAACGCTTACTTATTTACACAGATAAAAACGTAAAAGAAATTGCTTTTGAGTTGGGTTTTAACGATCCTGCTTATTTTACTCGTTTCTTTACCAAAGCCATTTCTAAGTCGCCTTTACAATTTAAAAAGGAGTATTAATTTTTACTTTTTTTTTGGCGTGCCTTTATCCTGAAAGCATTCAGGACCAAGTCAGGCTTTCACAACTCGCTTTTTAAAGTTTAATTAAACTTTAAAAGAGCTCAAACAATTTGTTCAATCCTTCACGCAAGCTTTTTTGCCAACTTTTTTACTTGTCCAAACAGTAGGAACTTTTGTCCATTTTTAAACCTTCATGTTGGTTGCATCTTTGCAGAGTCAAACAGAAATAAGCTGTTTAATCAAAATAAAAAACAAGAATTATGAAAACAATAGAACAAACACAATGTCCAAACTGTTGGGGTTACCAAACGTATGATGAGCAAAACCCAGAACAACAAATTTGTACTTGCAAATAAAAAAAGTAAACAAAAACAAATAATAATCAATAAAAAAGTCCTGTTTGCAGCAGGCATTACAATTATGAGCACATTTAATGTACCAACAAAAAACGAAGTATCAGAAAACAATCAAGTAATTTTTAGTCAATTGGAAAAAGGGTTAGGTTTTGTACCAAATATTTATGCCTCTTTTGCACACAGTGACACTGCTTTAGGAAATTTATTAGCAATAGGACAAGCAAAAACAAGTCTTTCTAACAAAGAAAAAGAAGTAATCAATTTAGCTGTAAGTCAAGTAAATGAGTGTATTTACTGTTTGTCAGCGCACACTGCAATTGGAAAAATGAATGGTTTTTCTGATAGTGCCATCTTAGAATTAAGAGCAGGAAACGCTCCTTTTGATTCAAAATTAGATGCTTTAGCAAAATTTGCAAAAAGTGTAGCAGTAAATAGAGGAGCAGCAACTCCAGAAACGGTTGAAAATTTCTATGCAGCAGGTTATACAAAAGGGAGTTTAGCTGATGTTATTGTACAAATTGGTGAAATAACAATTACAAACTATTTTCACAGAACTACCGAAGTTCCTGTAGATTTTCCAGTAGCACAACCTTTAGAATTAGCAACAGCATAATACAAAAATGATTCACGAGGTTTTGCCTCGTGTTTCTGTTAAAAATGTCATTCCCGTGAAAACGGAAATCTAAATCAAATTAATCTATAAAAACAAAACAATAGAAAAGATGAAAAAAGTAATCGCAATTTTAGTAGTAGTATTAGGTTTTGCATTTAATGCAAACGCACAACAAGTTAAAACAGTTTCTTTAGAACAAACCAAAGGTGAGTTTACACAGAAACAAATTACATTATCAGAAGGAACCTATATTTTTGAAATTTCAAATAGTAATGTAGGTCATAATGTAGGATTTGTTTTAGCACCAAAATCGGATGTGAAAGCCCACATTAAGAATGCTTATGTTACTGCTCAAGTAAAAAATAATGAGAAACAAACGTCTAACAAAGTAGTCTTAAAAAAAGGAGAGTATGTGTATTTCTGCCCTTTAAATCCAACTCCACAATACACATTAATAGTAGAGTAGATTTTAAATTTAGATTGATTAAAAAGGCGAGCATTTTGCTCGCCTTTTTTAGTTGTTACAACCCTCATTTATCAATTTAATTTCATCTAAAATTTCCCAAGTTTTATGGTTGAATTCTTTTGGAGAGAAGGTAAATAACAAAACTGTTTTTTGCAATTTTTTACAAAAATGACTTTCAATTTTTACATTTAAGACCAACATTTTCTGAGTTGCAAAACGATCGAAAATAGTTGCTTTTCCTTCGAAAAAAGTGGTTGATTTTTTTGTTTTAGTTTTTTTAATTGATGCAGTCGATTTTCGAGAGTTTTTTAAATCATTCATGTCAATTTTGTTTAAACTATTAAAATATTTCACCAAATTAGAAGCTAATTCATTGGCATTTATTTTTCTATTAACATTAATGTTCCAGGCATAAGTATACGACCAAAAATTTGGATGTTCAGGATTTATCCATCCCTTGGGTGGAAAACGTACTTCTCCTACACCTGTGTAGTTCATATTTCTTGCTGGAAAACGAAGCACTTCTTGTCCCCATGTGGAATCTAACTGTATTAAATTGAATTCATTTTTTTGCCCGAAATTAGAAATTGAGAAAAAAAAGAATACTAAAAAAAGTGTTTTTGTAGTATTTTTCATAACCTTTAATTGCAAATATTAGTTTGTAGTTTTAGTTGATATAAATTTTTCCAAATAGGATGATTTTGTGCTTTAGGAGAGATTCTAAAAATGATAAAAACATTATTATTTTCTTTACAGAAATACTGTTCTACTTCTATATTTACAGTTATTACTTTTCCTGTATGAAAGCCATCAAAAAACGTCATATTTCCAGATAATTTTCTTTTAGAGCTTCTTTTAAAAGTAACTTTTGGTTTTGGAAATTCTTTTGCCCAATGATTTGGTTCCATTAATCCATCAAAATAACTTTTAAAATAATAAGCTATTTTCTTTTTAGATAATTTAGATTTAGATTTAATGTTCCAAGACATTACTAAAGACCAAAACTCATCACTTTTTTTGTTACTCCATTTAGGAGAAAACAACAACTCTTCAAACCCTTTTGCATCTATTTCTGGAACCCAATCTATTGGAAACTTAATAATTTCTTTACTCCAATTTTTGGTATTTTTTATAATCGATAGTTCTTTTTTTTCTTGCCCAAAAGTAGCTGCCAACTGGTAAAATAAGATAAATGTTAAAACTATTTTTTTCATCAAACTATAATTTTATTTGAACTTCAAAACCAATGGCATCAGAAATGGCACCATCTTTAAATTTACTTTGGTAATTAACATTCCATTCTTTTCTATCAATTTTAAACCTTGCGCTTAAGCTTTTTTCTTTATAATTTGGGGTTGCAGAAAACCGTATTGATTTAGTGATTCCTTTTAAAGTAAGGTTTCCGTAAATTCTTATTGTTTTATCTTCAAAATATTTGGTTTTGGTAATTACCAATTTAGCCAAAGGGAATTTTTTAACATCAAAAAAATCGGGATCTTTTAAATGCTTTACCAAACTTTTGTTTCCTTTTTTGTCTGTAATGTCTGTATTTGTAATCGAATGCATATCAATTATAAATTCTCCACCAGTAATTATATCATTTTCTTTGATAAAATAACCTTCTTTAAATTTTATAAAACCATCATGTCCACCAAAATAAAAAGTGTATTCTCCAAGCCATTTTATTGTGCTTTTTTGAATATTTATAGATAATTTTTCTTGCGAGAGTGCAGTTGAACTTATGTTTAGTACGATTATGAATACAAAGAATGTTTTTTTCATTTTTTTGAGGTTTTAATGATTATTGGGTAAAACTATTTTTAGCAGTTGAAAAAAGTGTCAAAAAAATGTAAAAGAAGTGTCAACACTTGTAAAAATTAATAGAAATGTTGGTTATTTGTATTTATATGAATGCAAAAGAGTTTTTTTCTGGTGTTTTTTTAATTGTTTTAGCTTTTGTTTTGTGGGGTTTTTATTCTCCAGAATATAATAACAATGATTTTTCTAAACGAGCAAAAATTGCGTTAAGACAAGTTGGAAACCAATTACTACTTTCTAATCAAGATTCTACAACGTTAATTTTGCCTGTTAAGAAAATTACAGAACAGAAATACCAAATTTCTTTTGAAAAACAACTAAGTTTTGAGCCAAGTGTTTTAGTTAAAATTGTAAAAAAAAATCTTGAAAAATTAACTTTGTCAAAAAACTACCGAGTAGAAGTTATTCAATGTTTAGATAATGAGGTTTCTTATAGTTATGAAATAAATGCTGAAAAAGAAAAAACAATTATTCCTTGTGCTGGAAGAATTTTACCAAGAAAATGTTATTTGATTGACGTACAATTTTTAGAAAAAAACGCCTCAAAACCAAATGTTAACTACTTGCTTTATATTTTAGGAGTTATTTTTTTAGGAATTGTTTTTAGAAATTTATTTCTTAAGAAAAAGCAAAGTAATGTAGAAAACGTTGTTGCTAACCAAACCGTTTTAGGAAGTTTTATTTTTTATCCAGAACAAAATAAATTGGTAAAAAAAGCAAAAGAAATTGCTTTGTCTAAAAAAGAGTGCGAGTTGTTGGCTATTTTTATTGTTACCCCAAATCAGGTTGTTAAAAGAGAAGAATTAACCAAAAGAGTTTGGGAAGATAATGGCGTAATTGTGGGGAGAAGTTTAGATACCTATATTTCTAAGCTTAGAAAAAAACTACAAGAAGACAGTTCTATTAAATTGGTAAATATTCATGGAGTTGGGTATAAGTTAGAAATTAACTGACAATACTTATCTACTTATTTAACGTTTTCTCTAAAAGCTAAAGGTGTAGTGTTAAGTTGTTTTTTAAAAAACTTAATAAAGTTGGTAGCTTCTTCAAAATCAAGAGAGTAAGCAATATCTTTAGTGCTTTTCTGTGTGCAAACTAATAACCTTTTAGCTTCTAAAAGAATTCTATTTATAATAATACTTTTAGGAGAAGTATCTAATATTTTTGCTGTTGCAGAATTTAATTTTTTTGCGGTAATGTGCATTTGCTTACAATAAAAAGAAACATTTTTATGTTGTATAAAGTTATTTTCTAATAACTCTTTAAACGTCATTACCACAGTAAGATTATTGTCTTTTTTAATTGCTATAAAATCTTTGTTTTTTCGCTCTCTTTCTGAATGAAGTAAAAAGTTTTTAAGATGATTTCTGAGAATATCTGCTTGATAATTATCTTTTGGTTGCTCGAATTCTGTTAGAATTTGATTGAATATTTTTTGAAGGCTTAAAGATTCATTTTCTACTTTAAATTTTGGGGTCGAGAATAAATCATTAAATAAAATTGAGCTTTTTAAATATGCTGTATCTGTTTTGGTTTTACAGAAAAAATCGTCTGTAAATAAAATTACTTTTCCTTTAGGATATCCATTTTTATCAAAATATTGAACACTATTTTTATTTACAAAAAGTAAGGTATTGGGTGCAATATCTAAATTTTTAAAATCTACCCAATGTTTAGAAGTTCCTTTTTTAAACCATAAAATCTGATAAAACTTTAAACGATGAGGCGATGTTATTTGCTCGAAGTTGGTTTGATAAAGTTCAGATAAATCAATGATTTCGAACCCGTGAAGAAGTCCGTTTTTAAAATCATATTTTTCTATTTTTCCTGACACGCAATCATTTTAAAAAAGTAAAGTTAAAACTTTTCTGGAACAAAAGTTTGATAATCCAATGGAGGCCTAACATACGCTTTATTATCTGGTAATGGAGGTAATTCAATTGGTTTAATATTCATTTTCTCGTACGGAATTTTACTCAAAACATGACTAATACAGTTTAATCTTGCTTTCTTTTTATTGTCTGAATTTACCACAAACCATGGCGCTTGTTTCGTGTCTGTATGTGCAAACATTTGATCTTTAGCTTTAGAATATTCCATCCATCGTGAACGAGATTCTAAATCCATAGGACTAAATTTCCACCTTTTAAGAGGATTAGAAATACGGTTTTTAAAGCGTCTTTCTTGCTCTTCATCACTTACAGAAAACCAATATTTTAAAACGATAATTCCAGAACGCACCAACATACGTTCAAATTCAGGACAAGAACGTAAAAATTCATCATATTCATCATCTGTACAAAAACCCATTACTTTTTCTACACCCGCTCTGTTGTACCAACTTCTATCAAACAAAACAATTTCTCCAGCAGCAGGTAAGTATTGCACATAACGCTGAAAATACCATTGCGATTTTTCTCTTTCTGTAGGAACTCCTAAGGCAACCACTTTGCAAATTCTTGGATTTAATGGTTCTGTAAAGCGCTTAATGGTTCCTCCTTTTCCAGAAGCATCTCTTCCTTCAAAAATTATAACAACTTTTAACCCTTTATTTTTTACCCACTCTTGCATATGTACCAATTCTGTATGCAATTTTGCAAGTTCTTTCTCGTAATTGAACTTCTTTTGTTTTTTGTTTTCTGATGTTGATTTTTCCATTTCGGCAATTTACAAAAAATCAAAAAAGAAAAAACTGATATTTGTTAGGCGATTCTTTTTAAAAAGAAAAGAGATAATAATGAAACTCAGTTGCAACAAAATAAAATAGGTTATTTTTGCTACTTGTTTTTAAATTATATTTTTTGTTAAACTATTATTCATATCCACATACAATTTCTAAAGAATGGGTAACTTTTGTACATGGAGCAGGAGGAAGCAGTTCTATTTGGTATAAACAAGTTAGAGATTTTAAAAAGCATTTTAATGTATTGATTTTAGATTTACGTGGTCATGGAAATAGCAAACCTACTTTAAAAGATACATTTAATCTGAAATATACTTTTGATTCGATTACAAACGATATTGTTGAGGTTATAGAACACTTAAAAATTGAAAAATCGCATTTTATTGGTATTTCTTTAGGAACCATTTTAATAAGAAATTTAGCAGAAAAAAGACCAGAATTAGTGCAAAGTATGATTATGGGTGGTGCCATTATTAAGTTGAATATTCGCTCTCAAATCTTGATGAAATTAGGCGTTATTTTCAAATCTGTAGTGCCTTATATGTTGTTATACAAATTCTTTGCATTTATTATTATGCCTAAGAAAAATCATAAAAAATCGAGGTTGTTATTTGTAAACGAAGCAAAGAAACTATATCAAAAAGAATTCATTCGATGGTTTAAATTGACATCAGAAATCAATCCATTATTGCGCTTTTTTAGAACAAAAGACATTAAAATTCCTACGTTATATGTAATGGGTTCAGAAGATCATTTGTTTTTACCATCTATTAAAAACATTGTAAAACTGCATAAAAAAGCATCACTTTTTGTTATTGAAAAATGTGGTCATGTGGTTAATGTAGAGCAACCAGAAACATTTAACAATCAAACGATTGGGTTTATTCATTCTTTGGCATAAAAAAAGGCGAGTTTTTTAACTCGCCTTTGTGTTTGTACTTATATAATTACTGATTCATCAACTCTTCAATTTCATCAGCTTCAATAGGAATGTTTTCCATTAAATTAAAAGGTTCGCCTTTTTCTTGAATCACAACATCATCTTCTAAACGTATGCCAAAACCTTCATCTGGAATGTAAATTCCTGGTTCTACAGTAAACACCATATTGGGTTGCATTGGCTCGTGTAAAAGTCCATAATCGTGCGTATCTAAACCAATATGATGGCTTGTTCCGTGCATAAAATACTTTTTATATGCAGGCCAATTTGGATCTTCATTTTGAACATCAGCTTTATCAATTAAACCTAATTTTAATAATTCTGAAGTCATTATTTTACCAACTTCTACATGATATGCTGCCCATAAAGTTCCAGGAAGTAGCATTTTTGTAGCTTCTTTTTTTACGTGATTTACAGCATTGTAAACTGCTTTTTGTCTATCAGAAAATTTCCCTGAAACAGGAATTGTTCTACTCAAATCACTTTTGTAATTCGCATATTCAGCAGCAATATCAAACAAAATTAAATCGCCACTTTTACACTGTTGATTGTTTTCTATATAATGCAACACATTGGCATTATTTCCTGAGGCGATTATTGGTGTGTATGCAAATCCTTTAGAGCGATTTTTTACAAATTCGTGCAACAATTCTGCTTCAATTTCATATTCCCAAACATTTGGTTTTACAAAGTTTAAAATTCGTCTAAAACCTTTTTCGGTAATATTACAGGCGTGTTGCATTAAATCCAATTCAATTTGATCTTTCACAGATCGCAAACGCTGTAAAATAGGATTGCTTTTTGCCACAGAATGCGCAGGATATTTAGCCAATAACCATTTTGTAAAACGATCTTCTCTGGTTTCAGTTTCTACATTGGCTCTGTAATGCTCATTGGTATTGATATAAAAAGTATCAGCATACGTACTCATTTCGAACAAGATTTTTTCTAAATCTTGCAACCAGTAGATGGTTTTTATTCCGCTTGTTTTAGTCGCAGCTTCTTTGGTTAATTTTTCACCTTCCCAAATAGCAATATGCTCATTGGTTTCTCTAACAAACAATACTTCACGTAAGTTTTTATTTGGGCAATCTGGAAACAAAAAAAGTACACTTTCTTCTTGATCTACACCAGATAAATAAAAAATATCTCTATGTTGCTCGAAAGGCATTGTACTATCTGCACTTATTGGATAAATGTCATTAGAGTTAAAAACGGCTATACTTTTTGGTTGCATTTGCGCCATAAAGTTTTTACGGTTTTTTATAAAAAGTTCTGAATTTATTGGTTGATATTTCATTTGTGATTGAATTTAATACACAAATGTAACAATTAAATTACCAACAAAAATTATCTTAAAAACGTTTCTTTTTAGGAGCATCAGTTCTACCTCTTCCAAAAGAACTTTTTGGTTTATTTCCTTTAAAATGCGGTTTTCTTTTAGGCTTATTCCCTTGAGAAGAATTTGAATTTGAAACTTTTTTCTTTTTACCAAAAGACCCTTTACTTTGAGTAGCTGCTCTTTTGGGAGGTGCAGTATCTGTAGGTTCAAAACCTTCTACAATGGTAGATTTTAATTTTTCATTTAGAAGCTTTTCAATTTCTTTTTGATACTCTACTTCTTCACTACAAACTAAAGAAATGGCTTCTCCAGCGGCACCAGCCCTTCCTGTTCTACCAATTCTATGCACATAGTCTTCTGGTACATTTGGCAATTCGTAATTGATTACGTGAGGCAATAAAGGAATGTCTAAACCACGAGCAGCAATATCTGTAGCCACTAAAATTTTGATTGAATTTTCTTTAAAATTCTTCAATGCTTTGGTTCTTGCACCCTGACTTTTATTTCCGTGAATGGCAGCAGCAGAAATTTTAGATTTTATCAATTTTTGAGTCAATCTGTTGGCACCGTGTTTTGTGCGTGTAAAAATCAACACTTGATTCCAGTTGTTGTCTTTAATCAGTTTGATGGTGAACTCTGTTTTTCTGTTTTTATCAACCTTAAAAACACTGTGTGTTACTTTTTTTGCAGTAGAATTTTGCGGAGTTGCCTCAACAGAAATAGGATTTCTTAAAATCCCTTCTGCCAATTTCTTAATGTCTTTAGAAAAAGTTGCAGAAAACATCAAATTCTGACGTTTTGCGGGCATAAAGCTTATCAATTTGTTGATGTCTCTTACAAAACCCATATCTAACATTCTATCCGCTTCATCCAAAATTAAAACATCAATTCGCTTAAAAGAAACTGCTTTTTGGTCGTGTAAATCCAATAACCTACCAGGAGTTGCCACTAAAATATCTACCCCTTTTCGCAAGGTTGCAATTTGTGGTTTCGCATTTACACCGCCAAAAACTACAGCAGATTTTATATTTACATATTTACTGTATTCTCTTACATTATCATAAACTTGTGCAGCTAATTCTCTTGTTGGTGTTAGTACTAAAGCACGCAAAGGTCTGTATTTTGGGTGTTTGGTTTCTGATAAATATTGCAAAACAGGTAAGGTAAAACCCGCTGTTTTTCCTGTTCCAGTTTGTGCAGAAGCTAAAATATCTTTACCTTCTAAAATTGGTGGAATTGCTTTTTCTTGTATGTGTGATGGTTTGGTGTATCCTTTTTCTTCAACAGCTTTTAAAATAGCACTGGATAAACCTAATTCTTTAAATGTCATAAAATTTTTTTAAGAATTGAGTTTTATGTAACTTAATTCTGTGGTCAAAGATACACCCTTTAAAATTGGTTGGGTTTCTTAATTTGTGTTAAAGATTTTGAAAATGGAAATACAAATGGTAATTTCAACACTTCAAATTAAACTATCCAACTTATGAAATCTCTTTTTCAATTCCTGTTACTTTGTTTTTCAACATCCATTTTAGCACAGACCTCCACAAACGCTGAAGTTATTCAACAATCTTTAGAGAAGAAATCTATGATGATGCAATCATCATTAGTAAAAAACGTAAACTTTACCAATATTGGTCCAACTGTAATGAGCGGACGTGTTGCAGATGTGGATGTTAACCCAGAAAATCCAACTGAATTTTACGTAGGTTACGCTTCTGGAGGATTGTGGTACACAAATAATAACGGAACTACTTTTACCCCCATTTTAGATAATTCTCCAACTCAAAACATAGGAGACATTGCTGTAGATTGGAACTCAAAAACCATTTGGGTTGGTACAGGAGAAAAGAATTCTTCTCGCTCAAGTTATGCAGGAATTGGAATGCTAAAATCTACAGATGGGGGAAAAACTTGGGCAAATATTGGGCTAACAGATTCGCATCATATTAGTAGAATTGTCATCAATCCTACTAATACAAATGAAGTGGTGGTTGGTGTTATTGGGCATTTGTATTCCTCAAATCAAGAAAGAGGTGTTTTTAAAACCATAGATGGTGGAAAAACTTGGTCGAAAACACTTTTTGTAAATCAAGATACAGGAATTATTGATGTTGCTTTTGCACCCAATAATTTTAACGTGATGTATGCAGCTTCTTGGGAACGTGAACGTAAAGCTTGGAATTTTGATGGTGATGGAAGTAATTCTGCCATTTATAAAAGTACAGATGCAGGAAATTCTTGGAAAAAAATATCTGAAAGAAATGGTTTTCCAGAAGGTAGTGGAGTAGGTAGAATTGGATTAGCCGTTTTTAATGAAGATACAGTTTATGCTTTTCATGATAGCCAGTTTAGAAGAAAAGAGGATAAAAAAAAGAAATCCTCATCAAAAGCATTAACTAAAGATGACTTTAAAACTATGTCTTCTGCAGACTTTTTAAAATTATCTGATAAAAAACTGAATACTTATTTAAAAACAAACGGATTTCAAGAAAAATACAGAGCAGAAAATGTGAAGCAAATGGTAAGGGTAGGTTCTGTAAAACCCATTGATTTGGCGAAGTATCTTGAAGATGCAAATTCTCTTTTGTTTGATACACCTGTGGTTGGCGCTGAGGTTTTTAAAACCTCTAATGGAGGAAAATCTTGGAAAAAAACACACGAAGGTTATTTAGACGATTTGTATTATTCTTATGGATATTATTTTGGAGAAATTCGCGTGGATTTACAGAACGAAAACGGAATTTATGTTTTGGGTGTTCCTATTTTAAAATCGAAAGATGGAGGAAAAACATTCAAATCGATTAGCAAAGAAAACGTGCACGCAGATCATCAAGCATTATGGGTAAATCCTAAAAAATCGGGTCATATTTTAAATGGAAATGATGGTGGATTAAACCTTACTTACGATGATGGAGAAAGCTGGATAAAATTAAACGACCCTGCAGTTGGACAATTTTATTCTGTGTATGCAGACAATCAAAAAAACTATAAAGTGTATGGAGGTTTGCAAGATAATGGTGTTTGGGTAGCCAATCATAACGCCAGAATTAACAAGCGTTGGCATCAATCTGGGCAAAATCCGTATGAATCCATTATGGGTGGAGATGGAATGCAAGTTCAGGTTGATGATAGAAACCCAAATATTGTTTACACAGGATATCAGTTTGGAAATTATTTTAGAATTGATAGAGCATCAGGCAAAAATAAATACATTCAACCGAAACATACTTTAGGAGAAAATCCATACAGATTCAATTGGCAAACACCTATTTTATTGTCGAAACACAATCAAGATATTTTATATTTAGGAGGCAATAAATTACATCGTTCTCTAAATAAAGGTGATGATTGGGAAACAATTTCTGATGATTTAACCACTGGCGGAAAAAAAGGAAATGTGGCTTACGGAACGTTAACTACCATTTCTGAATCTCCATTTCAATTCGGATTAATTTATGTAGGTTCAGATGATGGATACATCAATGTTACTAAAAACGGAGGAGGAAGTTGGACGAGAATTTCTAACAACTTGCCACAGCATTTGTGGGTGTCTAGAGTGGTCGCATCAAAGTTTAAAAAAGAAAGAGTTTATGCAACCTTAAATGGTTATCGTTTTGATGATTTTACAACCTATGTGTATGTGTCTGATGATTATGGGTCAACTTGGAAAAACATCAGCAATAACATTCCAACATCACCAGTAAATGTGATAAAAGAAGACTCAGAAAACGAAAATCTATTGTATTTAGGTACCGATAATGGGTTGTATGTTTCCTTTAATCGAGGGCAATCTTGGGAAGCTTTTAGCAAGAATTTACCCAGTGTTGCAGTACACGATTTGGTGATTCAGCCTACAGCAAAACATTTAATAATTGGTACTCACGGACGTAGTTTGTACAGAGCCAATATTGCTCCTTTACAATTAATGACAGATGAGTTGACTGCTAAATCAGTACACATTTTTGATGTTGAATCTATTAGAAAAAGTAGAAACTGGGGAAGTTCTTGGAGCAAATGGTTAAAACCAAATACACCAAAAATTAGCATTCCTTTTTATACAAATACAAATAGAAAAGTAAGTGTTGCCATTTATGCAGGAGATGTTAATGTAAACACTTTTTATGTAAGTACAGATAAGGGTTTTAATGAGGCTACTTATGATGTTTCTTTTTCCAAAAAAGGATTAAAAGAGTATCAAAAAGCAAATAATGAAGCTGATATTAAAAAGGCTAAAAATGATGTGTATTATTTACCAAAAGGGAAATATACGATTAAAATTGGTGAAGCAAAATCTGAATTTAAAGTAAAGTAAATGAAACAATTAACTTTATTATATTTTTTTCTTTTAACCTTTTCTATTAGTTGTCAAAATAATAGAGATGTTTATCAAAGTGTAAAAAAAATCACAAATGAAACCCAAAGATTGGTAAGTGTAAAAGAAGGAGAAAAAATAGATACAGCATCTTTTAGAAAACTGTTTTTACCTACTGCAAATTTTACTGTTGTTGGTGTTGAAAATGGAAAGCAAATTCATGAAACAATGACATTAAATGAGTTTATAGAAACGCTAACAGATGAGTATTATTCTAAAGGTTACTTTGAAACAAATAAAGGACAAATTATTGAAGAATATAATGGGATAGCACACGTTATTCAAAGTTTTTACGGAGAAGATTCTGATGGAGTTAGAGATTATGGTGTAGGAAGTTATCAATTGGTTTATTCTAATAACAGATGGTGGATAGCTAATATGATCTGGACAAGTAGTAGAAATAAAGGAAAAGATATTCCTAAAAAGTATTTTAAGAATTAAAGTTTAGAGAAGCTTTACTATTTTTTTTTAAATCAGAAAAGTGATTAAAAAATACAGTTTGACCATTAAAATCTGCTTCAATTAACCAATACCAACCTTTAAAATAGGTGTTAATAATGGAGGCTTTAAAATCAGATTTTTCTGCAATTGTTATTTGATGTGGATACAATAAAATAGTTTTGTTATTGATGGTAATTTCATTAACATCATCAAACAAAGCAGCTACATATTTCTGTTTTGGGTTTTTATAAATTTCTTTAGGACAATTATTTTCTAAGATTTTATTGTTTTTAATGACAATCAATTTATCTGCAAAAGAAAGTGCATCGTCTTTGTCGTGGGTTGCTACAATACAAGCAATGTTTTTTTCTTTTAAGTAAGAAAAAAGGCTTCTTCTTAAGTCGTTTTTTTTAAAGTTATCTATTTGTCCAAAAGGTTCGTCTAAGAGCAATAACTCGGGTTCTTTGGCTAAAGCTCTGGCAATGGCAACACGTTGTTTTTGTCCGCCACTTAAATTTTTGACTTTAGTATTTGCAAAAGCTTTCATTTGAATGACTTCTAACAATTCTTGGGTTCTTGCTTCACTTTCTTCAGGATAAAAACGAGACAAAAATTTTTTGATGTTTTCTGATACAGAAATATAAGGCATTAAGTCAAAATCTTGAGCTACATATTTAAACTTGTCAAAACCGGGAACTAAGTTGTCTTTTGGTCCAGTAATTTGTTCTTCATTCCAAAAAACTTCGCCTATGTTTAAATCTAATAATCCGTAAATAGCTTTTAAAAGTGTAGATTTTCCGCAACCACTTTTGCCCATAACACAAAGGTGTTCACCCCTATTTATAGAAAAATTAAAACCTTTTAAAACAGGTTTATTCTTAGTGTAGTTAAAGGAAATATTTTGAACTTTTAGCATACTGCAAAAATAGACTTTCTAATTTTGAAAATGTTCTTGATTTAATTTTTTTAGTAATTCAAAAAACTTTTCGTATTTGCAAATAGTTAACAAGAATGTTTGCGTTAACGATTGAAGCATTTGTTTGAGCTCTTTTTTGAGAAACGAAAAAAAAGCGAGTGCGAAAAGCGTGACCCTTGTGGTAACGCCCAAAGAAAAAACCGACACTTCCGCATCGGTTTTAGTTTTAAATTATAAATGCAATTCTCTATAAAAAGAATGATACCAAAAGACATTGTGTGTCTACCAGATTCTTACTCTATCTTCTGGTTTTAGGTACATTTTATCTCCTTCTTTTACATTGAAAGCTTCGTAAAAAGCATCAACGTTTTTAAGTGGCATATAAGCTCTATACATACCTGGAGCGTGTGTATTTGTCATGATTAAATTTTTAAGTGCTTCATCACGCATTTTAGTTCTCCAGATAGTTCCCCAAGACATAAAAAAACGTTGTTCTGGAGTAAAACCATCTATTTTACCAGGTCTGCCATTTTTTTCTAAGAAAATTTGTAAACCTTCGTAAGCAGCTTGTACACCACCTAAGTCTCCAATGTTTTCTCCTAAAGTATATTCTCCGTTTAAATGCATACTATCTATGGCAACGATATCGCTGTATTGTTTTATTAACTTACCGCCAACTTCTTTAAATTTCTTTGAGTCTTCTTCTGTCCACCAATTTTTTAAGTTTCCATCTCCATCAAAACGAGATCCAGAATCGTCGAAACTATGAGAAATTTCATGACCAATAACAGCTCCAATTCCACCATAATTTACAGCTTCATCTGCTTTGTAATCATAGAAAGGAGGTTGTAAGATTGCAGCTGGAAAAACAATTTCATTATTTACAGGATTAAAGTAAGCGTTAACTGTTTGTGGCGACATTCCCCACTCTGTTCTGTCTACTTCTTTACCTAATTTAGCCATGTTTTTATTGTAGTTCCATTTGGTAACATTAATTGCATTTTCAAAGTAAGAGCCACCATCTTTTAAACCTTTAACTTGTAACTCAGAGTAGTCTTTCCATTTGTCTGGATAGGCTATTTTAACGGTTAATTTGTGTAGTTTTTCTAAAGCTTTTGTTTTTGTTTCTTCGCTCATCCAAGGCAATTGCGCAATTCTTTTTTCGAAACCTAACATTACATTATCTATCATTTCCTTAGCTTTTTTCTTAGCTTCTGGAGGAAACATTTTTTCTACATACAATTTACCTAAAGCTTCACCAATAGCGCCATTTAAGCTAGATAATGCACGCTCATCTCTTGGGCGTTGTTTTTTAGAACCACGCATTTCTTTACTATAGAACTCCCAGTTAGCTTTCTCTAAATCTGTTGATAACAAGCCTAAAGAGTTATTAATTGTGTTCCAACGTAACAATAATTTAATATCTGCTACAGAACGCTTAGAAAAAATTTCGCTCATTGCTTTAAAATACTCAACATCTGTTACTATAATTTTGTCTATATCTTTAACACCAACGCCTTCTAAATGAGCAGCCCAATCTATTGCAGGAGCTAACTTTTGTAACTCTGCAACTGTCATTGGATTGTAAAGTTTTCTAATATCCCTACTTTCTTCTTTAGTCATCATAGGTTTAGCTAAACTTGTTTCGAAAGCAACAATAGTTGCAGCATTCTTTTTAGCTGTAGCGGGGTCATCACCAAATTCTTGTAACATTTTAGCAACAAATTCTTGGTATTTTATTAGTTTATCTTTTACTTTTTCGTCTACATAGTAATCTCTAGATAAACCTAAACCACCAGATCCCATATAGCCTGCATATTGGCTGCTATTTTTTAAGTCGTTAAAAACACCAAAACCGTAAAACCCACCACCACCATAGGGAGCCATGTTTGTTATGTAAGTTTCTACGTCTTTTTTTGTTACAATTTCATCTACTTTAGATAAATAAGGCATTACAGGTGCTTTTCCTTGTTTGTTACGAGCAACGGTATCCATAATTGTTTGATAGTAATTTACCGCTTTTTCTTGATCGGAATCTATTTCATTTCCTTTTGCATCTTTTACTTTTGGAAAATTTCTTTCTTCTATGGCTTTGTTTAAAATACCTAAAACATCTGCGTCTGTTTTTTTACGCAATTGGTTAAACCCACCCCAAGAAGTTTGATCGTCTGGAATTTCTGTTTTATCTAACCATGCTCCGTTTACATATCTGAAAAAATCATCAGTTGGTTTTACAGAAGTATCCATGTTTTCTAACACAATACCAGCTGCTTTTTCTTCTGATTTTTCTTGTTTACAAGCAACAATACCCAAAGAGGCAATTGCAGAAACAAAAAGTACTTTTTTTATTGTCTTCATATATTTAATTTGATTAATTTAAATGGATTAGTAACAAGAATTTAGAATTGTTACACTTTTTAACTCTTTATTTTCGATTTAGGAGGGTTTGGTAATTGATCAAAACCCATATTAAACAATGTAAATCCAAAAATATCTGAATATTGCTCAATGGTTTTGGCTACTGGTGTTCCTGCTCCATGACCAGCATTGGTTTCTATTCTTATTAAAGTGGGGTTATTACCTGTTTGTTTTTCTTGCAGTTCTGCTGCAAATTTAAAACTGTGTGCAGGCACAACTCTATCATCATGATCTCCAGTAGTTACTAATGTTGCTGGATATTCGATACCTTCTTTTACATTATGCACTGGCGAATATCCTTTTAAATATTCGAACATTTCTTTGCTATCGTTTGCTGTCCCATAATCGTAAGCCCATCCTGCGCCAGCAGTAAATGTATGGTAACGTAACATGTCTAAAACGCCAACAGCAGGTAAAGCCACTTTCATTAAATCGGGTCTTTGCGTCATAGTGGCTCCTACTAATAAACCACCATTAGAACCTCCACGAATTGCTAAATAATCTGAAGAGGTATAATTTTCTTTAATTAAATATTCTGCGGCAGCAATAAAATCGTCAAAAACATTTTGCTTTTTTAGTTGTGTACCTGCATCGTGCCATTTTTTACCATATTCTCCACCACCACGTAAATTAGGAACCGCATAAATACCTCCTTGCTCCATCCAAATTGCGTTTGCAATACTAAAAGAAGGTGTTAAACTAATGTTGAATCCTCCATAACCATATAAAATTGTTGGGTTTTTTCCATTCAATTCCACTCCTTTTTTATGGGTGATAATCATTGGTACTTTTGTACCGTCTTTTGAAGTGTAAAATACTTGTTTGCTTGTGTATGCATCAGAATTAAAATCGATAGACGGTTTCCAATACGATTCATATTTTCCACTTTTAGGATCGAATTTGTACAAAGAGCTTGGAGTATTGTAGTTGGTAAATGAGAAATATAACTCTTTTGCCTTAGTTTTCCCTCCAAAACCACCAGCAGAACCAACTCCAGGCAATTTTACTTCACGAATTAATTTTCCATCAAAATCATATTGTAATACTTTAGAAACAGCATTTACCATGTATTCTGCAAAGAAATACCCAGCGCCAGTTGAAGGACTTAACACATTTTCTGTTTCTAAAATGAAGTCTTTCCAATTTTCTGGTGAAGGATTAGAGGCATCTACAGTAACAATTTTTTGGTTTGGAGCGTTTAAGTTTGTTACTAAATACAATTTACTTCCTCTGTTATCAATTACATAGGTGTCACTTTTTACGTCATCTAAAATAGTTACTAATTTACTTTTCGGATTTTCTAAATCTTTGATAAATAACTTGTTTCCAGAAGTAGAAACAGAGGCTGTAATTACCAAATATTTATTGTCTTCTGTTAAATAGCCCCCAACATATCTGTGTTTTTCTGATGGAATACCTCCAAAAATAACTTTATCGTTTTTTTGAGAAGTTCCTAATTTATGATAATATAATTTGTGTTGGTCTGTTTTGGCAGATAGCTCACTTCCTTTTGGCTTGTCGTAACTTGAGTAATAAAAACCTTCGTTTTTGTACCATGAAATTCCTGAGAACTTTACATCTACTAAAGTATCTTCTTTAATGGTTTTAGCCTCAACATCCATTACTATAATTTTTCTCCAATCAGAACCTCCTTCAGATATAGAATAAGCAGCAGTTTTTCCATCTTCAGAAAAACTTAACGAACCTAAAGAGGTTGTTCCGTCTTTGGAAAAAGTATTTGGATCTAAAAAAACTTCAGCTTCTCCTTCTTCTTTTTTACGATATACTACATACTGGTTTTGTAGTCCGTTGTTCTTATAAAAATAAGTATAATTTCCTTCTTTAAAAGGTCTACCAACTTTTTCGTAATTCCATAATTCTGACAAACGAGATTTTAACTGATCTCTGTAAGGAATGTTACTTAAATAATTGAAGGTAACTTCGTTTTCTGCTTTTACCCAAGCTTCAGTTTCTTTGCTTCTGTCATCTTCTAACCATCTGTAATTATCGGTTACAACAGTTCCAAATATGGTATCTGTAACTGGTTTTTTTAGAGTTTCTGGATAATTTACTTCTATATTTCTTTGTTTCATATCTTCTTTACAAGACACTAAAATAAGACTTGTAATTAGTATCGATAAGATAATTTTAATTTTCATGATTGATAAATTTTAATGTATCTTCAAAATTAGCAGTTATTTAACATATTGTCAGTTATTTAACATTTTTTAACGTTTTTACTAATAAATTTTTGAAAGCTGTAATTTAAAGGTAATAAAAACGACTATTTTTGTACTAAATAGAAAATAATAATGATAGAAAATTTAACAAAAGAAACTTTTTTAAAAAAGGTCTTTAATTTTGAAAAAAACAAGGAGTGGAAATTTGAAGGTGATAAACCTGCGTTAATAGATTTTTATGCAGATTGGTGTGGACCTTGTAAAATGTTAGCGCCCATTTTAGAACAACTATCAGAAGAATACAAAGACAAGATAGATATTTATAAAATAGATACAGAAGCAGAGCAAGAATTATCTGCAGCGTTTGGTATTAGAAGTATTCCTTCTATGTTATTTTGCCCAACAGATACAGAACCTCAAATGGCAAATGGAGCTTTACCAAAAGCAGATTTAGAACGAATTGTTGAAGAAGTATTAAAGGTACAGAAGTAAAAGTTTTTTAAAAATAAATAGAATGAGAAAACTCTAAGCGAATAGCTTAGGGTTTTTTTAATTTTTAAATATTTTTGTAACAAAAACAATTTTTTAACTACTTATCACCAATCAAACTCATTAACAACTATGATTTCACATTTTTTAAAATTAGAATGGAAACAATACTTTAGATCTGCAAATTGGCAAAAAAGTGTTTTTTTAAACGTTCTTTTAGTATTTTTTGCACTGTATTTTGCAGTTTCTTTTCTTGCTTTAGGCGTTGTAGGCTTCTATATAATTAAAGAACAATTCCCAGAACAAGACCCTTTGGTCTTGGTAAATTCTTTTTTACTATATGCAATAGTTGGCGATTTAATTTTTAGATACATTATGCAAAAATTGCCAGTAATGAACATTAAGCCGCTGCTAATTTTGCCAATCAATAAAAATAAAATTGCACATTATATTTTGGTAAAATCTTCATTCTCATTTTTTAATATCATGGGATTGTTTTTTTACGTTCCGTTTGCAATAGTTTTAATAAAAGAAGGCTATAATTCTTTTGGTGTTTTAGGGTGGTTGACCACAATGTTTTTGTTAATTCAAACTGCAAATTTTCTAAATTTCTTAACTAACAAAAATAATATTGCTTTTAGTATTTTATTGTTTTTATTAATTGGTGGTTATTTAATACAATATTTTAATCTTTATAATTTACCAGGTTTTGTGGGTAAAGGTTTTGATGCGATTTATCAAACTCCTGTTTTAGCAATTGTATTCTTAATTGTATTAATTGTCTTATATATATTTAATTACAAACAATTAAGAAACGAAATATATTTAGATGCAATTATATCAGAAAAAACTAAAGAAGTAAACGCATCTGATTTATCGTTTGCAGATAAGTTAGGAGATTTAGCACCATTTATTAAAAACGACTTGCGCTTAATGTGGAGAAATAAAAGAACAAAATCTTCTGTTTGGATGGTTGCAGTTGGACTATTATATGGCTTAATTTTTTATACACAACCCATTTATGCAGACAAAGAAGTGATTTTTGTTTTGGTAGGAATTTTCTCAACAGGAACCTTTTTAATCAACTTTGGGCAATTTATTCCTGCTTGGGATAGCAGTTACTACAATATGTTAATGAGTCAGAACTTTAAATACGAACGTTATTTAAAATCAAAATTTACAATTATGACTATTAGTGTTGTGGCGTTGTTTGTTTTAGGAATTCCTTATGTGTATTTTGGATGGAAAATTTTGTTAGTTCATTTTGCAGCAATGATTTATAATGTTGGTGTTAACTCTCATGTAATTTTATATGGCGGAACGTTTAATAGAAAAAAAATAAATTTAGACGAAAAGGCAGCGTTCAATTTTCAAGGAACAGGAGCTGTACAGTGGCTCATAGGTTTGCCTTTAATGTTGTTACCTATGGCGCTATTTGGTTTAATTAATTGGCTTGTGAGTTTTGAAATTGCCACAGCAACACTTGCTGTTTTAGGTTTTGTTGGAATTGCATTGCACAAAAAATTAATGGCAGCCATTACAAAAAAATACATTACAAATAAATATGTTATGATTCACGCATTTAAACAAGAAAATTAAAAAACAATGATACAAACCACCCAACTTTCTAAAAAATACGGAAAAACAGAAGTATTGCACATAGATGAACTAGAAATTCCAACAGGCCAAAGTTTTGGCTTGGTAGGTAATAATGGAGCAGGAAAAACTACTTATTTTAATATTTTATTGGATTTAATTAGACCCACAACAGGCGCAATTGTAAATAACGACATACAAGTAAATAAAAGTGAAGAATGGAAAAATTTCACAGGCTCTTTTATTGATGAATCTTTTTTAATAGGTTACTTAACTCCAGAAGAATATTTCGACTTTATAGGTGATTTACGTGGTATGAATAAGGCCGATGTTACCAAGTTTTTATTACAATTTGATGAGTTTTTTAATGATGAAATTCTTGATAAGAAAAAATACCTAAGAGATTTAAGTAAAGGAAACCAGAAAAAAGTAGGTATTGTTGCCGCAATGATGGGAAATCCGCAAGTAGTTATTTTAGATGAGCCTTTTGCCAATTTAGACCCAACCACTCAAATTCGATTAAAGAAAATTATTAAAACACTTACAGAAAATAGAGAAATTACAGTTCTAATTTCAAGTCACGATTTAACTCATGTTACAGAAGTTTGCGAGAGAATTGTAGTTTTAGATAAAGGAAATGTTGTAAAAGACATTAAAACATCGTCAGAAACTTTAAAAGAATTAGAAAGCTATTTTTCTGTATAAGTAGGCTATTCTTATTTTATTACTATTTTTACGCTCTTATTTATACTATTTTTTAAAGAAAGTAGTTGTAAATAAGAGTTTTTTAGTTTCTTAGCTTTTTAAAGTAATCGTTTAATTAAGATTTATTTGTGTGAAATACACTAAAAAAATAATATTCATCCTTTTAGTATTTGCTGTATTATATTCTTGTAGTACAAAAAAAGATACTGTTATTAGAAGAAATTGGCACTCTTTAAATACAAAATTTAATGTGTTATTTAATGGTAAAGAAGCCTTTAATAAAGGAATTAAAGCAATAAACGATAATTATAAAGACGATTGGTTTCAGCAATTACCCATAGAGCCTATTAAATTTCAGGAAGATAAAATTGTAATTCCAAAATACAACTCAGGTATAGGCGCTGGTTTTGGAGATACTAAAAAAGAAGAGAAAAAAGCCTCTACACCATTTGGTATTGCCGAAGAAAAAGCAGTAAAAGCAATTCAGAAACATGGTATGAATATTAATGGTATAGAACGCAATAATCAAATAGATGATGCTTATCTTTTATTGGGTAAAGCTCGTTACTATGAGCAACGTTTTATTCCAGCAATAGAGGCCTTTAATTACATTATAGCAAGTTACCCATATGCTAATTTAATTAACGAAACTAAAATTTGGAGAGCTAAAGCCAACATTAGAATAGATAATGAAGAATTGGCAATAGAATCTTTAAAGCTTTTGTTAGAAATAAGAAAAGGACAAGAAGAAAATTTACCTGAAGAAATTAAAGAACAAGCACATACTGCATTAGCAATGGCATATGTAAAAACAGATAGTATAGAAAAGGTAAAAGAGCATTTAATAAAAGCCACAAGAACTTTAAAGAATAAAGATCAAGGAGCCAGAAATTTATTTATTTTAGGTCAATTATACAGTGCAGAAAACAAAAAAGATTCTGCTGTTTTAGTATTTAATAAAATTGTTAACTTTAAAAAAGCACCTTACAAATATAAGATTCATGCCAATATAGAAATTGCAAAAAACACAACTAATGATTCATCAAGAGTTAATGTGTTAGACAGAATGTATGCTTTAATAAAAGATAGAGACAATAAAACATATTTAGATGAATTGTATTATCAAACAGGTGTTTTACATCAAGCAAATGATAGTACACAGTTAGCAGTTCAGGCTTACAATAAATCACTAAAATCTAATGGAAGTGAAAAGCAAAAAACATTTACTTACGAGAAATTAGGAGATTTACATTTTAAAGATTCTAAATATTTAACGGCTAATTCTTATTACGATAGTGTTTTACAAGTATCAACAGATACATTAAATTTAAGAATTAGAAGAATAAAGAGAAAACATAAAAATTTAGCTTCGTTAATTAACTATGAAAATTTAATTAGTAAAAATGACAGTATTTTAAAAATTGCATCGCTTTCTAAAACAGATCAAGAAGCCTATTTTCAAAAATATATTAACAATTTAAAGAAGAAAGATGAAGAAGCTGCACAATTAAAATTAAATCAGCAAGCATTTGGAAGTTCTTTTGGCGGAAACTCTTTACAATCAAACACCAAAGGAAAATGGTATTTCTATAACTCGCAATCACTGAATTTTGGTAAAACAGAATTCACAAAAATTTGGGGAAATAGAAAGTTAGCTGATGATTGGAGATGGTCATCAAAAATAAATACATCTAACACAAAAGACTCCACTCAAGTCAATCAAAAAAGTACACGTTACGATTTAGCAAGCTATATAAAAACGATTCCAACAAATAAAAAAGTAATAGACACTTTAAAATTAGATAGAAATCAAGCTTTGTACGAATTAGGATTAATTTACAAAGAACAATTTAAAGATACTGCTTTGGCAATTAAAAGGTTAGAAAGGGTAGAAAATTTAAATCCTAAAAAAGAATTAATACTTCCTATTAATTGGCATTTGTATCAAATTTATAATCATCAAAACAATACAGCAAAAGCAAGTGTATACAAAAATGTAATTCTTACGCAATACCCAAAAACAAAATTTGCTCAGATTATTCAAAACCCAAATACTGTTATTAAAGAAGAAGTAGAGGTTAACGAATTGGAGAAAACATACAAAGAAATTTACTACTTATACAAAGACAATAAATTCGAAGAAACGGTTTCTAAAACTGATGAAATTTTGACAAAAATTCAAAATTCAAAATTAATTCCTAAATTTGAACTCCTAAAAGCCTATGCAATAGGGAAGTACAAAGATAAAAAATCGTATAAAATTGCATTAGAATACGTTGCTGTGAATTATGGAAATACTGAAGAAGGAAAAAAAGCAAAAGCAGTAATTAAACAATTAAGTAAGTAAAATGTTTAGTAATAAAGACAAAAAACCACAAAAACCTAAAATTATGGAAAGAAATGTTGTAGCTAAAAACACAACAATTGTTGGAGATATAAAATCTGATGGAGATTTTAGAATTGATGGAACTTTAGAAGGAACATTAATTACAAACGGACGCGTAATTATTGGTGTAGATGGCTTAATTAAAGGAAAAGTAGAGGCAAACAATGCCGATATTGAAGGTAAATTTGCAGGAGAATTATCTGTTTCAAATACATTAACTATTAAAACTACAGCAGATATTTCTGGAGATGTAGTTATTGGAAAACTTTCTGTAGAACCAGGCGCTTCGTTTAACGCAACTTGTACAATGAAAGGTGCAGTAAAAGAACTTAACACATCTAATGACCAAAAAAGACACTCAGAAAAAACCGCTTCATAAAGCATTAGCACTCTCTGGTGCAGGTTTGCAAATGGGGTTAACTATTTATCTGGGTTTTTTATTTGGAAAATGGTTAGATACTAAGTTCGAAACCACGTTTTTAACAGAAACTATCACTTTAATAGCTATCTTTTTAGCGATGTATTCGTTAATAAAACAAGCCAATAAAATTAATGATTAAGAATATTCTTGTTTTTTCTGTTGTTTTCTTTGTTTTATTTTTTGTAAGCTTTTCTCTCCACAACTATGTCATAGAAAATCAAAGCATACAATTACCTTTTTCACTAAAAAAAATTTACTTATTTCACCTTGCTTTTTCACTATTAATTTGCATCAATTTTTTAGTACTTTCAACTGTTGATAAATTTTTTGATCAATTAGGTTTTATATATTTAGTGACTATTGTTTTAAAGTTGATTCTTTTTTGCATAATCTTTTATAAATCAATATTTACAGAAGACAATTTATCTTACAATACAAGAATCTCTCTGTTTGTTCCAATGATTATATTTTTATTAACAGAAGCTGTTTTTATTGTAAAAATTTTGAAGAAAAAACAATAATAAAAAATAGCTTAAAAAAACATTTGTCATTTTGAATTATTGCCTATCTTTGCGCCGAATTTAGAAAGCGTATTTTAACAATGAAGATTGCACAAAAAACAATCAAGTTTCTTTTAATAGCAGCAATAACCCTCTTTACTTCAGTTGGTTTTGCTTCAGGATCTGATAAAAAGCACGACAATCAAAATGATGGAGGTCGTGTAAATACGAAAGAAGAGGTAGAGGCTTATATTAAACATCACGTTAAAGATTCTCACGATTTTTCTTTATATTCTTATACGGGTGATGATGGTAAAAGACATCATGTTGGTTTTCCTTTGCCAGTAATTCTATGGACAAGTGAAGGCTTGGTAACGTTTATGTCGTCAGAATTTCATCACAATGATGATGGTCACGTAATTGTTGAGAAAAAAGGATTAAAATTCGCTAAAATTCATTCAAAAATTTATGAATTAGATAAAGGAGCTGCAACAGTTTCTTTTGATGACACACATCATGCTACAAATGCACACAAAGTATTAGACTTTTCTATTACTAAAAGCGTAGTTGGCATGTTATTGGTTGGTTTACTATTATTTTTCTGGTTTTCAAGATTGGCTAAACAATATAAAACAAAGAAGATTCCTACAGGTTTCTCAAGAGTTTTAGAACCTTTGGTATTGTATGTTCGTGATGAAATTGCAAAACCAAATATTGGAGCTAAACATTACAGAAGGTTTACAGGGTACTTGTTAACAGTATTCTTTTTTATTTGGGCTTTGAATTTATTAGGTATGATGCCATTTGGATTTAATGTCACAGGTCAAATAGCTGTCACTGCAGCGTTAGCAATATTTACGTTAGTTATATATTCTGTAAGTGGGACAAAAGGTTATTGGATGCATATGGTTTGGATGCCTGGGGTTCCTGTTTTAATTCGACCAGTTTTAGCAATTATAGAATTAGCTGGAGCTATGCTAATTAAACCATTTTCTTTATTAGTGCGTTTGTTTGCAAATATAACTGCAGGTCATATTGTGGTAATGAGTTTAATAGCAATTATGTTTACACTTAAACAGTCTATAGGTGTTGCTGGAGCAACATTTTTATCTGTAGTGTTATCATTTTTAATAATATTAATTGAGGTTTTAGTGGCTTTTTTACAGGCGTATATCTTTACAATGCTTTCCGCATTATTTATTGGTATGGCAGTTGAAGATCACGACGAACATCATTAATCAAGTTTGTTTAATTTAATATAAATACAATTATTATGTACAATTTAATTGGAGCAGGATTAGTAGTAATCGGAGCAGGAATTGGATTAGGTCAAATTGGTGGAAAAGCAATGGAAGGTATTGCTAGACAACCAGAAGCAACTGGAAAAATCCAAACAGCAATGATTATTGTTGCGGCACTTTTAGAAGGTTTAGCATTTGGAGCTTTAATCTTAGGAAAAGGTTAATATAATCCAACAAGACAAAAATAGGATTCTGTAACGGTTGGTTACAGAACCTATTTTTAAAATTAAACAAAAAATATATACAAAAACTAAATAGTTTATAGAATGGAAGCATTATTAAACGATTTTTCACCAGGGTTATTCATTGTTCAAACAATTTTATTATTAGCATTAATTGGTTTAATGGTAAAGTTTGCTTGGAAACCAATTTTAAACTCTTTAAATGAAAGAGAATCTGGAATTGAAGATGCTTTAGCAGCAGCAGAAAATGCACGTAAAGAAATGCAAAACTTACAAGCAGATAATGCAAAATTAGTAAAAGAAGCTAGAGCAGAGCGTGATGCAATGATGAAAGAAGCAAGAGATATTAGAGATAAAATGATTGCAGAAGCTAAAGAAGATGCAAAAGAAGTAACGACCAAATTAATTGAAAATGCACAGGCTTCAATCGTTCAAGAAAAGCAAGCTGCTTTAGCAGAAATAAAAAAGAACGTTGCAGAATTATCTATTGGTATTGCAGAATCTGTAATTAAAAAGGAATTATCTAATAAGAAAGATCAACTTAAATTAGTTGAAGGAATCTTAAAAGACGTTACTTTAAACTAAGCAAAGTATGAAAGACGCAAGAGCAGCATTACGTTACGCCAAAGCAATCTTAAATCTTGCAACAGATTCTAAATCAGAATCTGTAGTAAATGATGATATGTCTTTAATTGCTTCTACTATTTCAGAAAATAGTGAGTTAGAAGTAATGTTAAAAAGCCCTATTGTTAAATCATCAGATAAAATGAATGTGTTAAACGCATTATTTGATGGTAAAGTAAATCATATTACACTTGGCTTATTCCATTTATTAGAAGACAATAAAAGAATAGCAATGTTACATAGTGTTTCAAAACAATACGCAATTGTTTTTGATCACTTAAAACATACACAAGTTGCAAGAGTTACTACTGCAGTGCCTTTAACAAAAGAAGTAGAAAAGCAAGTTTTAGATAAAATAATTTCTCTTACAGGAGAAAAAGCAAATTTAGAAAACGTAATTAATCCAGATATTTTAGGCGGATTTATTTTACGTGTAGGAGATGTGCAGTATGATGCAAGCATCTCAAATTATTTAAACGAATTGAAAAAGGAATTTGACAACAGTCATTACATTCCAAAAATTTAATAATACATCAAATTATAAAAGATGGCAAGTATTAAACCAGCTGAAGTATCAGCAATTTTAAAACAACAGTTAACAAATTTTGAAGCAAAAGCTACTTTAAATGAAGTAGGAACTGTGTTACAAGTAGGAGATGGAATTGCTCGTGTTTACGGTCTTTCTAATGTTCAATACGGAGAGTTAGTAGAATTCGAGAACGGATTAGAAGGTATTGTACTAAATTTAGAAGAAGACAATGCAGGTGTTGTATTATTAGGAGCTTCTACTTCTATTAAAGAAGGTTCTACTGTAAAACGTACAGAACGTATTGCTTCTTTACAAGCAGGAGAAGGAGTTGTAGGACGTGTGTTAGATACTTTAGGAAACCCAATTGATGGTAAAGGACCAATTACAGGTAAAACTTTTCAAATGCCTTTAGAGCGTAGAGCTCCTGGGGTAATTTTTAGAGAGCCAGTAACAGAACCATTACAAACAGGTATCAAATCTATTGATGCAATGATTCCTGTTGGTAGAGGTCAACGTGAGTTAATTATTGGAGACCGTCAAACAGGTAAATCTACAGTTGCTATTGATACCATCTTAAATCAAAAAGAATTTTACGATGCTGGAGAGCCAGTGTATTGTATCTATGTTGCAGTAGGACAAAAAGCATCTACAGTTGCAGCAATTGCAAATATGTTAGAAGAAAGAGGCGCTTTAGCATATACAACAATTGTAGCAGCAAATGCATCAGATCCAGCAGCAATGCAGGTTTATGCACCATTTGCAGGAGCTGCAATTGGAGAATATTTTAGAGACACAGGTAGACCAGCTTTAATTATTTATGATGATTTATCTAAACAAGCTGTTGCATACCGTGAAATTTCTTTATTATTAAGAAGACCTCCAGGACGTGAGGCTTATCCTGGTGATGTATTTTACTTACACTCAAGATTATTAGAGCGTGCTGCAAAAGTAATTAATGATGATAAGATTGCAAGCGAAATGAACGATTTACCAGATTCTTTAAAAAGTATCGTAAAAGGGGGAGGTTCTTTAACTGCATTACCAATTATCGAAACACAAGCAGGAGACGTATCAGCATATATTCCAACAAACGTAATTTCGATTACAGATGGACAAATTTTCTTAGATGGAGATTTATTTAACTCTGGTGTTCGTCCAGCAATTAACGTAGGTATTTCTGTATCTCGTGTTGGTGGTAATGCACAGATTAAATCAATGAAAAAAGTATCTGGTACATTAAAATTAGATCAAGCTCAGTTTAGAGAATTAGAAGCGTTTGCTAAGTTTGGTTCTGATTTAGATGCAGCTACTATGAGTGTAATTTCTAAAGGACAACGTAATGTTGAAATTTTAAAGCAAGCTCAAAACGATCCTTTCGCAGTAGAAGATCAAATAGCAATTATCTATGCAGGTTCTAAAAACTTGTTAAAAGACGTTCCTGTTGATAAAGTAAAGAAATTCGAGAAAGATTATATCGATTACTTAAACGCAAAACATAGAGATACTTTAGACGTATTAAAATCAGGTAAATTAACCGATGAAGCTACTTCTGTTTTAGAAGCAGCAGCAGTAGAGATAACTAAGCATTTTGCTTAATTAGACTTTAGGTTTTAGAGGTTAGCGATTAAAAACTAACAACTAAAAACTAATAACTAAAAACTAAGAAATGGCAAACTTAAAAGAAATACGTAATAGAATTACTTCTATTAAATCAACAATGCAGATTACATCTGCCATGAAAATGGTTTCTGCTGCAAAGTTGAAAAAAGCTCAAGATGCAATTACGGCAATGAGACCGTATTCATCTAAACTAACTGAATTGTTGCAAAATTTAAGCGCAACTTTAGATAGTGACGCTGGAGGTGTATATTCTACTCAAAGAGAAGTTTCTAAAGTTTTATTAGTGGTAGTAACTTCTAACAGAGGTTTATGTGGTGGATTTAATTCATCAATTGCCAAAGAAGTTATTAAAACTGTAGAAGAGAAATACAGTAATGTAGCAGTAGATATTTTTTCGATAGGTAAAAAAGGTGCAGACGCATTAGCTAAACAATTTAATGTTATTGCAACAAGAAATGATATTTTCGACGATTTGACTTTTGATAATGTTGCTGCAATTGCAGAAAAGTTAATGAGTTTATTTGCTGAAGGGACGTATGATAAAATTGAATTGGTTTACAATCAATTTAAAAATGCGGCTACTCAGTTGCCACAAGTAGAGCAGTTCTTACCAATTAAACCAATTGAAGGTGGAGATGCATCTGCTGTAAATTCTGATTATATTTTTGAGCCATCAAAATTAGAAATTGTTGAGGCTTTGATACCAAAGTCATTAAAAACACAATTATACAAAGGTGTTAGAGATAGTTTTGCTTCAGAACACGGAGCACGTATGACAGCAATGCACAAAGCAACAGACAATGCAACAGAGTTAAGAGATGAGTTGTTATTAACCTACAATAAAGCACGTCAAGCAGCAATTACAAACGAAATCTTAGAGATTGTTGGTGGAGCCGAGGCTTTGAATAACTAAGAATTACAATCATGAATCGCCCTAAAATAGGTTGACGATTATTAATATTTAAAATTAAGCCAGTGAATTTAAATTCACTGGTTTTTTGTTGTCTATAAAGTTAGGTGTTTTCATATTAAGATTCAATTTAGACTTTTTGTTATTGTAAGTTTGTATCGATTCTTTTATTTCATTCCTATTCTTAGACTTGTAGATTAAAAACACATGCTTTAAAATTCAGTTAATTCTTTTAACTAAAGCGTTTTGATAAATATTTTAGCAGTATTGTAAATTTCTGTTGTAATGATGAATTAAATTATTATTTTCAATTGCCATTTTTATAACTTTAACTACATTTTCAGCACTCATATCATCACTCGTTTATAATCTACTTATTTTCCTGCTAAAAACACCAGTAACTAAAAATAAACAATGTATTTTCTTTCTACTTCTGTTATGCTGTTGTTTATTTGCTCTTTAGCATGTAACAACTTTCTGAACCAGTTTATAGTAATAGCCTATAAAACTATAGACAATTTAAAACCTAAATTGTAATTGCTCTGAGTAAGCTTCTTTCTTTTTTTTTCTGATGAACTTATAAATAAGTCGATTCTATGTCAACTTATTTTAGGGCGGGGCAACACAATACAAAAAATAAAAGCGAGCCAAAAGGCTCGCTTTTTCATCAAAAAATAGCAGTAACTTTGATGAAACAATTAACTAAATTTATAAGGTAAAATCTTTAATATAAGTTCTATTATCAGAATTAATAATTAGTTTATAATCTCCTACATAATTTTTAGATAGTTTGTAAATTCTATTAAAAATATCTTCACTTTTAAGAGTTTCTTCAACTATAATTTCATCTTTATAATATAAAACAACATGCAATGGCTTTTTATTAAAAGCTATTTTAGAAATATATAATAAATTCCCTTTTGTTCTTATTACAGGTTTAAATACTTTTTTTCTGCCATTATCTAATAGATTAACTACTCCGTTTTCAACTTTAAAATTCTTAATAATAATTTCAAAATCTTTATTTAACTCTAAAGTATAATTCCCGTTTTTTAATGCAGTAAAATCAAAGAGCTTAGAAAATTTTCCAGTATTTTTAATTTCTTGTTTATAAATTGTCAAACCATTTTCACTTTTAACAGTTATAGTTTGTCCTTTCTTAACGTTTTTAAATTCAACTTTAATTGTTTTTTTTCTAGCAAAATTACTAGCGTTTTTTGTTTCGTTAGCGTAACCAATTAATGTTCCAAACATTAATGTTACAATTAAACTAATTTTTATTTTTCTCATAATGCATAATATTTGCGACAAAGATACAGTTGCCAATAAGTTCTAAAAAACATCTAAATTGGTACTTTTATATGCTAAATTATCATTTAAAGAGATGTGAAATTGTATTAATGTTAATATAGAATATAATTTTGGTAATTCTATATATTTTATTAGAGTTTAGTGTTGTAAATTTGATGTAAAATAATATTATGAAGAATGTAAAACCTACTTTAGAAAAAATTAGTCCAGACTTCGGAAGTTCTATCTTGGTAAAAAAACATACAGAGTTTTTAAAACAAATTAAGGCTTTTTGGCATTTTCATCCAGAAATTGAGCTGGTTTATGTAAATAAAGGGAAAGGTAAAAGACATATTGGAAATCATTTATCGTATTTTAATAATAGTCAATTGCTATTAATTGGATCTAATTTGCCACACAATGGTTTTACAGACAGGTTAACAACTAATGGTTCTGAAACCTTAATACAGTTTAAACCCGATTTTTTAGGAGATGATTTTTTTGAAGTGCCAGAAATGAAACCTATTAGTATTTTGTTTGAAAAAGCTAAAAAAGGAATTCTTTTTGGCATAAAAACAAAACAAAAATTAGGACCCAAAATTGAAAAAATATCAGAGAAAAAAGGATTTAAACAAATTCTAATTTTATTAGAAATTTTGCATACACTTTCTAAGTCAGAAGATTATACATTATTAAACGCAGATGGTTTTGCCTTTGAAACTCAAAAACAAGATAGTAGTAAAATAGATATTATTTTTAAACATATTAATGAAAATTTCAATCAGCATATCAGTTTAGACGAAATTGCAGATTTAGTTAGCATGACAGTTCCTGCGTTTTGTCGATTTTTTAAAAAAACAACAGGTAAAACATTTACAAAATTAGTAAACGAATACAGGGTTGTACATGCTACTAAATTATTAGCAGAAAGTCAAACAAGTATTACAGATATTTGTTTTGAATGTGGGTTTAATAATTTTTCTCACTTTAATAAATTATTTAAAGAAGTTACAGGAAAATCTGCTTCTAAGTATAGAGGGGAAATGAAAAATTTAATTCAACAATAAAATATGGATGAGAAAATAAATAAAGCAATTGAGTATTATACTTTTAAAAGTAATGAGATACAAACATTTGTAAATTCTAAAAATAATTTATCAGTAGAAAAAATTATAGAATGTGGAGAAGAACTATTAATTTTAGAAAACAAAATTACGGCTTTAGAAGTAGCAAAAGAAAATTAGTTATTTTACTCCATTCCATTCATCGTAAAATTGATTTAAAAATTCTTCCATAAACAAATGTCTGTCTTTCGCAATTTTTTGTCCAGTTTTGGTATTCATTTGGTCTTTTAGAAGTAGTAATTTTTCGTAAAAATGATTAATTGTAGGCGCAGTAGAATTTTTATAATCTTCTTTTGTCATACTTAGATTCGGTAAAATTGCAGGGTCATATAAAGGTCTGTTTTTAAATCCACCATAATTAAAACAACGGGCAATACCAATTGCACCAATAGCGTCTAATCTATCTGCATCTTGCACAACTTCTAATTCTTTAGATGTAAATGTCTTTTTAGTTTTGTTAAAAGAGTTTTTAAAAGAAACATATTTGATGATTTTTATTACATGCTCAACTATTTTCTTAGAAACTTTTTGAGAAATTAAAAATTCTTTTGCTTTTTTAGGACCTATTTTTTCATCACCCTCATGAAATTTTGGGTCAGCAATATCGTGCAACAAAGCTGCTAAAGAAACAACAAAAACATCAACTTTTTCTTCTTTAGAAATTAAAATTGCATTTTTAAAAACACGCTCTATATGAAACCAATCATGACCGCCTTCAGCATTTTCTAACTCTTTTTTTACAAAAGTAATGGTATTGTCAATTATTTTTTCTTGATTCATTTTTACTTTCTTGTTGCAAGTTCTTTTTTAATTTTTTTAATTTCAAATAACATTACAAATTCCATCGGAATAAAAAATAAAGGTAAAAAAGTTTGAAAGGAAATTCCATCTTCTATGGTAGAAAAAACAGCCAATGCAATCATAAAAAAAATAAGAACTCCCTGAATAATAGCCATCATTTTCTGTTTTTTTAATTTTTTAAGAAGTTCATCTTTAGTATACGTAGAAAACTCTGATGCCATTATTTATGCTTTTAAATAAAAAATCCACGCAAAATTACGTGGATTTTTTTGTTTTGATTTATTTTAAAATCTCTTTTTTATATTAACAATACTCTTCGTAAGCCTGAGCTAAATTTTGAGCAATCATTTGTGCAGACCTTCCTTCAATATGATGACGTTCTAACATATGAACTAAATTCCCGTCTTTAAATAAAGCTATTGCTGGTGACGAAGGAGGAAACGGAATCATATATTCGCGTGCTTTTTGCGTAGATTCTTTTTCTACACCTGCAAAAACAGTAGTTAAATTATCTGGTGTTTTATCTGCGCCTAAAGAGGCAATTGCACCTGGTCTTGCAGTACCAGCGGCACAACCACAAACAGAGTTTACCATTACTAAAGTTGTTCCTGCTTTAGACATTGCGTTTTCAACATCTTGACTTGTATATAGGGCTTCAAAACCAGCATTAATTAACTCATCACGCATTGGTTTTACTAATTCTTCTGGATACATAATTTTAAATTATTTTAAGATGCAAATATAAAAACAAAACCCTCAAGATTCAAGTTTGTAAACATACTTCTTTCAATAGATACATCAATTTTATTGATGTCAGTAGAATCTCGAAAACTTCCATTATTTAATTTTTATTATTAGGGCATGTCTATTTTTAAATAAAAATTTCGTTTCACTGCATTTTTCTTCAAAAATAGTCGAGCTTTTCGCACTCGCTTTTTTTGAAAAACTCAAAAAAGAGCTCAAACAAAAGCTTCAATCTCTCATGCAACAAACAACCAATTTGTATTTTTTTACGCTACAACTTTTTTTTACTTTGTAACTTTGCATTTTTAAAATTAAAGTATGGGAAATTTCACCAAATGGTTAGGTGCAGGTTTAGGGTTTAGTTTAGGAGGGCCAATTGGCGCAGCTATTGGGTTTGCTATTGGTAGTTTTGTAGATGGTTTGTCTGAAGAAGAATTTAAACAAGAACAAATAGATTACAAGAGAAAAAGGCAACCAAGAAATAGCAGAAAAACTGCAAACACACAATCTGGAGATTTTGAAATGAGTTTACTGGTTTTAGCATCTATTGTTATAAAATCTGATGGTAAGGTAGATCAACGTGAGTTAGATTTTGTTCGCTCCCAATTTTTAAATATGTATGGTAAGCAAAGAGCAAATAACGCTTTTAAGCTTTTTAAAGGTATTGTAAAAAAACAGATATCTGCACGTCAAGTATGCATTCAAATAAGAGAAAACATGTCTCACGCTTCTCGTTTGCAATTAATCCATTTCTTATTTGGTATTGCAAAAGCTGATGAATTTGTAATAGATGCAGAAGTTAAAGAAATTAGAAAAATTGCAGGGTATTTGTACATCAATCAAAACGATTTTGAATCTATCAAAGCAATGTTTTATGACGCTTCAGAAAATGCCTATAAAATCTTAGAAATAGAAAAATCGGCTACGGATGATGAGGTAAAAAGAGCATACAGAAAAATGGTAAAAAAATACCATCCAGACAAGCTAAGAGATTTGGGTGAAGAACACTTAAAAGGAGCAAAAGAAAAATTTCAAAGTATACAAGATGCTTATGAAAAAATTAAAAAAGAAAGAGGGATGTAATCATCCCCTTTTTTTTGACTCTAAAAGCTTACAATTTCTATAAAATTAGTATTTTCGCAATCTTATTAGAAAAGAGATAAAATAAAGTCGAAAACTTTAATTTTTAGCGGATTACAAACAAAAAATAATCTTTTTAAAAAAAATTAAGGTTTACATCTGACAATTAAATTCAAATAAAAAAATAGATGAAATTTCCTGAATACAAAGGACTTGATTTACCAAAAGTTGCAGAAGAAATTCTTAATTATTGGCAAGAAAATAACATCTTCGAAAAGAGTGTTACCTCAAGAGAAAATGCAAAACCTTTTGTGTTTTTTGAAGGCCCACCATCTGCAAACGGACTTCCAGGAGTACACCATGTTTTGGCACGCGCTATTAAAGATATTTTCCCAAGATATAAAACTATGAAAGGTTACCAAGTAAAGCGTAAAGCAGGTTGGGATACACATGGTTTACCAATAGAATTGGGAGTTGAGAAAGAATTGGGAATTACCAAAGAAGATATTGGAAAGAAAATTTCGGTAGAAGAATACAACGCAGCTTGTAGAAAAGCAGTAATGCGTTATACAGACATTTGGAACGATTTGACCCAAAAAATGGGATATTGGGTAGATATGGATGATCCATACATTACCTACGAACCAAAATATATGGAATCTGTTTGGTGGTTGCTAAAACAGATTTATAACAAAGAGTTAATCTACAAAGGCTATACCATTCAGCCATATTCTCCAAAAGCAGGAACAGGTTTAAGTTCACACGAATTAAATCAACCAGGAACCTATCAAGATGTAACAGATACAACTATAGTTGCTCAGTTTAAAGCAGTTGAAAATACGTTGCCAGAGTTTCTAAAAAAATACGATCATTTAAACTTTATTGCTTGGACAACTACACCTTGGACACTGCCAAGTAATACTGCATTAACAGTAGGACCAAAAATAGATTATGTGGTTGTTGCAACTTACAATCAATATACTTTTGAGCCAATTCACGTTATTTTAGCCAAAAATTTAGTTTCTAAACAGTTTGATAAAAAATTTGTAAAAACTGATGATGTAGAAGATTTAAAGAGGTATTCTAAAGAAGATAAAAAGATTCCTTTTTTAATTTGTGAAGAATGCAAAGGAACAGATTTAGTTGGGATAAAATACGAGCAAATCTTAGATTATGTGTTGCCAAATGACAATCCTCAAGATGCATTTAGAGTCATTGCTGGAGATTTTGTAACTACAGAAGATGGAACAGGAATTGTACACACAGCACCAACTTTTGGAGCAGATGATGCTATGGTTGCCAAACAAGCAACACCAGAAATACCACCAATGTTGGTAAAAGATGCGAATGATAATTTGGTTCCTTTAGTAGATTTACAAGGTAAATTTAGACCAGAAGTTACTGAATTTGCTGGTAAATACGTAAAAAATGAATATTATGCTGATGGTGAAGCACCAGAAAAATCTGTAGATGTAGAAATTGCTATCAAACTAAAAACAGAAAATAAGGCATTTAAGGTAGAAAAATACAAGCACAGCTACCCAAATTGTTGGAGAACAGATAAGCCAATTTTATACTACCCATTAGATTCTTGGTTCATCAAAGTCACTGATGTAAAAGACAGAATGCATCAATTAAACAAAACCATCAACTGGAAACCAGTATCTACTGGAACTGGGCGTTTTGGAAATTGGTTAGCAAATGCAAACGACTGGAATTTATCGCGCTCACGTTATTGGGGAATTCCTTTACCAATTTGGAGAACAGAAGATGGGAAAGAAGAAATTTGTATTGGGTCTGTTAAAGAATTAAAAGAAGAAATGGCGAAAGCTGTTGCTGCAGGAGTGTTAGCAAAAGATATTTTTGAAGATTTTGAAGTGGATAACAATTCTGAAGAAAACTATGCAAAAATAGATTTGCATAAAAATATTGTAGACCAAATTGTATTAGTTTCTGCATCTGGACAACCTATGAAACGTGAATCTGATTTAATTGATGTTTGGTTCGATTCTGGTTCTATGCCTTATGCACAATGGCATTATCCGTTTGAAAATAAGAATAAAATTGATGGAAATGAATCTTTTCCAGCAGATTTTATTGCAGAAGGAGTAGACCAAACAAGAGGTTGGTTTTATACTTTACATGCAATTGCAACTATGGTTTTTGATTCAGTTGCATATAAAAACGTAGTTTCTAACGGTTTGGTTTTAGACAAAAACGGACAAAAAATGTCTAAACGTTTAGGAAATGCAGTTGATCCTTTCGAAACTTTAGGAAAATATGGAGCAGATGCAACTCGTTGGTATATGATTTCGAATGCAAATCCTTGGGATAATTTAAAATTTGATTTAGAAGGAATTGAAGAGGTAAAACGTAAGTTTTTCGGAACCTTGTACAACACCTATTCTTTCTTCTCATTATACACAAATATTGATGGTTTTTCTTATGCAGAAGCAGATATTCCTCAAAACAAAAGACCAGAATTAGATAGATGGATTTTATCAGAATTGCATACATTAATCAACAAAGTAGATAAATTCTATGCAGATTATGAGCCAACAAGAGCAGCAAGAGCAATTGCAGATTTTACAGGCGAATATTTAAGCAACTGGTATGTGCGTTTAAGTAGAAGACGTTTTTGGAAAGGAGATTATCAAACAGATAAAATTTCTGCTTACCAAACTTTATATACTTGTATGGTTACAATCGCAAAATTGGCATCACCAATTGCGCCATTTTTTATGGATAGGTTGTACCAAGATTTAAATTCTGTTACTGGTAAAGAAACCTCAGAAAGTATTCATTTAGCAGATTTCCCAAAATTTAATGAAAGTTTTGTAGATAAAAGCTTAGAGCGTAAAATGGAAAATGCACAAACCATATCTTCTTTAGTATTATCATTAAGAGCTAAAGAAAAGATAAAAGTGCGTCAACCGTTACAAAAAATTATGATTCCTGTTGATAACAATCAACAAAAAGAAGAGATTTTAGCAGTTGCAGATTTAATTAAACACGAGGTAAATATTAAAGAAATTCAGATTTTAGAAGACGCTTCAGATATCTTAATCAAACAAATTAAGCCAAATTTTAAAGCTTTAGGACCAAAATTTGGAAAAGAGATGCGTTTTATAGCTGCTGAGGTTCAGAAATTTACACAAGAAGATATCAACAATATTGAGAAAAATGGTAACATTTTTATTGAAGTTAATGGAAAAAATATTACTTTAGAACACGCAGATGTAGAAATATCATCAAAAGATATAGAAGGTTGGTTAGTTGCTAACGAAGGCGCATTAACAGTAGCTTTAGATGTAACAATAACAGATGATTTACGTAAAGAAGGTATTGCCAGAGAATTGGTAAATCGTATTCAGAATGCACGTAAAGACACAGGTTTAGAAGTTACAGATAAAATTAAATTAACGGTCTTAAACTACGAAAACTTGCAGCAATCTATCATTGATAATAAAGACTACATTATGAGTGAAACATTAACCAAAGAGTTGGTTTTTGTAGATGAGTTAGATAATGGTACAGATATTGAGTTTGATACCATTAAAAGTAAAATATTAATAGAAAAAATGTAAGATTATGTCAGATGTTAAAGTAAAATATTCAGAAGAAGACTTACAAGAGTTTAAAGAAATCATCAATAAAAAAATAGCAAGAGCTCAAGAAGATTTAGCTTTACTAAAGGCTGCATATAAAAATGATGCAGATAATGGAACAGATGATACATTATCATCATTCAAATCTTTTGATGAAGGTTCTGAAGTGATGAATAAAGAGAAAAACGTTCAGTTAGCCATTCGTCAAGAAAAATTTATCAGAGATTTAAAAAACGCTTTATTACGTATAGAAAATGGTACGTATGGAGTTTGCAGAGTTACTGGTAAATTAATTCAAAAAGAACGTTTAAGATTAGTACCTCATGCAACTTTAAGTATAGAGGCTAAGAGAAAACAATAAATCTTAACATCACTATAAAGCTTCTTTTTAAGAAGCTTTATTTTTATGAAAAACTATTTTATTTCTTTGTTTTATTATCGTTTTCTGCGAGTTTTTCTCAGAAAAAAGTTTTGAAAAAAATTCAAACAAGTGCTAATGAAATCAATATTTATACTACAGGTTTAGATAATGTTACTATAGAAAATTCTGATTCAGATTTTTTAGAGGTGTATTTATATGGAGAAAATTATTAAAATAGAGAACAATACTCAATTTTTAAATATAAAATTTGATTTTAAAGGTGCAGAAACTAGAGAAATAATTTTTAGAAAATACATTACCAAAAGATTGCAAAGAGCCTCTGCAATTGTAAAAATACCTATTAGAAAAAAAGCAGTTATTTTTTGAGAAAATGTAGATGTAGAATCTAAAGATTTTAAAAATGATTTAGCCATTTATATAGAAAGCGGAATTGTAAAATTAAATAAAGTAACAGCCAATATTACTTTAAAACTTTATGCTGGCAATGTTTATGCATCTGTAAAAGATATAAATTTAGAAGCAATTTCTAAAAATGGAAAAATTAAGGTAGATGGAGTTTTGTATCAAAAGAAATATCAAAAGAAAGAAAAACAAAATCAAAAAGAATTAAAGATTACCTCTATAAAAGCAAACGTTTTTCTTACTTCTAACTAGAAGAAATTACTTTTTTATTGTCTTCTTTTAAAATGGCAACTTTTTTAAAAATCTCAGATATAAAGAACATTAAAAGCCCCAAAACCAGAAATAGTAATAGTTCTGTAGATAAAAGATTGACTACTTTACTTGATGTTTTCGTCCAAAAAAGAAAACAAATATCTATAAATAATATTACAAAAACATAAGAAATAAAATGTGTTCCTACTTTACTAAAAATAGTACTAATTTCTTTTTGAAAGTATTTTTCTTCTGTAAAGAATTTTTTAGTTTTATGAAACGTGTAAAGCCCAAAAATAACAAATCCAAAAGCTAAAATATAAGCACTGGCCAGTGATAAATACATAGTTATTGAAATTTCAGTATTACTTTCAGGTATAACAACTTTAGAGAAAAAAGGTTCGTTTGGTAATTTCCATTTTCTAATGAGTTGAAAAGTCCACTGTAAATAAGCCATCATCTTTGTGAAGGCAAAAAAAGCACCAATTACGTAAAGTGTGTTAAATACATCAATTATTTTATCTGATTTTTTATTTTTCATTTTTTAAAGTTTATTAAACATTTTCATAATAAATAGCGAATTTGTCATTTCGATTTTGTAGAGAAATCTCAGAAATTATAATGGGATTTATCAAGACAAATTCCATTTCATCCAAAATGACAAATCAACTACAAAAGCATGTTTATCTTTTAAATACATTTTCTATTTTTAAATGCATACAACTATTTTTTAGTTTTAGGTTTTACCCTTTCTATAATAGTTTCGTAACCATTTTGAGAGAATTTTAAAGCATTTTTGTTTCCTTTAATAAGCTCTAAATCAACGCCTCTTTTATATTCTTGTAATGTGTTTTTGTTAATAGGTAACAATAAATCTTTAGAAAATTCAGTAACAATAAACATCTTATCATTTTCTCGTATAATCTCAAGTTCAAAATTGGCTTCTTCCATAATATATTTACCAATAAAACTGTTATAGTTATCTATATTAATTGTTGTCTCTTTCTTATTTTTAGAAATTGTTTCTGTGTTTTTTTCCTGACCATATCCTATAGTTTGAAAGAAGATAAGAGATAGAATTGTAAGTCTTTGTAAAGTTTTCATTTTTTATGATTTTAAAAATTTATACTCCAAAAGTCTTAAAGAAGTTAAGTTTAAAAAAAAAAGAATGATGAAGGTAACCCGTTTAATGATGTACATACAAAATTACTGTTATCATTAAAAATGAAACGTTTGCAGGTAAAACACGATGTTTTATCATTAAAAAAATGAGTTTTGATTATGAAAATGTATTTTTGACTCAATTATTAAAGAAATAAAATGTCAAAATTAGATAGTTGGATAGATAACAGAATAGCGCAAAATCTTTTTCTTTGGTTTTTTCTATTTATAATCTTTACAATGGTTATTCAATCTAAAAACAGACCATTAACTGCATTATTATTTATTCTCTTTATTGCACCTCCTGTTTATATTAGTAATCTTAAAATATTACCACTATTCTTTAAAAAGAAAATAAAATTGGCAGCTTTTTTATATTTTTTAAATATTATTTTTTTTACTTTTTTAGGGGTTTTAATTTTAAGTGATTTTTTAAAAAGGTTTGACCTTTTAATACTAACAAATGCTTTTGGTGCAATATTATTGATTCTTATTTTTGGTACTGCATTAAAACTTGCTAAAGACAGTTTTGTAAGAAGACAACAAGAAAAAGATGCAGAATTAAAGTTGTTGAAAGCACAATTAAATCCACATTTTTTATTTAATACACTAAATAATTTATATGGTTTATCTGTTGTAAAATCAGATAAACTTCCAAACTTAATGTTAAAACTATCAGACTTATTAAGATACAGTTTGTACGAAACATCTTCTGTTTTGGTGCCTTTAGAAAAAGAAATAAAATATTTAGAAAACTATATTTCTTTAGAGAAAATTAGATTAGAAGATAAAACTAATATTAATTTTAAAACCTCTGGAGATTTATCTTCTTTTAAAATTGCACCTATGCTATTTATTGTTTTTGTAGAAAACGCGTTTAAACATTTAGGGGTTTTAAATAAAAGAAAAAGTAAAGTTGATGTAAAAATTTTTGAAGAAAACGAAAACATTATTTTTAGTTGTGAAAATACAATAGATTTAACTTCAGAACAAAATCATGAATTAGAAAAAGGTAAAAGCGGTATAGGTTTACAGAACGTAAAAAAGCGGTTAGCGCTACTGTATGCAGACAAACATCAATTAGAAATACTACAAAATAAAGAAGTTTATAAGGTAAATTTAAAATTGTTAAAATGAAAAGGTTAAACTGTATTATAGCAGATGATGAGCCAATTGCGCGTCAAATTTTAGAAAATTATATAGATTCATTTTCTTATTTAAATTTAATCGCTTCTTGTAAAAATGCTTTCGAGGTTTTAGAAATTCTTCAACAGAAAGAGGTAGATATTTTGTTTTTAGATATAAATATGCCCAAACTTTCTGGATTAAGTTTGCTAAAAACACTCCCTAAAAGACCTAATGTTATAATAACTACTGCTTATCCAGAATACGCTATTGAAGGTTTTGAGTTGTCTGTTACAGACTATTTAGTAAAACCCTTTTCTTTAGAACGTTTTATGCAAGCTGTTCAAAAAGTTTCAATAAATAAAGATTTAGAAACAATAATAATCGAAAAAAAGGAAGAAATAAATAGAAGTATTTTTATTAAGAGTGATAAAAAAATTATAAAACTAAATTTTGATGAAATTTATTATGCAGAAGCGTATGGAAATTATGTAAAAATCTTTACAGATAAAATGATTTTAACACCATTTACTCTATCTCGCTTTTTAGAAAAATTACCCAAACATTTTGTTAGAATTCATAAATCTTATGTTATTAATTTTAATCACTTAAAAATGATAGATGGAAACAGAGTTATACTCCAAACCAAATCTAAATTACCATTGGGCAAATCTTACAAAAAAGAACTTTTAGACAGATTAGATAATCATTAACATATTCGTAATAATATTACTATTTTTGCATGCATAAATAAAAAACGATGTCGAAAAAAAACCTTGCAATTTTTACAATATTATTAGCAATTGTTTTAGATCAAGTAATAAAAATCTATGTAAAAACACACTTTGTTTTAGGTGAAGAAGTTGTGGTTTTTGATTGGTTTAAAATTCTTTTTGTAGAGAATAATGGAATGGCAATGGGGTTTGAGTTTGGAGGCAAAGCTGGAAAATTATTTTTAACCTTATTTAGATTATTAGTTGTGCCAGTAATACTCTATTGGCTTTTTCAAAACGTTAAAAAGAAAATACACAACGCTGTAATTGTAGGAATTGCTTTAATTTTTTCTGGAGCAGTTGGTAATATTATAGATTCCGTTTTTTATGGAGTAATTTTTGATAGCTCAGAACATAAGATAGCTACTTTGTTTTCTGACAAACCTTATGGCGATTTGTTTTATGGAAAAGTAGTAGATATGTTTTATTTTCCTATTGTAGAAGATGCTATTTTACCTGAATGGATTCCTTTTTTAGGAGGAGAAACATTTACTTTTTTTCAATATATATTTAATCCAGCAGATGCATATATAACTGTTGGAGTTGCACTTCTTTTTATTTTTAGTAAGCAAGCTTTTCCAAAAGAGGAAAAGGCGTAAAAATCTACTTTTCTTAAATTAGGTATTTTCCTTTAAGTATAAAGTCTTGTTTTTAAAAACGAGACATAACTCTCTGTTTTACAGTTTTTTATTATGTTATGTTTGCCCTAATATTAACTTAAATTTATTTATTATGGCAGTAAAAATCCACAAAGAAGATGTGTTAGCTCACATAAATGGACCTGAAACTTTAGCAGGTCAAGTAGCAACAACCAATGCTTGTATATCTTTATTAGGCACATTAAAAGTTTGTGCAGATGTACAAGGAGATACCGTTAAAGTAAAAGTTTATTTAATGGGAATTGAGATTGGAAGCGGAACATTAAGTTTATCTCATCCATCAATTACAATTGGTGGAGGAGCAGCAGGTTTTAAGGCAGAGGTTAAACTTTCTCTTAAAACAAACCCGTTTGCATTAGAAATATGTGGAAAAGTTTGTGCTCCTTTTGTAGGGTGTAAATCTGGATGTACAACTTTGCATTTGTAGAAAAATTTTATTTTATCTTTAAAATCTGCTATGTTACATAGCAGATTTTTTAATTTTTATAAACTTATTATAATGAGTCGTTTTCTTAAATTCTTTACTGTTTTTCTTGTTGGGTTTCTTATGGCTAAATTTTGGTACAAAAAAAAAGAACAAAATTATCAAAAAGAAGAGATTCAAGTTATTGTAAACTCTATACAAAACTTAAGTAAATTAATAGTTGCTAAAGGAACTTTCTCTGAAGTATTTAATTACTCAGATTCAAAAAAATATTTTTATGATTACATTTCTTTTGATAAAAAAGCCATAGTTACTGTAAATGCAACTGTAGAGGTTGGTTATGATTTATCAAAAATAGAAGTTAAGATTGACTCTATTGGAAAAAAAATATTGATTAATAATATACCAAAAGAAGAGATTACAATTTCTCCAGAAGTAAAGTATTTTGATTTGCAACAAAGTAGTTTTAATACTTTTTCTAAAGAAGAATTGAATAAAATAAATAAAAAAAGTATTGAGAAAATCAGAGAAACAATTGAGGTTACCAACTTAAAAAATAAAGCTAAAAATAGATTGTTTAAAGAATTATCTAAAATATATCAACTTTCGGTAATTTATAAATGGGAAGTGATAGATAATACAGCATCAAAGATTTTTAAGAACATAAAAGATTAACAAAAAAGGAAGCCTATTTAAGAGCTTCCTTTTTTAGTTTATTAAAAACCAGTTCCTGGATCTTCAGGACTTTGAGCCTGAGCTTTTTGTGGGTTTAAAATTATATACGTGCCAAGTGCAGTTAATACTGCATATTTACCATAATTTCCTATTTTTTTTATTGCTTCTTTACGTGTAATTTCTTGAGCTTTATCTTGAGTGTTTCTTATCTGTTTTTTCATGATGTTTATCTTTAAAATTACTATTTTATTCAATGATTATTTTCTTACTCAATTTACCAAAATCGGTCTGAATTTTAATTAGATAAACTCCTTTAGATAACTTAGGTAAACTAATATCCTTAACACCTTCAGTAGTAAAAGAAGTTTGTAATACTTGTTTTCCTAAAAGGTTAAAAATAGCGATATTGCTTTTTCCATGATTTAAACCTGCTACTCTTAAAGTAGTTTTGTTTAACTTATATACACTCACATTTTCTAAAGTTGCAGTTCTATCAATACTTAGAGAATTTTCTGTGGTGTGTAAATAGAATCTTCCAATTCCGTTTTGAGCATTTGTTAAAGTAATTTTATAATTACTGTTAACTTCATCTAAACGGGTAAATGTATTGGTTTCTCTATCTTCTAAAAATATTTTTATATCAGAATTAAAATTATTTGCATTTAAAGAAAAAGTTATTTCTTTACCTGTTTCGGCATTAACACCAACGGGTATTACCATATTTTCATAATTGTTATTCGGTAATGCTTGTTTCATAAAATTAACACCTTCACTATTACTTACTAAGTGCGTGTATAAATTAAAATTTGTAGATTGTCCTGTAAATGTACCTACATCAAACCTTGGGTCTAAGCCAGTTGTTTTTCCTGATAAGTAGTTTATTTCAGTAGCTTTTATTAGGTTTCCGTCTGTTATGTTTAAAGTAATTCTTGGGTTTGTATTTTTATAGAAAGTTACTCCATTCTGATCGCTTTGCATTGCCTTAGTAAAAGTAACAGAAGTAGATGCCACATTAGAATTAACAAAGAATCCTTGTCCAGGATGTAAGAATCCAGTACTTAATGGTTCGTACTTATTATTAGCAGCATCCCAAACATAAACATTTTCATGAGTATTGGTTAAAGGAGTAGCATTAACAGATAAAAAAGTAGCAATATTAATGTGAGCAGGAAAAGGATTTCCAACTAACGTCCATCTATTTTGATTTGCCCCACCAATATCGTTGGCAGTAATAGTTGCATTTATTGGGGCAACAGGCAAAGTTCCGATAAAGCTATAATCTCCACCACTACCAAAAGCATTTTTCATTGAATACCCTACACCAGAATTAAAATTTAAAGTTCCACTAACGTTGTGTTGATAATATACCCAATCTCCATCAGCATCTGAAGTGTTTATATAAGTTGCAATAGCTTCATTAGGTAAGTTTGTGTCTATACCATTAAGCGTATTCCAAGCATCATTATATTGTTCTCCTGCCACAGGAGAAGAAATTAAATGAAATTTGTCATCATTAACACGAACTTTATATATAAAATCTCCATTTATTGCAGCAGTTCCATTAATAATTAGTGAGCCTCCACTTTCTACAGTAATAGATGAGTTAGCATCTATGGTAATGTTGTTTGCAATTGCTCCAGTACTAGAGCTTATTACGGGTTTATTTGCTACATTGGGTATTATTAAATTGTCTGATGATAGCGGTACAGCATTTGGACTCCAATTACTCGCTGTAGCCCAATTTGTATTTGTAGCGCCTGTCCATCCTTTACCAGTTGTTGTAAAAGTTTTTAAAGTACCATAACTAATACCTACAGAATTTTCTGCATAAGCTTTAAAAGAATACGAAGTTCCGGCACTTAAACCGCTTATAGATTCTGTAAATACTCCTGTACCAGATCCATTTGTATCTTTTATTACCATAGAGCCTCCAACCAATGGATTGGCGTTTTCAGATGTTTTAGAATATACAATACCTCTTTCTGTTACAGATGCGCCACCATTAGAAGTTACGTTTCCTGATAAAGTTGCAGAAGTGCTCGCTACAGAACTTGCATCTGAAGTTGTAACTATTGGTGCTGTAGGACTCCAGATAAGATTATCTATGGCTAAGTAATGCACTTCATTTGCGCCACCACTTGTGTTGTTAAGAGGAATCACTTCAAATTTATCTATTAAAATAGCTTGATTTGCATCAGATATATCTATAAAATTAAAACCTTTATTATCGTCGTCAAAAGGAGGTGAAAATGTTTGTGTAAAAACAGGAGTTGCAGATCCGTCTTTGTATCCTTTAACAGTTACACCTACTGAGTGTAAATCATTGTAACCTGCTGTGTTGCTCATATATAAATAAAACCCTTTTAGAGAAATATCTTTTCCGTCTGTTGTTTCAATTGATGCTGAATATGGAGTTCCACCATCTGCTATTATAGAAGGTGATGCATCTAAATTATCGATAAATTTTGTGCTCTCACCAGCTCCATCTGTTCCAGATAATTGAATTTGTAAAGAGTTGTTTAAAGTAAATGATTGAGCATTACTTGTAAAAGTTGTTGAATTATCTGAAGCAGATTCAAAATTTTCAAAAACATAATCTTTTACTGATGAAGTTGACCAAATAATTTCATCCATAGCTGCATAAGTAACAGAACTACTAGAAGTATTAAACCTAATTTCATCAACTAATTTGTTACCATGTCCTAAGCTAACTAAATCAATATATGTAAAGCCATTTGTTCCTTGATTTGTCCAAGTTACATTACCACCAGAGTCATCTATTGTTACTGTAAATATTAGATTATTGTCTTTGTAACCATTTATTGTTGAAGACTCTGTTGTATTAGTTGGGACTCCAGAACAAGAAGTGCTTGAATAGGCAAATAATGAATGTACATAGATATCAGAACCATCAGTAGTTTTAAATATTAATTCTGGCTGAGAACCACAAGAACCTGTGTTATCTATATATCTTTGAGAGTCTCCAACTCCGCCGTTAGCAAATGTTTGTACCTGTCCATTTACAATAGTAAAACTTTTACTATCAGAAGTAAATGAAGTAGAACTTACTGTTTCAGATTCAAAACTTTCATGAGAAGTTTGTGAAATAGAAGTTTCTGTATAGAAAAAGCTAATTATAGCCAATAAAAAAAGTACTGTTTTTTTCATAATTTAAAACTTTAGGTTAAAATTCAAATTTAATTTTAAAATCAAAAAAAGAAACAGGTATAATTACCTGTTTTTAGAATTAAAAGTTTTTACTCTATTACTAATTTGCAATCTTTTAATATTTTTCAATAAACAATCTTATAGTATTTTTAATGAAAAATAATTTTCCAAAAATTGTAGATGATATTTTAAACTCTAAAACTATTACAGAAGAAATAAATTCTGCTAAGGCTTTACAATTTTTTTTTAATGAATTAATTAGTAATAATATCCTTTCAGAGTTTTTTTTAAAAGAAAATAACGGAACTGTTATTAAAGGAGGAATAGCCTTATCTTCTAAAGAGGCTAAAGATTGTATAGAAGATCCTATAAGAACTGTACGTTTTTTGAAAGGCATTTTTGCAGCTTTAATAGAAGCAAAAGAGAGGTTTAAGAATGAAAAAATTAGGATACTTTATGCTGGCTGTGGTCCTTTGGGTACTTTAATTATTCCGTTATTGCATTTATTTTCTTCTGAAGATATTGAAGTTATTTTATTAGATATTCATCAAACTTCAATAGATTCTGTAAAGAAAATAGTTGAAAAGTTAGGCTATAAATCTTATATTAAGCGATATGTTGTTACAGATGCAACACTTTATAAACATTCAATAAAAAGCTCTTTACATGTAATTATTAGTGAAACAATGGATAGAGCTCTAGCAAAAGAACCTCAAGTAGAAATAACAAAAAATTTAGCAAAACAATTAGTTAATAAAGGAATTTTTATACCCGAAAAAATAAAGGTAGAAAGAGGGTACTCTTTTTTTGCTAAAGAATACGTTTTTAATTCTGAAATTGATATTGAAAAACTAAAGAGTAATGGAATTACAAAAAAACAGAAACTATTTTCTATTACTAGTAAAATAGATACTAATTCCCCATTTTTTTATGAAACAGAGTTTATTTTTATTCCAACAGAGTTTAAAAATACACCAGACCTTTGTTTGTATACAAATGTAGTTGTTTACAAAGATATACAACTTTATAACGCAGAATCTTATATAACAAACCCTATTTGTTTAAAATCGCTATACAATTTAACATCTAAAGAATATAAACTGCAATACTCTACTAATGAAATTCCAAAATGGGAAATTATTGAAAAATAAAAACCAGATTTTTTAAACCTGGTTTTAAAATAAGTTAGAAAACGTATTAACTTCTTGAAGGGAAAACTCCTTGTAATGCAATAATGTAATTAATAGTTAAAAAAGGTTGTCTGTTCTCATGAGATAAATTACCTCCAGTATTCGCAATGGTTACATTGGTAGCACTTGTTGAGCCACCAGCTAATGTAATATCTGGCGTTGCTTCATTGTACATTTGAACAGGGCTTGTAGTTCTACCAGTAGATTCATTACCAGCAGCTAAAGAAGCTCCAGCAGTTGGTGTATGTAAATTTGCAGCAGCAGAACTTGCTTTTAAACTAACAGCTACATCTGTTATAGAAGCTAAGTGACTGTGAGAAGGAATTTCAGAAACATTAAGTGTAACGTGCTCTACCCCTCCTTTTGCTCCTAATCTATAATCGCTTAATCCAGGACCATTTCTTGGTCCTATAGGTGCTCTACCTCTTAAATCTGGTAAAGCAAAGGTGGTTCTTCCATCTCCTCCATAAGTAGTTCCTAACAAGGAAAAAAGCGCTGAGTATTGACTAATTGGTAATAACTGACCGTCGCAAAAAGCCCATCCTCTTGGAGCAAAATTTCCTGCGAATAACATAATTGATGCCAACATTGGATCCATAATATATAATTTTTATTGGTTAAACATGTTCCAAATTTATAATGAATCTAAGCTTTATTTTAGAGCGCATATTCTTAAAATAAGAAAAGGGTGTTTATACTTGCAGATTAAGTATAAATACCCTTGAATATAAATTCTATTTTTTTGCTTTTAAAGGTTAAAATCTGGTGTAATTTCTATGAGTTTCTTTTGAATACCATAAATAACTAAGCCTGCTACATTTTTAGATTGTGTTTTTAATAATAAGTTATTTCTATGGCCTTCTACTGTTCTTGGGCTTATAAATAGTTTGTCAGCAATTTCTGCTGTGGTGTATTGTTCGCAAATTAGCTCTAAAACATCAATTTCTCTTTTAGACAAAAGTTTTTTGTCTAGGTCGCTTTTAATTCTTTTACCACTTGATGATATAATGTTTTCATGGATAATAGTTAATACTTTTTCATCATAATAAAACCCTTTTTCAAAAACTTCATTTATGGTATGAATTACCATTTTTGGGCTGGTGTTTTTTAATAAGTAAGAAGAAGCACCTACATCTATCATGTTTGTAATAAAAGATTTACCATCGTAACTTGTAAGGGCTATAATTTTTATATCTGGATGCGATTTATGAATAACTTTAGTAGCTTCTACACCATTTATTTCTGGCATTTTTAAATCCATAAGAATTACATCTGGAAATTCTTCTGTGTTGGTAATAAAATCGATTAAATCTTGACCATTTTCTGCTTCGAAGATTACAGTAAAGTTAGCTTCTCTCTCTAATAAAAACCGAATTCCTTTTCTAAATAATTGCTCGTCATCTGCTATTGCTATGTTAATTTTCTTCATTTTTTGGGGGATTTTAGATTATTATAGATAGCTTAAAGCCATTGTGTTTTTTACTCTCTATTTTATGTTTTCCTTTTAATATAGAAACTCTACTTTCTATATTTTTCATACCTAAACCTTTTTGATGGGTTTTGTCTTCAATATCAAAACCAATTCCGTTATCGGAATAAGATAAGTGTAGTTTTTTATTGTTTAATGATATTTTAATATCACCATTTTTAGCTTTTCCATGTCTAATAGAATTGTTTATTAATTCTTGTACAATTCTAAAAAGATGTAATTCTTGCTCAGAAGTTAAGTAATCTTTTGGGTATTCTATGTTATATTTTATAGAAATTTTTCTACTATTATTAAAAGAATCTGCAAGTTCTTCAATTGCGTCTTTTAAGCCAAATTTTTCTAAAATTGGCGGTAATAGGTTATGAGCTATTTTTCGGGCACTTTCTAACGTTTTATCGGTAGCATCTAAAATAGTATCGTTTATAATTAAATATTCATTGGGCTTTAACTCTCCGTCTTTTAAAAGATTTGCATTTAAATTAATTACATTTAATTTCGAACTAATATCATCATGCAAATCTTGAGCTATACGTTTGCGTTCTTTTTCTTGCGTAACAATTATAGATTGAATAATTTCTTTCTGATGATGAATTTCTAAATTCTTTTTTTCAAGTTCTTTCTTAATTATCTTTTTTCTAGAAAAGAAGAAGAATAATAAGAGAGCTATCCCCATCAAGAGGAGTAGTAAAACACCTATTAATACTATGGTTATCACTTGATTATCTTTAGTAAAGAATTCTTCCATGTTAGGGGTTTGATAAGTCAAACCGAAGTTACGGAAAAATTTTTTTATATAAAGATAGTGGTAGAAGGTAGAATTAAAAAACCTGAAATTAAAAACAGGTGTTTATACTTGTTTTTTCTCTGAAGTAAGCAGTTTTGGTTTTCTAAAATTTATATACCACTCTATAAAAACTAAGATTTGATAAATTAAATATAGTATAATGTTAGAATACCAAATAAACATTTTTATTGTAGAATTCGGTACATTACCGGCCACAAAAATTAATGTGCTACAACTTAAATAAATAAAGAAACCTGAGTTTAGGTAAATAAATTTTTTATCCTTACTGTCAATTTTTTTTATGAAGAAATAAAAACTATAAACAATTAATGGAACTGAGGTAATAACTATTTCGAAAATATTAAATTTAAAGTATGTATTTGGGTTTTTTATGTAAAAAATACCTAATAAGAGTAATACTAAGAGGGCAATAATTTTTATACTTTTTTTGAAAACTTTTTTGCTTTCTAATTGTAAATAAAATAGACTTAAAAATAGAAACTGGCCTACAAAATAATAATGAGAATAGTGTATGTTTGGTATTTTATGCCATCTCAAATAACCAGTTGTAATTTGGATAATTAAAATAAATAATAAATAATAAGTAAATGTCTTAAAAGCCTTCGAAAATTTCCGAAGGCTTTTAAGATAAAGAATAACATTAATTAGTAAAACTAATTTACCAATATTAGATATTGTACTGTAAACAAAAAAATTTTTATCCTCCATTTAAAGGGCTATCTCCGTCACAAACATCAGGGCATGGATCTGAAAAATCAAAAATACTGCCCTTACCATCATCCAAAGTTAAACCATCAGAAGAAGAAATCATATCTTTTCCTAATTTATTTACACCTACAATCATTAATTTTTCTGTAAAAACTGTTTGTTTTCCTTTTACTTCAATTTTTTCAACTCCAATGTAAGCTCTTATGCTTTCTACTCCATCTTCAGCTAATACTTCTACTAAATCTTTTTTTGGAATGTTAAATGCTCTACATTGATAGTATTTGTTGTAAGAGGCTTGGTCATCTCTCCATTCTTTAGCCCATTCTTTAGCAGTTGCCAAACTAATTGTATTTCTTGGGTTTGGTTTTGGAATTTCATTAGGATTGTTGTTTTCCATGTTTTTTAGTATTTTTAAGTTAATATAAAAATTTAGTTAGATTCTAAAAATATAGAAATTAGATGAACTATCGTATCAATACCCAAAATTTAATAAAAAATCAGGTGTTTTTACCTGAAAATTATAATTGTACTTATAGGTGTTTTCCTTTAAAGACATTATAAAAATGTGTATTTTCGTTATATGTCATCATCATTAGAACTTCAACTAAAAACTTTGCCTAATTCTCCTGGAGTTTATCAATATTTTGATAAGAATGATGCTATCATCTATGTAGGGAAAGCTAAAAATTTAAAAAAAAGAGTAACTTCTTACTTTACTAAAAACCACGAAAATGGGAAAACACGAGTTTTAGTAAAAAAAATTGTTCGCATAAAACATATTGTAGTTAATACAGAAACAGATGCACTTTTATTAGAAAATAATTTAATTAAGAAATACAAACCACGCTATAATGTACTGTTAAAAGATGATAAAAGTTATCCTTGGTTATGTATTAAAAAAGAACGTTTTCCCAGAGTTTTTATGACAAGAAGAGTTATAAAAGATGGCTCAGAATATTTTGGTCCTTACACCTCTGTAAGAACAGTAAAAGTATTATTAGGTTTAATAAAAGAATTGTATCCTTTACGCACTTGCAATTACGATTTAAGTCAAAAAAATATTAACGAAAGTAAATATAAAGTTTGTTTAGAGTACCATTTAAAAAATTGTAAAGGTCCTTGCGAAGGTTTAGAAACGGCATCTCATTATAACGATTCTATCAAAGAAATTAAAAATATTATTAAAGGAAATTTTAAAGAAAGTTTAGAAAAGTTTCAAAATAAGATGATGAAGTTTGCAGAAGAAATGAAATTCGAAGAAGCACAAAAAATTAAGGAAAAGTTAGACCTGTTAAGCAATTATCAATCAAAATCTACTATTGTAAACCCAACCATAAATAATGTAGATGTGTTTTCAATTATTTCTGATGAAACACATGGTTATGCCAATTTTTTAAAAATTTCTAATGGAGCCATCATTCAATCTCATACTACAGAAATTAAGAAAAAATTAGATGAATCAGATAAAGAACTTTTAGAGTTGTTTATTGTAGAGATTAGACAACGATTCGAATCTCAATCTTCTGAAATTTATGTGCCTTTTGATGTTGATTTGGGTGAAAGTGTAAAAGTTACAATTCCAAAATTAGGAGATAAAAAACGAATTGTAGAACTTTCTGAAAGAAATGCCAAGTATTACAGACAAGAACAGTTTAAACAAATAAAAATTGTTGACCCAGATAGACATGTAAAACGAATTATGGCACAAATGAAAAAAGATTTGCGCCTAAAAGAAGAACCAAGACATATAGAATGTTTCGACAATTCTAATATTCAAGGAACAAACCCTGTTGCTGCTTGTGTGGTTTTTAGAGACGGAAAACCCAGTAAAAAAGAGTACAGACATTATAACATTAAAACAGTTACAGGACCAGATGATTTTGCTTCTATGGAAGAAGTAGTCTATAGAAGATACAAAAGGTTGTTGTCTGAAGGAGAATCGTTACCACAATTAATTATTATTGATGGAGGTAAAGGACAATTGTCATCAGCTTTAAAAAGTTTAGATATTTTAGGATTAAGAGGAAAAATAGCTATTGTAGGAATAGCAAAACGATTAGAAGAAATTTATTATCCAGATGACCCTATTCCTTTGTATTTAGATAAAAAGTCTGAAACACTTAAAATTACCCAGTATCTAAGAAACGAAGCACACAGATTTGGAATTACTTTTCACAGAAACAAGCGAAGTAAAAGTGCTATACAAAGCGAGCTTGAGCAAATTCCTGATATAGGAAAACAAACTATAACAACTTTATTACGTAAATTTAAGTCGGCTAAAAGAGTAAAAGAAGCTTCTTTTGCAGATTTAAAAGAAGTTATTGGTAATGTAAGAGCCACCAAAGTATATGAATATTATCATGCTCAAAAAAAATGAAAAAGATATTAATTTTAAGTATTTTCTTTTTTGTATCAGCAGTTTTTTGTCAAAAAAAACAGCCTAAAATTGGTTTGGTTTTAAGCGGAGGCGGCGCCAAAGGTTTTGCACATATTGGTGTTTTAAAAGAAATTGATAAAGCAGGTTTACAAATAGATTATATTGGCGGAACCAGTATGGGAGCCATTGTTGGGGGGTTATATGCTATAGGTTATTCTGGAGAACAAATAGAAAGAATAATTTTAGAAACCGACTTTATTTCTTTATTAAGAGATAGGCTTCCAAGAAGTTCTGAAACTTTTTTTGAAAAAGAATTTGGAGAGAAAACGATAATAACTCTTCCCGTAAAAAAAGGAAGTATTGGCTTACCAAAAGCAGTTTCTAAAGGACAAAATGTTTTAAATTTATTATTCGAATTATTAGCCTCTGTAGAAGGAGTTACTGATTTTTCTAAATTGCCAACCCCTTTTTTTTGCATTGCAACAGATGTTGAAACTGGTGGAGAAGTAGTGTTAGATAAAGGTTCTTTGCCCTTAGCTCTTAGAGCAAGTGGCTCTTTTCCTACATTATTAAACCCTGTTACTTTAAACAATAAATTGTTGGTAGATGGCGGAATAGCCAATAATTTTCCTGTAAGTATTATGAAATCTAAAGGAATGGATATAGTAATTGGTGTAGATGTTGAAGGGAGGCTGTATGAAAAAGAGAAATTAAATTCGGTTATTTCTATTATGAATCAGATTGTGAGCTATCAAATGTATCATAAAACCGGTAAAGAAAAAGAAAAATTAGATGTATACATACATCCAAGTATTTTTGAATTTAATGTTGTAGATTTTGATAAAAAAGAAGAAATATTACAAAAAGGAAATGTTGAAGGAAAAAAGTTTGAAGTTGTTTTTAAAGAACTTGCTTCTAAACAAACACACAAGAAAAAGAGAAAAAAAATAAAAAATCTTCAAAAAAAATATTTAATTTCAAAAATAGATTTAGAGGGTTCAAACAATTATACGAGGGCTTTTGTTTTGGGAAAACTTAATATTAGAGAAGGAGACAGCATCAGTAGAAAAGAAATTACCAAAAGAATTTACTTATTATCTGCAACCAAAAATTATGATAAAATAGAGTATAATTTAATAAAAAACAAAGACCATACTTATGGTTTAAAATTTTCTGTAAAAGAATCGGACGATTATGCAAACCTAAAGTTAGGGATTCATTACGATTTTCTTTACAGGTCTGGCGTGTTAGCTAATTTTAATCAAAAAAAACTATTATTAAATAACGATTTATTTTCTATCGATATGATTTTGGGTGATAACCTAAGGTATAATTTAAACTATTTTGTAGATAATGGTTTTTACATCAGTTATGGTATAACATCAAGATATAATCATTTTAGTGCTAACTCAAAATTTAACCCAATTGTATCAATGTTTCCAAATGTTAATAGTATAAATTTAAAATATACAGATATAACAAATCAGCTTTTTATTCAAACAACATTTAATAGAAAATTTGCATTAGGGTTAGGGTTAGAGCATAAGTATATTAAGGCAACAACAGAGACAATTAAAACGCCTAACAACCAAGAAACTACTTTTGATAATAGCAATTATTTAAATGCATATGCTTATATAAAGTTAGATACTTACGACAAAAAGTATTTTGCAACCAAAGGATATTTTGCAGATTTAAATTTTAAATGGTACTTAGCATCTTCAGATTACAATAGCAATTTTTCGAGTTTTGCACAAGCAAAAGGAACCTTAGGGTTTGCCAAAACATTTTGGGATAAATTTACTTTTCAACTAACCAATGAAGCTGGTTTTACATTAGAGCCACCTCAATCTAATGTTTTTGATTTTTATTTAGGAGGATACAATCAAAACTATATCAATACCTTTATTTCTTTCTATGGATATGATTTTGCAGAATTGTCTGATAACTCTTTTGTAAAGTCTGAGCTAAATTTTAGATATCGCTTTACAGACAAACATTATGCATCTTTTATTGCTAATTATGGTAGGTTAGATGGAAACGTTTTTAGAGATATAGATATTTTTAAAGATGTAAAATCTGGTTATGCCATTGGGTATAGCTATAATTCTTTTATAGGCCCAATAGAGTTAAAATATAGCTGGTCTCCAGACAATAAACAGCAATATTGGTTGTTTAACTTAGGGTTTTGGTTTTGAGTCGTCCTAAAATGGGTTGACAGTTATTAACACTTAAAATTAAGCCAGCGAATTTAAATTCACTGGTTTTTTGTTGTGTATAAAGTTAGGTGTTTTTCATATTAAGATTAAAGTGAAGTCTTTTGTTATTGTAAGTCTCTACAGATTCTTTTATTAATTCACTTCCACTATTACATTTATAGATCAAAAATTTATATCTCTACGTTTACTTCTTGTTTGCGATTGATATCCAGATTGTCTACTTATTTTAGCAATCGACTACTTTGTGATAGGTTTACACCTTTTTATTGTCTGATACTTTAGATTGGTTTGTGGAATTTTTTTCTAATACAAGTTCCGTATTGTTTATCTGAAATATCTTTCTTGTAATCGCATTAAGTGCGCTTTTTCCTTGTTTTTTCTGACGAACATATAAATAAATCGATTTTATCAACTTATTTTAATTTTAAGAGGAGACATTTAAGATAAAAAAAAAGCGAACTTAATTAAGTTCGCTTTTTTATCTTTATTTTAATTAAAGTTACTCTACAATTAAAGTAAAAGGAATACTATATTTTACACCAACTGGTTTACCTCTTTGCTTACCAGGTTTCATTTTTGGCAACTGTTTCATTACTTTAACTACTTCACTTTTAATTTTTGGATGTGGAGCTCTTGCATTTACATTAACAATATTTCCATTTTTATCGATTTTAAATCCAATAAATACTCTTTTTTTACCTGAAGATAAACCTAATTCATTTGGTAAATCTTGATTAAATTTTCTTAAAAAGTGTTTTTGTACCATTTTACTAAAGCATTTTTTCAATTCTGCTTTATTTCCTTTACAACCCGGAAAAACGGGTACATCTTCAATAATCATAAAACTTACGTCTTCTACAACTTCTTCTACTTCTTCCACTTCTACAATTTCTTCTACTTCTACAGCTTCGGTTTCATCTGTTTCTGTAGATTCGATTACAGTTTCTTCAACCTCTTTTTCATCTTCTACAACTTCAATCTTTTCTGGAGTTGGTGGAGGTGGGGTTTTTGGTTTAACTGGTTCTACTCTTTCAGTAATTGGAATTTCTTCTTCCATTTCTGCATTCATATTTACAGTACCTAAATCTCCAATATTTCTATCGTAAGTTTTCTTTTCTATTGCAGCGTATGTTACAAAAAGGGCTAAAACCAAACCTATTTGCATAAAAATTTTGCTATAGTTTTCTAAATTTGATTTTGGGTTTTTCTTAATTTCCATTGTAAAGAGTTTTTAATAGTTCGCTAATTTAATTAAATTATTGTGTTAAATACAAGTCTTAGCACTAATTAAGTTTAATTTTTTTTAAAATTTGATTAAAAACAATCAATCCTAAGAGAATTCCTATGGTATTTGCAAGAACATCTTTATAATCTGCTGTTCTATACATAGTTAGTGTTTCTTGTAGAACCTCAATAATTATGCCATAAATTATACAAGCTAAAACTATGCGATATTTTAAGATAGGTTTTTTATAAAAAGAAGCTAACCAACTAACTGATAAAAAAAAATAAGCTAATAAATGATGAAGTTTATCTGAACTTTTAAAAGTTATATTGGTTTGAGATAAATTAATTAAGCTTAAATAAGCAATTGTAATAGTTATGCTTATTGCTATAGCAAGTATATTATCCTTTAATAAGCTCTTTATACGCTTCTGCATCTAATAATTGTTCTATTTGTGTTTTATCAGATATTTCTATTTTAATCATCCAACCTTTTCCATAAGGATCAGAATTAACTAATTCTGGCTCGTCTTCTAACTCTTCGTTAAATTCAACTACTTCTCCAGTTAAAGGCATAAACAAATCTGAAACTGTTTTTACAGCTTCTACAGAGCCAAAAACTTCGCCTTCTTCTACAGTATCATCTAAAGTGTCTACATCTACATAAACAATGTCTCCTAATTCACTTTGAGCAAAATCTGTTATTCCTACAGTTGCAGTAGATCCTTCTATTTTAATCCACTCGTGATCTTTAGTGTATTTTAAATCTGATGGTAAATTCATTTTTTATATTTTTTAATTTCCTCCTAAGTTGTATATAATATTAAATCCACCATTAATTGCCTGCCTTGGAAATGTGGTAGATATTGCATATTTAGATGTTTGATGATTGTAATAAAACGATGCTGTTAAATTACTACTTAATCTATAATCGGCAGTAAATTTAATAGAAAATAATTTCTGACCACCACTTATTTGATTATTATCTTCTTCTACAGATCTAATTTGCGTTAAATTATCTCTTAAAGACACATCTGCTCTTAAGTTAATGTCTCCTTTTAACGTTTGTTTTTTTCCTGTAAACCTTGTATTAAATTTTACATCTTTAAACACATAGCCTAACCCAAAAATGTATTCTGTACCTTTTATATCTGTTAAAGTACTGTTATTAAAATTCATGGTTAAAGTTCTATCTCTTTTAATTTCTCCTCTAAAAGAGAAAGAATTTCTCATTTTCATATCTACTTTTACAAGAGGTGAAAATTCATCAACTAAAGTAACAGCAGAAACTAATAGCTCAGGTTCAAAATTATTTGCAGAATTTAAATTATCAAAAGGCTTATCTCTATCATGCTGTAAATTGTTTGTAAAACCAGCAATAGTGTAAGACGATCTGTATCCGTGAGATAGCACAAAGTTGCTAAAATTCTTTTTAAAGAATTTAAATTTCATTAAACCATTATAACGTAATGTCCAATTAGGGATTGGAATATTTCTAAACAAGCCCGTATTTACTTTGTTTGGGTCTTTACCAGAATAAGCAGCCATAAAAGCTGGGAGTAATACTTGTTGGCTATTTTCTCCAAAATTATTAGTATTCGTGTTTGGGTCTAAGCCACTTTGGTTAAAAAGTCTCGTTGAAATAATACTTCTATAATCTCTTAATTTTTGAAACAACACATCTCCATTAGTAAATGCAGTAGAAAGCATAGAATGGCTTGTGCTAAAATTACCTGTTTCAAAGAAAGGAGTTTTTTCGAAATCTGAATTGCCAACAATTAAGTCTAATTGTTGCGTTAAATCTCTGGTTTGAATTTTATTACCTCTAACATCGATACTTAAATCTTTAATTGGTTTTACAGTAAATGTATAATCTAACTTGTTGTAATGTGTTTTACTGTAGGTTTTGTTATAGTATTCATCACCTGCTTTTCTTGTAACAAACCATCCGTTTTCAAGTGCTTTATTTCTAATATCTACTTGACTACCAAAGGCGAAAGAAGTTGGTGCGCCTCCTAAAAAGCTAATATCTTCTGTATAACCAGGTAATAACTGTCCATTATTTTCTGAATAACTAATTTTACCTTGTTTTACTGAGGTAACAATATCGTATACACTTTTTAAAATTTGTTTTCCTACTGTTAATTTTTTCTTTTGACGAACGCTTCCTGGTGTTCTTGGTAAACCAGAACCTTTTAGTCCTTTAGAGTTTTTACGTTGACTTTTAGTTAATAATAATCTTTCGAAACCTAAACTTTTATAAATTCTATCAAAATTTAAAGTTGTATTTAAGTTGTGCGTATTTGCATTTTGAATAACATTACCTATTAAATCTACAGAAGGAACATCTACGCCATTAACATCTATTGTATTTTGTGGCGCAGCTTGCCAATCGAAATCTGCTGTATACGCATAATCTGCTTTGATAAACTTTAAGAAAGGGATTTTATCTAAAGGAAGATTGTAGGTTGCATTTAATTTTTGATGATAATGATTTGCTCTTCCTGTATTAAAGAAATCGTCAAATACTTGAATATCGCTGTTGTTATCGAATGTATCGTATATGTAGCTATTAGTTGCGTTAAAGTTTAATTGTAACGATTTTGTTAGGTCAAAGCCAACAGTGTAATCCCAATCAAATAAAAATCTACGTTGTTTTAATTCTGGTTGAGGAGCCAATCCTGCTACTAAATTTCTTGATTGTTGCTCATTATAGTTTCTGTTTATACTCGAATTTACGGCCAAAGTTTTAGGAACAGGGTTAAAGTTAAAGTCTTTAATTAATTTCCAGTATTTACTTTTAAATAAAGAATCGTTCTTTTTAAAAGGTTCTATAGGCTTAGAATTAAATGTAAAATTATAAGAAGCAGAGGCTCTTACGTTTTCGTTAATTCTTTTTTGAATGTTATAATTTCTTTGAAATTCTTTATTGTGAGAATAAGAAACTGCTAAATTTTCTACATCGTAAAATTTAGGTTTTTTTGTAGTATTTGGGTTTCTATTTTTCTTTACGTTAATAAAACTAATACTGGTTCTTTTGGTATAGTCTCTAGAGAATTCACTATTTGGGTTTTGATCTAAAGCATCTTTTAATTCTACATCTTGATAAAGTGGGTCGAATTTTGGATCTATATATCTTTCTCCAATACTATAACTCATAGGCAATTGAATACCCCATTTTTTGGGCGTTAAAACTTTGCCCAAATTTATGCTTGTAGAAATATCGTATTGTTTTGTTTCATCTAAACTACGTTGATTTACTCTATCTTCAACATTTCCAAACCCAATGGTAGCCATGCTTCCAGATAAAGAAAGATTTGCAACATCTGCAAAATTAGCATCTGCATTAACAACAGCAGCCCAACCTCCTTTATTATCAAAATTAGAAGAACGCAATTCGTTAAACCAAATCTCTCCGCTTTTAGGCGAAGTTGTTGTGTTTTTTACACCCAACATAATGGTTCTTAATTGGGCTAAAGTTGGATTACCTTTAACCGATATTGTATAAGGAATACTTGGGTCTTGTTCTGTAGATGTAAAAATATCTGTAATAGAGGCTTGTAATTTGTCTCTCTCTAATTTAACTTTACCAAAGGTTTCTAAAAAAGCATCTAAGTTGTTCGCTTCTGGCCAAATATCTATTGCAGTGGCATTACTCTTACTAACTTTTAAGGGCAATTCTATTTGATAGAAGTTTTCATCTAAATCTGTACCTAACCTAATAATTGCTGTAAAATCATCATCATTAAGTGTATTTCCAGAGGCATTGATTTCTTCTAAATGCATAAACATTTTTAAGTTTTTAAATCTTCTAAGGTCTATACTGATGTTTTTATAAATGGCTCTAATTTTATTTGCTGGTAAATCGTTTACCTTTAAACTTACAGATTGCTCATTTTGTAATTGTACTGTGGTGCTTCCTTGTAATCGTTCTCTTTCTATGCCAGGAGGTGTTAAGTAATCTCCTTCATTTTGTTCTATGTTTACTACACCAACTTCAAAATTGTTTAATTCTGTTTGCGATAAATCTATTGGGTCTGTAATTGCTGGGTCTAAGGTTTTTACATAACGCCTCCAATCTCCACGTACCAAATCTAACTCACCAAAACGAATTACAACAGGCATTTTAAAGTTAGTTAGAAACATTCTAATAAAACGGATACTATTAAAATCTGTAATTCCATTTATTTTTTGATCTTCTCTCACATTTCTAATAGGAACTCTAAATTGATACCAAGTTGTTTTTAGTTTTCCTCCATTTTCCAATGGAGCATCAGTTACTTTTTTATCAACAATAAAGTTTTTACCGACTACCAAATCATTTCTGTTCATGGAAATTTTGTACTCGAAATAACTTTCTACAGTATTCATGGTTTGGTCTCTGTTGATATCTTCTACATCTGGATAATTGGTAGAGGATGTTGGATATGCTTCTGTAGATTGATTTAGTGTAGGTGAGTTACCTTCTGTATTATTAAAATCTTTATATCTGGTAATAATAGAGGCATTTGCAGCATCAAGTTGGCTTCCTCTAAAGAATTGGAAGTTATCAGACGCAATATCATTTGGGTTTAGCTTACCAAAATCAACAGTAATTCCAAGTTTTGTAGCAATTTCAGTTAATTTTTCTTGTTCTTTATCATTAGAAACCCCATCAAAACCTAAATCTTGATTACTTCTGTCTTGATCTTCTTCATTAAACGCATAAATGATAGATGGATTTGTGGGTACGTTACTCCAATTGGTTTTATTTACATTAACCCCATCTATTTGAACTCCATCTCCAGGCAAACCATTTTCGTACATTTTTCGACTATCTTTTAAAATGTCTTCAGAAACATTTCCTAAGTTAATGTATAAATCTCCTACTTGATTAGAGGGGTCATTGGGGTTTACTCCTTGTGGTAATCCTTCTGCATTGGTAATCGAATAATTTTCATAAGGATCCATTACCCAAAACTGAATATACTCTACATTGGCTTGGTCGAAGTTATTTGTAGTTAATGGGCGCATAATTCCTGCCCATCTATTTTCTGGGTCAGAGAATGTTCCGTCTGTATTTACGTCTGATCCTGTGTCAAAATTATAAGACCCTCTTTCTCTCGGAAAATAGGCTAAATCTAAAGTTCTAATTTGCGCATTTTGAGTAATATCTAATTGAACATTGGGAAATAATTCTCCAAAATTAACCTGTCTTGTTTCTGCTCTTGATAGTTCGTCTGCGTCTATACTTGGTGGTGTTTCACCAATTCCGTAAAAAATTTGATCTACGCTATACCAAGCTAATTTTGCTCTAAAGTAGTTGTAAGATAAATCGTCTTTATTACCATTAAATTTATCATTTACTTCATAACGAGGTGTACTAGCTTCATACCAGTCTAAAGGAGAAATTAAACTAATTGGTATTTGCGAAGCTTCAAAATCATCAATATAAGTTGTTGCAGCACCTGTAACATCTATACCACTTGGTGTTCCTGGTAGTAAATACGCCATATCTGCTCTTACAGATAAATTAGAAGGAGCATCTGTATCTACAAATGGTAATTTATTAGCTAATTTTGTAAAGTAAGGAACTTCTGTAGAGTAATCTATATTTAACCCAAACATAGTATTATTTATGGGGTCTGAACCGAAATTTATTTTCGGTGTTAGGGGTCTTTCATTTACATTTAAAACAGTTGCGCCAACTATAAATTTTTCAGAAAACTTGTGCTCAACATCAACTCCCATAAAAGTTTTACGTTGCTGATTAAATACAGCGTTGTTTTCTGTTGATACATTTATTGGAGTTCCTGAGGCTTGTAAACCTGGATCGATAATTTGCACACGACCTAATTCATAATTAACTACGTAATCTACTCCTTCTACTAATTGTCTTCCTCCTGCTGTTACTCTTACAGAACCTCTTGGAACATTAAACGCACCTATAGAAATACCACCTGAGTTTTCTGATTTAAAATATCCTTTTAAAAAATATTTGTCTTTATTTTGAAAATTATTCTGAATATTAATTTTAGTATTTAAGTACAATTCTTTGAACAAGAATTGACTGTCTACAGTTTCGTCTAAACCAATATCATTGGTGTTTTGTTTTACTAAATCGTTACCAAATGGCTCTGGTTCTGGAAAGAAGATAAATCCGTTTTGAGAGTTTACAGTAATTCCTTCTACATAATCGAAAAACCCGTCTGGAGTTCTAAATTGGCTTTGATCTAATTGGTCTAATTTTAAAACTTGTAATAGCGGTAAGTTGGCAATACCTGCTGTATTAGAGTTTTGTAAAACGTTAGAAGGAATACCAGTTTGGTCATCGCGATATTGAATTTCAAAACGGAAACCATCTTGTGTTAGCGGAAAAGCGCCTAATGCATAGACGTTTTTCATCATTAAACGCCACGTTGGAAAAGATTCTTCTCCACCATTACCATTATCTCTTTTGGTTTGTAAAATTTCACTACGTAATAGTTTTACAGCAAGTGTTTGTGGTGCCTGAATTCCATCATTCGAAAACTCTCCAACTTTAAAAGATGTTTTAGTGCTATTATTTACACTACCAGCTACAGTATATTCGTAAGCTACCGCTAAAACTTCTCCATCATTTAATCTTCTATTTAAAGAAATAAAACCTAATTGTGGGTTTAATGTATATTCATTTGTTTCTAATTTTCTTGCGTTTTCTAAAATAGAATAATCAGTACCTTCACTCATGTTTAATGGTTGTAAGGTACTATTTACAGTAGAAATATTACGAATACCACTGTTAGTTGTAAGTAAACTAGAGAGGTTATTAGATTCGTTTGTTGGAATGTTTCCTCCAGAGGTTGATGGCGGATTGGTTGGTTGAATAGCACCTGTTTGGTTTACTAAAACAGCATTTTCTGACTCACCAATATCTGCCAAAGCAACAATACTTCTAAAGTCTTCTGTACTTGCATTTCTGTTGGTAATCCATACTTCTATTCTTGTAATATTAATTTGACTGTTGATTAAAGGATAATTTTTTAAAGAATTGGCATAATTGTCTATAAAATATTGAGATAAGAAAAAGTGACGATCATTGTCGTAATCTGTTGCTCTTAACTCAAAAGGCTGAATAGAAGCTCCTCCTTCTGCTACAATAGTTTTACTTTCTGAATTTTGTTGCGAAAACACGGCTGTAACACTTGTATTTCCAAACTGTAATTTTGTTTTTATCCCAAACAAACTTTGTGCACCATTAATTAACGAGTTTTTAATTGGCATAGAAACATTACCAGCTTCTATACCTTGTAAAATATCGTCTTCTGTTGGTGTATAATCTATTTTAACTAAGTTCTGAAAATCGAAAGTAGATTGTGTGTCGTAATTTGCTGTAAATTGAAGACGTTCACCTACCTGAGCTCTTATGCTTGCGTTTATTTGTTGATCGAAATCAAAAGTAAAACTGCTTCTATTTTCTTCTGATAACTGTGGATTTTCTGTATTTTGGTAGATGAATCCTAATTTTAGATTTAAGCTCCCTGTTGGGGTAACTTTAATAGTATTTCCTCCAAAAATAGTTTCAAAAAAATCTGAGTTTACATAGTAAGTAGGTAATAAGTCTTTTTGAGCAGCTGCAGCACCTTTCTTTTTAGGGTTTGTTGCACTTACTTTTTCTTTAAAATATTGCAACATATCTCTTTTTAAACGGTATTGAGCGTATTCTCTTCGGGTTAAAAAAATAGGGGTTCTCGTGTAATAATTTCCTATTTTTTCTATGATTACATATTTGTTTAAATCTTTATCAAAAATGATTTCTTTTTTCGCGAGATAATCTAAAAACAAACCACCTGTTTGATTTTTTTTAAAATTATAACGCAATTGTAAAGAATCTTTTGGGTTAACTATAGAATCTTTTTTTGTAGTTACTTGTGCTTGTAATGAAATACTAGCAACACAGGTAAAAACAATGAGTAAAAATATGTTTTTTAAAAATTTATTCAATTTGATTATAAATTTTTTAAAGCTAATTTAATTAAATTTTCTACAGAGGCTTCTGGATTTTCTTTTAAAATGATAGAAACAACTTTATCTGATTGTTTTTTGTTAAAACCTAAAACTTCTAAAGCAGATAACGCTTCATCTTTATTAGTATTGCTTGTAGCAATAGAAACTTCATCAATAGTAAAGGTTTTTAAAATTTTATCTTTTAAATCTACAATAACTCTTTGTGCTGTTTTGGCGCCAATTCCTTTTACAGATTGAATTAAAGCTACATTTTCTGAAGCAATTGCTTGTTGAATTTCTTCTGACGTCATCGAAGAAATCATTGTTCTTGCAATACTTGGGCCAACACCAGAAACAGAAATTAATAACTTAAAAATAGCTCTTTCTGTTTTATTAAAAAACCCATAAAGTGTATGTGCATCTTCTCTTATAGATAGGTATGTGTAAAGAACTACAGCTTCGCTATCTGGCAAATTCGAAAATGTGTTTAGAGAGATATGAAGTAAATAGCCAACACCATTACAATCTATAATAACTTCTGTTGGGGTTTTTTCAATAAGTTTTCCTCTAATCTGCGTAATCATAAATCTTTATTAAGCCTCTAAAGTAATGATTTTTATTTGTTGTTTCTCTTTTGTTTTTCTTGAGCATCTACCGCTGCTAAAGCTGCCATATTTACCATTTCATCTACACTTGCTCCTAACTGTAAAATATGTACAGGCTTACTTAAACCTAAAATTACTGGACCAATAGATTCTGCTTCATCTACTTGCTTTAATAATTTGTATGTAATATTTGCAGATTCTAAATTGGGAAAGATTAATACGTTTACTTTTTTTCCGTTTAATTTAGAGAAAGGAAACTCTTTAGCTAACATTTCTGAGTTTAATGCAAAATCTGCTTGTAACTCTCCGTCAATAACAGTCTCTGGAAAATGTCGATGCAAGTATGAAATAGCTTCACTTATCTTTTTTGAGGTTTCAGAGTTAGAAGAACCAAAATTAGAAAAAGATAACATTGCCATATTAGGTTTCATACCAAACATTTTTACAAAATTGCCAGTCATTTGAGCAATTTTTACCAAATCTTTGGCAGAAGGGTTTACATTAATGGTTGTGTCTGCTAAAAATAATGGTCCTTGTTTGGTTAGCATTAAATTGCTAGCCGCAATTTTTGTAACACCTTTATCTTTTTCTATTAGTTCTAAAATAGGTCTTACAACAGTTGGGTAAGGTCTTGAATATCCTGTAATTAAAGCATCTGCTTCTCCTTCATTTACCATCATTGCAGCAAAGTAATTACGTTCGCGCATTAGCTTTTTTGCTTCAGAAAAAGTTCTTCCTTTGCGTTGCCTGTTTTCCCAATAAACTCTACCAAAACGTTCTCTACGTTCTGTTTCTTCATCTGTTTTTGGGTCTATGATTGGAACATTTGCCTCAAACCCAATTTCTTCCATTAACGCTAAAATAACTTCTTTTCTTCCTAATAAAATAGGTTTTCCTAATTTTTCTTCATGTACTCTTTGAGCGGCTTTTAATACATCTAGATGATCTGCCTCAGCAAAAACAATACGTTTTCTATTGCTTTTTGCTCTGTTATGCAAGAGTCTAATTTCTTTGCTTCCAGAACCAGATCTTTCCATTAATTGCTCTCTATAATTATTCCAATCTTCAATTGGTTGTAAAGCAACTCCAGAGTTCATGGCAGCTTTAGCAATAGCTGGCGGAATTTCATAAATTAATCTTGGGTCAAATGGTTTTGGAATAATATATTCTCTACCAAAACTTAAACTAATTTCATCATAAACAATATTTACTTGTTCTGGTACTGTTTTTTTTGCCAAGTCGGCTAAAGCGTGTACCGCCGCTAACTTCATTTCTTCATTAATTTTAGTAGCTCTTACATCTAAAGCACCTCTAAATATAAAAGGAAAACCAAGTACATTATTTACTTGATTTGGGTGATCTGACCTACCAGTTGCCATAATAATATCTTTTCTAGTGGCTATGGCCAAATCGTAATTAATCTCAGGAACAGGATTTGCCATGGCAAAAACTATTGGATCTTTTTCCATAGACAATAACATTTCTGGAGTAACAACATCTCCAGTAGAAAGGCCAATAAACACATCTGCATTTTTCATGGCTTCTTCTAAAGTATTTACATCTATATTTGTAGCGAATTCTGCTTTTTGAGAGGTTAAATTTTCTCTATCTTTTCTAATTACTCCTTTGCTATCACACATGATAACATTTTCTCTTTTTGCACCTAGTTTTAAATACAATCTTGTACAAGAAATTGCTGCTGCTCCAGCTCCGTTTACTACAATTTTTATTTTGTTAATATCTTTTTTTGTAATTTCTACAGCATTTTTTAGTGCAGCAGCAGAAATAATTGCAGTTCCATGCTGGTCGTCATGCATTACAGGAATATCCAACTCTTCTTTTAAACGTCTTTCTATTTCAAACGCTTCAGGAGCTTTAATATCTTCTAAATTTATTCCTCCAAAAGTTGGCGCAATGGCTTTAACAGTTGCTATAAATTTATTTACATCAGTAGCATCTACTTCAATGTCAAAAACATCAATATCGGCAAAGATTTTAAAGAGTAATCCTTTTCCTTCCATTACTGGTTTAGAGGCCTCTGGGCCAATGTCGCCCAAACCTAAAACAGCAGTACCATTAGAAATTACAGCAACTAAATTTCCTTTAGAAGTGTATTTGTAAGCATTGTTTTTATCTTTCGCAATTTCTAAGCAAGGTTCAGCAACTCCTGGAGAATATGCCAATGCTAAATCGTGCTGAGTAGCATATTTTTTGGTTGGCACAACAGCAATTTTACCTGGTTTTGGTCTTGCATGGTATAGTAAAGCTTCGTGTCTTTTTCTTGAATTGCTCATAAAATTGTAGTTTGCTCTATATTAGAGCTTACAAATATATACTTTTCGATGAAAGAGCAAATGAAATATTTTGACTTTTAAGGACTTAATATTTTGTTTTAAAAGTTTTGGTTTTAAAAATAATTATGAACTATAGATTTGTTAAAACCATTAACACAACCTTTTATATTTTAAATGCGTCTTAAATTAAGAAACTATTATATCTTGTTTAACAAAATTTAAAGATTTGAATGCAACATATAAGCTATGTTTGCGCCTATCAATAAAACCATGTTTATGAAGAATTTTACTTTTTTATTTTTTCTTTTAATTTCTATTAACTTAAGTTCGCAAGTAAGAGGGAAAATTACAGATGCTACAAATAAACCGTTATCTTTTGTAAGTATTTATTTAGATAAAACGGTTACGGGAACTACTTCTAATGATAACGGAGAGTATATTTTAAATGTTTCAAAGAAAGGAAAACATACAATTGTTTTTCAGTTTTTAGGATATAAAACATTAAAAAAAGAAATAATAATTACTTCTTTTCCTTTTTTGTTAGATGTTGTTTTAGAAGAAGAAAGTGTTTTGTTAAGTGAAATTTCTATTTCTACTAAAGATAACCCTGCAAATAGAATAATAAGAAATGTAATTGCTAATAAAGAAAAAAACACAGATAAATTTGCAAAATATACCGCTAAATTTTATTCGAGAGGATTGTATAAAATAAAAAACGCACCAGAGAAATTTTTAGGAAGAAGTATGGGCGATTTTGGAGGAGGTTTAGACTCTACAAGAAGCGGAATTATTTACCTTTCTGAAACAGTGTCTGAAATAAAGTTTCAAAAAAAACCTAAAAGATTTCAAGAAAAGATTATTGCGTCAAAAGTTAGCGGACGTGATAATGGCATTAGTTTTAATAGAGCAGAAGATGCAAATATTAACTTTTACAACAATAGTGTAGAGTTTGGAAACGATTTAATTTCGCCAATTTCTACAAACGCCTTCAGTTATTACAAATTTAAATTAGTAGGAACTTTTTATGATAAAAACGGAAAACTTATCAATAAAATAAAAGTAACCCCAAAACGTAAAAATGATAGGGTTTTTAATGGGGCTATTTATATTGTTGAAGATGATTGGGCGTTATATGGTGCAGATGTTTCTGTAACTGGCGCACAAGTAAACATTCCTATAGTTGATGTTTTGCATCTAAAACAAAACTATAACTATTCTGTATCAAATGATGCATGGGTTTTAATTAGCCAGACCATAGATTTTAAAGTAAATGCGTTTGGATTTAAGTTTGATGGTCGTTTTTCATCTGCATATTCAGCATATAATTTTGCCCCAAATTATACAGAAAAAACATTTACTAACGAGGTGTTAAGTTTCGAAAAAAAAGCCACAGAAAAAGACACTGCGTATTGGAATAATTTAAGACCAGTTCCTTTAACTTTAGAAGAAGTAAAAGATTATAAAATTAAAGATAGCATTAAAGTAGTTCGTAAATCTAAAAAATATTTAGATTCTGTAAACGCTACGCAAAATCAATATAATTTGCTATCGCCAATAACAGGTTATACTTATAGAAATTCTTACGAAAAATGGGCGATAGATTTTGATGGATTGATAGATAATTTTAGCTTTAACACCATACAAGGCTTTAACACTTCTATTGGCGGAAGCTATTTTAAAAGATTAAATGATTTTGGAAAATGGTGGAGTGTTGGCGCTAAAGTAAATTATGGTTTTTCTGATAAAAGAATAAGACCAACGTTCTTTTTTAGTAAAAAATGGGATAATATTTCCAGACCAAGATTAACCATTTCTGGAGGAGTAATTACGCCTCAATTTAATGAAAGAAATCCTATTTTAAAATTAAACAATACATTTAGCTCTTTGTTAGATAGGTTAAATCATATGAAAATTTATGAAAAAGCGTATGGTAAAGTTAGTTATTCTGAAGAGCTTAAAAACGGATTGTATTTTTCAACATCCATAGAATATGCAAATAGAAAACCATTATTTAATACCACAAATTATTCTTTTGCAGCACAAAGTAAAAACGGAGGCTACACTTCTAATAATCCGTTAGATCCAACCGATTTTGTAAATTCAGCATTTACCAAACATCAAATAGCGGCCTTAAAAGTTGGGGCAACTTTTGTTTTTGCTCAGAAATATCTTTCTTATCCAAATAGAAAATTTAATATGGGTAACTCTAAGTACCCAACATTAAGTATTAATTATAGAAAAATGTTTGGGGCATCCAATTCTCAATTAAATTCAGATTTATTTTTAACCAATATTAGGCAAAATATTGATGCTGGTAACTATGGTAAATTAGTATATAATATTAGAGGAGGAATGTTTTTAAAAAAGAAAAACATAGCTTTTATGGATTATTTACAAGCCAATGGAAATCAATTAACATTTCCTTTAGACAATCAATTAAACAGCTTTGGATTGTTAGAATATTATAAGTTTTACACAAACGATAAATATGCAGAAGCGCATATTCAGCACAATTTTAAAGGAGCAATTTTAGGTAAAATTCCGCTGTTAAATAAATTAAATTTTCACTTAATTGGTGGTGCTAAAACAATGGTTATGGCAGATAAAAATCCGTATTCAGAAATCTCTGTAGGATTAGATAACATCGGTTTTGGAAAATGGCGATTTTTACGAGTAGATTACGTAAAATCTTTTCATGCAGGAATTAAAAACGATGGTTTTCTATTTAGGTTGAATTTATTTAATCAATAGAACTTATATTTGTAATCTATGAACATTAATACACTTTTTTTCGGAATTACAACAGATTTGATAGGAACATCAAATTTAGAGCTACAATTAGATCATGCCATGTCTATAGCAGATTTTAAAATGCTCTTAATGGCTACTTATCCTCAGTTAAAAAACTTAGCATCCTATGCTATTGCAGTAAACGAAAACTATGCAACAGACAACGTTATTTTAAAAAACAATGATACAGTGGCTATTATTCCTCCTGTAAGCGGAGGTTAATTATCTAAAGTATTTTTTATCAACATAAAAAGTTCCAAATGGTATAATAGAGGCTAAAAGTACAATACCAAAGGTTTTATTGTTCCAATTCATTTCTTCTTTAATTAAAAAAGCCAAAACAATATAGAGCATAAAAAGTAACCCATGAGGCATTCCAAATAGTTTTACAAAACTTGGGTCGTTTAAAACATACTTATAATACAATCCTAAACTCATTAAAAGCAAGTAAGAGATTCCTTCTAAAAAACTAACCACTCTAAAGATATTTTTCATTTTTATGAAGTATTGATAATTAGATTACAAAGATACATCTTGAATTGCTATTTTTGCTAAAGTTCTAAACTTGTTTCAGAATATAATCCTATGATAAGAACTTCAATAAAAATAACTTCAGAAAAACTTAATTTACAAGAATGTTATGCTTTTGTAGAAGACGATTCTTGCGGCGGAATATCAGCATTTATAGGAACTGTTAGAAATGATACTCAAGGGAAAAAAGTAACCCAACTCGATTTTTCTACCTACAAACCTATGGCACTTAAAGAAATGCAAAAGATTGCAGAAATAGCTTTAAAAAAGTTCGACATTTACAAGATAGCCATTCATCATGCAGAAGGAATGTTACAAATTGGAGATATTCCTGTAATTATAACCGCTTCTGCTAAACATAGAAAATCTGCTTTCTTGGCTTGCGAATTTGCTATTGATACTCTAAAAGAAACAGTTCCAATCTGGAAAAAAGAGCATTTTTCTGATGGAGAAGTTTGGGTAAATGCACACCCTTAGCTAAATAAACTGATTGGAAAAGCATTAACAATAAAAACTTATTTTTACAAAAAGAACGTTTATGACCTCAAGACAAAACGGAAGTTTATACACTCACATACAAAATAAAATTGCCACCATAGAATTTGGTCATCCTGCAAGTAATTCTTTTCCCAGTGAATTGTTAGAAAGATTACAAAAAGAATTGATTTCTCTTGGGCAAAATGATGAAGTTGCTGTAATTATTTTAAAATCGGAAGGTGATAGAGCTTTTTGTGCTGGAGCTTCTTTTAATGAATTGGTAGCCATTTCTAATTTAGAAGAAGGCAAACAATTTTTCTCTGGTTTTGCCAATGTAATCAACGCAATGAGAACCTGTGGAAAGTTAATTATTGGTAGAATTCAAGGGAAAACTGTGGGAGGTGGAGTTGGTTTAGCAGCTGCTTGCGATTATGTTTTAGCAACAGAAAACGCATCCATAAAATTATCAGAATTTACTATCGGAATTGGGCCTTTTGTAATAGAACCAGCAGTGTCAAGAAAAATAGGAATTGCTGGAACAGCTGAATTAACTTTAGATGCAACCAATTGGAAAAATGCTTATTGGGCAAAAGAAAAAGGTTTGTATGCTAAAGTATTTGAAACTCAAAAAGAGTTGGATGAAGAAGTACAAATTTTAGCAGAAAAATTAGCTTCTTATAATCCTGATGCGTTATCTGAAATGAAAAAAGCCTTATGGAAAGGAACTCAAAACTGGTATGATTTATTAGCAGAAAGAGCAGCAATTTCTGGAGAATTGGTCTTGTCTGATTTTACTAAAAAAGCATTATCAAAATTTAAAAAATAATAGAGTGAAAATAGTAGCTACAAATATTGGAGAACGCAAAGAAATCGACTGGAAAGGAAAGAAAGTAGAAACAGGTATTTTTAAATATCCAGTAAGTTTCCCCATTTTTTTAGACGCTGAAGATGTAAAAGGTGATGCAATTTGCGACAGAGAAAATCACGGTGGAATTTTACAAGCTGCATACGCCTATTCTCTAAAACATTACGATTACTTTAAAAAGTTGCATCCAGATGTAAATTTCGAAACAGGAATTTTTGGCGAAAACTTAACCATTGATGATATTGATGAAACCAAAATTCATCAAGGAGATACTTTTAAAGTGGGCGAAACTATTTTAGAAGCTACAGTGCAAAGAAATCCTTGTTATAAATTAGGAATTCGTTTTAACAATATGAAAATTGTAAAACAATTCTGGAATACTACTTTTTGTGGCGTATATTTTAAAGTCTTACAAACAGGTTTTGTAAAAACTGGCGATGAATTTGTCAAAATTAAATCTTGTCCAGAAAATCCAACCATTGCTGAGTTATATGTTGCTAAAAGAGTAGCAAAAGGGATGTAAATCTGTGTCATTCCTGCAAAAGCAGGAATCTATAAAAATAGAACAGTTAAGATTTTTCTGATTCTCAATAATGTTTTTTTTGAAATGAAAATTCTTAAGCAATTTATAAAAAAGCTAATTTTTTCTTCTCCAAAAACTCCTTTTCTAATTTATTTGTCACTTTTTCTAAAGCCAAATCAATAGCTTTTAAAGCTTCTTTTTTGTTATTTGTTTTATCAAAATAATCTGCTTTAGCACCATAAAAAAGATAAGCACGTTGTGCTAAATCATCAGGATTTATTTGCTCAAAATAATAATTTGCTTTTATATAGTTTTCACTCTGTAAACAAACAACTGCCATTGTTAAAAGGTAAGAAGGAGTTGGATTCAATTGGTACAAACATTTGTACCAGTCTAAAATCTTATCCCAGTTGGTTTGTTCAAAACTGGGCGCTTTTATGTGTTCGCCAACAATAGCAGCTTCATAATGATATCTCGAAAAATTTTCAGTTTCAACAGCTTTATTCATCATTACATTGCCTAATTGAATTAAAGGAAAAGACCACTTATTTCTGTCTTGCGTTTTTAAATCTAACAACTCATTTTCGGTATTTATTTTGGCACCCAATCTTGCAGAATGGAAACACATTAACGCAAATAAAGCATAAACATCAGAAGTTTTTGTGTACTTGTTTTTGAGTAACATTTTACAAAGCCTAATAGCTTCTCCACACAATTCTTTCTGAATTAAAATGTCTTTTTTGTTTGAGTGAAACCCTTCGTTAAAAATTAAATAAATAACATTTAATACACTTTCAATTCGCTCTGGGAGTTCATTTCCTTGAGGAATTTTAAAAGCCAAATTTTTAGTTTTGATTACTTTTCTTGCTCTTGATAATCTTTTTTTGATGGTTTCTTCTTTTGTTAATAAAGCAGATGCAATTTCTTTTGCACTAAATCCAGAAATGGTTTTTAAGGCAAATGCAATTTGATCTTTGGGATCTAACTTTGGATGACAAGCCGTAAAAATCATTCGAAGTTGTGCATCTTCAATTTCGTTGTCTAAAAAAAGATCATTTATGGCAATGGTTTGTGTGCCATTCTTAAGTTCAGGTAAGTGTTTGTTTGTGGTTTTTAGTTTTCTAAAAATATCTAAAACCCTATTTTTTGCAGCTTGCGTTAACCAAGCTTTTAGGTTTTCTGGTTGTTGTTTTCGCCAAGAAATACTTGCTTTTAAAAATGTATCTTGAACAGCATCTTCGATAATTTCTAAATTAGAAAGTCCGAAAATACGTGTTAAAACAGAGACCATCTTTCCACTATGATGGCGAAAAAGATGGTCTATGAGTTTTGTTTCCATTATCTGTCAAAAACCATTATTTCACGGATTTCTACAGTTCCTCCTAAATCATAATCAGGAAAATCCTTGGCAATTTCTTGCACTGCATCAAAATCTTTGGCTTCAACAGTATAATAACCACCCACAATTTCTTTTACTTCGGCAGAAGTTAAATCGGTAACTACTCTGTCTTTACCAGCTACTCTTCTAATTTGTGGTGTTAAAGCTTCACCACCTTTTAAAATTCCTGCTTCTCCCATTTTGTTTCCCCAAGCAAACCATTTTCCCATTCTTGCTTGCATTTCTTCTGGAGAAAGTCCTAAGTCAGTGTAATCTGCACCAATAAAAATCATCATAAATTGTTTCATAATCTAAAGTTTTTAAGTTTTATACTCTTAAGACGTTTGCCAAAAACAAAAAGGGGACACTTTTTTGAGAAAATTATACTTTTTCCTCTTTTTTATGCAAAAACCTTGTCAATTTCATAGATAAATCTAACAAAATAATTTTTGCATTTCCGTTTCTTTCAATATGATATATGGCTTCATTCAATTCTTTTTCAATATCTAAAATATTCATAGAATGAACAAATGGTGCAAATTTAGACAAGTCAAAACCAGATTTGGTTTCCATAAAAACCAAGTCTTTAGACTTGTAATTTAGCAACAAAGCTTGTCTAAAAAATTGCAAACAATAGTCTAAAAAACGTTTTTGAGTTTCACGTCCGGTTTTAGCAATCGTATCAGACCAAGAGATTAATTGTTGCACAACAGCAGCATTTCCTTTGGCTCTAAATGCAGTTCTTATCCAAGCCACAAACCATTCCTCAAAAATGATATCAGAAGAATCATTATGCAATAAATGTAAGGCTTTGTTAAAATTACCCTCTGCTTGATGTGCAATTTTAGAGGCTTCATTGTCATTTACTTGATGATTTACCACCAAAGTATTGGCAATATCCTGTTCGCTTAAAGCTGGAAAATGTAACGCTTGACAACGCGATTTTATGGTGTTGATAATCTGCTCTTCGTTTTCGGTAATTAGTATAAAAACTGTTTTGCTTGGAGGTTCTTCAATTAATTTTAACAATTTATTTGCGGCAGCAATATTCATTTTTTCTGCCATCCAAATAATCATCACTTTAAAACCACCTTCGTAGCTTTTTAGTTTTAGTTTCTTTACGACTTCTTCAGCCTCATCAACTCCAATAATTCCTTGTTTATTTTCAACGCCAATATGTTGTAGCCAATTGAATAAACTTCCATAAGGTTGCGTATCAATAAATGTTCTCCAATCTTCTAAAAACAAACTACTAACAGGATGTTTTTTTACGTTTTCATTAGCCGTAACCGGAAAAGCAAAATGCAAATCTGGATGTTGCAATTTGTCGCACTTTAAATTACAAATCTCAACATTATCAGAAAAATTACATAACAAAAATTGTGCATAAGCAATTGCCATGGGTAAAGTGCCACTTCCTTCTTTACCCACAAATAATTGTGCGTGCGGTATCCTACCATTTTCAGCAGAAACTTGCAAGTGTTTTTTAATATGTTCTTGACCGATAATTTGGTTGAAAAGCATAGGCAAAAGTACAAGATTTTTTTTCAATTAAAATTATTAATGCTTTAAATGAAATAAAAATTTTGGAATAATGAAGTGGTTACTGAGGTTAAACTAATTTTATATTTTTCTTCATTAAAATTTAGTTTTTACCGAAGAAATATAAGTGAATAATTACGCAAACGTTGTATTAACTTTTTAAATTTCGACTTCATAAAAACTAAAGAAATCGGTATTTTTGTTGAAAATAGACAAAATTAAAAATGAAAACACTAAAAGATTTTAATTTCGAAAATAAAAAAGCAATAATACGCGTAGACTTTAATGTACCTTTAAATGACAATTTTGAAGTAACTGATGCTACCAGAATTCAGGCTGCAAAATCTACCATAATTGATGTTTTAGAACAAGGAGGTAGTTGTGTGTTGATGTCTCATTTAGGTCGCCCAAAAGGTTTTCAAGAGGAGTTTTCTTTAAAGCACATTGTAAATTCTGTGGTAGATATTATTGGTTGCAATGTTAAATTTGTGGAAGATTGTATTGGAGAAAAGGTAGAAGAAGCAGTGGCTAATTTAGAGTCGGGTGAGATTTTATTGTTAGAAAACTTACGTTTTTATGATGAAGAGAAAAAGGGAGATGTTGCATTTGCAGAAAAATTATCAAAATTTGGAGACATTTACGTAAACGATGCATTTGGTACAGCTCATAGAGCACATGCATCCACAACAATTATTGCACAGTTTTTTGAAGAAAATAAATGCTTTGGAAATTTATTAGCAAGAGAAATAGAAAGTATAGATAAGGTTTTAAACAATTCAGAAAAACCTGTATTAGCAATTTTAGGAGGTGCAAAAGTATCGTCAAAAATTACGGTAATAGAAAATATTTTAGATAAAGTAGATCATTTAATTATTGGAGGCGGAATGAGTTTTACCTTTATAAAAGCACAAGGAGGAAAAATAGGTAACTCTATTTGCGAAGATGATAAACAAGAGTTGGCTTTAGATATTTTAAAACAAGCCAAAGCAAAAGGAGTAGAAGTTCATATTCCTGTTGATGTAATTGCTGCTGATGATTTTTCTAACGATGCAAATACACAAGTTTGTGATATTAACAACATTCCTGATGGTTGGGAAGGTGTTGATGCTGGATCAAAATCTCAAGAAATTTTTGATGATGTTGTAAACAAGTGTAAAACTATTTTATGGAATGGACCTTTAGGGGTTTTTGAAATGGAATCTTTTGCTGCTGGAACTATTGCATTAGGTCATTCTATTGATAAAGCAACCAAAAATGGAGCATTTTCTTTAGTTGGTGGTGGAGATTCTGTTGCAGCAGTAAAACAATTTGGTTTTGCAGATAAAGTAAGCTATGTTTCTACTGGAGGAGGAGCTATGTTAGAGATGTTAGAAGGAAAATCTTTACCTGGAATTGAGGCTATTTTGAAATAGTTTGTATATATATTTATAAAAAAGGTTCTCATTTTTTGAGAACCTTTTTTGTTAACAGTTTATTCCATTTCTAAATAAATACTATTTTTAAATTTTTAATTTAATCATAATTTTGAAACTTCAGTTTTACCTACTCTTTTTTCTAATAATAAGTTGTTCAAAAAAAGAACCAAAATTAATTTCTTTACAAGGTAATTGGTATATGAGTAATTATACTTATGCAGATTTAGATTCTATCGATATAAAAGAAGATTTAAACTACTATTATGAAGAAGTGTTTCTCACAAAGAACAAAATTTTCACATATTCTAATATAGAAGGATTCAAGTCTCCTTATGGTTATATTGTTAAAAAAGATTCACTTTTTACTGGGGTAGGTTCCAATGATTTATATTTTAAATTCAGAGCAAAAATTAAAGTAATAAATAAAGATGAAATTCTACTTATAGACTCTCTAAATAGGAAAGGGAAATTATTCAGAATGATTGATAAACCTACTTTAGATAAATTCATTAATTTTAATGCTAAATATCCCAGGTTTGAGCAACAAAATATAGAGTATAGTCAAAAGTTTATAGATAGGTCAGAAAACTATAGATTAAAATTTACAAAAGATTAATATGAAATACACAAAACTCCCAAATACAGATATAAAAGTTAGTAAAATATGTTTAGGAACTATGACTTGGGGAAACCAAAACACCCAAGAAGAAGGTTTTGAACAAATGGATTATGCTCTTGAGCAAGGAGTTAATTTTTTTGATACTGCAGAGTTATATGCTGTTCCTGCAACTCCAGAAACTTATGGGTCTACAGAAAAAATTATTGGTAATTGGTTTAAAAAATCAGGAAACAGAGACAAAATAGTTTTAGCAAGTAAAATTGCTGGTGGTGGAGATTATACAAAACATATTAGAGAAGGTGGTTTGTCTAAAAAGAATATTTTAGAAGCTGTAGAAGGCAGTTTACAAAGACTTCAGACAGATTATATAGATTTGTACCAGTTGCATTGGCCTAATAGAGGAGTTAATGTATTTGGTTTGAGAGATTTCCCTACAGATGCTGCAAAAAATGAAGCTGAGAACTATTTAGAAATCATACAAAAGTTAAATGATTTAATTAGTGAAGGAAAAATTAGACAATATGGTTTGTCTAACGAAACACCTTGGGGAACCATGCAATATTTACAAGCTGCCAAATTAAATGACTTGGCAAGACCAGTAACTGTTCAGAATTCATATTCTATGATTCATAGAGGTTATGAAGTAGGAATGAGCGAAGTTTCTTTGAGAGAGGATATTGGATTATTAGCTTATTCTCCATTAGCACAAGGTATTTTATCAGGTAAGTATTTAAAAGGAAACAAACCAGAAGGAGCAAGAGGGACTTTGTTTCCACGTTTTGTAGCACGTTATATGGGAGATAGTTGTTCAAAAGCTGTAGAGAAATACGAAACGATTGCTAAGAAAAACGGAATTACATTATCGGAAATGTCTTTGGCATTTATCAATCAATTACCTTTTGTAACGAGTAATATTATTGGAGCTACAAAGATGAGTCAGTTAAAAGAAAATATTGGAAGCATTCATATTAATTTATCAGAAGAAACTTTAAAAGAAATTGAAGCTGTACATACTGAAATTCCTAATCCTGCTCCCTAATTTAGTTGGCAGTTTTTCAGTATTCAGTTGACAGTGAAAAAAAAACGATGAAAATTAATTTTCATCGTTTTTTTTATCTATTTGTTATTCCTGCGAATGTAGTAATCCATTTTTTAAGGAAATACTTTATAAATGTCATTCCTTTTTAAAAATCTAACAACTTCTATTTGATTTTCTGAGTAATAAAACCCCAATCTATAATCACCAATTCTAATTCTGTAGGCTTCTGGGTGACCTGACATTTTCTTTACACTAGAAACTTTAAATAAATCTTCACTTTCTTCTAGATTTAATAAAACTTTAGATAGAGATTTCAATAGTTTTTTATCTCTTACTTTTTTTAAATCTTTAATTAAACTCTCTAGGTAAATTACATTCATTTTATTCTAACAGTTTAAAGATCTCTTCTCTACTAACTGTTTTAGTTCTATCTACTTGTTGCATTAAAAGTAATAAGCCTAAATCTTCTTTTTGTTCTTTAGACAAACTATCTAATTGTTCTTTTTCTTTCGATTTAACAAACAATTCAATAGCTTTTTCCATTAGAGCTTTTACGCTTAATCCTTCAAAAGCGGATAATACTTTTAGTTTTGTGAGAATAGAATCATCTATTTCTACTAATTTTTTCATGTTACTCCAAATTTAGTTTTATGAACAAACTTCCCAAATTCAAATATATATTATATATATTATATATGCAAATGAATTGATTATAAAAAAATCCGAAATAAAATTTTTACTTCGGATTTTTCCATTCTAATATTTTAAGACTTTTACTCATCAGTTAATTTAATATTGCTCGCAACAAATCTTCCACCTACAACTTTACCAGTAATTTCTCCTTTTCGAATCACGTTGCAAAAACCTATTTTTTCATCATGAGCATCACCAAAATCATCAATTCCAAAACCATCTACAAAATAAGCCTTATCATCAAAACGAACTGCTAAACTGCAACCACTTTCGGAATCTAAACCGAGCTTACATTGTCCGCAAGAAATTTCTGCAACTTGTGTTGTTTCTTCCTTGTTTCCACAAGAAAAAGCGATCATAAATAACGATAATAAAAGTATTTTTTTCATAATTATAAATTTTAATTTGTTCTCGACTACACTCTAACAGACATTTTTAAAAACTTCCAACTTCCAACTTCCAACTTCCAACTTCCAACTGAAACTGAAAACTGGGACTGTCAACTTATTTCCCTCCCCAAGAATCTCTCAATCCAACAGTTTTATTAAAGACTAATTTCTCAGGAGTAGAATCGTCATCCACATTAAAATATCCTAATCTTTGAAACTGAAAACGCTCACCAATTTTAGCAGATTGCAAACTTGGTTCTACAAAAGCATTGATAATTTTTAAGGAATTCGGATTTAAAAATTCCATATAATCTTTGTCTTTATGTGCGTCTGGTGCTTCATCTAAAAACAATCTATCATAAGCTCTAACTTCTGCTTTTACAGCATGTTTTACAGAAACCCAATGCAGTGTTCCTTTTACTTTACGCATGCTTTCAGGAGTTCCACTTCCAGATTTTGTTAGTGGATCATAAGTACATTGTATTTCAGTAATATTTCCATCAGCATCTTTTGTACAACTATTTGCAGTAATAAAATACGCATTTTTTAAACGGACTTCCTTTCCTAATTTTAATCGAAAAAACTTTTTATTGGCTTCTTCTCTAAAATCTTCGCGCTCAATATAAATCTCTCTTGAAAACGGAACTTCTCTGCTTCCAAAACCGTCTTCATAATCATTATAATTCGCATCCAACATCTCCTCTTTACCTTTAGGATAATTGGTAATTACCACTTTTACAGGATCTAAAACACCCATTACTCTTTTTGCAGTTTTGTTTAAATCTTCACGAATTTTAAACTCTAAAAGAGCAACATCAATTACATTTTCACGCTTAGAAACCCCAACAGTTTCCACAAAACTTCTAATAGAAGCAGGTGTGTAACCACGTCTGCGTAAACCAGAAATTGTAGGCATTCTTGGGTCATCCCAACCAGAAACAATTCCTTTTTCGACTAAAGTCAATAATTTACGTTTACTCATAATAGTATAGCTCAAATTCAAACGAGAAAATTCACGTTGTTTTGGCGGGTTTGGATATGAATTTTTACTGTATTCATAAACATGATCTCTAAACCAATTGTATAATTTTCTATGAGGTTTAAACTCTAAAGAACACAAAGAATGCGAGATTTGTTCAATATAATCGCTCTCTCCATGTGTCCAATCGTACATTGGGTAAATGCACCAATCGTCACCAGTTCTATGATGCGTTTTATACATGATTCTGTACATTAAAGGATCACGCATCAACATATTATCATCAGCCATATCAATCTTGGCACGTAAAACGTGTTCTCCTTCTTTAAATTTGCCATCTTTCATTCCTTGAAATAATTCCAAGTTTTCTTCCACACTTCTATCTCTAAAAGGACTATTTGTTCCAACTTGAGTTGGTGTTCCTTTTTGTAGGCGCATTTCTTCAGATGTTTGCGAATCTACATAGGCTTTTCCATCTTTTATTAATAAAACTGCCCAATCATATAGTTGCTGAAAATAATCAGAAGAATAACATTCTTCTGCCCAAGTATATCCTAACCAAGAAATATCTTTCTTTATTGCATCTACATACTCTTGTTCTTCTTTTGCAGGATTTGTATCATCAAAACGCAAGTTTACAGGTGCATTGTATTTCTGTCCCAAACCGAAACTAATTCCAATTGCTTTTGTATGACCAATGTGTAAATAACCATTTGGTTCTGGAGGAAAACGAAAACGCAAATCTTCTTTTGGCATCCCATTTGCCAAATCTTCCTCTATAATATGCTCTAAAAAATTGAGCGATTTTGTTTCTTCTGACATCTTCTGTTGAAATTGAAGTGCAAAATTACGCAAAATTGTTGAGGTGATTTCTATATAAAATGAAACCCCAACAAAATTAAATGAAGGGGTTAATGATGATGTTTTAATTCGATTCTAAATGAATTTCTGCATTTCCTTTGTAAGTTCCAGCACTGTCTTTTTTAAAATCGATAATTCTACAATTTTCAATATTCTCGTTTGCAGTTGTTGGATCGTCTTTAAAATAGATTTGGGTAACCAATGTCTTGTATCCGTTTGCAGTAATTCTATAATGAAAATGCCTTGGTCTTCCTGGGTATAAACCTGGACGAATACTCTGAAAAATATAATTTCCTTGTGCATCTGTATTTACAAATCCACGAAGGGTAATTTTATCTGGTGTATAGTCACTAACATTTCCATCTCCAACTGGATGGTAGGTTCCACCACTATCTGCATGCCAAACTTCAATCATTGCATTTGCTATAGGTTTACTTTTATCTGTACCACCAAATAATTTTCCCGAAACAATAATTTTATCTCCAGGTAAATTTTGAGTATTTAAATCTGTAATTTTTGATGTTCCGCTTACATAATAAGGACCCAGCATGTCAGATTTTGTGATACCGCATTTATTGTTATCTGGCCCTTCTAAATTGTCATCTTCTTTACTACAAGAAATTAATGAAGATGTTACTATTGGTGTTGCTACTACTCCAAGTCCAAGGTTTTTTAAAAATTTTTTTCTGTCCATTCTTTTAATTTTTGATTTATTACGATTTTTTATAGATAAAAATCTTTTACAATTATCTTTTATAAGTTCCGTTTGGTAATTTTGTTGGAAACTTGTATATAGGGTTTGTTAATAGTTTATAAATAGTTTCATCTGTTTTTTGTACTTTAAGTTTGGTATTTAATTTCTATTCATTGTTAATAAAATCGAATCTATTTGTTTGAGCTCCTAAAATAGAACTCATTGCCCAATAGATGTATTCTGTAGCTTGGTAATCGTACTCACAAGATTTATCGTTATAAGAATATTAAACATTTATAGGATAAGAAATAGAACTAATAAGTGTAATAATTAAAATTAGTGATAGAACTGTTCTTTTTTTCATTGGTGTGATATATAGGTATATATTAATAGAACAAGGTAAAAAGAATTTACCCTACCATTTTTTTAAATATATTTGCTTTTATAGGATTGATACAAGTAAATAACAGAGTAATAAAAACAATAGTAAATTTGTGGTCAATGAAAAATGATAAAAAAAAACCAGATTTAGTTGTTTTTAATGAGGAAAGCCAAAAATATGATGCTGCTTTAAAACCTTATGGAACATCAGCGAGTTCTCCAGTAATTAAGCCATTACATACAGCAAGTTGGAAAAACGACGGAATTCAACGTGTAAATAAACAGCTAAAATCTAAGTTTGACGAAGTTAAAAAAGAATACGAAGCTTTAATGCAAAAGTTTCAGTACAACGATTTAATTTACAATGCAAAGTTTAACTTCGAACCTATTTTCGGAGAAAATTATCATTTATACAATAATAAAAATAACGAACCATTTTTATCTATCATTGCTCCAGAACAATGTAGTTTTGAGTATTTGGGTTCCTTTCGATTAAACACAGACAAAATGTGGGAAAAGATAGAGTCAATTTCAAAACAAAAAGAATAAATGGGAATTATAAAAGTAAATAACATAAAACTCTTTGCTAATCATGGTTGTTTAGAAGAAGAAGCTAAAATAGGTTCTTGGTACAGGGTAGATGTAGAAGTGAAAGCAGATTTAAAAAAATCAGCAAGAACAGATGAATTGTCAGATACCGTAGATTATGTGCATTTAAATCATATCGTAAAAGAAGAAATGGCAATTCGTTCTAAATTGTTAGAAGAAGTAGCTCAAAGAATCTTAAATCGTTTTTTTAAAGAACTAAGAATGATTCAAAAAGCAACAGTTTCTGTAGCAAAAATCAATCCACCAATTGGTGGAAACGTAGAAGAAGTGGTTATAATTCTCACAAAAAAACGATAACATAAAAAAATACTTGCAATACTTGTAAATTTGCGTAAATTTGCAGTCCTTTTGAGAATTACAGTTTTTAAAAGTTTCGAAGTAAATTTCGAAAAACAATAAGGTGTCGTGGCCGAGGGGCTTAGGCACTGGTCTGCAAAACCAGTTACAGCGGTTCGAATCCGCTCGACACCTCAAAGCTTCAATCGATAAGATTGGAGCTTTTTTATATGCCTAAGGTAAATAATTGTTTATATATTTTTTTAAAAAAATATGATATTTATCACATATCTTTTTAAAAGATGAGCTTATTTTTGATTAAAATTAGGATAATCTTTAAAATTATTTTAGTTTTATAGAATCAACCAAACATAAATACTTTTCTTGTTGTTTTCTTAGCGAGTTAAACAAATAAGAACTTTCGTAAATATAAAGTATTGAAAAATAAAATAGAAATATTACCAAAAGAAACTAAGTGGCGTAAAACAGCATTGTTTCTAATCGCTGTTATCATTGGTTTAGGTTTATTTATGGGAAAAGAGGCTAAAGTATTCTCATATCTTTCAGACGACCCTCAAGCCTGTGTTAACTGCCATGTTATGACACCTGTTTACAATAGTTGGATGAAGAGTTCTCATAGAGAATGGGCTAATTGTAATGATTGTCATGTGCCACACGACAATGTCTTTGAGAAATATTACTTTAAAGCTAAAGATGGTTTATATCATGCTTCTGTTTTTACAGCAAGGGCAGAACCTGATGTTATTGAGATGAAAGAGGCTTCTCAAAGAGTAGTACAAGAAAATTGTATTCGTTGTCATGTACAGCAAGTTACCCAAACTAAATATGCTGGGTTTTTAGAAAATCATAAAGAAAATAGAACAAAAAAACAATGTTGGAGCTGTCATAAACAAGTTCCACATGGAAAAATACATGGTCTTTTAACCATAAAATATAATGTAGCACCTTTGCCAACTGATCAAGAAGAGATGGTAATTCCTTCTTGGTTAGCAGCAGAAATAAAAAAATAAAAAAATCAAATAACATGAAAAACAAAGTACTATTTATTATCACTATCGTAGTAGTTTTTCTACTTGGACTTTTGGCTTCAAGTATTGTAAACCGTAAATCAGAAGCAAAATATAAATATGTACCTCAGGTAAATATTTCTGAAAATGAGCCAAGAAATAAAGTTTGGGGAGAAAATTTTCCGTTAGAATATCAATCTTCATTACAAACCTTAGACACTACTTTTAGATCGTTTCAAGGCGGTTCTGCAATGAGAGACGTTTTAGAAGAAGACCCAAATTTAGTAATTCTTTTTGCAGGCTATGGTTTTTCGAAAGATTACAATCAAGGTAGAGGGCATGCTTACGCTATTGATGACCTTCATAATAGTTTAAGAACTGGAGGGCCAACTTCTAAAAACGATGGCCCAATGCCAGCAACTTGTTGGACATGTAAAAGTCCTGATGTACCAAGATTGATGAATGAAATTGGTATTGCAGAATTTTACAGTGGTAAATGGGCAGGAAAAGGCTCAGAAATTGTAAACCCAATTGGTTGTGCAGATTGTCATGACCCTAAAACAATGAAATTAAGAATTACCAGACCAGCTTTGGTAGAAGCTTTTGATGCCATGGGAAAAGACATTAACAAAGCTACTCATAATGAAATGCGTTCTTTAGTTTGTGCACAATGTCATGTAGAATATTATTTTGATAAAAAGAAACCAGGTAAAGAAGGAGTTCCATATCTAACTTTCCCATGGAAAGATGGAATGTCTGTAGAGGCTATGGAAAGATATTATGATAACTTAAAATTTAAAGACTGGACTCATAAAATTAGTAGAGCACCAATGTTAAAAGCACAACATCCAGGTTATGAAACTTTTAAAACGGGAGTGCATGCAGATAGAGGAGTATCTTGTGCAGATTGTCATATGCCATATAAAAGTGAAGGTGGTCAGAAATTTACAGACCATCACATACAATCTCCTTTAAACAACACCTCTAATGCTTGTCAAGTTTGTCATAGAGAAGATTCTAAAAAATTAATAGCCAATGTTTACGAAAGACAAAGTAAAGCAACAGAAAATAGATTAAAGTTAGAAGACTTGCTTGTAAGAGCGCATATAGAAGCAAAAAAATGTTGGGATTTAGGAGCAACAGAAAAAGAAATGGAGCCAATTTTATTAGATATTCGTCATGCTCAATGGCGTTGGGATTATTCTGCAGCAGCTCATGGAGCTTCTTTTCACTCTCCTGTAGAAACAGCAAGAGTAATTGGGGGAGGTTTAGTTAAAGCACAAGATGCTCGTTTAAAATTGGCAAGATTAATGGCAAAATATGGATATAACAAACCATTAGAAATGCCAGATGTTTCTACTAAAGAATTAGCACAAAAATATATAGGTTTAGATATAGAAAAATTAAAAGCAGAAAAAGAAACTTTTAAAAAGAACTTATTGCCTAAATGGTTAGAAGAAGCAAAAAACAGAGAAGATAAAATGGAAATTAAAACAACTGCTTCTTTAGAAAAATAAAAAACTTTTATACATAAATTAAAAATACCTTTTTAGTGCTAAAAAGGTATTTTTTTATCCTTTTAACAAAATAATTATTAATGAATAGAATTTCAAAACTTTTTTCATCGCCAATTTTAGCTGTACTATTATTATTTGTTTTTGCCTTAGCTATGGCAATAGCTACTTTTATAGAAAATGATTTTGGAACAGCAACTGCATGGAAAATAGTTTATGATTCTTGGTGGTTTGAAATGGTAATGTTAGGTCTTGGTGTAAGTTTTTTAATGAATACATTTAAGTACAATTTATGGAGAAAAGAAAAATGGGCAATTCTTACCTTTCATTTAGCCTTTATTGTAATTCTTTTAGGAGCAGGCATTACAAGATATGCTTCTTATGGAGGTATAATGAGAATAAGAGAAGGCGCTTCATCTAACACTATTATTTCCAGTAATAATTATCTACACGTTCATATTTCTGATGGAAAAACTACTAAATCAGTAAAAAAACAATTAAGTTTTTCTCCAATTAGTAACAACAATTTTTCTATTAAAACTGATTTTAAAGGCAAAACCATTCGGGTTTCTTATGATGATTTTGTGGCAGATGCAATTCCGCAAATCGTTGAAGATAAGCTAGATGGAAAACCGATGATTCAAATGGTAGTTTCATCAGGAAATGGAAGAGAAACCGTATTTTTAGAAAGAGGAGAAATAGAAGCTATTGGCGCACACCAACACAAAGTTGGTTTTGATGTTAATGAAAAAGGTGTTATTAACATTAATGAAAATAATGGTGTTTTTACCATCATGTCTCCAAGAAATTTAAGTGCTTTTGTAATGGCTACAGAAACAGCAAGCACCATAATAAAAGACAGCTTGCAAACCATACAATTACGAACCTTATATAGAGATGGAGATGCTTCTTTTGTGCCGTTAACTTATCATCCAAAAGGAAAAATTGCGTTGGTTAGTGGTGCAGAAAAACCAAAAGATAATGACGAATTAAAAGACGATGCTTTAGTTGTAAATGTAAAAGTTAGCGAAAAGTCTAAAAAAGTGAAACTTTTATACAGAGAAGGTTTTTTACCTACACAGCATAAAGTTGATATTGATGACGTAAATATTTCTTTGTCTTATGGGGCTGAACCTATACAATTGCCTTTTGCAATTCATTTAGACGATTTTCAGTTAGAGCGTTACCCAGGTTCTACAAGTCCATCTGCCTATGCAAGTGAAGTTCAAGTAATTGATAAAAACAATAATGAACATTTTTCTCAAAGAATTTTTATGAATAATGTTCTTGATTACAAAGGATATCGTTTTTTTCAAGCAAGTTACGATACTGATGAATTGGGTACAGTACTCGCTGTAAATTATGATACTTTAGGTACAAATATTACATATTTAGGCTATTTTTTAATGATGATTGGTATGTTTTTTACACTTTTTGGTAAAGCTTCAAGATTTACGTTAATCAATAAAAAACTGAAAAAGTTAAAAGAGAAAACAGCCATTTTAATATTACTTTTTGCAACAATAACAAGCGTTTCATTTTCTCAAAAAAAGAATCCAGAAATTACACTAAAAGTAGTACAACAGCAAAAAATAGATAAACAACACGCAGATTTATTTGGACGTTTAATGGTGCAAGATTTAGATGGTAGAATAAAACCTATCAATACATTAGCATCAGAATTTTTAAGAAAATTAACACGTAAACCGTATTTTAAATTTACTAAAAACGGAAAAAGTATAAGCTATAATGCCAATCAAACCTTTTTGGCTATGCAAGCAGCAGCAAACGTTTGGCAATACATTCCGTTAATTAAAGTTGATAAAAAAAAGGGAGGAGAATTATTTTCATCACTAAAAATAAGTGAAGATGATTTGGTTTCATTCGTTAATTTTTTAGATGATGATGGCAACTATATCTTAGAAACTGCAGTTGAAGAGGCCAATAAAAAGAAACCTGCAGAACGTAGCGAGTTTGATAAAGAAGTTTTAAAAGTTGATGAACGCTTTAATATTTTATACAATGTCTTTTCTGGAAATTATTTAAAGATTTTTCCAAATAGCAATGATGAAAATAACAAATGGCACAGTCAAACTCACGATTTTAGAGATTTTCCAATAGAAGATGGTAATTTTGCAAAAAAAATTATTCCTACCTATTTTAAAGATGTAAATGATAAAAATTGGGTTGCTGCCAGTGAAAAATTAGAATACATCAAAAAGTTTCAAGATGTTTTAGGAAAAGAAATCATTCCAAGTAACAAGCGTATTGAAGCTGAGTTGTGGTACAATCAATTAAACTTAAACTTTTGGCTATTTCAAATCCTTTTTACCATAGGCTTAGTGTTATTAATCATCTCATTAATCAAAATTTTTAAAGTAAATAGAATTATAGAATTTACTTGGAACGCATTTATCATTGCAACACTTTTAACTTTTTTAGTTTTTACAGGAAATATTATCTTAAGATGGTACGTTTCTGGTCATGCACCTTGGAGCAATGGCTATGAAATGTTAGTTTTTGTGGCTTGGGTTTTACTACTTTGTGGATTGTTAACGTTTAGAAAATCAGATTTTTCTTTACCACTTTCTACACTTTTTGCAGGAGCGCTTTTATTTGTAAGTTATTTAGATTGGTTAAGTCCAGAAATTACCAATTTAATGCCAGTTTTAAAATCGGTTTGGTTAAAAGTTCACGTAGCAACCATTGTAAGTAGTTATGCTCCTTTAGCCTTGTCTGCAATTTTAGGTTTTATGGCATTAATTTTAATGATTTTTAAAACACAAAAAACTAAAAAAGTCATGGATATAAAAATAAAAGAACTTACGTACATTAACGAGATATCAATGACAATTGGTTTATTTGTTTTGGCTGTGGGTACTTTTTTAGGCGGAATTTGGGCAAATGAATCTTGGGGTCGTTATTGGGCTTGGGACCCAAAAGAAACTTGGGCGTTAATCAGTATAATTATCTATGCAATTGTATTGCATTTACGATTTATACCAACTTTAAAAAGTAGCTACGTGCTAAATATGGTCAGTGTTTTTGCTTTTGGCTCTATAATTATGACTTCTTTTGGAGTAAACTATTATTTGTCTGGGCTGCATAGTTACGCAGCAGGAGACCCATTACCAATTCCTAAATTTATATACGTAGTAGTTGCTATTGTAATTATAGTCTCTTTAATTGCCTATTATAGAAACAGGAATTTTAAAGCAAATTAAAACGAATTCTTTTTTGTTATTAACGAATTCTTATTCTTATAACTTTTTAGATACTTAAATCCTTATTTTTGAGTTGTGCTTATAAATACCACAACTATGAAATCTAAACACTTACTTAAGGCATTCGTTATTTTTTTATTGATTTTTTCTTGTAAAAAAGAAACAATTCAAACGGATAACATTTATAAATTCAAACAATATATTAGTTATACCACTTCTGGAGTGGTTTCTGTAACCGAAAAAATTAATGTAAATCTGTCTAAAGAAGTAGAAGACTGGGAAGCTAATCAAGAAATTTCTACTGATTTCATAACTATTAAACCTTTTGTTAACGGAAAAATAAAAACCATTAACAAACATGCTTTTGTTTTTATTCCTGATGAAAACTTAGATTCAAATACAGAGTATACGGTTTCTGTTAAATTGAATAAAATCTATAAAAACATCGATAAAGAATATAAAAACTATACTTTTCAATTTAAAACAATTACACCTAACTTTAATATTCAAACTAATAATTTGCAATCCTACTCAAAAGGATATCAATATATAGAAGGGGTTGTAAAATCTGCAGATATTATTCATTTGAATGATGCCAAAAAACTACTAAAAGCTTCACAAAATGGAAAAACTAAAAATATTGTGTGGGACGAATCGTATACTTCATCAAAAGTTTTCGAATTTAAAATTGATAGTATCCAACGTTTTGAAGAAGATTCTAAATTAAAGGTAGTTTGGAATGGAAAATCTATAAATGCAGACAGCAAAGGTGAAAATGAAATTGTAATTTTAGGTAAAAATAACTTTAAAGTTATTAATATTTCTGTTCAAAAAGGCAAAGAAAACTACATTTCTATCAACTTTTCTGATCCTTTAAAAAAACAACAAAATTTAAACGGTTTGGTAGTGGTACAGAATGTTAAAAAACCACGTTTTATTATCAATGGTAACGAATTAAAAGTATTTTCTAACGCTAAATTAGAAGGCAATATTTCTGTATCTGTTTTTCCTGGAATTCTAAATTCTGAAAATTACAAACTCAAAAAAACATTTAAAGAAGTTATTACTTTCGAGCAGATAAAACCTCAAATCAGAGCCATTTCAAGCGGAACAATTTTACCAAATTCAAACGATTTAAAATATAATTTCGAAGCGATAAATGTAAAAGAAGTAGATGTAAGAATTATTAAGATTTTTGAAGATAATGTGCTGCAATTTTTGCAAGAAAACAACATCAATAGTAATAACGAATATGCCATAAAAAGAGTTGGTAGACGAGTTGCAAAACAAACCATTACCCTTATCAATAGTAAAGAAAATAACACACAAGAATGGAAAGCTTATAGTATCGATATTTCTAAAATGATAGCAACAGAACCTGGCGCTATTTACAGAATTGAGCTGAGTTTTAACAAAAACCAAGTCTTTTATAAATGCTCAGAAAATAATACAAATCCTGATGATTCTGAGGATGATTTTGAGATTTCTACAGCGTCTGAAGATCAAGAAAAAAGAGAAGAATTGTATTGGGATAACAAATTATACAGTTATAAAAATTACAGATACAATTGGCGAGAAAGAGAAAACCCATGTAATGATGCCTACTATTATGCCAACAGAATGATTTCTCAAAACCTATTGGCTTCTAATCTTGGAATTATTGCCAAAAAAGGAGAAAGTAATTCGTATTTCTTTGCAGTTACCAATATTTTAAACACAAAACCAGAATCTAATGCAAAAATTAAAATATTTAATTTTCAACAGCAAGAAATAGGGTCAACAAAAACAGATTCAGAAGGTTTTGCAAACATTGAAACTCCAAAAAATGCAGCGTTTGCTGTAATTTCTAAAGGGAATAATACTGGCTATATCAAACTTTTTGATGGGAATTCGTTATCTGTAAGTAAGTTTAATGTTTCTGGAAGCAAAACTCAAAAAGGCATAAAAGGATATCTTTATGGAGAACGTGGAGTTTGGAGACCTAGAGACAACATTTATTTAACTTTTTTGTTGAATGATGCTGATAATAAACTCCCTAAAAATCATCCTATAAAATTAGAAGTAACAGATCCAAGTGGAAAACTGATATACAAAAAAGTAACTTCAGAAAACCTTAATAATTTTTACAAATTCACAGTAAAAACCAAACAAGAAGCAAAAACAGGAAATTATTCCGCAAAAATTGCTGTTGGTGGGGCAAAATTTTACAAGAATTTAAAAGTTGAGACTGTGAAACCAAATCGTCTAAAAATTAAAGTCAATTTTGATAATGAAATTCTGACGAGTAAAAAACCAATTAATGGAACTTTAGCTGTAAAATGGCTGCATGGAACACCTGCAAAAAACTTAAAAGCAGCAATTAAAGCAAAAGTTTCTACGTCTAATTATAGTTTTAAGAAGTATAAAAAGTATACTTTTTCAGATCCTTCAAGAAAATTTTCATCAGAAGAGATCAATGTTTTTGACGGTAAATTAGATGCAAACGGATTTGCAAAAATCAACAAGAATTTAAAAGTTGGTAAAAACGCTCCAAGTATGCTAAATGTTCAATTTTTAGTAAGAGCTTTTGAAAATGGAGGCGATTTTTCTTTGGATGCATTCACAAAAAAATATGCGCCTTATAATGTTTTTGTAGGTTTAAAATCTCCTAAAGGAAATAGATATGGTTCTTTTTATACTGATGAAAATCAAGAGTTTTCTGTGGTTTCTGTGGATGAAAATGGGAATCCAGTTCAAAGAGATGAAATAGAAGTAAAAATCTATCAAATACATTGGCGTTGGTGGTGGAGTTCTTCTGAAGATAATTTATCAAGATATACTTCAAGTAGTTATAAAAAACCTTATCAAACCATAAAAATTAGTACAAATTCTAAAGGAAAAGGAAGTTTTAAATTGAACATTCCAGATAATGATAGAGGACGATTTTTAATTAGAGTAATTGATAAAAAAAGTGGTCATGCAACTGGTAGAACAGCTTATTTTTACAAAAATTGGTGGCAAAACTCATCATCAGGAGATAAAGATGCAGCAAAAATGTTAGTATTCTCTGCAGATAAAGAAACCTATAATGTTGGTGAAACTGCAAAAATTACCTTTCCTTCAGGTTCAAAAGGACGTGCATTAATCAGTATAGAAAATGGCACAAAAGTTTTGGAAACCAAATGGGTAAAAACTCAAAAAGGAACAACTTCTGTAGAAATTCCTATCGACAAAAAGATGACACCAAATGTGTTTGTAAATATATCTTTATTGCAGCCACATCAAGTTACAGAAAACGATTTGCCAATAAGATTATATGGTGTAATTCCGATTTTAGTGGAAGATAAAAATACTATTTTACAACCACAAATTTCGATGCCAGATGAATTGCAACCCCAAAAAGAATTTGTTGTAAAAGTGTCTGAAAAAAACAACAAACCAATGACCTATACTTTGGCAATTGTAGAAGAAGGTTTGTTAGATTTAACAAGATTTAAAACGCCAAATGCATACAATACATTTTACGCAAGAGAAGCTTTAGGAGTAAAAACTTGGGATATTTTTGATGATGTAATTGGTGCATATTCAGGAAGTGTAGATCAGGTTTTTGCCATTGGTGGAGATGGAAGTGCAGCTAAAGGGAAAAACCAAAAAGCAAATCGTTTCAAACCTGTTGTCAAATTTTTAGGGCCTTTTGAGTTGCAAAAAGGAGCTACAAAATCACATAAAATCACCTTGCCAAATTATATTGGCTCAGTAAGAACAATGGTAATTGCTGGAGATGTAAAAAAGGAAGCTTTTGGAAACGCAGAAAAAGCAACTCCCGTTAAAAAACCATTGATGGTGTTGGCTACATTGCCAAGAAAATTATCACCTAAAGAAAAAGTAACCTTGCCAGTTTCTGTTTTTGCTATGGATAAAAAAGTGAAAAACGTTAGCATTCAAGTAAAAACTTCTGATGGAATAAATGTTTTAGGCAACAAGACTCAACAACTTAGTTTTGAAAAACCAGATGAAAAAATGGTCTATTTTGAGTTGGACGTTTTAAAAGCAAATGGAATCAATACTGTTGAGGTAATTGCCACTGGTGGAGGAGAAAAATCGAGCTATAAAGTAGAATTGGATGTTGTAAATCCAAATCCAATAACCTCCAAAGTAATTGATGCAACCATTGAGGGAAAGCAGACGCAAACAATCAATTTTGAAACATTTGGAATTGCAGGTTCTAACACAGCAATTTTAGAGTTGTCTACAATTCCGCCAATTAATTTTTCTGGAAGATTGGAGTATTTAATACAATATCCACATGGTTGTGTAGAGCAAACTACGTCAAGTGTTTTTCCGCAATTATTTTTAACAGATTTGTTTGATTTACCATCAGCAAGGAAAGTAGAAATTCAAAGAAATATAGAAAAAGGAATTGCACGTTTAGGGAATTTCCAAAAAGCGAATGGAGGACTGTCTTATTGGATGGGAGAAGGTTATATCAGTGATTGGGGAACAAGTTATGCAGGTCATTTTTTATTAGAAGCAGAGAAAAAAGGCTTTGTTTTACCCTTAACTTTTAAGAGTAATTTTATCAAATATCAAAAACAAGTAGCCAGAAATTGGAGGCAAAATTATAATGGTTATACTTCAGATTTGGCACAAGCTTACAGGCTATATACCTTGGCTTTGGCTGGAAGTCCAGATTTATCTGCAATGAATCGTTTGCGAGAATTCAAACAAATTTCGAATGATGCAAAATGGCGTTTGGCTGCCACTTATGCTTTGGTTGGGCAAAAAGAAGCTGCTGATGAAATTATGCAAAAAACAGATTTAAATTTCTCTAACTACAATTATTACAATTATGGTTCTACAACCAGAAACAGAGCAATGGCTTTAGAAACAATGTTAATTACCAACAATAAAGAAGCTAAAAATGTGGCAAAAACCATAGCTAAAGAATTGTCTTCTAAACGTTGGATGAGCACACAAACTACTGCTTTTAGTTTATTAGCAATTGGAAAAATGGTGGTGAAAAATGGAGGCAAATCCATCAATATGAATTATCAATTTGGAGGAAAAACAGAACGTTTACAATCTTCAAGTGCTATGATTCAAAGAACTTTACCTGTAAAAAAAGGAACGAATACAATCACGTTTAAAAACAACGACAATAATATTGTTTTTGCAAGAATTATCAATGCTGGTAAACTTGCTTTGGGTGATGAAATATTAGAACGTAGAGGTTTGAGTGTTTCTGTAAATTATGTCGATTTAAAAGGGAAAAACATCAACATTGATAATTTAAAACAAGGACAAGACTTTATCGCAAAAATTACAGTAAGCAATCCTAAAAATGAAACTGTAAAAGACATTGCATTAACTCAGATTTTTCCTTCAGGATGGGAAATTGTAAACACGCGTTTTACAGATTTTGGTTCCACTGTAAAAAGCAAAGCAAGATATACAGATATTAAAGACGATCGTGTAAATTTCTATTTCGATTTGAATAGAAAAAGAAATAAAAGTGAAACCAAAACTTTTATAGTGTTATTAAATGCAGCTTATTTAGGAAAGTATTATTTACCAGGGGTTCAGGTTGAGGCGATGTACGATAATGATTATTTAGTAAGAACGAAAGGAAAGTGGATTGAGGTTGTGAAGTAAGTTTCTAAATCCTGCAAGGTTTTAAAAACCTTGTAGGTTTAATTCAAAAACAAGAATATCTAATACATTTTTTGAGATTTCTTCATAAAGTCGAAATTACAAAAGATGAATTAAAAATCAGAATGTCATTTCGACGATAGGAGAAATCTTAAAGAATTAGTTTTCATTATAAGATTTCTCAATCGCCTAAAGAGGCTCATTTCGAAATGACAAACAGATTCAAAAATCATCAAATTTAAAGTTGAAATGAAAAGCAATAAACCTTTAAAATATACACTTATTTCATTCGGAAGTATTGGAATGTTTCTTTTCAGCTTTACAATGATTTACGATTTATTGATTCCAGATGTTTGTTATTATCATATGAACGAAATGAGTCCTTTTATGAACCTTTTTTATAGTGCAGGAGGAGGAAGTAATGGCCACCCTGAACCTAATTTTTTAAACTTTGTTTTATCATTATTTATTGGAGGGTTTTTAGGAAACAGAATTTATCTAATAATCAAAAAGGTTAATTAAGCATCAAAACATAAAAATCGACAAACAATAAACACCGTTTTTAGATTTAAAGGAAGCGTTAATAACAATGAAAAAGAAAGAAAATATTTTTATGAAATATACCTACAAGGTTTTTAAAACCTTGCAGGAGAAACATAAAAAGAAAACAATATTTCTTGCTGTTTTCTTGATTTTCTATGCTTTTTGTTTACCAAAAGAACTATTTACAAAACCAACATCTACAGTAATTACAAGTAATAAAGGTGAGTTGTTAGGGGCATTAATTGCCAAAGATGGTCAATGGCGATTTCCTCATAATGATACTGTTCCTCAGAAATTTAAAACCTGTTTAATTCAGTTTGAAGACGAACATTTTTATAAGCATCCTGGATTTAATCCTGTATCTATTTTTAAAGCTATCAAACAAAATATACAGGCAGGAAAAGTGGTTAGAGGAGGAAGTACCATTACCCAACAAGTAATGCGTTTGAGTAGAAAAGACAGACCAAGAACGTATTTTGAAAAACTGAAAGAACTCATTTTAGCCACAAGATTAGAATTTAGAGCAAGTAAAGAAGAAATTTTAGCTTATTGGAGTTCTAACGCGCCTTTTGGAGGAAATGTTGTGGGTTTAGATGCTGCTTCTTGGCGATTTTTTAATAGAAAAGCGTCAGATTTATCTTGGGCTGAAGCAGCAACTTTATCAGTTTTACCCAATGCTCCAAAATTGATTTATCCAGGAAAAAATCAACAAAAATTATTAGCAAAAAGAAATCGATTGTTGAAAAAACTATTAACTAAAAAAGTGATTGATTCTCTCACTTATGATTTGGCTATTTTAGAAGAAATTCCGCAAAAAGCATATTCAATTCCTCAAATTGCGCCTCATTTATTGCAAAAAGTTAACAAAGAAAAAAAAGGTCAATTTGTAAAAACGACGATTGATAAAAACTTACAAATCCAAACCAATTTGATTGTGAGAAATCATTACAATCAATTATCTAAAAACGGAATTCACAATATTGCTGTGTTGGTTTTAGATGTAAAAACAAGACAAGTTTTGAGTTATGTTGGCAATGCACCTACATCTATAAAAAATCAAAAAGATGTAGATATTATTGATAAACCACGAAGTACAGGAAGCATTTTAAAACCTTTTTTATATGCTGCAATGTTAGATGAAGGAGAGTTGTTGCCCAATACTTTAGTGGCAGATGTTCCTACTAATTTTGGAAGTTATCAACCAGAAAATTTTGATAAAAAATATGCTGGTGCAATTTCTGCAAAATTGGCTTTGTCAAAATCTTTAAATGTGCCAACAGTAAGAATGTTGCAAAGTTTTGGCTTGGAGAAATTTCATCATTATTTAAAACAGTTAAAATTAAAAGACATTAAAAAAAGTGCCAATTATTATGGATTAACTTTGGCTTTAGGAGGTGCAGAAAGTAATTTATGGGATTTATGCAAAAGCTACGCATCATTAGCATCCACAGTAAATCATTATACAGAAAATTCAAGTAGATATTTTAAAAATGAGTTTGTAGTACCTACTTTTTATGCGGATAAAAAAATCGATTTTGGAGAAAAAACATCAGAAAAAATCATTTTTGATGCAGCTTCCATTTACCTAACTTTTAAAAGTTTACGAGATGTAAACAGACCTGATTCAGAACAGAATTGGGAGTTTTTTGATTCCTCAAAACAAATTGCTTGGAAAACAGGCACCAGTTTTGGTTTTAGAGATGCTTGGGCAATTGGAACAACGAAAGATTTTGTGGTTGGAGTTTGGGTTGGCAATGCAGATGGAGAAGGAAGACCAGGTTTGGTAGGTGTACAAACTGCAGCACCAATTTTGTTTGATGTGTTTGATAAATTACCCAATTCAGAATGGTTTTCAACACCTTTTGATGAAATGACAGCAATAGAAATTTGTGCTAAAAGTGGTTATAGAGCCACTACAGTTTGCGAAGAAAAGAAGTTAGAATTCATACAAAATTCTGGTTTAAAAACTGAGCCTTGTCCCTATCATATTTTGGTAAATGTAGATGTTTCAGAGAATTATCAAGTAAATACTTCTTGTGAGAGTTTAAGTAACATTAAACAGAAATCTTGGTTTGTATTGCCTCCATTACTAGAGTATTATTATAAGGATAAAAACCCATTTTATAAATCGTTACCAAAATTTAGAAATGATTGTTTAGGTGAAGTAAAAAATGCAATGAAGTTTATTTATCCCACAGAAAAAAGCACTGTTTTTTTGCCTAAAGATTTTGATGGAAAACAAAACGAACTCATTTTAAAAGTAGCACATTCTAATCCAGAAGCCACTTTATTTTGGTATGCAAATCATCAATTTTTAGGAACTACAACAGAAATGCATGAATTTGCAATTGAACCAAAAGTTGGCAATTTTACATTTACAGTTGTTGATAATTTTGGGAATGAAATTCAGCAGCAAATTACGATTAACGAATAAATTGCTTGTAGATAGTAATTTACATATTATCGAAGCTTATTTACCATTTATCGAAAAAACAACTTAAAAACTCAAGTTCAACAGTACTTTTGGTAAACTAATCATAAATACTTATAATTATGTTTTTACAAATATTACCACCAGACAATGTAGCAACTACAGAATCGATCTTCGAAAATCAGCTAGTCTTTGTAATTTTAGGATTAACAATAGGTGTTTTTGCAATCTTAAAAATTACAAAATACTTAAGCAAAATTAAATTTGCTAAAACCTCAAATAAACCAAGCTACACAGCTTAAGAATTAGATTTTCTTTAACAAAAAGATCCAGTTAATTTTGGCATCTTTGTTCTTATTAAATTGAGTTAATAAAACAGATAAATCATTAAATGATTATTTTTATAAATAATTTTTAATGATTTTAATTTTATAGAATGAAGATTTATCCCATAGAAACAGGAAACTTTAAATTAGATGGAGGTGCAATGTTTGGTGTTGTGCCTAAGAGTATTTGGCAAAAAACCAATCCTGCAGACGATAAAAATATGATTGAAATGAGCATGCGTTGTATGCTTATTGAAGACAGAAACCGTTTGATTTTGGTAGACACAGGTTTGGGAAATAAACAATCTGATAAATTTTTTAGCTACTACTACCTTTTTGGAGATTTTTCTTTAGATACTTCTTTAGCTAAATATGGTTTTCATAGAGATGATATTACCGATGTTTTTTTAACACATTTGCATTTTGATCATTGTGGAGGTGCTATAGAGTGGAATGCAGATAAAACATTTTTACAACCTGCTTTTAAAAATGCAAAATTTTGGTCTAATGACAAACATTGGAAATGGGCTACAGAACCAAACCCAAGAGAAAAAGCATCTTTTTTAAAAGAAAATATAAACCCTATAAAAGAAAGCGGACAACTAAACTTTATTCATAGAAATTACAAAGATCAAATTGGTTTTGATGTCGTGTTTGTAGATGGCCATACAGAAAAACAGATGTTGCCTAAACTAAATTATCAAGGAAAAACAGTTGTTTTTATGGCAGATTTATTGCCAACTGTAGGGCATATTCCTTTGCCATATGTTATGGGTTACGACACAAGACCTTTACTAACGATTAAAGAAAAAGCAGCATTTTTAAATTTAGCTGCAGATAAAGAGTTTTATCTTTTTTTAGAACATGACGCTCACCATGAACTCTGTACTGTGCAACACACAGAAAAAGGAGTTAGACTCAAAAATACATTTAAATTCGATGAAATATTTAATTAATAAACTATCATTAGTAAAACAACTGAGGTTTATTTCTGCTACATTTGCGTTTATTTTTATTTTTTTCGGATGTAAAACTCCTATACATACTCTTTCTGTTCCCAAAGGTTCAGATAGAATTATTAATATTCCTGCAAAAAAAGGAACTTTATCTGAAGCAGAAATGCAAAACTGGCATCACTCAGATTTAGAAAAAGATTCAATTATAGGCTTAAGTACAGCAAAAGCATATCAGTTCTTAAAAGATAAAAAAGGAGTAAAAATTATTGTTGCCATTGCAGATTCTGGCGTAGATATAGATCATGAAGATTTGCTTAACGTTAAATGGATTAACCCTAAAGAAATTGCAGGTAATACTTTAGATGATGACAAAAATGGTTATGTAGATGATGTAAACGGATGGAACTTTTTAGGAAGTAAAGATGGACGAATTGTTACTGTAGATCAGCTAGAAATTACAAGAATCGTAAAAAAAGGAATTGATAAATTTGGTGATAAAAAAGCATCAGAAATTAAACAAGAAAACAAAGTCGAATTTCAAGAATTTTTAAAACTAAAAGAAGAGTTTCAAGAATCAGCAAGCAAAAACAAATTAGAGCTCGAAACTTTAACAGAAACTATAGCAAGACTTAATGAGATTAAAGAAAACTTTACCGCAGTTAAACAGTTTATAGGTAAAGAAAACTTTACAACTAAAGATTTAATTGGTCTTAGACCAACCAGCATAAAATTGGCTTCTCAAATAGGCGATGTTGCAAGTTTATTAGGAAGAGGAATGACAGAATCTGAACTCTTAAGTTATAGAAAAGAAGTTTTAGAGGTCAAAAAAAATAGAGAAAACTTACAAAAAGGATACGATTTAAACCTAAATTCACGTCAGTCTATGGGCGATGATTTATACGATATTAATGACAAATACTATGGTAATAACAAAGTAATTGGCTCTAAAGAATTAGAAATGCATGGAACTCATGTAGCAGGTATTGTAGCGGCATCAAGAAGTAACAATATTGGAATTAAAGGAGTTGCTAATAATGTTCAAATTATGGCTGTAAGAGTTGTACCAGATGGAGATGAGCACGATAAAGATGTTGCTTTGGGCATAAGATATGCAGTAGATAATGGCGCTAAAATTATTAATACAAGTTTTGGCAAACGCTTTTCACCAAATAAAGAGTGGGTTTTTGAAGCCATAAAATATGCAGCAAAAAACGATGTTTTAATTGTAAATGCAGCTGGTAACGATGCTAAAAATATAGACATTAAAGCAACCTACCCTTCAGACACAAAAGATTTGATAAATGAATTTACAGATAATGTAATTACTGTTGGCGCATCTAGCTTGTTCTATAATGAAAATTTACCAGCTACTTTTTCTAATTATGGCAAATTAAATGTAGATGTTTTTGCTCCTGGAGTAGATATCTATTCAACAGTTCCAAAAGACAAATATAAAGCTGTTAGCGGAACCTCTATGGCTGCACCAACTGTGTCAGGAGTCGCAGCGTTAATTCGATCATATTACCCGCAATTAACTGCCAGTCAAGTAAAACATATTCTTATGAATTCTGGTACAAAAATTAACTTCGAGGTAATAAAACCAGGCTCAGATATAGAAAAAGTTCCATTTTCTGAATTATCAGTTTCAGGAAGAATTGTAAATGCTTACAATGCCTTAAAAATGGCAGATAAAATGATATCAAAAAAATAACTAAATTTCAAAATGAAAAAAACGCTCTTTTTTGTACTATTTATTTCTATGTTTTTCTCTTGCGGACAAACTAAAGATGTAACCTCTAAAAAACTAACTAAAATCAATACATATTGGCAACAACATGTAGATTATACAATGGATATTGATATGGATGTCAACAACTATCAATACAAAGGAAAACAAAAGTTAGTATATACAAATAATTCTCCAGACGATTTAGATAGAGTTTTTTACCATTTGTATTTTAATGCATTTCAACCTAATTCTCAAATGGATATTCGTTCTTTAAATATTAAAGACCCAAGTAAAAAAATTGCAGATAGAATTAGCAGGTTAAAGCCCAATGAAATAGGTTATATTAAAGTAAATTCATTAAAACAGAATGGAGTTGCAGTTTCTCATAAAACGGTGGGTACTATTTTAGAAGTTCAATTAAATCAACCTATAAAATCTGGAGAAAGTGTAACCTTAGAAATGGACTTTGATGCGCAAGTACCAATTCAAATTCGTCGTTCTGGAAGAAATAGCAAAGAAGGAGTTGCTTTGTCTATGTCTCAATGGTATCCTAAATTAGCAGAATACGATTTTGAAGGTTGGCACACACCACCTTATATTGCTCGAGAATTTCATGGAGTTTGGGGAGATTTTGACGTAACCATTCATATTGATAAAAATTACACAGTTGGTGGTACTGGGTATTTACAAAACCCGCAAGAAATTGGGCATGGTTATGAAGATAAAACCCAACCTGTAAACATTTCGAATTCCGAAAAATTATCATGGCATTTTAAAGCACCAAATGTACACGATTTTATGTGGGCTGCAGATCCAGAATACAATCATGATATATTAAAAATGGAAAACGGTATTGATTTACATTTTTTATATAAGAAAAATTTAGAAGAAAAATACCTGAAAAACTGGAAAGATTTGCAACCCAAAACAGCTGAATTAATGACCTATTTTAGCGAAAATGTTGGTCAATATCCATACAAACAATACTCTGTTATACAAGGTGGAGATGGCGGAATGGAGTATGCTATGTCAACATTAATCACAGGAAAACGTAAATTTGGAAGCCTTTTTGGAGTTACTGCTCACGAAATGGCACATTCTTGGTTTCAATTTTTGTTAGCTTCTAACGAGAGTTTACATCCTTGGATGGATGAAGGTTTTACATCATACATTTCTAACAAAGCAGAAAACGAAATTTTAAAAGAAGGGAAAGAAAATCCACATGAAGGTTCTTATAAAAGTTATAGAAAATTAGTTAACTTAGAAATAGAAGAACCTTTATCTACCCATGCAGATCGTTATCATACCAATAAGGCTTATAGTACAGGAAGTTACAGTAAAGGAAACATCTTCTTGTCTCAATTAGAATATGTAATTGGTGCAGAAAATGTAGCGAAAGGAATTAAAAAATACTTTACAGATTTTAGCTTTAAACACCCAACTCCAAATGATATAAAACGTTCTATGGAAAAGGTTTCAGGCATTCATTTAGATTGGTATTTAAATGAGTGGACGCAAACTACGCATACAATAGATTATGGTGTGAAGTCTATTAAAGGACAGACCATTACTTTAGAAAGAATTGGTAAAATGCCAATGCCAATAGATGTTGAAGTGGTTTATGCTGATGGTACAAAAGAAAGCTTTAACATTCCTTTAGAAATGATGAGAGGAAACAAACCGACAACAGCAAAAATTTTAAAAGATTGGGGTTGGGCTTATCCAACATATTCTTTTACTGTTTCTAAAAATGTAAAAGTGGTAACCATTGATAAAAGCAGATTAATGGCAGATGTAAATTTAGAAAACAATGTTTTTGAAAAGAAATAAGTTTTAAAATTTACCAACGTGTTTGTATGTGATTTGCTGCGTGTTTCAAGTAACTAATTTAGTAAATAATTACTAACCAAGAAAGTCCGAGAAGACTTTTGAAAGTAAGCATAAAGCCAGCAATAAAGTTTATACGTTGTTGGCTTTTAGTGCTTTTATTTTATCGTTTTTTGTTTCGTCCCTCTAAAGTTAATGATTTCAATTATTTTCTTTTTCGGTTAGATTCTGTAGATTATATAATTGTTTTTATCAATCAATCCTTTGTGAACATTATTAAATTTTCCAGTTTGAGGACAAATTTTAGGATATATACTAATTCGGTTTAATAGGTCATTTATATTTTGTTTTAAATTCAGAATTTCCATTATTGTCCATTCTTTTTCTAAATAATCTAAAACCTTATCTAATCCACTTTCAGCTTGTGGTGTCCAAACGATTTTTAATGCCATTTATCAAAACGATTCATTACTGTTTCATTAGCTTTATATTCCCCTTTATCGGCTTGAGCTAAACCAGTCTTGATTTCTTCTTGTTCCTTTTTAGACATTTCATTCCACCAATCCACTTGCTCTTCCTCAAAAACTGATTTGATTTTTTTTAAAATGCTTTCTTTCTGTGTTTGAAGCAAAAGATGCATTAATTCTAATTTTGTGGTTTCTATATTCATAATCCTAACTTTTATTATAACAAAGATAGTTTTTTATCTACAATTTTTATTCCGAAATAATATGAGAGTAATATTTTTGAGTTTTGACTTAAAGTTTGATGATTTTTACTGTCCTTCAGCATTAAAGCCAACGAGATACATATATGATGTCGTTTTAATGACTTAAAACAGAAGTTAGCAAGTTAGTTTTCTTATGCTAAAAAATAAATAAGGGAATGCACCTGTTTTAGTGAAAATTAATGAATTAACTCATCAATTTTTTCGTTTGGTATAAAACCTTTTAACATTAAAAACACGCCACAAACTAATAAGATAATACCCATAATTCTTTTTAAACGGTAAATAACAGGAGGTGTCATTTTATTTTTTAATTGTTTTGCTAAAAGAATTTTCCCTAAATCGGTAACCATATATCCAAGAATTACAGTAGCAAAATACCAAAAAATATTGTTAGGATTCATGTCTAATGTCGGGCCAACTACAACAACAATACCCAACCAGCCAGCTAAGACGCCAACATTAATAAAATTTAAAAAGAAACCTTTAAAAAAGAGTTTTATATAGTTGTTTTTTATAGGGACTTCAACAATTTTTGCAGATTCTAAAGCTTCTTTTTTATTTTGTTTGTCAAAATAAGTAATTAAACCATAAATAATAAGAACTAAGCCACCAATAAAAAACAATCTGGGGTCGTCTTTAATCTTTTCTAACAGTGTTCTACTACCATAATAGGCAATTAAAATAAAGCAAATGTCGCCTAAAATTACACCTAAATCAAAGGCAATGGCAGCTCTTGCACCTTTTAGAATACTGGTTTGTAGTAACATAAAAAAAACAGGTCCTATCATAAAAGCCATGAAGAAACCTATTAAGAAAGCATTTTTAAAATCGTAAAAATCCATTGTCTAAAAATACTATTTTTTAATTGAAGGGTAAAAAGAAAGGATGGAAAAAACCATCCTTTACTTTTAAAATATATGTTTTTTAATTGCTATACATCATCAAAATCTACTGTAATTTTTGAAGTTGTAGGGTGTGCTTGACAAGCTAATGTTAAACCTTCTTCAATTTCGCTATCTGTTAAAATAGAATTCTTTACCATTACAGCTTTTCCTTCAATAACTTTACACATACAAGAGCTACAAACACCTCCTTGACAAGAATAAGGCGCATCTAAATCGTTGCGTAAAGCTGCGGCTAAAATATTGTCTGTTTGTGTCATGGTAAAAGTTGTTTCTTCATCATCTAACAAAACAGTTACTTCTGTGGTTCCTTCTTTAATTTCTGATGCAGCTTCTTCATCAACAGCAACTGTAAACAATTCGAAGTGAATATTTTCGTCAGAAAAATCGACTTCTTTTAAAGTATCAGAAACTGTATGAATCATTTCCTCTGGACCACATAAAAAAACAGCATCAAAAGCAATGTTTTTGTATTTATTTTTGATAAAAAAGTTTGTAAAGGCTTTATCAATTCTGCCAAATAGCATGTTTTCTTGACGTTCTCTACTACAAACAAATTCTAAATTGAAGTTCTCATATTTTGAGTTTAAAGCTAATAATTCGTCATAAAAAATAGTATCTGCAACAGATTTATTTCCATAGACCAAAGTAAATGTTGATGAAGGTTCGTTTTCTAAAACGGTTTTCACCATTGATAAAATAGGTGTGATTCCTGAACCTGCTGCAAAACCAATATAGTTTTTATTTGCTTCTGGTTGTAATAAAAATCGTCCTTCTGGTACAGAAATTTCTATTTCATCTTTCACTTTTAAATTAGAAGTAGCGTAAACAGAAAACGTTCCGTTTTCTACTGCCTTTATAGCTACTCTAATCTCACCACTTTGCGGAGTAGAACAAATTGAATAGGCTCTTCTAACTACATTTCCATTGATTTCTTTTTGTAAGGTAATGTATTGACCTGCTGTAAAATTAAAATCAGATTTTAAGTTTTCAGGGATGTCAAACAAAACAGAAACCGCAGATGCGGTTTCTTGTTTAATTTCTTTTATTGTAACGTTATGAAATGTTGCCATTTATATTTTTTCTAAAAAGTTAAACCTTTAAGATTTCTCGATTTCACTTCGTTTCTCTCGAAATGACATTTTGATTGTCATCTCGACCTTGTGGAGATATCTTAAAAAATTATACTAAATTCTTATCAATTAAATACTCTGCAATTTGAACTGTGTTTGTTGCAGCTCCTTTACGCAAGTTATCTGCAACAATCCACAAATTTAAGGTATTTTCTTGAGATTCATCACGTCTAATTCGTCCTACAAAAACTTCATCTTTATCGTGAGCATTCACTGGCATTGGATAAACATTGTTTGCCAAATCATCTTCAACAATAACACCTGGAGTTTCACTTAAAATTTGACGAACTTCTGCCACATCAAAATCATGTTCAAACTGAACATTTACAGCTTCAGAATGCCCACCAGCTGTTGGAATACGAACAGCAGTTGCAGTTACAGCAAAAGAATCGTCACGTAAAATTTTCTTAGGTTCCTTAACCAATTTCATTTCCTCTTTGGTGTATCCATTTTCTAAGAAAATATCGCAATGAGGTAAGGCATTTCTACCAATTTTATGAGGATATGCCATTTCGCCTACAATACCAGCTTCTTCATTATCTAATTGTTGAACCGCTTTTACACCTGTACCTGAAACAGATTGATAGGTAGAAATTACTACACGTTTCATTTTATACTTATCATGCAAAGGCGCTAAAGCCATTACTAACTGAATTGTAGAACAGTTTGGATTTGCAATAATTTTATCATCTGCAGTTAATACATCACCATTAATTTCTGGAACTACTAATTTTTTAGTGGGATCCATTCTCCAAGCAGAAGAATTATCGATTACAGTAGTACCCACTTCTGCAAATTTTGGAGCCCATTCTAAAGAAGTGTCTCCCCCAGCTGAAAACAAAGCAACATCTGGTTTCATATTTACTGCTTCTTCTAAAGTAACTACGGTATAGTCATTTCCTTTATAAGTTAATTTTTTACCAGCAGATCTTGCTGAAGCCACAGGAATTAATTCTGTGATTGGTAAATTACGCTCTTCTAAGACTTTTAACATTACTGTGCCAACCATTCCAGTTGCGCCAACTACAGCTATTTTCATTGGTTTAAAAATTTATACTTTTATTTATGATGCAAAGATGCTAACAAAATAAATTTTAATCATCATTTTTAAAATAATTTACCAATATAATTTGTATTGTTTAAATTTTAACAAGTTGATGTAATTTTCATTTTAAAAAGAAAACCTTCCAGTGAGAAAACTGAAAGGTTTATTATTATTAATTATTAAAAGATTGAAAAAATTAAGCGACCATACTTAATTTGTGTTTTTTTAACTTTTCTGATTTTGTGATGGATATCTTCATTAAGATAGATACAATTAAAGCGACTACAAATAATCCTGCAAAAATCATAAGAGTTGTATCTAAAGAACCTGTTTGTTCTTTAACCATATCGTAAATAGTTGGGCCAATAACACCTGCTAAGCCCCAAGCTGCTAATACCATTCCGTGAATTGCACCCAATTGTTTGGTACCAAATAAATCGCCTAAGAACGCTGGCAAAGTTGCAAAACCCCCACCATACATGGTAATTACAGTAAATAATACAATTAAGAATACACTTTCAATTCCGATTTTTGGTAAGAAATAAAAGGCTAAAATTTGAAAAGCAAAAAAGATGATAAAGGTATTTGCACGTCCTAAATAATCAGACAATGTAGACCAAGTGATTCTACCTAAACCATTAAAAACTCCAATAAAACCAACAATTGCTGCTGCTTGCATAGGTGTGTAATCTAACTTTTCTTGCATCATTGGACTTGCTGCAGATATAATTGCAATTCCACAAGCAATGTTTATAAACATCATAATCCAGATGTAGTAAAAACGAGGTGATTTTAAAGATTCATTTGCGGTAACATTAGAAATATCTTCTTTAATAGTTTTTCCTTCTTCTGCGCTAAATCCTTCAGGAACATAATCTGCAGGAGGTCTTTCTATATATCTTGCAGATGATAAAATCAATACCATATAAATAACTCCTAATACATAAAACGCATTAGAAACACCAACTGTTTCAAATAATTTTGCCATTACTGGCCCAAAAATTAAAGCAGCAAAACCAAAGCCCATAATTGCCATTCCTGTGGCTAAACCACGTCTGTCTGGAAACCATTTTACTAAGGTACTTACAGGGGTTATATACCCTAAACCTAAACCAATTCCGCCAATAACACCATAACATAAGTAGAATAGCCATAAAGATTCGATTTGGACTGCCAATCCAGAGCCTAAAATTCCTACTCCGTAGAAAATACCTGCTGTGGTTCCACTTATTTTTGGTCCAACTTTTTCTACCCATCTTCCTAAAAATGCTGCAGATAAACCTAATAATAAAATAGCGATTTTAAATGCCCATTTAATGACACTCCCTTCTACTTCAAAAACATCTTTTACTGGGTTTGTCATTACAGAATAGGCATATACAGACCCAATAGAAATATGAATTCCTACTGCTGATGCTGCAATAAGCCATCTGTTTTTTATTTTTTTTGAATTCATAATAAAATTCTTTAGTTAATTTTTACTTTCTGAAAATAGTTACTCAATATGTTAGCTGCTTCATCCAATTCCTTTTGGGTGTTTTCTCTAACATCTTTTAACTCATATTCCCAACCCAAAGCATCCCATTTATGGATCCCTAATTTATGGTAAGGTTGCAACTCTATTTGTTCTATAGTTTTGTAATCTTTAAAATAATTTCCTAATTGATGTAGTAATTCAGGAGTGTTTGTAATTTTAGGAATTAACACATAACGCAACCACATTTTTTTACCTGATGCTTCTCTATATTTTGCAAAGTTGAATGTGGTTTCTTTGTTTTGCACTCCCGTAATTTTCTGAAAACCTTCTTCAGTCATGTGTTTAATATCTAACATCACCAAATCAGCGTATTTGTCTAACAATTCCATTGTTGGATGATTTAACAAACGACCATTTGTGTCTATATTGGTGTGAATCCCTTCTTCTTTTAGCCTTTTAAAAAAGGGGATAAGATTGTGCGCCTGTAATAATGGTTCACCTCCAGAAACAGTAACTCCACCTTTATCGCCAAAGTAAGATTTCATATTCACTGCTTTTTTTACCAAATCTTCAATGTGATATTCCTCTCCTCCATGAGTATCTATAGTATCTGGATTGTGGCAATATTGGCATTTTAATTTACAACCTTGCAAAAAAATGACGAGTCTAATTCCTGGGCCATCATGTGTGCCAAAAGACTCGATAGAATGCACATTTAATATGTTCTCTTTTATTTTGATAGTGTAAAATTTAAATTGAAAAGAAAGGGATTCAAAAAATATTTATTGAGCTTCTTCTTTTGAAAAGCAAACTCTATAAAGAGTTAATTCTATTTTTTGAATCCCTTGAAAAATACATAAAAAGACTACATAGATTCGTGGAATGAACGCGAAATAACTTCCATTTGTTGTTCTTTTGTTAATCTAATAAAATTAACTGCATATCCAGAAACTCTAATTGTTAATTGGGGGTGATTTTCTGGATGCTCCATGGCATCTAATAAAGTTTCTTTGTCTAATACATTTACATTTAAGTGTTGTGCTCCATGCTCAAAATAACCATTTAAAGAAGCTACTAAATTGTCTATTCTTTCTTCTTTGGTTGAACCTAAAGATTTTGGGACAATAGAGAATGTATTAGAGATTCCGTCTTGAGAATCTTTATAATCTATTTTAGCTACAGAGTTTAGAGAAGCAATTGCACCATTTGTGTCACGCCCATGCATTGGGTTTGCACCAGGAGCAAAAGGAACACCTAAAGCTCTTCCATCTGGAGTAGCACCTGTTTTCTTACCATATACAACGTTAGAAGTAATGGTTAATACAGACATGGTTGGTTCTGCATCTTTGTATACTTTTAACTTTTTCAATTCGTTGTTAAAGTCTTCAACAGCATTGTGCGCAAAAATATCTACTCTGTCATCGTCATTTCCATATTTAGGGAATTCACCTTCAATTTTAAAATCTACAGTTAAACCTTGTTCGTTTCTAATTGGTTTTACTTTTGCATATTTAATAGCTGCTAAAGAGTCTGCAACAATAGATAAACCTGCAATACCATAAGCAATATTAATTTCTGGGTTAGTATCTATTAAAGCCATTTGCGCTTTTTCGTAGTAGTATTTATCATGCATATAGTGGATGATATTCATAGCATCATTGTACACTTTTGCTACTTTAGTCATTGCAATTTTGAAGTTTTTCATCACATTGTCAAAGTCTAAAACTTCACAAGTACAAGGTTCTATACCATCTACCATTTGTGTTCCTGTAATTTCACATTTACCACCATTAACCGCTAATAATAATGTTTTGGCTAAGTTGGTTCTTGCTCCGAAAAACTGAATTTGTTTTCCTATTTCTTGGTAAGAAACACAGCATGCAATTCCATAATCATCAGAACCTCTTAATTCACGCATTAAATCATCATTTTCAAACTGAATTGAAGACGTATCAATAGAAACTTTTGCACAGAAATTTTTAAAATTTTGCGGTAAAGTTGGAGACCAAAGCACAGTAATATTTGGTTCTGGTGATGGCCCTAAGTTGTATAAAGTATTTAAAAAACGATACGCAGTTTTGGTAACTTTTGTTCTACCATCATTTAACATTCCACCAATTGCTTCTGTTACCCAAGTTGGGTCTCCAGCAAAAATTTCATCATAAGCAGCCATACGTAAGTGACGCACCATTCTTAATTTCATCACAAACTGATCAATATATTCTTGAGCTTCATCTTCTGTAATTAAACCAGCTTTAAGGTCTTTTTCTATATAAATATCTAAGAATGTAGACACATTTCCTAAAGACATTGCAGCTCCATCTTGCTCTTTTACAGCAGCTAAATATGCCATATATGTCCATTGTACAGCTTCTTGTGCATTTTCTGCTGGACGATTTAATTCTAATCCATAATGATTACCCATTGTAATCATATCTTTTAAGGCTCTAATTTGCTCAGAAACTTCTTCTCTTAAACGAATAACAGCATCTGTCATTGGACCTTCTATATTGTTAAGGTCTTCTTTTTTAGTTTCGATTAATTTATCAATTCCATATAAAGCCACACGTCTGTAATCTCCAATAATTCTTCCACGAGCATAATTGTCTGGTAAACCAGTTAAAAACCCTAAAGAACGGAACTTTCTTATTTCTGCATTGTAGGCATCAAAAACACCATCATTATGCGTTTTTACATATTTTGTAAACAACTCATTAATATCTTCACTTGGTTTTAAACCATGCTCTTCTAACGCTTTTTGAACTACTTTGTAGCCTCCAAAAGGTTTCATAGCTCTTTTTAGCAAACCATCGGTTTGTAAACCAACAATTACTTCATTTTCTTTGTCTATGTAACCTGCACCAAAGTTTGCAACACCAGAAATGGTTTCAGTATCTACAGAGTGTACACCATTGTTTTGTCTTTCTTGTTGCATACCTTCTTTACAAACCTCCCAAAGTTTTTGTGTTTTTTGAGTAGGTCCTACTAAAAAAGTATCATCTCCATAATATGGAGTAATGTTTTTGAAAACGAAATCTCTAACATTAATAGATGTATTCCAAACACCCTCGTTAAAGTTCTTTTTTTGTGGTTTTTCTAAGGTAATTTCCTCTAATTCCATGATTTATGTATTTAATATTTTATGTATCTTATATTGATAATACAAATTTACTCTCAAGACGATTTTTAAAACATGATAAAAGTTAGGTTTTTAGATTATTTAAGAAATCGTTGTAGTAACTTTTAGGCTGATTTTTAAAGAGTTAAAACTTTCTTTTGAAGTTAAAAGTTGGTTTCAAAGATTTAACTACATTTGCAAAAAAATAAGTTTAACCTAATTCGTATAGCATGCAACTGTACAATAAGTTAAGCGCCAAAGAACGCGCTGCATTAATAGATGAGGCTGGTAAAGATCGCATCACAATTTCCTTTTATCAATATCATCAGATAAAAAACCCACAAATTTTAAGAGATAAATTATTTTTAGAATGGAACGCCTTAGAAGTTCTTGGAAGAATTTATGTGTCTTATGAAGGTATAAATGCTCAATTGTCTGTGCCTTCAGAAAACATGTATGCGTTAAAAGAGCAATTAGATAGTATTTCTTTTTTAAAAGATATTCGCTTAAATGTTGCCATAGAACAAAATAACAAGTCGTTTTTAAAATTAAAAGTAAAGGTTAGAAACAAAATTGTGGCAGATGGGTTAAATGATGATACGTTTGATGTTACCAACAAAGGAGTGCATTTAAATGCGGCTGCTTTTAATGAAATGTTAGCAAATCTAGATACAGTTTGTGTAGATATGCGAAATCATTATGAAAGTGAAATAGGGCATTTTGAAGGCGCAATTACACCAGATGTAGATACATTTCGTGATTCTTTAGATATTATTGAACAAGATCTAAAAGACCATAAAGAAGATAAAAATCTATTAATGTATTGTACTGGCGGAATTCGTTGTGAAAAAGCATCTGCTTATTACAAACATAAAGGATTTAAAAATGTATTTCAGTTAGAAGGCGGAATTATCGAATACACACGTCAGGTAAAACAAGAAGGTTTAGAAAATAAATTTTTAGGAAAGAATTTTGTTTTTGATCACAGAAGATCAGAAAAAATTTCTGATGATGTTATTGCCAATTGTCATCAATGTGGAAAACCTTGTGATACCCATACCAATTGTGCCAATGAAGCGTGTCATTTGTTGTTTATTCAATGTGATGAATGTTCAGAAAAAATGGAAAATACCTGTTCTACAGATTGTCAAGAAATTATTCATTTGTCTTATGAAGAGCAAAAAGAACTTAGAAAAGGAAAAGGTAATAGCAATAAAATCTTTAAAAAAGGACGTTCAGAAAAATTGAAATTCAAAAACTAAGAAGATGCAAAAAATAGAATTAATGGCGCCAGCAGGAAACTTTGAAAGTTTGCAAGCAGCTTTAGACAATGGTTGCGACTCTGTGTATTTTGGAGTAGAGCAACTTAATATGCGTGCAAGAGCATCTATTAATTTTACGTTAGATGATTTAAAAGAAATCTCTAAGCGTTGTTCAGAAAAAGGTGTTAGAACCTATTTAACGTTAAATACTATTGTGTACGATCATGATTTATCTATTGTAAAAACCTTAATCAAAAAAGCAAAAGAAGCCAATATTACTGCTGTAATTGCAATGGATCAAGCTGTAATTGCCATGGCAAGAGAGTTGAAAATGGAAGTACATATTTCAACTCAAATCAATATTACTAATATAGAAACGGTAAAGTTTTATGCTCTATTTGCAGATACAATTGTATTGAGTAGAGAATTGAGTTTGCGTCAAGTAAAAAAGATTACAGAGCAAATAGAGAAAGACCAAATAAAAGGACCTTCTGGAAGATTAGTAGAAATCGAAATTTTTGGACATGGGGCTTTATGTATGGCAGTTTCAGGTAAATGTTACATGAGTTTACATTCGGCAAATTCATCTGCAAACAGAGGTGCATGTAAACAAAATTGCAGAAAAAAATACACAGTTATTGACCAAGAAACGGGTTTTGAAATGGAGTTGGATAACGAGTATATTATGTCTCCAAAAGATTTATGCACTATCGATTTTTTAGATAAAGTTGCAGATGCTGGTGTCAAAGTTTTAAAAATTGAAGGACGAGGAAGAGCACCAGAATATGTAGCCAAAGTAATAAAATGTTACAGAGCAGCAATAGACAGTTTAACTGATGGAACTTATGATAAACAAAAAGTAATTTCTTGGATGCAAGAGTTAGAAAAAGTGTACCATCGTGGTTTTTGGAATGGGTATTATTTAGGGCAAAAATTAGGAGAATGGAGCAAAGAATCGGGTTCTCATGCCACACAAAAAAAAGTATATTTGGGGAAAGGAGAACATTATTTTGACAAAGCCAAAATAGGGCAATTTAAAATTGATGCGTATGATGTTGCTGTTGGAGATACGATTCTAATTACTGGTCCAACAACAGGAGCTAAAGAAATGGAGCTGAAACAAATGTTTGTAAATGATAAACCTTCAGAAAAAGCTACAAAAGGCGATGAAGTTACTATGAAATTAGATTTTAAAATCAGACGTTCAGATAAGTTATACAAGATTGTAAAAACAGAATTTGCTCAGAATTAATGGTTGTTATTACATTACAAAGAAACAAATGTATTGGCTGTAATTACTGTGTAGAATTAGCACCCAATCAATTTCAAATGTCTAAAAAAGATGGAAAATCTGTGTTACTACATGCTGTAGAAAAAAAAGGGTTTTTTACGCTAAAATCTTTTGATGATTCTATTTTTGATTGTTCAAATGAAGCAAAAAAAGCATGTCCAGTTAAGATTATAGAGGTAAAACAAGTATAATTTCTGTTGAGAAACAACAACATAAATAACTTCTTTTTGGTACATTTCTTGTAATCTAAAAGCTAATATTTAAATTTCACTGAAAACGGTGAATTTTCTCACGGTTTTCAGTGAGCAAAAAATTTCACTATTTTCAGTGATTGACATGTATACTTTTTAAGTTTAAATTTAACGAATTGTTAATCTTTAAACTAAAAAACATGAAAAGAAGAAAAATTGCTAATTATTTAAAAATTGGAATTCTGTTTTTGGGGTT
>JAUICK010000037.1 GCA_030427865.1 Bacteroidia bacterium | reverse complement strand
AATGTTCAAAAATTGCTGTTTTAAATCTTTCATAATAAACTGTGTTTTTAAAATTAAACAAAAAAATAGGAGGGTTTTAAAACCCTCCTATTTTTCTATTTACACAGTTTTTTGGATACTGCCGTTTTAAGATATTTAATGGGAACTAAACCAGAAAGTTATTTTTTCTTTTTTGCTCCAGCTTCCATTTTCTTTTTTAAGTCTGCAAGACCACCAATATCTCCTAAGGTAGTTTTTTCTGCTTCAGCTGCTTTTTGAACTGCTGCTTTAACATTTCTTTTTTCTTGCTCTCTAAAAATAGATGTATGAGAAACTACTACTCTTCTGTATTCTTTAGAAAATTCTAAAACTACAAATTCTGCAGTATCTCCTTTACCTAATTTAGAACCATCTTCTTTATCTAAGAAACGAGTTGGTGCAAAACCTTCTACACCATCAGAAAGTGTTACAGTTGCTCCTTTATCGTTTTTATCTTTAATAGTTCCTTGGTGTTTAGAACCAATTGCAAATGTAGCTTCATGCTCATCCCAGGGGTTTTCTTGAGTTTGTTTATGACCTAAGTTTAGTTTTCTATTTTCTACATCTAATTCTAAAACTTGAACTTCTATTTGCTGACCAACAGTTACAAAATCTGATGGGTGTTTTACTTTCTTAGTCCAAGATAAATCAGAAATATATACTAAACCATCTATACCTTCTTCTAACTCTACAAACACACCAAAATTTGTGTAATTTCTTACAGTTCCTGTATGTGTAGAACCAACTGGATATTTAGAAGTAATATCTGTCCAAGGATCTGGATGTAATTGTTTCATCCCTAAAGACATTTTACGATCTTCTCTATCTAAAGTTAAAATTTGCGCCTCAACTTTATCGCCAACTTTTACAAAGTCTTGTGCTGAACGTAAATGTGTTGACCAAGACATTTCAGAAACATGAATTAACCCTTCTACACCTTGTTCTACTTCTACAAATGCACCATAATCTGCAATTACAACTACTTCTCCTGTTACTTTATCGCCAACTTTTAAATCAGGACTTAAAGCTTCCCAAGGATGAGCAGATAATTGTTTTAATCCTAATTGGATTCTTGATTTATTATCATCAAAGTCTAAGATTACAACATTTAATTTTTGATCTAACTCAACTACCTCATTTGGATGATTGATTCTTGACCAAGATAAATCTGTAATATGTACTAAACCATCAACACCACCTAAATCAACAAATACACCGTAAGAAGTAATGTTTTTAACAACACCTTCTAATACTTGTCCTTTTTCTAACTGACCAATAATTTCTTTTTTCTGTAATTCAATATCTGCTTCGATAAGTGCTTTATGAGATACAACAACGTTTTTAAATTCGTGATTGATTTTAACAACTTTAAATTCCATTGTTTTCTCAACATATTGATCGTAATCTCTAATTGGTTTTACATCAATTTGAGAACCTGGTAAGAATGCTTCGATTCCGAAAACATCTACAATCATACCACCTCTTGTTCTACATTTAACAAAACCATTTACAACTTCACCCGTTTCGTGAGCGTTATTTACACGTTCCCAAGCTTTAATTACTCTTGCTTTTTTATGAGATAATACTAATTGACCAGAAGAATCTTCTCTTTTATCTACTAATACTTCTACTTTATCACCAACAGCTAAAGCTTGATTGTAACGAAATTCATTTAAAGAAATAACTCCTTCAGATTTAGAGTTGATATCGATAATTGCATCTCTGTCTGTAATTCTAATTACAGTACCTTCAATTACATCGCGTTCGTTAACAAAACCAACAGTTCCTTCTAAAGCTTTTTCAAACTCTTGTAATTTTTCTTCATCAACTTCATCAATACCTTCTTCGTATTTGTGCCAGTTAAAATCAGCTAAAAATTGTTTTGGATCTTTTTTTTCTTCTACAACAGGAGTTGCAGTTTCTTGTACTTCAGTAGCAACTACTTGCTCTTCAGTCTTTTTAGTTTCTTCAGACATGTGTCTAAAATAATTTGTATCTTGCTGTTAGTCAGATTTTTAACGATAATAACATCAAGAGATGTTTTTAAATTTTGTTTTTTAAATACCCTTTTTTAAATCTGTTCTCGTAAAAAGGAGTGCAAATTTACAAAAATCATTTGATTTTTAATTATTTAGATTAAAATAAATCACCTTTATTCTAATTATATTTGCATTTGAAAATCAAAGCTTTATGAAAACTACTATAAAAACACTCTGCTTATTATTGCTATTAACAAATTTCGGATGCAAAAAAGAAATAAAAACAACAATAAAATATTATAAATCTCACGAAAAAAGCAGAGCAAATGTTCCTTTTTCTGATGCTGTTCAAGTAAACAATTTGTACTTTTTAACGGGGCAAATTGGTAAAAACCATAAAACAGGTAAACTTGTTGACGGCGGAATTAAAGCAGAAACCAAACAAGCAATTCTAAATATTCAAGACGTATTAAAACAACATAATTTAACCTTAAAAAATGTAGTAAAATGTACGGTAATCCTTTCTGATATAAATGATTTTTCTAATATGAACTCAATTTATCGCACTTTTTTTAACGATAATTTACCTGCAAGAACTACATTTGCAGCCAATTTAGTTGCAGGTGCAAAAATTGAAATTGAAGTAGTTGCCGCAAAGAAATAAAATGGATAAAAAAACACAAGATTTAGTCGATAAAGGAATTATGCTTCCGTTAATGGAAGAGTTTTACACCATACAAGGTGAGGGTTCTCACACAGGTACTGCAGCATATTTTATTAGAGTTGGTGGTTGTAATGTTGGGTGTCATTGGTGCGATGTTAAAGAAAGTTGGAATGCAGATTTACATCCGCCTACTTTGGCAGATACCATAGTTGAGAATGTAAAAAAATACGCGAATACTGTTGTTATTACTGGAGGTGAACCTTTAATGTGGTCTATGGATTACATCACAAACTTACTGCAAAAAAACAATATCAAAACTCATATCGAAACTTCTGGCGCGTATTCTTTTTCTGGAAAATGGGACTGGTTTTGCCTCTCTCCAAAGAAGACTAAATTACCTTTAGAGGAAGTTTACAAAGAAGCAGATGAATTAAAAATGATAATTCACAACAAATCAGATTTCGATTTTGCTGAGCAACAAGCCGCTAAAGTGGGTGAAAAATGTCAACTATTTTTACAACCAGAATGGAGTAAAAAAGAAAAAATGACTAAAGAAATTGTAAATTATGTGATGAAAAACCCTAAATGGAAAATATCTCTTCAAACGCATAAGTATTTAAATATTCCTTAATTTTTTTTGAAGCAATTTTCTGCTTTACGCACTCGCTTTTTTTCGTTCCTCAAAAAGAGCTCAAACAAATGCTTCAATCAGGGCTAAGCCAATTTAATATTTTTTAGTTAATCCTCTAATTTACTGTCAACTAAAGAGCAAATTCGCTCAAACTGTTCTTTAATTCCCATATCAGAATTATCAAATTCAATAGCATCTTTAGCTTTAATTAAAGGAGAATCTTCTCTTGTAGAATCTATTCTGTCTCGTTCTTGAACATTAAAAAGAATTTCATCAAAATTTACTTTATCACCCCTATCAATTAATTCTTTATAACGTCTTGTAGCTCTTTTATCTGCAGAAGCAGTCATGAATAGTTTTAAATCTGCATCCGGAAAAACAACAGTTCCAATATCTCTTCCATCCATAACTATACCTCCTTCTTGCCCCATTTGTTGTTGTTCTGCAACTAATTTTTTACGAACCTCAGATATTGCTGCTACTTTACTTACTAATTGAGAAACTTCAAGCGTTCTAATTTCTTTTTCTACATTATTACCATTTAAATACATTTCAGCAAAACCTAAATCAGAATTAAATTTGAAAGAAAGTGAAATACTTTTTAAACAAGATAATAGCTCGTTTTTTTGTAAAAAATCTTTACCAACAAAACCATTATTCTTAGCAAAAAGTGTTACTGCTCTATACATTGCACCAGTATCTACGTAAATATAATTGTATTTTTTTGCCAATAATTTAGCTATGGTACTTTTTCCTGTAGAAGAAAAACCATCTATTGCAATAACTATTTTTTTTTTCATATTTACCTTGTTCTATCTAAATCAATTAGCAAACTAAACGTACTCGAATTTGCAGCAGAATGAAATTTTGAATACGCATAATTCAATTTAAATTTATTCATTTTCAATCCAAAACCAAAAGAAATACCGCTAAAAGTTCTTGCATTTTGAAGTTTCAATTCTGCAGCCCTTCTAAAGTTATAACCCAACCTTAAATTAATTGCACTTTCTGGAAACAATTCTGCTCCAACAACAAAATGCCTTAAAGTATTTCCAATAAAACCAACTTTTTCTTGAGTTACATTTCCTTCTAAATCTGTAGTTTGTTCAGAAGGATTTGGAACAGATAAATCCCACTGTTGCAAATTATCTATAGTAACATACCATTTCAAAGGAACATGTTCTAATTTATAGGATGCCCCAATAGCTAATCGAAAAGGCAAACGTTCTTGCTTTCCATTAAAAGTTTGAATTTGAGTTCCAATATTTCTCGCAACTAAAGTAACTGTATAAGGTTGATATGGATTGTTGTATAAAACGGCTAAATCAGTAGAAACTCCTGTTGAAGAAAAGTTTGCAATATTAGAATTGATAATTCGAACATTAGAACCAAAATAAAAATTTGTCCATGGCAGATTTATAGCGTATCCAATTGACACCGCTATATCACTGGCGTTAAAATTACCTGTTTCATTTCCTTGTTCATCAGCCCCAATCAATGTTCCATAATCTAAATATTTTATACTTCCATGAACTGTACCAAATCTTCTCGAAATTGTTTTTGCATAAGACAAAGAACCGATATTAATCCCAGCCAAATAACTTGTATAGTTCGCAGAGAGTTTATTATCTATATCTTCATTAATTACAGCTGGATTCCATATTGGTTGATTAACATCATTCAAAATAGTTAATACTTCTCCCCCCAAAGCTATTTGTCTTGCTGAGGTAGATAAATTCAAAAATTGATATACTTCTTCTCCTCCAACTTGAGCGTTAAGTGAAAAAAAAGAGAATAGAAAAGAAAAAAGAACAAATTTTCTGATATTCATTTACTTCTAAAATAAGCTTTATATAAATCAATAACGAAAATACTTTAATATATTACAATATCTTTAATTATTCATATAAAAAAACCTCATATCATAAGACATGAGGTTTAATATGT
>JAUICK010000036.1 GCA_030427865.1 Bacteroidia bacterium | reverse complement strand
AGCTGATGCAAACTTAACAGCATCTACTGGAGTTAAATTATCTGCTGTTTTTCCGCCAATTGTGCCTCTGATTCCTGATATCGATTTTATTAAAGTCATTTATTATAGATTTAATTTTTTAATAATGCCATCTTACAAAAGCTTCCATAGCTGCATAATGAGACAATCCTAATTGATCATACAATTCTGCAGTTTCGCTGTTTCTATCTTCAGCACGTTGCCAAAATTCTCTACTATCTGATCCTTGAAAAACTACACCATCTTTTTGTGATTGATGTTTAAAGATTCCTTTTCGTTTTTCTAATACTTGGTCTGGTCCCATAGGAACTGCCATTTCTATTTCATCTATTCCCCATTCTTGCCAAGCACCTCTATACAACCAAACCCAACAATCTTTCATAAATTTTTTTGGTTTTAGTTCTTTTACTGCTGCAAAAATAGCATCCAAACAAACTTTATGTGTTCCATGAGGGTCTGCTAAATCTCCTGCAGCATAAATTTGATGTGGTTTTACTTTTTCGATTAAGGATTTTGTAATTTCTACATCAGCTATTCCAATAGGGTTCTTTTTTATTGCTCCCGTTTCATAAAAAGGTAATTCCATAAAATGAATTTGTGCATCTGGAATACCTACAAAATGACAAGTTGATCTTGCTTCTCCTTTTCTTATTAAGCCTTTAATATATCTTACTTCTTGTATATCTATTTCGCTTGACTTTTTATTCTTTAAAAAAGAAGTCGCTTTTTTATAAATAGCATTTGCCTCAGAATTATCAATAGCAAACTTTTCGTTATAATCGCAAACAAAGTTTGCAAAACGCAGCGCTTCGTCATCTGCAACAGCAATATTTCCAGAAGTTTGATAACCAACATGTACTTCATGACCTTGTTCTACCAATCTTTTAAAAGTTCCTCCCATACTAATAATATCATCATCTGGATGTGGACTGAAAATTAGTACTCGTTTTTTAGCTGGTTCTGCTCTTTCTGGTCTTTTACTATCGTCTGCATTTGGTTTTCCTCCCGGCCAACCTGTAATGGTATTCTGTAATTTGTTAAATATTTTTATGTTAATATCATAAGCTGGACCAGAGTCTGCCAACAAATCACTCATTCCGTTTTCTATATAGTCTGCATCTGTTAACATAAGAATTGGCTTATCTAAATGAAGCGCTAAACTTAAAACAGCTTTTTTTATTAATTTATCTGTCCAAACTATTTTCTCTACTAACCAAGGTGTATTTATTCTTGTTAATTTTGATGCTGCAGCTTTATCTAAAATAAAAGTTGCATTTCTATGTTCTTGTAAATACGATGCAGGCACTTGGCTGGTTACTGCACCTTCTACAGATTCTTTAATAATGTTAGATTTTTTCTCTCCCCAAGCCATTAAAATTACTCTTTTGGCTTCCATTATTTTCTTAACACCGAGTGTAATTGCTGTTCTAGGTGTGTTTTCTAATCCAGAGAAATCGCCGCTTGCTGCAACTCTTGTAATATGATCTAAGGCAACCAATCTTGTTCTTGAGTTTTGTAATGAGCCAGATTCGTTAAACCCAATATGCCCATTACCTCCAATTCCTAAAATCTGTAAATCTATACCCCCTAAAGCTTCTATTTTTGCTTCATACTGATCGCAATAATCTCTAATTTCTTCTTTAGCTAAAGTTCCATCTGGAACATGACAATTTTCTGGTAAAATATCTACATGATTGAATAATTGTTCTTGCATAAAACGCACATAACTATTTACAGAATCTGGTTCCATAGGATAGTATTCATCTAAATTAAATGATACTACATTCTTAAAACTTAAATCATCTTCTTTATGTAGACGAACTAATTCTGCATATAGCCCTTTAGGAGAAGAACCTGTAGCTAAACCTAAAATACAAGGTTGTTTTTGAGATTGTTTAACCTTAATTAGGTCTGCTATTTCTTTTGCAATGGCTTTTGAGGCTGATGCTGAGTTTTCATATACTACAGTCCCAATATTTTCAAACCTTTTTTCGAATCCTGTTGATTTGTCTAATTTACTTTTTAACATGATGTGTTGTTTGTTACTATAAAAGTTAATTTTATTTTTTTGTCCAATTGTTAATTTTATGTCCCCAAATTGCAAAAAAGAGAATAATAGCATAACAAGGAATCAAAATCCAATAACTAACTGTTGATGCTGTTGCTATTGCTTCTGCTTCTTGAATTCCGTTGGTAATTAATTCGTGCTTATTAGCATCGACAATTCTACCATACAAAGGCGGAATGATGGCGCCACCAGAAATTGCCATAATTAAAAGTGCAGAACCTGTTTTGGTAAATTTCCCTAAACCATCTAAAGTTAAAGGCCAAATTGCTGGCCAAACTAATGCGTTTGCGATACCTAAAGCTGCTACAAATAATACTGATGTGTACCCTGTTGTATTTAAAATACAGAAACTAAAAACAATTCCTAAGATAGCACTTGCAATTAAAGCGGTTTTTTGTTTTACATATTTTGGTATTAACAAAACCCCTAAAGCATATGTAGCTACCATTGCTAATAAAGTATAGGTGGTAAAGTATTTGGCTTCTTCTCCAGTAAAACCTAAAGAAATACCATAGGCTATAATGGTATCTCCTGCTATTACTTCTGCGCCAACATAAACAAATAATGCTAAAACACCTAACCATAAATTTGGAAATTGAAAAATGCTTGTTTTTGCTGTTTTCCCTGATGCTGTTGCTTCTTCTTCTGTTGCTTCTACATGTGGTAAAGGTGCTTTTCTTATTAAAATTCCTAATAAAAACAAGACACCTGCCATTACTAAATAGGGCATAAAAACGCTATCTGCCATTGTATCTAAAAGCACATTTTTTTCTTCTAAACTTGCGCCTACTAATTTTTCTTTTGTTTGATCTATTCCTGCTAAAAGAATGGCTCCAAAAATTAAAGAACCTAAAGCTCCTGCTGTTTTATTGGCAATTCCCATAATGGCAATTCGTTTTGCACCACTTTCTATAGGCCCTAAAATTGTAATGTATGGATTTGCTGCTGTTTGTAAAATTGTCATACCAACACCTTGAATAAAAATACCTGTTAAAAATACCCAATAGGTTCTTGCTGCTGCTGCTGGTATAAAAATTAAAGCACCAATTGCCATAATAATTAACCCTAAAGACATTCCTTTTTTGTAACCAATTTTATTTAAAATGTATGAAGCTGGTAAAGCCATTACTACAAAAGAAATATAAGAAGCAGATGCAACTAAATAAGATTGAGCATCTGTAAGTTCGTTAATGGTTTTCATAAACGGAATTAATGCTCCATTAATCCATGTTACAAACCCAAAAATGAAGAATAAACTTGCAATAATTATGATTGCAGTGGTATTATTTTTTTGTTTCATAATGTTTAGTGTTTTAGTTGATTGTGATAAAACATAATCGTTTCTTCTAAAGCTTCATCTAAAGAAAATTTGGGTTCAAAACCTAAGTTTTTAAATTTGGTTACATCTGCAATAGAATGTTTTATATCTCCAGGTCTTTCTTCAAGGAACTTGATTTCTGATTTAGAATTTGTTAAACTAATAATTTTTTTAGCTAAATCTACTATAGTTGTACTATGCCCTAATGCCACATTAAACGTTCCGTTTCCTTTTTTTGCTGCTAAAATATTTGCTCTTACAACATCTTTTACATAAATAAAATCTCTTGTTTGCAAACCATCTCCATAAATTGTAATTGGTTTATTTTTTAATGCTTTATCAATAAAGATTGGAACAGCAGCAGCATAGGCAGATTTAGGATTTTGTCGGGGGCCAAAAACATTAAAGTACCTAAGTGCTGCCGTTTGCACTTGAAATTGATCTAAGTACATTTTTAAATAAAACTCACCATCTAATTTTGTTATTGAATAAGGTGTCATAGGTTCTGGCACCATTGTTTCTACTTTTGGAAGTTCTGGGTTGTCTCCATAATTAGCCGCAGATGTAGAAAGTATAACTTTACAGTTCTTATTTTGTTTTGCTGCATCTAAAATATTTATAGTTCCGTTTACATTAATATCTACACATTCTTTTATTTTTAGTAAAGATTCTGGAACACTTACTAATGCAGCCAAATGAAAAATAGCTGAGGTGCCTAAAGCCAATTCTTTAACTAAATCAGCATCTCTTATATCTCCTTTTACGTATTTAACGTTTAATCCTTCTAAATTCTTTTCAAAGCCAGTTCTTAAACTATCTAAAACTACAACTTCATGACCTTCTTCAGATAGTTTTTGAGCTATATGCCCTCCTATAAAACCTGCGCCTCCTGTTACTAAATATTTTTTCATTTATTAATTTTATAATATATTCTAAGATGTTTTTGCGGTAAAACTTTCTATGAGTTTAAACTGATTTTTAGCTCTATCTAAATTATGCTCTGAGTACTCTGTTTTGTAATACACGTCGTTATTTAAATAATCGGTTAAAAAACGTAAAGCCATAATAAATATCATTGTTTTAGCAGCTAAGGGCAAATATTTTAACTCTATTTCTGATAAAGATTTTTTAGTTTGCTCTAAGAATCCTTTTTCATAAGCTTTGTAATATTCTAAATTGAACTCTACTTTAGATAGATCTTTTTCGTCTTCTGCTGCAGTATTACAAATAGTTCGTATGGCATCTCCAAAATCGTAATGTATAATTCCTGGCATAACAGTATCTGTATCTATCATACAAATTCCTTTATTATCTTTTGTGAAAAGTGAGTTAGAAATTTTAGTATCATTATGAGTTACTCTTACAGGAATGTCTCCTGCTTCTTTTAAATGCTGAAGAATGTGCATTTCTGATTTTAAATCTGCAACAATTTTTGTGTATTTTGCAGCTTTAAATAACCTTTCTTTTGAAGCACTTTGTAAAGATGCTGCATATTGTTTATAGCGAAAAGACATATCATGAAAATTAGGAATAACATCTATTAACTGACTACTATCAAAATCGGATGTAAGATTTAAAAATCTTCCTAACAATTTACCTCCTTCATAAGCAATTTCTTTATCTTTTACGATTTCGTGAGTAATACTGTTATTAATAAAAACCATAACATTCCAATAATTACCCCCTTTTTTATAGTAATAGAAATCAGAATTTTTAGTTTTTACAAAACTTAATACTTTTTGATTTAATTCTTCTTCTGCAACATGCGGAAACTTACTTTTTAAATGCTTACTGGTAAGCACTTTATTGTTTACCAAACCTGGTACATCTTTAAAAATTTTATGGTTAATTCTCTGTAGAATAAAGCTCTTATTTTCTGATGCTTTTATTAAAAAAGTATCGTTAATATGCCCTGAATTTAATTCAGAATAGCTTTCAAAAGTTGATTGATGCTCAAATTCGTTGAAAATATTTTTTAGTGTA
>JAUICK010000035.1 GCA_030427865.1 Bacteroidia bacterium | reverse complement strand
TAATCGTTTTATTTTCCAACTGCCATCTTAGTGGCTATCCTATTACCTCCATCATTTATTATACTCTCTTTATTTGTATCTTTGATAGCAAATGTCAATTCAATCTGATTATGGTAGCCAACGGTTTTGTGTATGATTAGTGGCGTGTTTAAGTAACTAATTTAGCAAATAAAAACCGAATAGAAAATCCGCAAGGATTTTCGTAAGCAAGAACTGAACTAGCCATTAATTATACACATTGTTGTGCAACGTTTTTTATTCAGTTTTTTCTAATTGTTTATGCGAACCATCACAATTCGGCATTCGGTTCGAAAGTCCGCAAACACAATCGTTTAATCCGTATCCATCCATAATTCGCTCCATATTTTTTTCAATCCGAGATGTTTTGGTTTTTGACTGTTTTGGTTTGTCAAAATGCAACAAATAACCTCGTTGTCTTCCTGCTGTAAGATTTTTAAACGCTTTTTTAAAGTCAGGATTTTCCTCAAATTTTTGTTCTAACTCTCTCGGTGTGTTGAATTCAGATGTTTTTTTCTTTTCAATTTTCTTTCCCGACTTTTCAATTTCGATTGCTTCTTCAATATATTCCTTAATTGTCGGTTTCAGTTCCTCAATTTCTGGTAAGTCTGTAAATCGGATTTGTCTTGCCGATTGGACATTTTCAGTTTGTTGGACTAAAATATTTTCAGGGTCTTTGAGCAAAACTCCTTTATGGAACAAAATCGCACAATAGTCTTTAAATTCGTGGATTAGTACAATATTTTTTTCGTTCTCGGTATAGCAAGGATGCATCCATTTGAATTCCTCTTTTAATCCGCATTCCAATATGATTTCACGAAGTTTGGTCAGTTCCGTTTTCCATTTTTTAAGTCCGTTCAGATATTTGTTAACTTCTTCGTTCATTGGTTTTTGCGGTTGCTCTTAAATGTTGCACAACGGTTGTGTGTATGGCTCGTTGCGGAAAATCAGCTATGATTTTCCGCCGTAACCGAAAGATAGCAAATTGCAATGAATTCCGATTAGGAATTCAGCCGCAATGAGCTATACACGTTGTTACCTGCTGGCTTTTAATTCATTCAATATAATTCGTTTTCTCCTTTTCGTTAAATTTTTTACCCAATAGGTTACAATAACATCATAATCGGTTTTTTCAATTAATTTTTTTTCATCATCATCCAGTTCAACAACCCACGTTGCAATTTTATTTCCGTTTTTATTCCATTTTTTTATGTAGTCAAAATATATTGATTTAGTTCCAATTCCTTCTCCACTATTCCCAGTTATGAAAAGAACTTTTTTTCCTGTAAAGTCATATCCTTTTTTTTGAACACTGTTCATATATTCATTTAGGAATTCAGATTCCGTTCGAGTAAGTTCAGGGTTATCATTCAATCCGCATTCAGCGAGATTTTGCGCAAATACATTTATTGAAATCAGTAGTAAAATTATTGTTCCGATTGCTTTCATAAGTTTGGTTTTCAGCTTGCAGGTAACGTATTTGTATAAGATTAGTTGCGCTGAAAATCCGCTAGGATTTTCAGATTGAGAAACTAATATAGTAAAAATGCGAGGATTTTCCGTAGGAAAATCGGAAGCAATTAATTTTATACGTTGTTGCCAGTAGTTTTTATTCACTTTTAAATTCTCTCAAAACAGGTAATGCTTTATTATCAAAGTCAAACAATGCTTGATTTTCCCAAGGGGAAGCTTCTGTAGATTGATTTCCTTTCCAAGCAATTAATTCAGCTCCCCAATAACAAAATCCTATTCCGTTTTCTAATTCTTTGGTCAATGTTTTTATTTGTTTTATAAAGTCTTTTTGACCTTCACGAGTTGCTGGATATTCGGGTAGAATTAGTTGTTCTTCTAATCCTACAATATTACTTGTCCAATCATTCCATTCAAGTGTAAAAGGGTAGGCTGTTTCTGCAATCAAGATTTTCTTATCGTGGGTTTCACTTAAATATTGCATTTTGGTCTGGAGATTATTTAAGGATTTACCATGCCAAATTGGATAATAGGATAAACCAATAATGTCATAATCTAAAATACTCACTTGATTAAAAAACCAATCAGAGCTTTCAATACCAGCAAAATGCAAGATTATTTCAGTATTATTAGCTTTGGTTCTTACTGCTACAATTGCGGTATCCATTAGCTCTATAAATTGCTGAAAATTATTTGAAATATGTCCATACGGATGAAGAAATCCAGTATTTATTTCATTGCCTATTTGGATATAATCAGGTTGTAATTCGGTCATAATTTTTTCAGTGTAGTTATACACGCTGTCTTTCAATTGAGTAAAATTAATTCCTTGCCAATGTATTGGGGTTTCTTGATGAGCAGGGTCTGCCCAAGTATCTGAATAATGAACAGTCAACCAAGTTTTAAAACCATTATTTTTTAAGGTGTTAGAAAATAGTTTTACTTCATTAAATCCAGAGTGTTCATTACTCGGATTTACCCAAAGTCTTAATCTAACAGTATTTATTCCATTATCTTTAAGTATAGTTAAGAAGTCAGTTTTATTTCCTTCCGAATCATAGAACGTAGGATTTGAATTTGATATTTCAGGATAGCTTGAAATGTCAACAGCAGAAATAAATGTCAAATTTTCACTCTCTGGAATTGGTGTATTTATATCCTCTTTGTTACAAGAAGTAAAAATTAAAAGAATTATTAATATTTGTAATGTTCTATTCATTTTTAAATTACTGGCAACGGGTTTGTATAACCAAAGTTGCGTTTTGGTTAACGTTATTTTCCGTTTATAAATTTAGTTAATTTTGTGTTCTTAATTATCAATTTTTCTCGATTTAGCAATTTTGATTATACGTTGTTGGGCACAGTTATTTTTCTTCAATTGTTTTCTTAATTCCGAGTGCTATAGCTTTTGCCATTAATGGTGGCACTGCATTTCCGATTTGAACCATTTGTTTAGCTTTAGAGCCTTTAAATATAAAGTCATCAGGAAATGATTGCAGACGAGCCATTTCTCGAACTGTTATTACTCTTGGTTCAATAGGATGTATGTTAACTCCGCCATGATTTTCTTTTATAGTACAACTTGCTTCATTCCAAGGACATTTTTTCCAAGAGTCAGAATAATTGTCATAAAGACTTTTTCCTTCAGGAACAGCAGCTAATCTTTTTTTCATTTCGTCTTTATGCTTTGTTCTTACGTGATTTATAGTTTTATCATCCTTGACTTTAATTAAATCTTTAATAGCTTCTTTTGTTGTGATATATGAGCCTTCTTCGAGAAGTGGTGTTGGGTGAAAGTTTTTCTTGTCAATCCTATTTGCAATAAAAATTACTCTTTCTCTTTTTTGTGGTACATAATAGTCAGCAGAATTTAATACTGTAACATTAACATTGTAACCTAAAGCTTTAATGTCTTTTTTGATTTTGTCCTCAACTTTGCCTTTAAGCATCGAGCGTAATCCTTTAACATTTTCTGCAACAATAAATTGAGGTTGTAACTCCTCTATTATTTCAAGCATATCTTTGTAAAGTGAATTTCTTGGGTCTTCAACAATTCTGCTTCCAGACATACTAAAACCTTGACAAGGAAAACCACCTGAAAGGACAGTTAATTCTTTACCTTTTAGTTGCTTTTTAACAGTTTCAACAAACTGTTTTTTTATTTCGGTACTTGTAATATCTCCTTCTATTAAGGGGTGTTTAAAATTGTGGCGATAAGTCATTCCAGCTTCTTTAAACCAATCTAAACCTGCAACTTGATTAAAACCAGCTAATTCAAAACCTTTTGCCATACCACCAGCACCACAAAATAAATCGGCAGAAGTGAACTTATTTGATTTGACATTTTCCCATTCATCTGAAATATCAATCCAATTTACAATATCTGTTTTTTTGGATTTTTGTCTTACAGGTTCAATTTTTTCTTCCTTCCCATTTTCATAAACTGAAAGGTTAAGGAAGTATTGAAGTTCACTTTCCTCCACTCGATGAACTCCACCAATTTTATTTGATTTTAGTTTTCCTGAATGTATATATCTTCTAACAGATTTCTGTGATACATTTAATTTTTCTGCAACGTCTTCAATTCGAAGCATTTGAGCTGTAGTGTCCATAATTGTCCAATTTTGTCCAAATCTAAAAAAATTATTTTAAACTTAAAAGATTTCCAAAATTGAATCTAAATTTTAGTGAATTTCTTGCAGAATGGACTTGAAACTCTCCAATTGAAATTTTATTATCAATCCCATATTTAACAGTTACACTGCTTTTTTCGGTAAAATCATTACTATAATCTATGTATTCTGGATTGAAACTAATTCCTTCTAATTCTGATTTGTTTATTATTTGTGATGTGATTTCATTTTCATCTAAATAAAGTGACCATAGTAAATAATCGCATTCATTTAAGAATTTCACATATTCTCTCAATAAAAGGGAAACTGTATTTGTATTTCTTACAAGTTCACGAAATTTTGTTTCGTCCATATTTCCTTCGTACCAACCTTTGTCTGAAAAATATAAATCAAATGTTTTTGGTGATGGTTGTCCAATTTCCGGTGGACAAACTTTATAAGATTTTGACTTATTTGTTTTAACAGATAAAGTATTCTCTTGTTCTAAATAGAAGTCTACTCCGCTTTTACTATGACTGCCTCTTTCTCTTTTTTCAGTACCTGCATATTTAATTGGAATAAGAGGAAAAAGTTCTTTTTTATTTTCTGAATAATGAGTGATGAAAGCTGTTAAAATTTCTTTATCAGAATTATTTACTAATCTATCGTTATCGTTACCTGGGTCTAACTCGAAAACATTACAAATTGCAAGTTCAGCAGTATCTCCAAGCATTGAATTATTTATTACTTTTTCTTTTTTCAATAATTCAGGGAAATTCTCACGATGAAGCCTAATTTTATAACCACTTCTGTTGTTGTGTAATTGAAGTTCTAAAACTGTTTTACCTTTAAATTTTACAGTGTTAGATTCGTTCCAACTTGCTGTTGTTGGCTTTGTAAATGAAAAATCTGAAAAGTTGTACGTTAATTCAGGTAAGTCATCTCTTTTTAATACTTCATAACTGAATTGGTCATCTTTTCTATAAAACCAACAATTGTAGTCGCTAACCAATGCGTAATCAACAACAATTGGTAATATCTCGTTAATTTTTGTTAAGCAGAAATTTTTAAAATTATTCCTGTTAATAGTTTCAGGGTATAAATCTCCAAAAAAGTGATTAAATGTTTCATCTCCTGCTTGCCCTACTACTTTTGGTGCAAACATTTTCCCATTACCTTTAAAAGTTCTTACAGAAAAAGTTTCTTCGTTTTCAAGTAAAAAATTATGAGGACACCTTGTGATATATGGTGATGTAAATTTTTTAGAAGTAGTTAAATATTCAATCGGTTTTGGTTTTCCTCTGAATATTTTGTTTATAATTTTGGACTCAATAAATGATTTAAGCAAATCTTTATCTATTCGGCTAATAGAAATGTCATTTTCAATTTTAAAATGCAAACAAATTGCATATTGGAAAGTCATTCCAAAAGTTTCGTTATTCATTTCTTGTTTTTCTCAAATTTACGTTTTTTTGGTAATTGTGCCCAACGTTGTTGTGTATGATTAGTTGCGTGTTTCAAGCACTAAAGTTAGTAAATAAATCACAGATAGAAAGTCCGCGAGGACTTTCGTAAATTGGCTAAA
>JAUICK010000018.1 GCA_030427865.1 Bacteroidia bacterium | reverse complement strand
TCTTCAAGCTAAAAATTCTAACAAGTCTCTGTACTCTTTTGTGAAACATAAATTAAAAACCTGTGCAAAAAGCCCGAACGCTTTTATCTTAAAAATCCTTTTTTAAAAAATTAAACCGACATGAATCTAAACTTAAAAATATCTTAAATAAATCCTATGAAAAGGGAATTCTATTAAAAAACTACACCTACATAATAAGTACATATATATATTGTGTGAAAAATTGTTTTCTAATATCTTTGCAGCCTTAAATATTAAACATTAAATGATTAAAATTACTTTACCTGACGGAAGTATTAAGGAGTTTATTGAAAATAGCACTCCTATAGATGTTGCAAAAAGCATTAGTGAAGGATTAGCAAGAAACGTGATTTCTGCAAGTTTTAACGGGACTACTGTTGAAACCACCACCCCACTTACCACAGATGGTAGTTTAGTTTTATTTACCTTTAATGATGCAGGAGGAAAAAAAGCTTTCTGGCATAGTTCTGCCCACGTTTTGGCAGAAGCTATTTTAAGCTTTCATCCGAATGCTAAACTTACTATAGGACCTGCTATTGATAATGGGTTTTATTATGACTTAGATTTAGGTGATGAAACAATTTCTGAGAAAGATTTTGCAGACATTGAGAAAAAGTTCTTAGAAATTGCACGTGGAAAACACGAGTTTAAAATGCGTGAAGTATCAAAAGCTGATGCTTTGTCATTATATAAGTCAGAAAACAATCCATATAAAGTTGAGCTGATTGAAAACTTAACTGATGGAGACATTACATTTTGCGACCACAGTAATTTTACTGATTTATGTAGAGGAGGACATATACCAAACACAGGCATTATAAAAGCAGTTAAAATTATGAACGTTGCTGGTGCCTATTGGCGTGGTGACGAGAAAAACACCCAATTGACACGTGTTTACGGTATTAGTTTCCCTAAACAAAAAATGCTCACGGAATATTTAGAACTTTTAGAAGAAGCTAAAAAACGTGATCATAGAAAGTTAGGTAAAGAATTAGAATTATTCACCTTCTCTCAAAAAGTAGGTCAAGGTTTACCTTTATGGCTACCAAAAGGCGCAGCTTTGCGCGCTCGTTTAGAAAACTTTCTAAAAGCTGCTCAGAAAAAAGCAGGATATGAAATGGTCATGACACCACATATTGGGCAGAAAGAATTGTATGTTACTTCTGGTCATTATGAAAAATATGGAGAAGATAGTTTCCAAGCCATAAAAACTCCTAAAATGGATGAAGAGTTTTTATTAAAACCTATGAACTGCCCACATCACTGTGAAGTTTATAATTTTAAACCCTATTCTTACAAAGATTTACCTAAACGTTTTGCAGAATTTGGCACTGTATATAGATATGAACAAAGTGGTGAATTGCACGGATTAACTCGTGTAAGAGGTTTTACACAAGATGATGCCCATATTTTCTGTACACCAGAGCAATTAGATCAAGAATTCAAAGAAGTGATAGACCTTGTATTATATGTGTTTGGCTCTTTAGGTTTTGAAGATTTTACAGCACAAGTTTCTATACGTGATATGGAAAACTTGGATAAATACATAGGTGATGTTGAAACTTGGGAAATTGCAGAGAATGCAATTATTAGTGCTGCAACAGACAAAGGTTTAAATTTTGTGATTGAAGAAGGTGAAGCAGCATTTTATGGTCCCAAATTAGACTTTATGGTAAAAGATGCTTTGGGTAGAAGTTGGCAGTTAGGTACTATACAAGTTGATTATAACTTACCAAAACGTTTTGAGTTAACTTATAAAGGTGCAGATAATCAATTACATCAACCAGTAATGATTCATAGAGCACCTTTTGGTTCTATGGAACGTTTTATAGCAGTTTTATTGGAACATACAGGAGGAAATTTCCCACTTTGGTTAACGCCAGACCAAGTTATTATCCTACCAATCAGTGAGAAATATCAAAAATATACCGAAAAAGTTTTAGAATCGTTAGAAAATTCCGAAATTCGCGCCCTCGTAGACAACCGAAGTGAGAAAACGGGTCGCAAAATTCGTGATGCAGAAGTGAGTAAAATCCCATTTATGGTGATTGTAGGAGACAAAGAAGAACAAGATGGCACCGTTTCTGTAAGAAAACACGGTGAAGGAGATATAGGAACTTTTACAATTGAAGCGTTTATTTCCTTAATTAAAGAAGAAGAAAGTAAAACATTGAAGAAATTTTAATTAAATTTGAATTTCATCAAGAAAAAAGTAAAATAAGCGACTGAGAAATCAGTTTTAAGTTAAATTTAAATTTATAAGTCATAGCAATTAGAAGAAGCAGGTCTAGAAGACCATTAAGAGTAATCAAAGAAGATCAACACAGAATTAACGACAAAATAAAATATGTTGATGAAGTTCGTGTAGTTGGCGAAAATGTAGAAGTTGGTGTATATCCTTTAGCAAAAGCTAAAGAAATGGCAAGAGAACAAGAGTTAGATTTGGTAGAAATATCACCAAAAGCAAAACCTCCTGTTTGTAAAATTATTGATTACAAGAAATTCTTGTACGAGCAAAAGAAACGTGAAAAAGCTCTTAAATCGAAAGCAACTAAAGTTACGATTAAAGAAATACGTTTTGGTCCTCAAACAGATGAGCATGATTACGAATTTAAAAAGAAGCACGCCATTAAGTTTTTACAAGATGGAGCTAAGTTAAAAGCATTTGTGTTTTTTAAAGGACGATCAATTATCTTTAAAGAACAAGGTCAAATTTTACTTTTAAAATTAGCTCAAGAATTAGAAGATTATGGTAAAGTAGAGCAATTACCAAAATTAGAAGGTAAACGTATGATTATGTTTATTGCACCTAAAAAAACAAAATAAAGTATCTAATTTTATTAGATCTAAAAATAATAAGCAAGATAAAAACGAAGGAGAGATGCCTAAAATGAAAACAAAATCTAGTGCTAAGAAACGTTTTAAAGTTACTGGTACTGGAAAGTTAAAAAGAAAGCACGCGTTTAAAAGTCACATCTTAACAAAGAAGTCTAAAAAACGTAAATTAAAGTTAACTCATGACACTTTAGTACATAAGTCTGATGAAGCTAACATTAAGCAACAATTAAACTTAAAATAAGTTTAAAAAGGGAATTTAATTATTAACCATGGAATGTAGCAATTAAATTTATTTTTAATTAAAAGTACGAAGATTCGTCGCTCATTACAAAACACATTGAAATTATGCCAAGATCAGTAAATTCAGTAGCCTCAAGAAATAGAAGAAAAAAAATCTTGAAGGCAGCAAAGGGTTACTTTGGACGTAGAAAAAACGTTTACACAGTAGCAAAAAATGCGGTAGAAAAAGGGATGCTTTATGCATACAGAGACCGTAAAAACAATAAGAGAAACTTCCGTTCTTTATGGATTGTACGTATTAACGCCGCAGCTCGTTTACACGGAATGTCTTACTCTCAGTTTATGGGTAAAGTTAAAGCTAATAACATCGAGTTAAACCGTAAAGTTTTAGCAGATTTAGCTGTAAACAACCCAGAAGCTTTTAAGGCAGTTGTAGATAAAATTAAATAAATAATAATACTTGCTTATACTAAAAAACCCAAACTTTTCGTTTGGGTTTTTTTTATAAATTTACATAAACTAAACATTTACGAATGAAACTTTACCTTACAATCATATTCTGCTTATTTACATTCATTATTTCTTCTCAAGAAATACAAGAAGAATCTAAAACTATAGAAAATCAATTTAACAAAATTTACAGAACATCAACAACTTATAAACCTACAGGTACGCCTAAAAGATATAAAGTAATTAATATTAAAAGTTACAATCAACTTAAATCTAATATTTTAGACTCTATAAAAAACTATAAAAAAATAATTTCTGATAAAGAAGCTTTACTAAAATCAGAAAGAGATAACATAGAAAAAACAAAAAAAGTACTATCTAAAACAGAATCTGAGTTAGAAATTGCTAATAAAAAAGAAAATTCGATATCTCTTTTTGGAATACAGTTAAGTAAAACAAGCTACAACCTATTACTTTGGGGCATTATAACTGTTTTATTTTTAGGCTTATTATATTTTATATTTAAATTTTATAGAAGTAATGTGTTAACAAAAGAAGCTCAAGAAAACTTAACAGACATTGAGCAAGAATTTGAACAACACAGAAAAAAATCTTTAGAAAGAGAGCAAAAATTAAGAAGGCAACTTCAAGATGAAATTAATAAGCAACGAAATGTTTAATTTCTAATTTTTAGTAATTATTATATTTATTATTCTTTCTCTATCTTTATAATTATTTATCAGTATTTTATGTTTTTGTTAACTTAAAATTATTAAACTGATAATAATATTTTAAAGAAAAAAAACTCATTTTTAATTTTGTAGTTTTGTAGTTGTTTTATACCTTAAAAAACGAAAACAAAAACTAACACAAACTACCAAAAATTTATGAAAGCCCTGTTTTTTACTAGAGAATTTCCTCCGTATGTTTATGGAGGAGCAGGTGTACATGTAGAGTACCTTGCAGCAGAATTAGAAAAACTAATGAAGATAGATGTTCGCTGTTTTGGCGATCAAGATACTAGTAGTGAAAACTTAACAGTAAAAGGCTTTCCTTATGAAAACTCTCTTTTTAATAATGCTGATGATAAACTAAAAGCAGTTTTTAAAACATTAAGTACTGGACTTCATATGAATGCAGCTCCAATCGATGCAGATGTAGTACATTGCCATACTTGGTATGCACATTTTGCAGGGATTGTAGCAAAATTATGTTATGGTATTCCTTTAGTAATCACAACCCACTCATTAGAACCTTTAAGACCTTGGAAAAGAGAACAACTTGGTCGTGGTTACGATGCTTCTTCTTGGATAGAAAAAACAGCAATCGAAATGGCAGACGCATTAATTGCTGTTTCTGAAGAAACAAAAGAAGACGTTTTAAAGCACTTTAATGTTGATGAAAATAAAGTAAAAGTTATTTATAATGGTATAAATTTACAAGAATATGTAACTACTTCAGAAACGTCTACTTTAGATGAATATGGAGTTGACAAAAGCAAACCTTATGTACTTTTTGTTGGAAGAATTACAAGACAAAAAGGAATAATCCATTTGGTAAATGCCATAAAATATATAGATACAGAAACGCAAATCGTGCTTTGTGCAGGTGCTCCAGATACCAAAGAAATTGGTATAGAAATGAAAAATGCAGTAAACGAAGTGAAAGAAACACGTAAAAATGTTATTTGGATTGATAAAATGGTTACCAAAGAAGAAATCATTCAATTGTATTCTCATGCAGATGTGTTCTGCTGCCCATCAATTTATGAACCTTTTGGCATTATAAACATAGAAGCTATGGCATGTAAAACAGCAGTTGTTGCAAGTGCTGTTGGAGGAATTAAAGAAGTTGTTGTTAATGGAGAAACTGGTATTTTAGTCCCTGTTGAGCAACAAAATTCGGCTCCTTTTGAGCCAGTTAACCCAGATAAATTTGCTAAAGATTTAGCAAACGGAGTAAACAAACTAATCAATAATAAAGAACTTAGAGAGTCTATGGCAACTAAAGGTAGAAAGAGAGTTGAAGATTATTTCGACTGGACATCAATCGCAAAACAAGTAGAAGAACTATATAAATCCTTAAAATAAGAGCTAAATGATTAACAATAAAGTACTCGGAATTATCTTAGGTGGAGGCCAAGGATCAAGATTATACCCATTAACAAAAGACAGATCTAAACCTGCTGTACCCATTGCTGGTAAATACAGATTAGTAGATATTCCTATTTCAAATTGTATCAATTCAGATATTAAAAGGATGTATGTATTAACTCAGTTTAATTCTGCTTCTTTAAACGCACATATTAAAAACACATATCACTTTAGTTTTTTTAGTTCTGCCTTTGTTGATGTTTTAGCCGCAGAACAAACCATACATAGTGATAAGTGGTTTCAAGGAACAGCAGATGCCGTAAGACAGAGTATGCATCACTTTTTACAAAATGATTTTGAATATGCTTTAATACTTTCTGGAGATCAATTATATCAAATGGATTTTAATGATATGATTCAAAAACACGAAGAAAGTGGCGCAGAAATTTCGATTGCAACCTATCCTGTAAATGCTAAAGATGCCACTTCATTTGGACTTTTAAAAACAAATGAAGAAAACATAATAACATCATTTATAGAAAAACCTGGTGCGGAATTGTTACCAAATTGGACTTCTGATGTTGGAGAAGCAATGAAAGCACAAGGTAGAGATTACTTAGCTTCTATGGGAATCTATATTTTTAATAGAGAGCTTTTAGTAAAATTGATGGAAAACCCAGACACCAACGATTTTGGTGGAGAAATTATACCACAAGCTATTGAAAACCACAAAACATTAAGCTATCAATATGAAGGTTACTGGGAAGATATTGGAAATATAGATTCTTTTTTTGAAGCTAATTTAGGTTTAACAGATGATGTTCCTCAATTTGATTTATACAATGAAAAAAGTGTTTACACAAGAGCTCGTATTTTACCTACATCAAAAATTTCCGGTTCAATCTTAAATAGAGCAGTAATTGGCGACGGTTGTATTATACAAGCAGAAAAAATAGAACGTTCTGTAATTGGAATTCGTTCAAGAATTGGTAAAAACTCTCTAATATCTAATACCTATATGATGGGTAATGACTATTATGAAACCTTAGAAGAAGTTGCCAAGAACAAAATTGAAATTATGATGGGAATTGGAAATAGATGCTACATCCATAATTGTATAGTAGATAAAAACTGTAGAATTGGTGATGATGTAAGAATTAATGGTGGATCTCACATAGATAATATAGAAACAGATACTTATATGGTTAAAGATGGTATTGTAGTTATTAAAAAAGATGCTACAATTCCTAACGGAACCAATATTGGATAAATAAAATTTACTTGTTTTAGGATAAAATTAACCTCATTAATGCAAAATCAAAGTAGAATTGTAGTAGAAAATGTTGCTCCACAAATAAATTGCGGAAAAGTATACATTAAAAGAGTTGTAGACGAAATTGTAAATGTAACTGCTGATGTTTTAGTAGACGGGCATGATGTAATTCAGGCAAGTATACATTATAAACACGAAAACGATAAAAACTGGTCGGAGTTAAGAATGAACCCAACCTATAATGATGAATGGGCGGCAAGTTTTCAAACCACAAATCAAGGTTTTTATACCTATAAAATAGAAGGTTGGGTAGATTATCTTCTAAACTGGCAACATGGTATAGAAAGAAAAATTGATGATTATCAACATGTAAATTCAGAACTTTTAGAAGGTGCAGAATTACTCGCTTCTCTTGTCGATAAAGTTTCTTCAAAAGAAGAAAAAGAGTATATATTGCATTTAATCTTTATTTTTAAAAATAATGACACCTATACAGAAGCCATAAAAGAAGCTGTATCAGATAAATTAACCACTATTTTAAAAAAATACCCAGAAAAACTCTTAACCAACACATCTGCTGAATATCAAGTTTATGTAGATAGAAAGAAAGCAAGATTTAGTACTTGGTACGAATTTTTTCCACGTTCTGCTTCAGAACAAGAAGGCAAACACGGTACATTTAACGATTGTCATCGTTTGCTACCAAGAATTGCTAAAATGGGCTTTGATACTTTGTACTTCCCTCCCATTCATCCAATTGGAGAAGTTAACAGAAAAGGTAAAAACAATACAACAATTGCTCAAGATGGAGATGTAGGTTCTGCTTGGGGGATTGGCTCTAAACATGGTGGTCATAAAGATTTGCATCCAGAATTAGGAAATATAGATGATTTTAAAAATTTAATAGCTGAAGCAAAAAAACAAGGTATAGAAATTGCAATGGATTATGCATTACAGGCTGCTCCAGATCATCCTTGGGTTACAGAACACCCAGATTGGTTTAAATGGAGACCAGATGGTACTGTACAATATGCAGAAAATCCTCCAAAAAAATATCAAGACATTCTTCCAATTTACTGGGAATCTAAGGATTATAAAAATCTATGGAAAGAATGTTTAGATACTTTATTATATTGGATAGATTGTGGAATTAATGTTTTTAGAGTAGATAACCCTCATACAAAACCATATTATTTCTGGAATTGGATAATTACAGAAGTAAAAAAACAACACCCAAACGTCTTATTTTTGGCAGAAGCTTTTACGAGGCCCAAAGTAATGCAGCAATTGGCAAAACAAGGGTATACCCAATCATATACTTATTTTACTTGGAGAGATTCTAAGCATGAGTTAATAGAATATATGAACGATTTAACGCAAACGAATCAAAGAGAATACATGCGCCCTAATTTTTGGCCTAACACTCCAGACATCAATCCTTTCCATTTACAAGGTGCTCCAGAAAGTAAATATTTACAACGATATGCTTTAGCAGCTACTTTAAGTTCTAATATTGGAATTTACGGACCCGTTTTTGAACAAATGATAAGCGAACCTATTCCAGGAAAAGAAGAATATTATATGTCTGAAAAGTTCCAACTCTGTCATTACGATTGGTTTAAAGAAAATAAAGTAACCACCTTAATTGCTAAAATTAATGCCATTAGAAAAGAAAATGAATCTTTTCAGCAAACCAATAATATCAAATTTTTAGAAACTGGCAACGATCAACTAATTGCGTTTTATAAATGGAATGATAACAGAACTAACGAAACACTAACTGTTATAAGTTTAGATGCTTGGAATTCTCAATCTGGTTCTGTGCAATTGCCTTTAAACGACTTAGGAATTCATCATGGTCAGAAAACAGAAGTAACAGATTTGGTAACAAGAAATAGTTACAACTGGTATAATGAGTGGAATTATGTACAATTGCATGCAACATTACCATTTCATATTTTTAAAATCTATAAATAAATGAAAGAAAAAACGAATACAAATTTTAATGCACCTATTTTTTCCTCAAAAAACAAATGGGAAGAATTAATAGAAGATACAAATTTTGTAAACGTTTTTTTATCTGATGTTTTAGAAGATTACATCCAAAAACAACGTTGGTACGGAGGCAAATCTAGCAAACTAAAATATATCGAATTAAGCGAATACTTTAGAATTCAACAAGCTGGAGAAGTTTATTTTGGATTGATTTTAGAAGTCGATTTTGTTGAAGCTTTTTATCATCACTACTTTTTACCCATAGCATTCGTATCAGATAAAGAATATGCAAAAGAAAGTAGAATTTTACCCATAGAGCTAAAAAATCAAAAAGGGTATATTATAGATGCCATGCATTTAGAAGCCTTTAGAAAAGTAGTTTATCAAAGAATTAGTAGTGCATTGCCTATAGATAAAACCCCTGTTCAATATCACAAAACAGACGGATTTAATTTCCCAGAATATAAATCATCAAGATTTATGGGAGTTGAACAAAGCAATACTTCTATCATTTATAATGATGCTTTTATTGTAAAATTTTTTAGAAGAATCTATGCAGATAAAAATCCAGACTACGAAATGAGTCGTTTTTTATCAGACAAAAAAGACTTTAAAAATACACCTCCATATTTGGGTAGTATGAATATAATCGATTCTGAAAAAACCAACATAACTATTGCATTAATGCAAAAATTAGTACCCAATAACGGTGATGCTTGGGAGTATTTTTTAAAGGAATTACATGTTATTTTTGATGCAATTGATACTAAAAAAACCAGCTTTAAAAGTTTACCAGATATAGAGATTTTTAAAAGACAAAAAATAGCAGAATTACCTGCACAAATTGTAGATTGGATAGGCTTAAACTTATTAAATAAAGTAAAATTATTAGCTTTAAGAACTGCAGAAATGCATATTGCATTAGGTTCTGAATTTGAAGAAACTGCTTTTACTCCTACCCGATTTAATGGAGATTATACAGTTTGGTTAAAAAATAGATTAACTTATCAATTTCAAAACAGGTTAAATCTTACAGAAAACAATTTGCATAAATTAGAAGGCTTTTCTTTAGAATTAGCCAAAGAATTTTTAGAAAAGAAAAACGAAATTAGAAAACGTTTAGTAAATTTTGATTCGACAAAATTAAAAGGAGAACGCATAAGAATTCATGGAGATTATCATTTAGGGCAAATCTTGGTACAAGATGATGACTTTTGTATTTTAGATTTCGAAGGCGAACCAGAAAGTACCATTAGAGATCGTAAAGTAAAACAACCTCCTTTAAAAGATGTTGCAGGTTTGTTTAGATCTTTTCATTATGCAATTTATTCAACAATTTTTAGTAATCAAGAAGAATATTCTAAAACACAAGTAGAACTTTTTGAATACGGAGAATTACTCTACAAATATATGATTTCTGTATTTTTAGAAACGTATAGAGAAATAACACAAAATGCCAATTTATCAATTGGTTATACAAACGAAAGAAAATATTTATTAAAATATTGCTTGTTAGAAAAAGCAATTTATGAGTTAGGTTACGAGCTTAATTCTAGACCTAAATGGACAATTATTCCTTTAAAAGGTATCACAAACATTTTGAACACATAAAAAACATGGCACAAACAAAAGTACACAGTCTTTTTTCAGAATTTGACATTAGCCTTTTCCAAGCAGGGAAACACTATCGACTATACGAAAAATTTGGTTCTCATATAATAACTGTAGATGGCGAAAAAGGAACTTATTTTGCTGTTTGGGCACCAAGTGCAAAAATGGTTTCTGTTATTGGAGATTTTAATTTTTGGTTAGAAGGAGAACATCAACTAAATGTTCGTTGGGACGGAAGTGGAATTTGGGAAGGTTTTATTCCAGGAGTAACTAAAGGAGCTACCTACAAATACAAAATACAAAGTGCTAATAATGATGTAAGAACAGAAAAAGCAGATCCTTTTGCAAGAAGATGCGAACATCCACCTAAAACTGCTTCTCAAGTTTGGGAAGATAATTATGAGTGGCAAGATAAAAAATGGATGAAAAACAGAAAGAAAAACAATGCATTAGATGCACCTTTTTCCGTATATGAAGTTCATTTAGGTTCTTGGAAAAAACAATTAGAAGAAAATCGGTTTTTAAGTTACAAAGAATTAGCTGATGAATTGGTAGATTATGTTAAAGAAATGAACTTTACACATGTAGAGTTTATGCCAATTATGGAATATCCTTACGACCCAAGTTGGGGGTATCAATTAACAGGATACTTTGCGCCAACATCGCGTTTTGGGTATCCAGATGAATTTAAATATTTAGTTGATAAATTTCACGAAAAAGGAATTGGAGTTTTATTAGATTGGGTGCCTTCTCATTTTCCTTCAGACGATCATGGTTTAGGTTTTTTTGATGGTTCTCATTTATACGAACATCCAGATAGAAGAAAAGGATATCATCAAGACTGGAAAAGTTTAATTTTTAATTATGGAAGAAACGAAATTAAAGCATTTTTAATTAGTAATGCTATTTTTTGGTTAGACCAATATCATGCAGACGGATTAAGAGTAGATGCAGTAGCTTCTATGCTTTTCTTAGATTACTCAAGAGAAGAAGGACAATGGGAACCTAATAAATACGGAGGTAGAGAGTATTTAGAAGCAATAGATTTTATCAAAGAAATGAATGCTGCAGTTTATGAAGCATTTCCAGATGTACAAACAATAGCAGAAGAATCTACTTCTTTCCCAAAAGTATCAAGACCAATTTACGATGGTGGGTTGGGTTTTGGTATGAAATGGATGATGGGTTGGATGCACGACACTTTAAACTATTTTGCGAAAGAACCCATATACAGAAAACATCATCAAAATGAATTAACCTTTAGTTTAAATTACGCATTTACAGAAAACTTTATGCTACCTCTTTCTCATGACGAAGTAGTATATGGCAAAAAAGCAATCGTCAGTAAAATGCCTGGTGATGAATGGCAAAGATTTGGTAATTTAAGATTATTATACAGCTTAATGTACACGCACCCAGGTACAAAACTTTTATTTCAAGGAGGTGAGTTTGGGCAAACAAGCGAGTGGAATTTTCAAGGAAGTTTAGATTGGCACTTATTAGAATATGATGTGCATAAAGGAGCACAAACTTTAGTAAAAGATTTAAATAAATTTTACAAAAAAGAACCCGCTTTACATCAAAAACAATTTTCACACGAAGGTTTCGAGTGGATAGATCATGGAGATCATCAAAATTCTGTTATGTCTTATATTAGAAAAGGAAATGATGAAAAAGACAATATTATTATTGTCTTAAACTTAACACCTGTACCAAGAGAAAACTACAGAATTGGTTTACCCAAATCAGGAACTTTAAAAGAAGTTTTTAATAGTGATGCTGAGAAATATAATGGTACTGGAAATTACAATACTAAAAAGTTAACATCAGACCAAAAAGAATGGAATGGAAGAGAAAACTCTATTGAGTTAAATTTACCTCCCTTAGGAATGATAGCTTACAAATTCAAATAAAATAGCCTACACCTTCTTTTTTATTCTTTTTATAACAATATCATAAAAAAGAAGGTGTAATATTTTATACTTCATAAAAAATTTCGCATTTTTTAAGACATCAAAAATAATTTTAAAACAATTAACAATACGCTTACTTTTAAATAAATAAGCAATATTTTTGCGCTTAATCTAGGCGAATACGTTGTCGTAAAAAAAAGAGTTTTTAGTTAACTATTTTCTGAACTTTTACGATTTTTACCACTCAAAATAAACAACCAAAATAATGATTGTTAATACAGAATTAGAACAAAAAGGAAACTTATTTCCAACAGAAATTATAAACTACAAAAAAGATGTAGATACACTCTATTTTACCACAAAAAACAATGTAGTTTTACAACTTACAATAGTTAGAGACAGTGTTATTAGATTTAGATACTCTACCACCGGAAAATTCGAAAACGATTTTTCTTACGGTGTTACTATTCATGCTTCAAGAGGTTATAATTTCTTAGAAGTAACAGAAGATAAAACCAATTACATTATTACTACTTCAAAATTAATCTGTAAAGTAGAAAAACAAAGCTTACAAGTTAGTTTATATGATGCTAAGGATAATGTTTTAATAAATCAAGATGAAATAGGTTTTCACTGGGAAGAAAGCTACGAATTTGGTGGAGATATTGTAAAAATGAGTAAAGTTTCACAGAAAGCAGAAAGTTATTACGGATTAGGAGATAAACCCGTAGACGTAAACCTTAAAGGAAAACGTTTTGAAAACTGGGTAACAGATTCTTATGCTTTTGGTAAGAACACAGACCCTATTTATAAAGCAATTCCTTTTTACACTGCAATTCATGACAATAAATCTTACGGAATTTTCTTTGACAATACCTTTAAAACGCATTTCGATTTTGCGCATGAAAGAAGAAATGTAACCAGCTTTTGGGCACAAGGTGGCGAAATGAATTACTATTTTATTTACGGTCCACAAATGTCTGATGTTGTTGCCAATTACACAGATTTAACAGGTAAACCACATGCATTACCTCCATTATGGGCTCTTGGGTTTCACCAATGCAAATGGAGCTATTATCCAGAAAGTAATGTAAAACAAATAACAAAAACTTTTAGAGACTTACAAATACCTTGTGATGCAATTTATTTAGACATCGATTATATGGATGGGTTCCGTTGTTTTACATGGGATAAACAACACTTTCCAGATCCTAAAAGAATGGTAAAAGAATTAGAAGACGATGGTTTTAAAACCGTAGTTATTATAGACCCAGGTATTAAAATCGATTTAGAATACGAAGTTTTTAAAGAAGCATTAGATAAAGACTATTTCTGTAAACGTGCAGATGGCCCATATATGAAAGGTAAAGTTTGGCCTGGAGAATGCTATTTTCCAGATTATACTAGACCAGAAGTAAGAGAATGGTGGTCTGGTTTATTTAAAGAATTAATAGAAGATATTGGTGTTAAAGGTGTGTGGAATGATATGAATGAACCCGCTGTTATGGATGTTCCTAACAAATCTTTTCCAAATGATGTTCGTCATGATTACGATGGTAACCACTGTTCGCATAGAAAAGCTCACAATGTATACGGTATGCAAATGGCACGTGCAACTTATCATGGATTAAAGAAATATTCTTATCCAAAACGTCCATTTGTCATTACAAGAGCAGCCTATTCTGGTACGCAAAGATATACTTCTACTTGGATGGGAGACAATGTTGCAACTTGGGAGCATTTAGCAATTGCCAATAATCAAGCGCAAAGAATGGCAATGTCTGGTTTCTCTTTTGCAGGTTCTGATATTGGAGGATTTGCAGAACAACCGCAAGGAGAATTATTTGCACGTTGGATTCAATTAGGAATTTTCCATGTATTTTGTAGAGTACATTCTTCAGGAGATCATGGAGATCAAGAACCATGGGTTTTTGGTGATGAAATAACAGATATTGTAAGAAAATTTGTTGAATTAAGATATCAGTTATTACCTTATTTATATACTGCTTTTTGGAATCATATTAATAACGGAACTCCAATTTTAAAATCATTAGTATTATTTGACCAAGAAGATGCACACACACATTATAGAAGTGATGAGTTTGTTTACGGAGAACATATTTTAGTTTGCCCTATTCAAGAACCAAATGCCAAAGGAAGAAGAATGTATATTCCAAGAGGTAAATGGTACAATTTCTGGACAGATGATGTTATTGATGGAGGGAAAGAAATGTGGGTAGATGCAGAATTAGATAGCATGCCTATCTTTATTAAAGAAGGTGCTGTAATACCTAAATATCCAGTACAACAATATGTAGGAGAAAAAGATTTTGATGAAATTACTTTAGATGTTTATTACAAAGAAGGTAAAGAAAAATCTCAATTATATGATGATGCACACGATGGTTACGACTACAAAAAAGGAAGATACAGCTTACGTACTTTTAAAGTAACAGGTAAAAAGAACGAGTTTATTTTGCAGCAGCATAAACAAGGTAAATTTGATGCAGCTTATAAAAAGTTTAATGTGGTTTTACATAACTTACCTTTTACAATTACTTCTGTACAAATAGATAACGTAGAAATTCCTTTAGATAGTATAAGTAATATAATTACACAATCTATCCTTATAGATAAAGAGTTTACAGAATTACATTTATTTGGTAAATAACATAAAATCTCACGGTTTTCAGTGAGTTTTATCACTGAAAACCGTGAAGAAAAAAAAAACCCATAAATGGGTATTGTAGGATAAAAGATACTACTATATATTTGTAGAGTAAGTAATCTTTTACCCCCCAACATAACTTACAAATGTTGAAGATTCCTTAAATATTTGTTTAACACAAAAAGCGATTAATAGGTCCCCTAAACTTTAATCGCTTTTTTTTACTCTAATTTTAAATAGAATTTAATTTTTATCCCTGAAAGTAGTGAGAAATATCACCGTTTTCAGTGAGGCAAAAAAAACCCCATAAATGGGTATTGCGTTACTCTTAATTAGATAATATATTTGTAACATAATTCTTATCCCCAAGAATAAGACATTTAAGTTTTCTTAAATATTTGTTTAACATCTAAAAGCGATTAAAAAATATTTTTTAATCGCTTTTTTCATAAAAAAAGCCTCAAGAAAAAATTTCTTGAGGCTTTTAAATATTTTTCTTTAAGCTAATTTAAAAAGCATAGCTTAAACCAAACAACCAAAAAGATTGTAATTTATTATTAGCTGCTGCTAAAGTAACACCTTGAAAATTTGCAGCTTCTTGTTGGTTATCGCGTAAGCCAAACTCAAAACCTAAACCAATACCTTTCCAAACTTTATATCCAAAAGAATTGGTCCATGTCCAGTTAGACAAATCTCCATCTTTATAGCTTTGAAACATCGAAAAATTAGATTTTACACTAATATTATTATGTTTAGCAGTATAATCTGCTACTAATTTACCCCCTGGAGATGATGTAAAAACAGAACTTCCTTTACTAAAAATAGTATTATAGTTTGCAGGATGCATTACAACAACCAATCTGCTGGTTGGCGTCCATGTAAAACCAACACCAAAATCTAAAAACCCTGGGTTGTTAAAATTATCTATTAATGTTGTTCTGTATTCTACTAAACCAGAAAGCGCCCATTTTTTATTTAACCTTCTACCATATAAAGATGTTAGCGTAAAAACATCTGTGGCTGTTTCAAAATCTCCGCTATCTGTTGCATCGTCTTTATCATCTAATTTTACCCATCCTAAGTTTATGTTGGCAGAATTTCTCCAGAAAAATTTTTCTTCTATTAAATTTGCAAAACCATTTACTGTAATACCAATATTTCCAGCACTTACATTCGGTTCATTTCTTGCGTACCAATTATTAAAACCAGATAAACTTGCTCCAATAGTACCAAAAGCTCCTTTTCTCCATCCAGGTAAGGCATCTATTTTAGACTGAATTGCATTTGCTTTAGATTCTAATTTAGCGATTGAATCTTTTTTAGATTTTAATTCTTTTTTTAATTCATCAGCTGTTTGTGCGTAGGCAGAAAAACTGATACATACCAAAAACACTAAGATTAATAGTTTTTTCATTTTTTTAATTTTTGTTTTTTAAGATTGCAAAAGTACACTTTTCTTCTTTAGACAAGAAAAATTTTAATAGGTCACTTTTTCGTGGAAACTATAATTTATACCTAAGCCAAATAATTGCCTAAATTGAATTCTACTTGATGCATTATCATCCATAATGGTATGAAAAGTCATTTGCATTTTAATATGTTTATTTACTTTGAATCTAATATTGGTTTGATAGTCTATATCTACATTACCTATGTTTGCTAAGTAATCAGAATACATGACTAATATATTTTCCATTTCAATATTTTCCATCAACAAATATTTATAATACCCAGAAAGGTTAAAACCTAAACTAAATGCGGTATTTCTTCCTTGATTTACCCCAAATTTCCCTGAAAAAAAATCGTTTACAAAAGTATATCTTGCTGTTGCTGGCGCTATATTTAAATTTAAATTATCTGATTTTTTCCACAACATTCCCGGTCCAAAAGTTAAATATGCTGGAGAGAAAAAATCTGAAACAGGTTCAGCAGGTACAACTTTATAATTATAACCTCTTGTATATTGTGTTCTAAAATTTCCAATAAACGAGAAAAACCAATACTTACCCGTTTTTAAACCTAACAGAGTATTCAATTCAAATCTATCATCTGTTTTTCTATATCCTTTATCATTAATATGGCTTAAACCATAGCCTGTTATAATTCTACTATCCCAGTTTACATTTCTTTTCTTGTAGTTAAAATCATAATTAATATTAATATTACCTGCTACTGTATTTTCACCTCCTGAAGCCCAATTAGAAAATGAAGATTGATTGAATATAAACGCAAATCTACCATGTATTTTCCATTTTGGAGTAGGTAGTGTATCTTTCTTCTTGCTTTGAGCAGAGAGTAAAGTTGAAAATAAAATGAAAAAAATGATGAGAATTCTTTTCATACTAAAGCAATTAAATTATTTTTTTGATTTATAAAGAGGTACAGTAGAGCAAGCTTCTCCAAATAGTATAGATTTTGCTATTGGTTGCAGTTTTTCTATTAAAAAAGCATAAGCTGAGTTAGGTATGGGTTTGTCTGCACAACCTTTTATGATAACTGGTTTATCAGCAAAATCTTTAAAGTCTATAAAATTAATTAATTCTTGATAAATTGCTGTTTCTAATAATTCTAAATTGCCGATAACTACTTTATTTGCATAAGGGGTTAATTCTGAAGCCACCAACATAAATGCCCAAGAAGGAATAATAGCATCTACAGAACAAGTAACTGCTACAAAAGATTTTTTGTATTGAGACCAATTGTAATTTTTTACAGATGCTCTAAAGTCTTTTTCTTTTAAAATGAGTTCTTGAAACAACCAATCTTTAATATCAAATAAAATCCTTTTTCCATCTGGATAAATTTCTTCTAAATCGAAAGTTTTTAGCTTGCTATTGGCTACTCTATTTATAATTTCTTCTGCCATTAATTTAAGTTTACACTTTTAACTCATCACTTAAAACTCAACATTCATCACTAATTACAACATTCCTAATTCTAATTTTGCTTCTTCGCTCATCATATCTTGTGTCCAAGTTGGGTCGAAAGTAATTTCTACCTCACATTCGTTAATTTCCTTTAAGGTTTTTACTTTATCCTCAACCTCTACAGGTAATGTTTCTGCAACCGGACAATTAGGTGAAGTTAACGTCATTAATATTTTTGCGTTGTTTTCATCAGAAACAAAAACATCGTAAATTAAACCTAATTCGTATATATCAACCGGAATTTCTGGATCGTAAATAGTTTTTAAAACTCTTACAATTTTATCTCCAATTTCTTCTAATTCTTTATCTGTCATTTTTTTTAATCTTAGTTTGATATTTTGGTTTGTTGAGCAATTGCATACATTTTAATATGCTTAATCATAGACACCAAACCATTTGCTCTTGTTGGCGATAAATGTTCTTTCAATCCAATTTCATCAATAAAATTGGTGTTTGCAGCTAAAATATCAGCAGGTTTTTGATTCGAATACACACGCAACAACAATGCTACTATTCCTTTTGTTAAAATGGCATCACTATCTGCAGTATATTTTATAGTATCGCCTTCTAATTCTGAATGTAACCATACTTTAGATTGGCAACCTTTAATTAAATTTTCATCCAATTTGTTTTTATCATCAATAATAGGTAAAGATTTTCCAAGTTCTATAATGTATTCATAACGTTCCATCCAATCATCAAACATAGAAAACTCATCAATAATTTCTTCTTGTATTTCTTTGATAGTCATTTTTTAAACTTATTTTTGCACCTTGAAAAAAGTGTTTTTTTGTTTTTGCAAAATTACGCATAAAATATAAGAAATGAGTAAATTATTAGCAGTTGGTACAGTAGCTTTTGATGCTATTGAAACTCCATTTGGTAAAACTGATAAAATATTAGGAGGTTCTGGAACTTTTGTTGGTTTAGCAGCATCTCAATTTGGAGTAGAAACAGGAGTTGTTTCTGTGGTTGGAGGAGATTTTCCAGACTCTTATTTAAAAATGATGAATTCTAAAGGGATTAATACTGATGGAATTGAAGTTGATAAAAACGGAAAAACATTTTTTTGGAGCGGAAAATATCATAATGATATGAATTCGAGAGACACTTTAATAACAGAATTAAATGTGTTAGAAACCTTTACACCAGTTGTGCCAGAAAGTTTTAAAGATGCAGGCATTGTTATGTTGGGTAATTTACATCCGTTAACACAAGCATCTGTTTTAGATCAAATGAACAAAAGACCAAAATTAGTTGTTTTAGATACAATGAATTTTTGGATGGACATTGCTTTAGCAGATTTGCATACTGTTTTAAAAAGAGTAGATGTAATTACCATTAATGATGAAGAAGCGCGCCAATTATCAGGAGAATATTCTTTGGTAAATGCAGCTAAAAAAATTCATGAAATGGGACCAAAATATGTGGTGATTAAAAAAGGAGAGCATGGAGCTTTATTGTTTAATGAAGGAAATATGTTTTTTGCACCAGCTTTACCATTGGCAGAGGTTTTTGATCCAACAGGAGCAGGAGATACATTTGCAGGAGGTTTTTGCGGCTATTTAGCAAAAACAGAAGATATTTCTTTTGAGAATATGAAAAATGCCATTATTTACGGTTCTAATTTAGCATCGTTTTGTGTAGAAAAGTTTGGTACAGAACGCATGCAAGAGCTTACAAAAGAAGAAGTTAAAAAGCGATTACAAGCTTTTAAAGAATTAACACAATTTGACATAAAAATGTCTTAATTTTAGTCCGCGGTTTTTTGCTGCGGATTTTTTTTACAACAACACAACAAAACTACAAATACCAATGAGTGACGCTATTAAACACGAATGTGGAATTGCACTTGTTCGATTAAAAAAACCTTTACAATTTTATAAAGATAAATACGGTTCTGCTTTTTACGGAATTAATAAAATGTATTTATTAATGGAAAAACAGCACAATCGTGGTCAAGATGGAGCTGGTTTTGCAAGTGTAAAATTTAATGTAGAACCTGGTACAAGATATGTAAGTAGAGTTCGCTCTAACCAATCGCAGCCAATTCAAGATATTTTTGCACAAATAAACGAACGTTTAAATGGTGTTTTAGAGCAAAATCCTGATAAAAAAGACGATGTAAAATGGCAAGAAGAAAATATGCCATACATTGGAAATCTATTTTTAGGTCATGTACGTTATGGAACTTTTGGTAAAAATAGTATAGAAAGTGTGCATCCGTTTTTGCGTCAAAGTAACTGGAAACATAAGAATTTAATTGTTGCAGGTAATTTTAATATGACAAACTCTAACCAAATGTTACAAGAATTGGTAGAGTTGGGTCAGCATCCAAAAGAGTTTACAGATACGGTAACTGTTATGGAAAAAATTGGCCATTTTTTAGAAGATGAAGTTGGTAAATTGTATCAAAAAGCAAAGGAAAAAGGATTTAATAAAAAAGATGCATCACCTTATATAGAAGAAAAATTAAGCTTAAAAAAAGTATTAAAAAGATCTTCTAAAAATTGGGATGGTGGTTATGCTATGGCTGGTTTAGTTGGTCATGGAGATGCTTTTGTATTGCGTGATCCTAATGGAATTAGACCTACCTATTTTTATGAAGATGATGAAATTGTAGTTGTAGCATCTGAAAGACCAGTAATTCAAACTGTGTTTAATGTACCTATTGAGGAAGTGAATGAATTAGAAAGAGGACATGCATTAATCATTAAAAAAAATGGGCAAACCTCTATTAAGTTAGTAAACGAACCACAAGAAAAATTATCGTGTTCTTTTGAACGTATTTATTTTTCAAGAGGTAGTGATGCTTCCATTTACGAAGAGCGTAAAAATTTAGGAAAATATGTGTTTCCTCGAATCTTAAAATCGATAGATTCTGATATTTCTAACACTGTTTTTTCTTACATACCGAATACAGCAGAAACTTCATTTTATGGAATGACAGAAGCTGCTGAAGATGTTTTAAATGAGCAAAAAACAGCTCAAATTTTATCTGGCGGAAAAAATTTATCTGCAAAAAGGGTTACTGAAATTTTATCAGAAAGACCTCGTTTTGAAAAAATAGCGATTAAAGATGCAAAACTAAGGACTTTTATTGCAGATGATAATAGTAGAGACGATTTGGTAGAACACGTTTACGATATTACTTATGGTGTTGTAAAACCTACTGATAACCTTGTTATTATTGATGATAGTATTGTAAGAGGTACTACTTTAAAGAAAAGTATCATCAGAATTTTAGATAGATTAAACCCTAAAAAAATAGTGGTAGTTTCTTCTGCTCCTCAAATTCGTTATCCAGATTGTTACGGAATTGATATGGCAAGAATTGATGCTTTTATTGCTTTTAAAGCAGCAATTGAGTTGTTAAAAGAAACCAATCAATACAACATTGTAGACGAAGTTTACAAACAGTGTAAAGCGCAACAATCTAAAGAAGATAGCGAGATTGTAAATTATGTAAAAGGAATTTATAAACCATTTAGTGCAGAACAAATTTCTGATAAGATTGCTCAAATGTTAAAAACAGAAGATATTAAAGCAGAGGTTGAGGTTATTTATCAATCTATAGAAGGCTTGCACAAAGCATGTCCAGATAATTTAGGTGATTGGTATTTTACAGGAAATTATCCAACTCCAGGAGGAATGCGAGTTGTAAATCAAGCATTCATCAACTTTTACGAAGGAAATGACAAAAGAGCTTATTAATAAGCTCTTTTTTTTATCTTTAGCAAATGAGATTTTATTTGCAAATTTTATTCATTTTTATCTTTGGATTAAATTTCTACGCGCAAAATTCTAAAATAGAGTATTTTAAAATTGATAGTGATAAATCTACAATTGATAAGCAATATGTTTTTAGTGAAAAATCTTTTTTGTCTGATATCGATTTTGTTTTAAAAAACGATACTGTTTTTAAATCATACCACAAACCTTTTGTTAATTTAGGCATCTATAACAAACGTCATTGGATTAAAATTCCTCTTTATAATAATTCTAAAATTACTGATTTTGTTTATGAATTTAACCAAACCAATATAGATTCTATTACGCTGTATTTGGTTAAAAATAAAAGAGTTTTAAAGCAATTTAAACCAAAAGGACTTCATTTTGAGAAAAATAATAAATCTGCTTTTTTACAGAACAGATATGCTTATGTATATAATATTCATATTCCAAAACAAGACTCTATTATAGTATATGTAAAAGCAAATGTTTTTGATGATTCTTTTAAAACAATGAATGTTTTATGGAGCAAAGACAACTATAAAAATAGAGAAAGAGAAATAAAAATACGCTCTACATACTTAGTAGTTTTCTTAGGTATCGTTTTTTTAATCATTTTACTTTCTTTGGCAATGCTTTTTTTTACAAAGCAAAAATTATATTTTTATTATATAGGATTTCTTGTTGTGGTTTTTTTACAGATTACTGGAGTTCGATATTTTATTTCTCCTATTATCATAGAAAACACGTTGTTTTTTGGTAATAATTTTGAAGAGATGTTAGGCTTTTTAGTCATTTTTTTTGTGATGCACTATACAGACAATTTCTTAGCCTTAAAAGAGTATTACCCAAAAGTTTCGAAGATTACAAGATATGGAGCAAATTTTTCGCTTCTTATATTTTTCTTAGCACTTTTTTTAAGAAAATACGAATGGTTTTATTCATTTTCCTATATTTTTTCAAAACTATTTCTCCTTATTATAAGTGTAACCCTATACTTTTTTGCTTATAAACTGGCACGTAAAAAAAGTTTAATGGGGTATTATTTTTTAATTGCTTATGCTCCACTAATGTTATTTATGGGACATTTTATTTTAACAGCTATGAAACTTACAAACTCCTACAATCCTTTAGAATGGGAGTTTGTAATTTTTATAGAAATTATAGTATTAACTATAGCAATGGCTCATAGGTATTTTTTAATGATGAAACAAAATTCTGATTATCAAAAAATGATTATCAAAGAGCAAGAAAGAGGAATTCAAGCTATGATAGAAGCTCAAGAAAATGAACGAAGTAGAATAGCAAGAGAATTACACGATGGTGTCGTGCAACAAATTGGTAGCGTTATTTTAAAATCGAGAAACATACTTTCTAAAATGAATTTGCTACAAACCAAAGAATCTCAAGAATTGTTAGAAAGTCTAGAAAACTCGAACCAAGATTTAAGAACCATTTCGCATCAAATGATGCCAAGAGCTTTAAAAGAATTAGGTATTATTGCTGCTTTAAATGATTTATTAGAAAACAGTTTAAAGTATACAAAAATTGAATATAGTTTTGAACATTTTAATATTACCAAAAGGCTGGCTAAAAAAATAGAAATAACTATATATAGAGTCGTTCAAGAACTCATAAATAATATCATAAAACACAGTAAATCTTCAAAGGTTAATGTGCAATTGTTCAAGTCAAATAATTCAATCATTTTAATTGTTGAAGATAATGGAGTTGGTTTTATTTCGGATAAAAGTAAAAAAGGAATTGGTTTGTTAAATATTACCAGTAGATTAGATATGGTAAATGGCAATGTAAATTTTGAACCAAGCCCTAAAAGTGGTACTTTAGTCACTATAAAAATACCTTTAGCGTAATGCCCATAAAAATTCTTATTGCTGATGATCATCCTTTAATCGCAGAAGGCATAAAAAACACTTTTGAGAACCAGCAAGAGTATCAAGTGGTTGCTGTTGTAAATAATGGCAAAGAAGCATTAGATTTTATAGAACAACACTTAGTAGATATTGCTTTGTTAGACATTGACATGCCAATAATGGATGGAATTGAATGTGCAAAACAAATAATAGTAAACTATAATGATGTAAAAGTTGCAATGCTTTCTATGCATCAAGAGCCATCAATTATTAAAAACCTAATAGAAATTGGTGTTAAAGGATATATGCTAAAAACCATACCAAGTGAAGAGCTTTTAATAGCTACAAAAAGTATATACAATGATAAAGAATATTTTAATGCAGATGTAACTAAAGCCCTCCTTTCTAATAATACTTCAACTTTTCATCAATACAAGCAAAAATCTCCTTTAGTAGAAGAGTTAACATCAAGAGAAAAAGAAATTATAAAATACATATCACAAGGATTTACCAATATTCAAATTGGCGAAAAACTATTTATTAGCCCAAGAACTGTAGATACCCACAGAACAAATATTATGCGTAAAATCGATGTGCATAATGTAGCTTCTCTTATTCGTTTTGCTTTTCAAAACGGACTTACTTCTTAAATCTACGGTAAACAACCTAGTATTTTACGTACTTCACTCTATTTGCTCAAACAACAATTCAATTTACTTTTGAAATGTTAATTCATTGTATCCTAAAGAAATAAAAAATATTATGTAACAGTATCCATCTCAAAAAAATCCTTTTTTAGGATGAGTTAACAACCGAGATTGGATGCTGTTTTTACTTAAATAAAATATCATGAAAAAAAATGTAATCATCTTACTATTGTTAGCACCAATGCTAATTATTGGGCAAATTAAAGGAAAAAACTCAAAAGACCCTTTTACTTCTAGTAAAGGAATAGAATACAAAAAGGGAGATAAAATTATACTAAATACTCCAAGCAATAAAGATAAATTTGCTTTTGTATACAGATTTAAATCAAGTTTATCTATTGGTAATGTAATGAAAACTGTAAAAAATGTAAGAGATGTAAAAAATACAAACCTAAAAAATACTCAAGGCATTAAAAATGCCATTAATACAACAAAAAACATTACAAATAACGATTTAATTAAATCATCTGTAGCAAGTCTTCAGAATATAGTGGTTTCAGAAAAATACATTTCAGAAAATGCCATAGATGGAAAAATGTCTGGAAATGCATATGTTATTAAAAGTTTTAAAATTTATACAGATAAAGAAAGCGGTAAAAAAATTGTACATGCAATTACCAAAGGAAAAGGAGGGAAAGTTGCTATTTTTATAGATGCTGCCGAAGAAAAAAGTGAGATAAAAATATAAGGCATTTGCCTTATATTTTTTTTCTAAATCTAAATCTATTTTTACAAAAGAAATCCTAAAAACAAATATTATGAAAAAACTACTATTCTTCTTTTTTATATTTAGTGCATTAAAGAGTTTTTCACAAGCAAATTTAATAGCAGATATCAACAAAGGAAATTTTTCATCAAATCCAGGTCAAAAAATAACATTTAAAGGCTATACTTATTTTCCTGCATCAGATGGATTAAATGGTTACGAACTTTGGAGAACAGATGGTACAGAAATGGGTACAACGCTTTTTAAAGAATTTAATTCTGGTGAAGACAATGGAGTACCTAACACAAACTTTAATACATTTATTTTCGATAACCATTTATTGTTTCCTGCATTCGAAGGAAACAACATATTTTTATGGAAAACAGATGGCACTGCAACCGGAACTACAAAAATAAAACAGTTTTCTTCTATTCAGGTTTTTCATGAAATTATAAATAATCAATTAATTTTTACTGCAGAAAATGGTTTATGGAAAACAGATGGTACAGAAGCAGGCACAATAAAATTAAAAGATTTTTCCGTTTTTGGCGGAACTCGTTTTGTAAAATCGGGAAACTACATCTTCTTTTCTGGAGAACATAGTAGTAGTGTTGGTCAAGAGCTTTGGAAAACAGATGGCACAGCAGCTGGTACTGTTTTAGTAAAAGACATCAGATCTGGTTCTGGAGATTCTTTTCCAAACAATTTTAGTGAAGCTAATGGCATTGTTTATTTTTCTGCAAATAATGGTACTAATGGTTTCGAACTTTGGAAAACAGATGGTACAGAAGCTGGTACAATTATGATAAAAGATATTAATATAGGTTCTGGAAGTTCTTTTTCTACAAATACACCAACTATAAATTACACCAATAAAATCTTTTTTACGTACAATAACGGATTGTGGAAAACAGATGGTACAGAAGCTGGTACACAAGAAATTAAAAGCAATTTAGGCAATATTAAAACCATACTAACTTTAAACAATAAACTCCTAATTTTTAGTTACAATTCGGCAACTCAAAAACAAACCATTTGGAACTCTGATGGAACAGAAGCAGGCACAACCAGTTTTGAACCAGATTTAAGAGAATTTTGGCATAATAATCAATATAATGTTGTTGGAAATAAATTATTTTTTCAAGGACACAATACCATTACTGGTTATGAAATATGGGTAACAGACGGAACAGAATCAGGAACAAAATTAGCAAAAGATATCCATCCTTCTTTCGATGATAATAACATTGAAAATATTGTAGAGTTGAATGGTAAAGCAATTTTTACAGCTTCTGATGGAAACTGGTTAGGTAAAGAACTATGGATTTCTGACGGAACAGAAAATGGTACAATGCTTCTAAAAGATATCAATAAAAAAGGAAATAATGCCTCTACACCTCAAAACTTCTTCTCTTTTGGAAACAACGTTTTATTTTCAGCAGATAATGGAGAAAATGGTCGCGAACTTTGGATAACAGATGGAGTAACAGCTTCGCTTTTAAAAGACATCAATACAGGAGCAAAACACAGTAACCCTTCTAGTTTTGTTGAAATGAATGGAGTTGTATATTTTAAAGCTACTACTTTAGAAAAAGGAACAGAATTATGGAAAACAGATGGTACAGAAGCAGGAACAGTAATAGTTAAAGATATTGGTCCCAATGAATCTAATGGAGTTACAACAAACTATATCGTTACTTTAAATAACAAGTTATATTTCTACGGAAATGATAACTCTAGTGGTTCTGAATTATGGGAAAGTGATGGTACTGAAGCTGGAACAAAAATGGTAAAAGACATCAATCCAGGTAGTGGAAACAGCATTAGAAATGGAGAGTTAGGTGTTTTAGACGGCAAAATATATTTTAATGCTCACAATGGGGATAATGATTTTGAATTGTGGAAATCTGATGGCACTGAAACAGGAACAGTTTTGCATTACAACATTCACTCATCTTCAAGTGGAAGTCCAACAGATTTTATAGAATTTAATAATAATTTATACTTTTCTGCAAATTCTGCTTCTAAAGGAACAGAATTATGGAAAACAGATGGTACTTCTACAGTTTTAGTAAAAGATATAAAAGTTGGAAGTTCAGGTAGTTTTCCTAGTGTGTTTACTGTATCTAACAATAACCTTTTCTTTAGAGCAAATGGCGCAAATGGTTACGAACTTTGGCGTACAGATGGTGCATCTACAGTTATGGTAAAAGATATTCATACAAGTTCTTCAAGTTACCCTTCGAGTTTGGTAGACAATAACGGAACATTATTTTTTAATGCAAATGATGGAAATAATGGTGGAGAATTATGGAAATCAGATGGTACAAATTCAGGAACTACTTTAGTTAAAGACATCAACTCGGGTTCGCAAGGTAATTATCAAAGAAATATTGTAAGCTTTGGAGGGTTTGTATTTTTAGACGCGGGCAACAATAGTCAAAACAAAGAATTATGGAAATCTGATGGCACTAATGCTGGTACAGTTTTATTTCAAGATATTAATCCATCAACAGCACAATTTGGTAACGGAAGTAATCCGCAAAACTTTTTTGTCCATAATAATCAACTATATTTCTCTGCCAATAATGGTACTATTGGAGATGAATTATACATGTTAGAAGAAAATGCCTTGTCTGTAAATGATAAAAATGAACAATCTTTACCAAAGGTTACTATTTATCCAAATCCGGTTTCAAATATTTTAAATATTAAAATAGCGAATCAACAAATTAAAAATGTGCAAATCTATAATTTAGCTGGAAAACAAGTTTTTAAAACTTCATCAAAATCATCTGAAATAAAAAATATTAATATATCACAATTTTCTGTTGGCTTGTATTTATTAAAAATTGAAACAGAAAAAAATTACTATACATATAAAATTATAAAACAATAAAAATTAGTTGATAATAAATTATTAATTAAAAGAAGCTGTCTGAAAAGTTGATTTAACTGTCATTTTGAGCGGAGGCAAAAAATTTATATAATTGATTTTCAATAAATAAGATTTCTCCATTACAGTCGAAATGACAAATACTAATACTTTTCAGACAGCTTCTTTTTTTGAATTTGTATGTTATTCATAAAATCAGCACCTCTTTAACATTAATTTAAGACCTCATCTTTCTTTGTTTCCTTAATTTCGAAGTCAATTCAAATAAACTTACTTAATTATGACAAAAAAAATACTTTCGCAACTACTATTAGTTGCCTTAGTTTTTGGCTTTTCTGCAGAAATTAACGCACAATTCTGGAAAAAAAAGAAAAAAGACGTTAAAAAAGCAACGCCAAAACCTAAACCAAGATCTCAAAAAGGAGCTATACAGCCTTACAGTAAAGTAGTTACCAAAGAACACAAAACAGACAATGGTCTTTTTAAAGTTCATAAAAAAGATGAATCTTATCTTTTTGAAATACCAGATTCTCTATTAAAAAGAGAAATGTTAATGGTTACAAGAATCGCTAAAACAGCTTCTGGTATTGGTTTTGGAGGCGGAAAAACCAATACGCAAGTTTTACGTTGGGAGAAAAAGAACAAACAAATTTTATTGAGAGTTGTTTCTCATAACGTAGTTGCAGACACCATTTTACCTGTACACGAAGCTGTTGTAAATTCTAACTTAGAACCTATTTTATTTTCGTTTCCAATAAAAGCTTTTAGTAAAGATTCTACTGCAACAGTTATAGATGCTACTGCTCTATTTACATCTGATGTAAAACCATTAGGTTTTCCAGCATTTTATAGAAAAAGATACCAAGCTACAAGAATGGATAAAACCCGTTCTTATATAGATAGAATTAGTAGTTATCCACAAAACATAGAAATGCGTCATGTAAAAACATATTTTGCAAATAAAGCTCCTTCTAATGCCGCAGTTGGCTCTATTACAGTAGAAATGAGTAATTCTATGGTTCTATTACCAAAAGTACCCATGAAACGTCGTTATTTTGATGAACGTGTTGGTTGGTTTGCAAGAAGTCAAACAGATTATGGTTTAAAAGCTCAAAAGAGTAAATCTGTAACTTTTTTAGATAGATGGAGGTTAGAAGTTAAAGATGAAGATATAGAGAAGTTTAAAAGAGGAGAGTTGGTAGAACCAAAAAAACAAATTGTTTATTATGTAGATAGAGCTACTCCAAAAGAATGGGTACCATACATTAAACAAGGAATAAACGATTGGCAAGTAGCTTTTGAAGCTGCAGGTTTTAAAAATGCAATTATTGCTAAAGACCCGCCATCTAAAGAAGAAGATCCAGACTGGTCTCCAGAAGATGTTCGTTATTCTGTGGTTCGTTATTTAGCCTCTCCAATTCCAAATGCAAATGGTCCTCACGTTAGTGATCCTCGTTCTGGAGAAATTTTAGAATCAGACATCAACTGGTATCATAATGTAATGAGTTTGTTAAAAAACTGGTTTTTTATCCAAACAGCAGCTATTAACATAGATGCAAGAAGTAAGGAATTTAAAACCGAAGTTATGGGACGTTTAATTCGTTTTGTATCTTCTCACGAAGTTGGTCATACTTTAGGATTACCTCATAATATGGGAAGTTCTGTTGCATATCCTGTAGATTCTTTACGTTCTGCAACATTTACTCAAAAATACGGAACAGCACCTTCTATTATGGATTATGCTCGTTTTAACTACATTGCACAACCAGAAGATAAAGGAGTCGCTTTAATGCCTAACATTGGCCCTTATGATAAATACGCTATTGCTTGGGGATATAAACCTATTTTAGATAAAACTGCTAAAGAAGAAAAACCAATTTTAGATTCTTGGATTTTAGCAAAAGCTGACAATCCTATGTATCGTTTTGGACATCAACAAGCTGGTGGTGTTGTAGACCCAAGTTCTCAAACAGAAGACTTAGGAGACAATGCTATGAAAGCCTCTATGTATGGTATTAAAAATTTAAAAAGAATTTTACCAAACTTAGAAACTTGGGCATCTGAAAAAGGTGAAAATTATGATGAATTACAAACTATGTACGGGCAATTACTAAGTCAGTTTAACAGATATATGGGACATGTTACTTCTAATATTGGTGGTGTTTATGAATATTATAAAACTTCTGACCAAGATGGTGCAGTATACACACATGTAGACAAAGCTACCCAAAAAGAAGCGCTACAATTCTTAACAAATGAATTATTTAAAACCCCGAATTGGATGTTAGATAAAAACATTTTTAGCAAAATTGAATTTTCTGGTTCTGTAGAAAGAGTTCGTGGTTTACAAGCAAGAACTTTAAACAATATTCTAAATCCAGGTAGAATGGCTCGTATGATTGAAAACGAAACTCTAAATGGTTCTTCTGCTTACTCTTTAGTAAATATGATGAGCGATTTACGTAAAGGTGTTTGGACAGAGGTTTATAATGGACGTTCTATTGACACTTACAGAAGAAACTTACAAAGAGCTTATTTAGACAGAATGAATTATCTTTTAAATGATGCTAAAGACCAAAGAGGCTATAATAGTGGTTACTTTAAAAGAAGTGGAATTACCATCAATCAATCTGATGTAAAATCTGTTGTTAGAGGAGAATTAAAACGCTTACAACGTGATGCAAAAAACGCTTCAAAATCTGGAAATACATTAAGACGCTATCACTTACAAGATGTTGCTGATAGAATTGAGGTGATTTTAAATCCTAAATAATTTAAACATAAAATTATAATAATTATAAACCACGTCTTATTTGACGTGGTTTTTTTATAAAAATAAACTCTACTCTGCTTCAAACTTTTCTTTCTTAAAATCTTCTACCACTTTAGAAATCGCCCCATTTATTCGTTCTTGATTTGTATCGTATTTTGGCAACAATCCTTTCTTTTCTGGAAACTGTTCAATTGTAACTGTTGTAGAAGGAAATGCAAAATCTACACCCAATTCTGCTGCTAATTTAACAATAGCTATATGCAATCTATGCTTAGAAGATTGTTCTACACCCCAAGCCAAACTTTTAAAATACACATTTACCATAATTAACAAAGCAGAATCTCCAAAACCTGTAAACTCTACATTGTAAGAGTCAGAACGTGTTTCTGGATGCGCAATAATTATTTCTCTAACTCCTTTTACAAATGCCTCAATTAATTCTGGAGGGGTATCATAACGCAAACCTAAGTTCGTATTATAACGTCTATACAAGCGTAAACCCTTATTATTAATCACTAATTCAGACAATTTACTATTTGGTATTTGATATACAGAGGTATCTGCAGCACGCACTTGCGTAGATCGAAAACCAACTTTTTCTACTGTACCCACAACTTCTCCAGCTTCAATCCAGTCTTCTATATGAAAAGGTTTATCAAGAAAAATCATGATAGTACCAATCAAATTCTTAACAGTATCTTGAGATGCTAAAGCAAAAGCCAAACCTCCAATAGTAGCACCTGCTAACATTGTAGTAGCATCTACACCAAAAAGAATTAGCAGCCTAAAAAGCCCTATAACAAGTACAATTCCTGTAAAAAAACTATGCAAAATTGGTACTAATTGATCATCTAATCTGCTATGTGTTCTTTCAGTAAATTCAGAATAAATACGCATTATTACCTGAACTAATTTTAGAAAAACATAAATCCAAAAAACAGTTTTAGCAATATTTAAAGTTAAAAACACCCATGTGTTAACATCTAACCCGAATTGTAGTGATGGAAAAATTTTATCAATAAAAGAAACGATAACTAACAAACTTAATGGGCGAGCTAATTTTTTAAGTACCTTATCTACTTCAAAGTTAGTGTTCTTTGTAATTTGATGTTGAATTTTTCTAAGTATAAAAAATGAAATTCTTCGTACAATTAGAAAAATGAAATATGATAAAATAAAGAGTAGCAATAAACCTATAAACTGCCATAATTCTAATCCTAAAAACTTTTTATGACCAGAAACAGGAATTATTTTTTGTAATTTCTGAACATACCAGGGAAAAACCTCTTTATATAAAGCTTCTATTTTAGAAACAGTTTCTGAAGAGTAATACCACTTCTTGCCTATTTTTTCGATATAAATTTGAGGCATTCTTTGTGGAAACAACACGTATCTTTTATATGAAGAATATCCAACAGTATCTTTATAATTTGGGTTTGTAGGTATTCTATTTAAATCTACAAACAAACCTTTACCATCTAAAACTTGTTTAATTTTAATTGCTTTTTTAACAGCTTCTTTTTCAGAATATCCTAAAATAGTTTTAGCTGCTTTTTTAGGTTGGTAAGAATCTGATTGTAAAAAATACAAATGTGTGTAAACAGTAGCATGAGGATTACTTAAATCGACAAGAATACTATCTTGTTGGTTGGTTTGACCAAAAACGAAAAAGGGAATAAAAAAAAGTATCCAAAATATTTTACTCATAACCATATTTGTTAAAACCTTGTTAATATGTGTTACAAATTTAAACTATTTCCTTTTTTGTGAGTCAAAGAAGTGTAGTTAAAAATTACAATAAATTAGTTTTGGGTTGATTAGTTTATACAAAAACTCAGTTTCTTCATTGAAGCTGAGTTTTATTTTCTTGATAATCAAAACGTTAAACACTTGTTAAACTAAAATAAAGATTAAACCTTTTTCTTTTTTTATTGTCTTAGAACTGAAAATAATAATTAACGATTTTATACTTATGAAAAATTTAGCAACAATTTTAGCTTTTGTATTCGCTTTTACTTTTACTACACAAGCTCAGAAAAAAAGAACTAAAAAAATGCCAAAGTTAACGGTAGAACAACATGCCAACTTAGCAATTAAAAAAATGACATTGGCTTTAGATTTATCTGAAAAACAACAAAAACAGCTAAAACCTATTTTAATGGCACAAATAACAGCAAAAAAAGCTGCCATGGAAAAAAGAAAAGAGGCTCGAAAAAACAAACAAAAACCTACAGCTGATGAAATTTACGCTATGAAAAGTAAGCAGTTAGACCATCAAATTATGATGAAAAACAAGATGAAAAACATCTTGAACAAAGAACAATTCGAGAAGTTTGAAAAAATGCAGGAAAGAAGAAAAATGAAAGGAATGAAAATGATGAAAAAGAAAAAAAGAAATCGTAAAAATTCTGATAACAGAAAATAATCTATTTTGATTGGTTTAGTTGATTGCAAAACCCTAATTTCTTAGTTGAAATTAGGGTTTTGATTTTAACAGCATTTCTTTTGCGTTAGGGATTGAAGTGGCATCCTTTTATGAAGAATGAATAAAAGATATAACGTAAAGCCCGACCTTGTGTAACGCCCAAAATCTACTCTTTAAACCAACCAGAATATTTTACATAATTATTGGCAATTCTGTCTATTTCTCCAGAAATTAATTCCTCAGAAATATCTTTTACTTTTTTAGCAGGAACTCCTGCATATATGCTTCCGCTTTCTACGTGTGTATTTTTGGTAACAACAGCTCCTGCAGCAATAATTGAGTTACTTTCTACAATGCAATCGTCCATAATAATTGAGCCCATACCCACCAAAACATTATCGTGAATTGTGCAACCATGTACAATAGCATTGTGCCCAATTGAAACATTATTACCAATATTTGTGGGCGATTTTTGATAGGTTGCATGGATAACTGCACCATCTTGAATGTTAACTTTATTGCCCATTTTTATATAATGAACATCTCCTCTAATTACGGCATTAAACCATACGCTACATGCAGTACCTAAAGAAACTTCACCCACAATAGTGGCATTTTCTGCTATATAACAATCTTCTGGTATTTGTGGATGCTTATTATTTACGGGTTTTATTATGGGCATAGATTTAATTTTACAAACCTCAAAGGTTTTGAAAACCTGTGAGGTCTTTTAGTTACTTGAAATAAGAAAGCAAATTAGCTTTTTTTGAAGCAGAAACCAAAATTTCTTTTCCATTAGAAACAATTACGCTTCCACCTTTTCCTTTTTTGTATTTTGTAATTGCATTTACATTTACCAAATACGATTTATGAATTCTTGCAAAAGTATAATCCTTTAAAGCATCTTCAAAATACTTTAGCGTTTTACTTACCAATTTTTTGGAATTTGCTAAATGAATTTCTGTGTAATTGTCATCTGCTTTACAAAAAACGATGTCGTTAATATCTAAAACTTCAAAACCATCTTGTTGCGGAATGGTAATTTTTCCTTTTGCTGAATTTGTTTTTGGAGCTAAAATTTGATGTTGTAATTCGTTCTCTTTTTCTTTAATTTCTGTAACAATATTTACGGCTTTTATCAACTCGTCTATAGAAATGGGTTTTAGTAAATAGTAACTTGCGTGATTGTTTAAAGCCTCTATTGCATAATGATCGTAAGCGGTTACAAAAACAGTTTCAAAAGTTCTGTTTTCTATTTTCTCTAACAAATCGAAGGCATTTCCAAAAGGCATTTCTACATCTAAAAACACCAAATCTAGCTCATGTTTTAAAATAAGTTTATGTGCATCATCTATATTACTCGCTTCTCCTAATAAATTAACATTTGGGCAATACTTAGTAATATAATTTCGTAAAATATCTCTGCTAATTTGTTCGTCTTCTACAATAATTGCTTTTAGTTTCATAGTTTTTGTGTTTTAGGTTTGTAGTTCGGAGCGTTAAGACTGGAGTAGGAAGATTGAGGTTTGGAGTGTGAAGCGTGAAGTTACTTTTCTTACTTCCAACCTCCAACCTCCAACTTCACGCTTCCAGCTTCCTACTTCCTACTCCCAACTTCACGCTTTAATAACAATTCAACTTTTGTACCTTCTCCGCTTTTTAATGCATCAGAAACATTTACAGAAATTCGTTCTTTGTACATATCGTTTAAAATAGCAATTCTGTTTTTTATGGTACTCATTCCTTTTGATTTTTGTTTTAGTTGATGATTCGTTTTTATTTCTTGCGATTTTTTTCTTCCAATTCCATCATCTTTTATCATAATTACAACCGTTTTTTTATCTTTACTATTGATGGATATTTCTAAAAATCCTTTTTCTTTTTTGTATCTCAATCCGTGCCAAATAGCATTTTCTATATAAGGTTGCAATAACATTGGCGGAATTGAAAATTGTTCTAAGTTGATGTTTTTATCAACAGAAATTGTATAATCGAACTTTTCTTTAAAACGATTGTGTTCTAATTTTGTGTACAATTCTAACAATTCAATTTCTTTTGATAACGGGATAAAATCTTCGTCAGAATTTTCTAAAACAGAGCGCATTAAAACCGAAAATTCACTTAAATATCTGTTGGCATTTCTTTCGTCATTTACAGCAATAAAACTATTTACAGAGTTTAAAGCGTTAAAAATAAAATGCGGATTCATTTGCGAACGCATAGATTTTAGCGCCAATAAATTGTTGGCTAATTTTTGTTGTTTTATATTTCTAAACATAAAAAAAGCCAGCAAACTCATCAACAAAAAACCACCAATTAAAGAGTAAATAATTAAACGTTGTTTTTGGTTACTCTCTTCAGATAATTTACGATCTATATATGCCAAACTAATTTTACTTTGCGCCAATTCTTTGTCTTTTTCTAAGCTTGCAATTCTGTTTTGATTGTCTGAAATGGTCTTAGAAAAACGTTTAACTTGTTGAATTTCTTGTTCTTTTCTAATATAAGATTCATCTACTAACTCTACGTATTCTTGATAACTTTTTAAAGCTTTATCGTACTCGCCCACTGTTGCATAGACTTCAGAAAGTTTACGTGTTGCGTCTTTTTGTACCACAATATCTTCTTTAGCATTGGCATCTTTTATACTTTTTTGTAAAAAGGGAATTGCCTCTTTATAATCTTCTTTTAACATATAAGCATTACCAATTTTATAGTTAATTTTTTGAGATGTTATAGAATCTGCTTCTATTACTTCTATTTTTTCAGATTTTTTTTGTTTTGCTTTTTGTAAACTCTTTTTTCTTAATTTAATTTCATCATCAAAACGTCTATTAGAATTGTAAAAATCAGCAACTTTTTCTTCTTCTTTTAAAGCTCTATTTACATTTTCTTTTGATGCTAAATTTAAAGAATTAGTAAATCTAACATTGGCTTGTTCGAAATTTCCTTCTGCTGCAAAAACATCTGCAATTTTAGAATTTAAATCAGTTATTTTAGGTATTACAATATTCTTTTTAGCTATTGCTAAAGCTTTGTTATACAGAAGTTTTGCATTCTTGTATTTTTTTAAAACAAAATCGATATCACCTAAACCTTCTAATACAGTAATTCTCTCGTAATTACTAAGTCTTTCTTTAAGCAAAGTAGTGTAGGTTTTTTCTGTTTCTTTGTAATCTTTAAGCAAAAATTGAGCTTTTGCCAAATCGATTTTAGTAAGAACATCTTCTTTAATTTGAATAGACAACTTGTAATTATTTACTGCTAAATCGTATTGTTTCCAATAGAAATATACATCTGCCAAAGTTTTATATGAAGCTGCATTTCTTTTTTTAGATGGGTTTGTTTTAAGCGCTTTTTCTACAAAAGACAGGCTTTTATCTATATTTTTCTTTTTGTAAAACTTTGCAGAATCTAAATATTGATGATAAAAATCTGTTACTTTAGATAACTTATTCTTATTTGAATATTTTTTTCTTTGAGTTATTTTTTGAATTGGAAAATCTTCAACCAAAATACGTATATCTTCATCAGATTTTATGGTATAATACACGGTTTCAAAATCTGGGTGCGACACTCTAACCTCATCTCCCACTTTAGCTTTTATTACATAATTATTTGTAATAGGAGAATACCTATAATATCTACCACTTACAAAAACTTCTGCATTGTTAATTGAAATTCCTGTGTTTTTATCTTCTACTTTTATCTTAACATTAAACAAACGGTATTCTTCTATATTTCTATTGTTTTGTGAAAAACTTACAAAAGATACCATTAAAAAGATAGCTATTATTTTTATTTGTTTGGTCATTAATACTTTCTGTTTTCTTTTTTTCTAAAAAGATTTCCTATTCTCTTAAAAATATTTGTTTTTTTTACAGCTATCATTCCTACTATAACAGTTTCAACTTTCTCTGCTTTTTCTTCTTCTAAAAAAATATTCAAAGACTTATTTAAAGTTGTAATATTTATCTCTCGCGTTTTATAACCAAGATAGGAAATAACTAATATAGGTGAGTTTCCTTTTTTATTGGGTATTTTAATTGAAAAATTTCCATCAAAATCTGTTTGAGTTCCTTTATTAGTTCCTTTTAGAAGAATTGATGCCCCTGGCAAACCTCCAGATTCATCTTTAACTTCTCCTTTAATTGTAATACAATTCGTTAAAAAATATTTTTTGGCAATACCTTTTACTTGTTTAGCATTACACACCTCAGTTGTATCTTTTTTTACTTGCGAAAAAATTGGTGATTCTGTTAACATAGAAGAAACCAAAACGAAACTTGCTACCACTTTTGGAAAGCTACTTTTTTTAGCAATATTTATCTCTTTGTTAATTTGAGCTTGCTTAAATCTACCACATAAATTTTCTTCTCGAAATATTTTTTTCGAAATTTTTGATGCATACAGATTTGTAAAATCTATCACTTCTTTTTTACAGCTGTTACAAAATCTCCCTTTTTCAGTTGCTGTCATTTTATTCCAATCTTCTTGACAAGGTTTGGGTATTGTAATTTGATATTTCATTCTTAGAAGTATTAATTTATGGTAAACTTAATCACAAAAAATCATCCAAAAAAATTGATAAATTCAATTATAGTCTCGTAAAAATATATTTTATACACCTTTACTCATTTAAAAATCTTCTTTACTCATTCAAAAGTATGGTTTACTCATTCTGCTTTTTTTTTGAAAAAAGTTGGCATTAATATTGAATGAAGTTATACAACCAAACTTTTAAACATCTGTAACTAAAAAACAATCTTATTATGAAAACACATGTATTAAAAGTCATTGCAATTCTTTTTTTAAGTATCTCTTTAAATAGTTTTGCGAACCATCAACCAACACAAAAGCTTACAAAAAAACAAACTATTAAAGTTGCGTTGTTATTAGACACTAGTAATAGTATGGATGGATTAATCAACCAAGCAAAAGCACAACTTTGGGAAATTGTAAACGAACTTTCTTATGCTAAATACGGAATTCAAAAACCCAATTTAGAAATTGCTTTGTATGAATATGGAAACTCTAGTTTACCCAGTGAAGAAGGTTTTATAAGGCAAGTTTTACAATTTAGCAACGATTTAGATGAAATTTCTGAAAAGCTATTTTCTTTAAAAACAAATGGAGGAAGTGAGTATTGTGGACAAGTAATTCAAACATCGTTAAAAGAACTCTCTTGGGGTAAAAATAAAAACGATTTACGTCTTATTTTTATTGCAGGAAATGAGCCTTTTACACAAGGAAAAATCAATTACAAAGAAGCCATTAGCGAGGCAAAAGAAAAAGATATTTTAATAAACACTATTTTCTGCGGAAACTACAACAATGGTATTTCTAATAAATGGCAAGATGGTGCTAAATTAGGAGGAGGAGATTATATGACCATTAATCATAATAAAAAAATTGTGCACATTGTAACTCCTTATGATGATGAGATTATCATTTTAAATAAAAGATTAAATAAAACTTATATTTATTACGGAAATAAAGGATATACTAAATTTTCTAATCAGAAAATACAAGATGATAATGCAATGGAATTAGAAGAAGCTGTTGCTGTAAAAAGAACTATTTCTAAGAGTTCGAGATTGTATGACAACTCTTCTTGGGATTTGGTAGATGCTGATAAAAAACAAAAAGTAGATTATTCTAAAATTAAAAAATCGCAATTACCAGCAGAATTGAAAAACAAATCTGAAACCGAAATAAAAGCCTATGTAAAAGCAAAAGCTAAAGAACGTTCAGAAATTCAGGCAAAAATTAAAGAATTAGATAAAAAAAGAAGAAGCTATATTGCTCAAAAACAAAAGGAAAATAGTAAAAAAGGTCAACTTGACAATGTTATGATTAAAGCCATTAAGCGTCAAGCTAAACTTAAAAACTATTCTTGGTAAAAGATATTGGTTAGTTGATTTTAAAAGCTCGTAAATTTATTTTTTCGGGCTTTTATTTTTTTATAAAAATTAAACTCCAAAAGCAGTTAACACTAATTTTCTATTTCCTCCGTAATTTCTATGTTCACACAAATAAATTCCTTGCCAAATCCCTAAGTTTAAATTACCATTGGTAATTGGTATTTCTACTGAACTTCCTAATAAAGATGATTTAAGATGCGCAGGCATATCATCATTTCCTTCATAAGTATGAATATAGTAAGATTGATTTTCTGGAACCATTGCATTAAAATGACTTTCAAAATCTACTCTTACTGTAGGGTCTGCGTTTTCATTAATAGTTAAACTTGCAGATGTATGTTTGATAAAGACTTTTAAAACCCCTTTTTTAATCGATTTTACTTCAGGGAATTCTCTAAGAATGGTTGCAGTAATTAAATGAAACCCTCTTTTAAAAGGTTGTAATTGTATTTCTTTTTGTTCGAAAATCATAATTCATCATTAAAAGAAACGGTACTTTGTCTTTCTCTATTAACTTGCAATTTGGTAATATCTGGTCTGCTATAATGACCAACAGCATCAAAATTTTGACGTTCTTCTAAAACGCTGTTAAAATCTATGGTTTCTATAATTAAACCTTCTTTATTAATAACAGGTTCAATAATCCATTCTCCATCAGGACCAGCAATACAAGAGCCTCCATTTGCCAAAACTTCTGGGGCATCTTTTATAATTTTACGATAATGAGGAATGTTTTTAGGGAAATCAGATTTTTGCATTAAAGCAGAAACCGAAATTACATAAGAACGAGATTCTCTTGCAATAAAACGCGTAATATCTTTGGTATTATGGTCGCTACCTGGCCAAACAGCAATGTGTAAGTTTTCGCCTAAACCATATAATGCTGTTCTTGGCAAAGGCATCCAATTTTCCCAACAATTTAATCCACCAACTGTAAAATCTTTTAAAGGATGCACTTGCAAACCATTTCCATCTCCAGGAGCCCAAGTTAAACGCTCATCATAGGTTGGTTGTAATTTTCTATGCACAGATTTGATTTCTCCTTTTTGATTTATATAGACCAAACTCGCATAAATACTATGTCCACCTCTATTTAGAGCGCGTTCTATAACTCCTAAATAAATGGCAATTTTGTGTTCTTTTGCCAATTTACAAATGGAATCTAGTTCGCCTTTTTCTATGGTTACTGAATTACGCACATAATGAGCATGAATTTCTTTTTGAGTTTTAGAATTCCATGTTGCACCATTGGTTAAGGCAATCCAAAAAGGATAACCAGGTAATAAAGCTTCACCAAAAACAATCAATTCACAGTTTTCTTTTGCTCCTTCAATAATCGATTTTTCAATCTTTTTAATTGTTTTTTCTTTGTTTAGCCAAACTGGAGAAATTTGTGCTAAGGCTACTTTTAATAGGTTAGTTTTCATAATTTATTGTAATAAAGTAAAAAATCAACGTCAAGAAAAAAAGTAAAAATAACCATCGTAAAACCTTTGATAGTTTATTAACTTTTCTTTTCAAATTCTTATTCTTACCAACTTTTACATTCCAACTAAATATAAATATAGAATCAAAAAACAAAAAAGGATTAAATAAAAACCACTTATATTTATTTGGTTTATCAGAATGTAAAATCCACATATTTTTATAAAATATTGAAGAATATACCACAATGAATAAAAGTGCTTCTATTACAAAAACTACTTTAATAATTTTCATTTATACATTTATATTCACCACCAAACCTTCATTGGCTCTTACATTAAAAACAGTCTCATCATCAAAAATTAAATATTGTCCTTTTATGCCAACCAACTTACCTGTGTAGTTTGGTGTTTTTATCAAATTTAAACTCTTTGGTTTTGCTGGATATTTGGTAACAGGAAAATTTAAATTCGTTTCAGCATTGTTTTCAATAAAGTATTCTTTTGCTTCATCAGGTATGTATTGTTTCAATTTCTCTCTCCATTCAACTAAATTTTCATCTTCAACATCGTTCTTTAGCATTTTGCGCCAATTGGTTTTGTCTGCAACATGTTCTTTTAAAGCAACTTCTGTAATACCTGCTAAATAACGGTTTGGAACTTCCACTATTTCTATAGCTTCATGCGCTCCTTGGTCTATCCAACGAGTTGGCACTTGTTGTTTTCTGGTAACACCCACTTTTACATTGCTGGAATTTGCTAAATAGACAATGTGTGGCTGTAATTGCACTTTTTTCTCGTAAGCTAAATCTCTATCTTCTTCATCTAAATGTGCTTTGCTTAACTCTGGACGCATAATCCAATCTGCAGCTTGAGGAATATCAAAAAAACAAGATTTACAAAATCCTTGTCTATAAATTTGTTTGTTTAAATGACAATTTAAACATTCGTATTTTACAAAAGAAATGGTAAATTCTTTATTTAGTAACTGATTCATATTGATAAAATCAGTTTCCATATCTAAATAATACTGAATTTCATCCCCATTTTCTGTCATCATTTTTTTTAAAACTCCTTGATAAATCATATAAAATTTTAGTATTTTTAAAATTCGATTTGTAAACTAAAATCGAACCTAACAAACTTACGAATTTTCTATGGCGTTTCAGATTATCAATTCTATAATTTCTTGGTTTTTAAAGAAACGTAAACATCAAATGGAATTGTTTTTAAAATATCCAGAAGGTGTACAGAATGAGTTGCTTCTAAAACTTTTAAGTACTGCTAAAAACACAGAGTTTGGTAAAGAAAATGGTTTTTCATCTATAAAAACATATCAAGATTTCTCAAAAAATGTTCCGATTCAAAAATACGAAACTTTTGAGCCTTTGATAGAACGTTGTCGAAAAGGTGAGCAAAATATTTTTTGGCCCACACCTATAAAATGGTTTGCTAAAAGTAGCGGAACCACCAATGCCAAAAGTAAATTTATTCCTGTTTCTGATGAAGCTTTAGAGTATTGCCATATGAAAGCGGGTAAAGATATGTTGTGCTTGTACATTAACAACAACCCTCAAACACAGTTATTTACAGGAAAGGGTTTAAAATTAGGCGGAAGTTCTGAAGTGTATAAAGACAATAATTCTTATTTCGGAGATTTATCTGCAATTATCACAGAAAATTTACCTTTTTGGGCAGATTTTAGCTCAGCTCCAAGCCAAGAAGTAGCTTTAATGAGCGAATGGGAAACCAAAATGGAAGCCATAATTGATGAAACTATTAACGAAGACATTACGAGTTTGGTGGGTGTGCCAAGTTGGATGTTGGTTTTACTAAATCGTGTTTTAGAACGTACAGAAAAAAATAATATTTTAGAAGTTTGGCCTAACTTAGAAGTCTATTTTCATGGTGGTGTTAACTTTAATCCATACAGAGAACAATACAAGAAAATTATTCCGAAAGTAGGTTTTCAGTATTATGAAACCTATAATGCATCCGAAGGTTTTTTTGCCATTCAAGATAGAAATGGTTCTAAGGAGTTGTTGTTAATGTTAGACTATGGAATTTTTTATGAATTTATTCCGATGTCTGAATATAAAGGCGAAAATTCTATGGCTGTTCCGTTATCAAAAGTAAAAAAAGAAATTGATTATGCGTTGGTGATTACCACAAATGGTGGCTTATGGAGGTATTTAATTGGCGATACAATTCGGTTTACCTCTTTAGATCCTTACCGAATAAAAATTACAGGAAGAACAAAACATTATATTAATGTTTTTGGTGAAGAATTGAACATAGAAAATGTAGAGGATGCTTTAAAAATGACTTGCGAGAAAACCAATAGTTTAGTAAAAGAATATACTGTTGCTCCTATTTTTATGAAAGGTAAAGAAAATGGAGGTCATGAATGGATTATTGAATTTAAGGAAGCCCCTGAAAGCATTTCGTATTTTACAGAAATATTAGACAATTCTTTAAAAGCCATTAACTCTGATTACGAAGCGAAACGTTATAAAAACATGACACTTGCTTTACCTAAAATACACAAAGCTAAAGACGGGCTTTTTTATAGTTGGTTAAAGAAAAAGAACAAATTAGGAGGCCAACACAAAGTACCAAGACTCTCTAATACAAGAGATTTTGTTGAAGAGTTGTTGAAACTTTAAAGTTTTTTATAAAAAGAGGCTGTCTAAAAAGTCAAAAAATTAACTACTTGTCATATTGAGATTGTCGAAATATAATTGATAATCAATGAATTATAAAACTTCGACAAGCTCAGTTTGACATACTCAATTACTTTTTAGACAGCTTCTATCTAATTAATTTTTTACAGTGTTGTGGTTTGTATTTTATTCTACAATTCCTTGACTTCTCCAAATTACAGGGTAAACAACAATTTTTTCTTTTGAAATAACTTCAACCAAATATGTATGAAAAACTGCATTTTTATTTTTTATCCAAGGATTACCTCCAAATCTTTTTTTATAATATTCTTTTTCTCTTCTCTCTATTTCTTTTAAATTTAGAAAAGTATAATCTTTTAAGTGCTTAAAACATAAAGTATCATTTTTTTCTTTCATATTATAAAATAATGCCATATCTCCTTTAATGTGTTCAATATTAAAATAAAACCCTTTTAAGTTTTCATATTTATATTTGAATTTCATATTCCATTTTTTTTGACCTACTTTATGTTCATATTTTATATAAATAGTGTCTTTGGGGTATTTAGATTTTTGTCCAAAAATAAAATTTGTACTTAAAAGAAATATAATAGCAAATAGTTTAGTTGCATCCATTTGGGAAAGTGTTTTTAATACTTGTTAAAGTTGTTGTTATGGTAGTTTTGTTAGGATAGTTTTGTCAAGCAACAATATTTGCTTCATTCAAGCCAATCCAAGAAAGCGCTTCTTTTTGTTGTTCTGTTAACGTTGGGTCGTAATCTGTTAAAGCTTGTTTTACAATGTTTCTATAATGTTGAGCCATTGCTTGGTGTTGACCATTATCTGGAGTATTATTGTTATTATCGTATCTAACATAATAATCCCAAATACCAAAATATTTATTTTGTAAAGTATTTAAATACTGTTTAAATTCATCATATGTTAAGTCTGTCCAATCTAAAGTAGTTCCTGTTCCTTGTGCAACTATCATGGCATCTAACATTTTACGATACATTTCTGCATGAATAACTTCATGTATCATAGACACAGCTTTAAACACATCTGGTTTGTCTAAAATATTCCCTGTAGTATTAGTATCTGTATTAAAAGTAATTTTAATTTCATTACTAACTAATGGTGGTTTAGTAATGGCCATAGCATTATGATACTTACTTGGTTCTGTATTCCTAAAATTATTATCAACAGTAAATCTTAAACCAGCTACAGACATATTACTTTTAAAATTTTGCAGATATCCTTTAAATTTAGTTGCTTTACCCATTTGATTATAAACAGATTTTAGACATTCTTGATTTACAAATTCTACATCTAAAATAACTTGTTCTTCCCAATCTACTTCTGCTCCATCAATTTCTGCTTGTAAAGCTAATTCAATAAAACTATTGTTTTCTGCAGAGCAACCACCATTATCGTCGATAAACTTTTTTATTTTTAAGGCTAATGGGTTGTGACCTCTACTATCGGTTTGTGAAGATAGATAACCACCTAAAAT